>NZ_JPFW01000008.1 GCF_000722705.1 Streptococcus mitis
GTCAGGCGCTTTTATCTCCCCAAGGTAGACAGATTTTCGCTCAACGCAAGATTGATGTGGAACCTGTCTTTGGGCAGATAAAGGCTTGTTTGGGGTACAAGAGATGTAATCTGAGGGGCAAGCGTCAAGTGAGAATTGACATGGGATTGGTACTTATGGCCAATAACCTCCTAAAATACAATAAGAGAACGACTCAAAATTAAAAAGCTAGAGTTCCGCTATTGGAAATCTCTAGCTTTTTTGTGGCTGAGAACTATTTTGTCCCAGACTCTTTTTCTTTACTCTTTCGGTAACTTACCTGCTTTCTCAAGCATTTTCTTGATAAGATAAGGCATCTTAACATTTTCACGACCTTTTTTCTCAATCAGTTTTTTCACAAATTCTGGCATTTGTAAGTCTTGTGATTCGGCCAAAATGTTTTTCGTCTCATCTGAAGGAACTAACTCATCAAAGGTTTCTTCTTCTGGAAGAAATTCCTTAAATTCTTTGTCCTCATTAGCTCTGACGGTATTGACCAAGGCATCAATCAAGCGAGAATCTGTATTTGGCATTGGTGGACGATGGTAGCTTACCCCAAATTCCTGACATAAGTCATAACATTCCACATCGTTATCAAACAAGACTTCAATATGCTCGCTGATGAAGCTGATAGGAACAAAAATGTAATGGTCTGGATGTTCTTTCTGTTCTCTAAGATACTCCAAGACATCTGGTTTAATCCATGGGATACCGATATCACTTTCACTCTGCCAAGTGTTGGTATATTGTTCTGAATTCAAGCCCAATTTTTCAGCGACTAGCTGGCTATTTTCGAAAATTTGATCAATATATGGGTCACCAAAATCCAAGGCAAAAATGGGCACACTGTGGGCTGAAAAAATGACTTTAAAGCTATCCTGCTTTACTTCTTCTTTTAAAATCTTATCAATTTCATCTGCCCAATAGTTTAAGAGAGCTTCTTCTTGATACCAGTCCTTAATGACCAAAAATTGAATTTGTTTGCTTTCTAAAAATTTCTCATAGCCCATGACAGAATAGAAAGAATAATGAGGCTCCAAAATCAAGCAAATACACTGCTCAATGCCGTCTGCTTCCATCTGACCGATCACATCTGGAATAAAGGGGCTGGAAAACTTATTGGCAAAATAGACACTGTATTCATTTCCCAATCTAGCTTCTACCAAGGCAACCTCTTCACGAGTAATTTTTTGCAGAGGGGTCCCTCCAATTCGCACATAATTGTCATAGAGGGTTTGAATCTCGTGATCTTGAGGTCTCACTCCACGACGAATATTTGTGAAAAAATCAGCCACACCTTCAAAGGTAATCTCTTCTGGCGAACCGAAGGTCATCATTAAAATTGCTTTTTTCATAACTACTTCCTTGTGATATTCTTATCAAGTATATTTTATCATTAATTCATTAATAAGTAAATGCCATTATTTTATCACTAAATGATTAATAAGTAAACGCCAAGATAGTGACATTCTCACTCTTCTGTTTTTGTTTTTCTCTTCTTTCTATGATACAATGGAAAAAATGAATTCAAAAGGAGTTTTTTTATGACTTACCCAAATCTCTTGGAACGTTTCTTAACCTACGTTAAGGTCAACACGCGCTCTGATGAACACTCTACTACTACTCCAAGTACACAGAGTCAGGTTGACTTCGCGACCAATGTCCTGATTCCAGAAATGAAACGTGTTGGACTTCAAAACGTCTACTACCTTCCAAATGGTTTTGCGATTGGTACCTTGCCAGCTAATGATCCGTCTTTAACACGTAAGATTGGCTTCATCTCCCACATGGATACTGCTGATTTTAATGCCGAAGGAATTAATCCACAGGTGATTGAAAACTACGATGGTGGTGTGATTGAACTAGGGAATTCTGGTTTTAAATTAGATCCAGCTGACTTTAAGAGTCTAGAGAAATATCCAGGACAAACGCTCATCACAACCGATGGAACAACCTTACTAGGTGCTGATGACAAGTCTGGAATTGCTGAAATTATGACTGCCATTGAATATCTAACTGCTCACCCTGAAATCAAACACTGTGAAATTCGTGTTGGTTTTGGTCCAGATGAGGAAATTGGTGTTGGTGCTAATAAATTTGATGCAGAAGATTTTGATGTTGATTTTGCCTACACTGTTGATGGAGGACCACTAGGCGAACTTCAGTATGAGACTTTCTCAGCAGCTGGTGCTGAATTGCATTTCCAAGGACGCAATGTCCACCCTGGTACAGCAAAAGGGCAAATGGTAAACGCCCTTCAGCTAGCAATTGATTTTCATAATCAACTTCCAGAGAATGACCGACCTGAGTTAACAGAAGGTTACCAAGGCTTCTACCATCTAATGGATGTGACAGGTAGTGTTGAGGAGGCCCGTGCAAGCTACATTATTCGCGATTTTGAAAAAGATGCTTTTGAAGCGCGTAAAGCAGCTATGCAGTCTATTGTTGATAAGATGAATCAAGAACTTGGTAGTGACCGTGTCACCCTAAACTTGACAGACCAGTACTACAATATGAAAGAAGTCATTGAGAAAGACATGACTCCAATTACCATTGCTAAGGCCGTTATGGAGGACTTAGGGATCAAGCCTATTATCGAACCAATTCGTGGCGGGACAGACGGCTCTAAAATTTCCTTTATGGGAATCCCAACTCCTAATATCTTTGCTGGCGGCGAGAACATGCACGGACGTTTTGAATACGTCAGCCTTCAGACCATGGAACGTGCAGTTGATACCATCATTGGTATCGTAGCTTATAGAGACTAAAAAGACGAGGTAGCTCAGCTACTTCGCCTTTTTTTATTGAGCTGGTTTTTCTTGATTTCCAGTACTTGTTGTAGATTCTGTTGTTTCCTTTTCTGAAGTTGATTCAGCAGGTTTAGAATCTCTTGTGTTGCTTGGTTTGCTTTCGTCGCTTACAGTCTCACTGTTAGATTCTGCAGTTGCGTTTGGCTGATTCTCAGCACTTGTCTTATCACCATTTGATTCAGCATTTGTTGCTGGAGTTGTTTCTTCACTTGCTCTTGATTTTGACTTGATTTCTTGAGTCAAGGCTACTATTGTTTTCGCTAATTCAAGTAAAGCTTCCTTATCACTATTTTTCACATCAGTATCAAGCTGTTCGAATAGTTTATCAACTTTTTCAAATTCTTCATTTGAACCATTGTTATCTTCTAAATACTTATGTAATGAGTTGATATATCCATAGAGTTGTTTATGTAGATTAATTATTTGTGGATCTTGTTGCGCAGTCTCTTTCTCTTTTTGCAGAGTAGCTACAATACGTGTCAATAGATCGTTAACTTGGACATTGATTTCATCCAAATCTGCATCAGCCTTGCTAGCTGCCACTTTTAGATTTTCTACTTCTTCTGCCAAGGATTGTCTGATTCCTACTTCTTTAACTTGAGCTAAGAATTGCTCTGCTTTAGTTAAGATAGTTTCAACTTGCTCTTTGCTAACATGATTAACATGTTCCTCTTTCTTAAGATTAGGATAGAGTTCTTTAAGGAATTCATAGATTGCTTGCTTAGCAGATTGACTATCAACTTTTTCTTTATCTAAAACTGTTTCATTTACTTTTGCAGAAGTTGGTTGATTTTTCAAAGCCTCTTCTACTTTTTGTTTTGTTTGGTAAATGCTTGGGAACAGTTTATTCAAGTCCACAGCCTTACGGAAGGATTGGGATTGATATAAAGTAAAAGTCAAATTAGCTGCTTTATTACGAAGTTCATCACTTAAACGACCATCATTTACATGCTCATAGAAGTACTTGATGTATTCCACTGTTGTATCACCAGTACGATCATTAAAGTCTTGTAGGGCTTGAAGTTGTGATTCAACTGCTGATAAACCAGCTTCATCTTTAGCCAACTTAGCTTCTTGGAGTCGAACTAGAAGATCTTTTTTCGGAAGTCCATAAGAGTCAGTATCAAGTGTATTGATTTTATCAATCAAGGCCTGATATTTCTTATCTAAAGCACTTGTTTCGACTGGTTTGACACTTCCATCAATATGGATATATTGCTTATCAAAGAGATCAAGTCTTGCAAGATAACCCGCAGTCGAGTTGGTTGCAAGTTTCTTCATACTCTCAGTAAATTGACCCAAAGCCAACTCAATTTGTCTTTGTTTAATAGGTTGATCTTGGTAAATCGTTCTACTTTCAGCTAGAAGTTGATCTACTTTAGCCAAGACTACTTTCTCATCAAACGCTCCAGGTTGATAGTTGGATTGGAGAGCTGGAATTTTATTTTTCAAAGCTACTTCATAGCCCTTGGTTTGAACCTTGATGTAGTGATTGTGGTCACCATGAGGAATCACAAAACTACCATTTTCTACCTGTAAGCTATAAGGAGACACCCCATCACGTAAGGCAGTCGTATAAAGTTCATTTAAGAAATCAAGTTCTGGATTGCCAGTTTGGAGTGGAAGTCGAACATGTTCCTTACGAACAGCATAGGGATGGATATGAGTCGGATCGTAGGCTTGATCTGGATTACCAAATACAAAGAATCCGTTTGAAATTCTAATAGCTTCAAGTGGAACCCCGTAGGTCTTAGAAATATAAGCTATTTTTTCTTCATCACTAGCATCTTTAGAGAATAATTCAACAGATTTTGCAAGTGGTTTTACAGGCTCTGCATCATGATGTGTTTTCAAATGGTCTTGCGCTGCCTTGATTTGCTCTGCTGTCAAATCTTTCTTAAAGAAATAATGATTGTGGTCACCGTGGGACATAACAAATCCTTGATCATCTTCACTGATAACTCGATTGGCATCAAAACCATGACCATGTGCTTCATGGTGATGACCATGTGCTTCATGGTGATGACCATGTGCTTCTTCATCATGATCATCATCGTCATCATCATGTGCTGGACTTGGTGTTACTGGCGTTTTACCTTTCAAATGATCTTGAGCTGCCTTGATTTGCTCTGCTGTCAAATCTTTCTTAAAGAAATAATGATTGTGGTCACCATGAGTCATGACAAAGCCTGCCGCATCTTCACTGATAACTCGATTGGCATCAAAATCATGGCCGTGTTCGTCATGGTGATGACCATGTGCTTCTTCATCATGATCGTCATCGTCATCATGTGCTGGACTTGGTGTTACTGGCGTTTTACCTCTCAAATGATCCTGTGCTGCCTTGATTTGTTCTGGTGTCAAATCTTTCTTAAAGAAGTAATGATTATGGTCACCATGAGTCATGACAAAGCCTGCCGCATCTTCACTAATGACTTTATCTGCATCAAAGCCGTGTCCATGTTCGTCATGGTGATGACCATGTGCTTCTTCATCATGATCATCATCGTCATCATGTGCTGGACTTGGTGTTACTGGCGTTTTACCTCTCAAATGATCCTGTGCTGCCTTGATTTGTTCTGGTGTCAAATCTTTCTTAAAGAAGTAATGATTGTGGTCACCATGAGTCATGACAAAGCCTGCGGCATCTTCACTGATAACTCGATTGGCATCAAAGCCGTGTCCATGTTCGTCATGATGATTACCATGTGCATCTTCATCATGATCATCATCGTCATCATGTGCTGGACTTGGTGTTCCTGTTCTTACACCTTTCAAGTGATCCTGCGCTGCCTTAATTTGATCTGCTGTCAAATCCTTCTTGAAGAAGTAATGGTTATGATCACCATGACTCATGATAAATCCTGATTCATCTTCAGCGATAATACGATTGACATCAAAGCCGTGTCCATCTTCTTCATGTTCCTCATGTGAAACACCAGGATTGGCTGGAAGAGATGGCGAAGGTGTTGCTAGACCATTGTTTGGAAGAGTCGGTTGCCCAATTTGATTTGATTTTGGAATGTAATGGAAATGATCACCATGTCTGACGATATAAGCTGTAGCTGTTTCTTCAACGATATCTTTTGGATTAAAAATATAACCATCTGATGTTGAAGAGATTGTTTTATTCGTAGACAACGAAGCATGATTCAAAGTAGATGAATTACTTGGAAGACTTCCTAGACTAGATACCACTTCATTTGGTTTTTCATTTGTAGAGACCGTAGAACCAGTTCCGCCTATAGGAACCAATCTGGCAATCTTTTCTTCTAAAGGAGAGAGTTTGCTGTAAGGAATAAAGTGGTAATGGTCGCCATGCGGAATCGCAACTCCATTTGCAGTACGGCTGATAATCTTAGCAGGGTCAAAGACCAAACCATCTGATTCACTATAACGTTGGTCACTAGGTGAATCATAGAGTTCCTTCAAAAGACTTTGGAGATTTTCAGCTTTGCTTTCTGTCTTACTAGTTGATCCTTGTTCTACAGATTGCGTATTATTGTCACTAGCTGTTGAAGAATAGCTTAATTGACTCGGTTGCGTATTTTTGCCAGCTAGAATAGCTTTGGCTGCTGCTAATTCACTAGCAGACAAATCACTTTTTGGAATGTAGTGATAGTGTCCTCCGTGAGGAACGATATAAGCATCACCCGTATCTTCGATAATATCAGCTGGATTAAAGACATAGCCATCATCTGTCGTATAGCGTCCCTGAGACCTTGCTACAGCAACATCAGAGCCGACCTTCTCATTATCTTTGATATGTTCTTGTTTTTGACGGTTAATTTCATCTTTGGTTCGAACATTATCAGCATGGGAAATATCTTTCAGATAAACATAATATTTTCCATCAACCTTAATGATATAACCACCCTTGACTTCATTGACAATATCTCCATCCTTAAGTTGGTAGTTTGGGTCCTTCATCAGAAGTTCTTCACTAAAGAGGGCATCATAAGGAACTTTACCATTATAATAATGATAGTGGTCACCGTGTGACGTCACATAGCCCTGATCTGTAATCTTGATAACAATTTGCTCAGCCTGAATTCCTTCTTTTTGACTAACCTGATTTGGCGTCAAGTTTTCAGTTTTCTGACTTGACTGGCCACCATCCACATAAGAGACACGATTGTTGTCCTTATTTTTCTGCGAGCGATGCTGGTTCAGTGCATAGGCGCAAAGACTCAAGGATACGATAACAGCTGATCCAGCTACTATATACTTTTTATTAAATTTCATAAACTCCTCATTTCAATAAATGATGAAGCTATTTCTTAGCTTCTTTTTCTCGGTTAAAGAGCTTTTCCTAAACTGGTTGTTTAACCAATTAATTAACCAGTAAATATTCTACCTCTTTTTAACTTGTATGTCAAGAGATTTTATATATTAATAAAAAAACAAAGCTCTCCCAAAATATTGAGAGAACTTCATTTTTGATTCAGACTTTTTCTAATGCTATTCTTTACGCTGTAAAATCAGATAAATTCTTTTTTATCACTTCTCCACCTGACAATCTTAATTCAATTGTTCCATCCATATTAAACAAGACGCTATCTAATCCTAATCCATAACTAGCAGCAAATTTTGCAATTTTTTCTTGTACTGGATCTACTGCAGGTGCTTCTTCTAATCCTGGTTCTAAAATAGGGACAACTCCTACATTTCCTGTAGAATTCAACATACCATTATCTGTTGAATTTTCAGGTTTTACAGGTTTTTCATTTGGTTTTGGTACTTCTGGTAAAACGGTTTCTGGTTTATTTGCCCTTGGTTGTGTTTCAGCTTTTTCAGGAGATGGTGCTAGGTTTTCAGACATTTTATTTTCAGCATTTCCATTAGGTTCTTCTCCTGTAAAATCAGCCATATTCTTTTTAATGACTTCTCCACTTGGTAAATGTAATTCAATTGTTCCGTCCATATTAAACAAGACGTTTTCTAACTTCATTCCATGACTTTCTGCAAATTTAGCCACTTTTTCTTGAACTGGATCTACCGTTGGAACTTCTTCTAGCATTGGGTCTGAAATAGGATTTTCAATTGGTTTTTCTATACCAGGTTTTAAGATTTCCCCTTCTGGCTTTGGCGTTTCTTCTACTTTATCAGATGTTTTTGCTGTTCCCTCTTTTTCTGCAGGTTTTGATTCTCCAAGTTTTTCAGTTATTTTTGGTAATTCTTCGTCTTTTATGCTTTCTCCTTTTTCATGTCCTTTAAATTGTGATAAAACTCCAGCTTTTTCTGTTTGATTATCTTTCTCCAAAATTGGAACTTCTACAATATAAGACGATTGATTATCCAAATAAGCATTTGCCATGAAGGTTACTGGAATTTTATTTCCTGCTGTCATTGTTGTTCCTTGATTTAATTTTGGAATAGGCAATTGAATTTCGCCCACTTTGTAGTTATTTTCTAAGTACGCATTTCCATGAAATTCATCAAACACTCTGACTAAAGCTTCAGTCCCTTTGGGTATTACATATTGAGGTTTCACTCGTAAATAAGTATCCCCTGCATGGAATGGATAGAAAATCGTATGACTTGCCATGTTGTAAGCTAATGAGCTTGGAATCGTAAATTGTCCTTCGTAGTTCACTTCTGGATAATCTTTTGAAGTAATGGTGTATTTAAAAGTTTCTCCTGGTAAATAAGGTTTATCTAATTCAAAATTAGCAATATTTCCTACTCCTTCACCGAATACTTTTCCAGATAATTTCTCAATCACTTTCCCGTCTGGAGTCGTTAATTTCACCATCATATTTGTTCCTAATTTTTTCTCTAATTCTGGTGGGAAACTAAAGGATACACGTTTTTGTCCATTTGCTAAGGTAAAGTTTTGGTTATTAAATGTGCTGTTTTTCAATAGTTTTACAACACTTGCCAATTCTTCACCTGTATAAACCTTGTTTCCTTCTTTTTTAGCAACTCCTTCTTCTGGTTTAAAGAGTTCATAGTTACTATGAGAGTGTCCAATTCCAACTGGCTTATGTTCATCAATTGGATCAGCATGATGGTGGTCTCCGTGTGGATAAATAATCGCATTTTTTTCTTTATTGACTACAATACTTTCACGTTTTACACCGTATTGTTTCATGATTCCTGCAATTTTTTCTTCGATTTTTTTATCTAACTCACTCATTTCTGCTGGCTTCGTTGCATCAGCATGGTGATACTCCTCTTTAGGAGCTGTTGCAGTCCCATTATAGCGAGCTTTAGCTACCTCTAAATGTTCTTTTGGAATTAAACTTTCCCATTTTGTATGGACTAATTGTTCAAATGGAATGACATGAATATCTTTCATATTTCCATTATGCGCTACTAATAAGTTTTCTCCTGATATACCAATAATATGATTTCCATCAAATAAAAATCCGTCACTCGTTTTATAATGGATTCCAGAAAATTGTTTTTCTTTTGTAGTAGTATTTTCAGTAGCCGTTTTATTATCTGATTTTGGTAGATTTGTCATAGAATTAACACTTGTCAAATCATTTAATTCTTTTTGAACTTTTTCAACTTTAGAAACCAATGACTCAACCGATTCGTGATTTTTATCATTTTCTAAACTTGGCGCGACTGGTAATTTACCTTTCAAGTGTTCCATCGCTGCCTTAATTTGGTCTGCTGTCAAATCCTTCTTAAAGAAGTAATGATTGTGATCGCCATGACTCATGACAAAGCCTTCAGAGTCTTCATTTATTATGCGATTAGCATCAAAGCTGTAATCATGTTCTTCATGATGACCATGTGAAGACAAATCTATTGGGCTTGATTGTGACGAACTTGGTGTACTTTGATGAGAGGATTTGGGGTGACTGTTATTAAGCGTGGATTTAGGAATATAATGATAGTGATCACCATGCCTTACAATATAAGCATCTCCGCTATCTTTTACAATGTCATTGATGTTAAAAACATAGCCATCATCGAATGAAGAAATATCTTTACTCGTTGTCAAAGACAACGGTTGGTTTAGCGTAGAACTACTGCTAGATAAATAAGCTTTGACTGTAGCTAACTCACTAGCTGACAAATCACCTTTAGGAATGAAATGATAATGACCACCATGTGGTACTATGTAACCATCACCCGTATCTTTGATAATATCTGAAGCATTAAAAACGTAACCATCATCCGTTGTATAACGACCCTGTAATTTTGCTACCGCGACTTCAGGACTAGTTACTTTACCCTCTTTTCCATGTTCTTGTTTTTGACGATTGATTTCATCTTTGGTTCGAACATTATCAGCATGGACAAGATTTTTCAGATAAACATAATATTTTCCATCTACCTTGATGATATAGCCACCTTTTACCTCGTTAACAATATCTCCATCCTTAAGTTGGTAGTTTGGATCCTTCATCAAGAGTTCTTCACTAAAGAGGGCATCATAAGGAACTTTCCCATTGTAGTAATGATAGTGATCACCATGTGACGTCACATACCCCTGATCTGAAATCCTGATAACAATTTGCTCAGCCTGAATTCCTTCTTTTTGGCTAACCTGGTCTGGTGTCAAATGTTCACTTTTCTTAGCATCTTGATTGTTATTTACATAAGTTACCCGATTATTATCTGTGTTTTCCTGTTGACGATGCTGATTTAAAGCATAAACACATAGACTCAAGGAAAGGATAACTGCCGAGCTAGCTACTATATACTTCTTGTTTAATTTCATAATTCCCTCATTTCAACAAATGTTGAAGCTATTTCTTAGCTTCTCCGACTTAGTTAAAAAACTAATTTGCAAACCAGTTGTTTAACCAATTAATTAACTGGTTAATAGTTTATATTTTTTTATCTCTTTTGTCAAGATTTTTATGTCATTTAAAAAATAAAAGCCAGTATCGCTACTGACTCTTACTCCTTTTGATTTATAGGATAAATTTTATTCTTCTGATTTCGTTATAACTGATTCGCTATCTTTTTAACAACGCAAGTAATTTTTCTGCTTCTGCCATGATACCATTATTATCCATGGTCTGGAGGGTCAGATTATTTCGTAAACCAGCTAGGGTTTCTGTTGCAGTAGCTTTCAGACTAGTATCTGTTACTTTAGCAAGTAAAGCTTCTGCTTCTTTGAGTTTGGCTTCTACTTTTTCAGTCTCTACTTGAGGGACTTCAGCTTCATCTGCTGTATCTTTAACTTCTTCCTCTTTATCTTTTTCATCCGTACTCGGTTTATAAAGATTATCTACTGAAGGGCTCAAACTTGAGTGATTCTCCTTTTCATTAGATTCAGGAGGAGTTGACTCATCTGCTTCATGATGTTCTTCCTTTTCTTCATCATGTTTACTATCTTTGTCTGCTTTATTTTTACGAACATGGTCACTTGCGTTTCCCCATCCATTATCTGAATACGGACGTTCGTTTGGATGTTCTACATAGTATTTTACAGTCGCAAAGAGATCCTCTAAACTATAGCCTTTAGGTGCCTCATAAAGTCCTTCGTCAAACCACCCAAATTTAATGTTATGGTAATGGTCGTAATGAGGTATAATTAAGCTACCATTTTTAACTTCAACAGTATGTTGTAGATTGTAAGGAATATGATCAAGTGGAACCTTTTTAGCTGCTTTCACTTTATTATAGATTGCTTCTACTCCTTTAACCTCAGTATTTCCTGAACCCTGATTATCTGTTGAAGGAGGCGTCAAACCTTTCTCTTTAGCATAAGATTGAGCTGCCACTCTTTCAGCTTCAGACAAACTATCTTTCTTAATCCAATGGCTATGGGTCATATGAGGTGTTATATAAGCATCTCCCTCATCACTGGTAATATCATGTTCGTCAAAAATGTAGCCATCTGAGGTTGTATACTTACCTGCCAACTTCGCTACTTGAATTTCATCGTCTGTATAAGCAATCTGAGAATTTGGTTTTCCAAGACGTTCTGGGTGGGTAATTGGTGCTAGAAATGCCAATAAATCATCTACCAATTTTCCTTTATTAGTCGATCCATCATTCAAGCGCTCTGCTAATTTGTCTAAAGCTTGGAAATCAGAAGTACGACCCTTATTTTCAGACAAAGCTTTATGAGCCTCGGACAATAAATTATATGCTTTATCATAAAATTCTTGGTCACGAGGAGCGACATTTTCTTTCTTCGCAACTAGGGCATGCGTCTCTTGAGTTTTCTTAGACAAGAGATTTTCAATAGCGTCAATCTTATCCTTAGACAGGTCTTTAGCTAGAACATAACGACTAACGCCCTTATCCTCGATAATATAACCGTCGCCAACTTTTCTAACAACCTGGTTGACATCAAGTTCAGTCGGTTTATTTTCCACTGGTGCTAGAGGTTTTGTAGTAGGGGCTGGCTTCAGAGGAGTAACACCTGGCAAGACACTGCCATTTTGTCCCTTAACAGCTATTATACGAGCCAATTTTTCTTCCAGCGGTGACATTTGTGAATAAGGAATAAAGTGATAATGGTCTCCGTGGGGCACTGCGACACCGTTAGCTGTACGTTTGATGATTTGTGCTGGATCAAAGACTAGACCATCCGATTCCACATGGCGTTCTGACAAAGGTTTGGCATACAATTCACTTAAAAGTGTTGAAATGTCTTCCCCTTGATTTTGATGATATGTTGGGGTAACAGTCAGATTTGGAGTCTCTGTCAAACTTGGTTGGGCTGGATTTGGATTGTCACTACTTGGTTTACTTGAACTTGTAGAAGAATGTGAGCCCTGTTTACCATTCCAATAGGCTTGAGCAGCAGCCAATTCTCCTGCTGACAAATCACTCTTAGGAATATAGTGGAAATGATTTCCATGAGGGACAACAAAAGCGTCACCTGTATCTTCAATCACATCTGACGGACTAAAGACATAACCATCATCCGTTGTATAGGCGCCTCCAGTTCCTCGATTTGATGCCTGCGTATTGAGATTAAAGTTTGGTTTAATGGTTGAACTTGTTTTTTCAGGACTGCTTGGTTTCGTATTATCAGAATGACTTTGAACTGGCTGACCTCCAATTGGTAGATTTCGAGCCAATTTTTCTTCTAAAGGAGACATTTGCGAATAAGGAATAAAATGGAAATGATCCCCATGAGGCACTGCCACACCATTTGCAGTACGTTTTGTAATCTGTGCTGGGTCAAACACCAAGCCATCAGACTCCACATGACGTTGGCTAAGTGGCAAGGCGTACAATTCTTGAAGAAGACTATCCAAATCCTCATTTTGACTCTCAGGAGCTGTTGTAGGATTTTGAGGAGTCTCAGCTTGACTCGTTCTCACACCAGATCTTGTTTCAGCTCTGCTTGAACGATATTCAACCGTACTTAATTGACCACCTTTTCCAGATAAGAAGGCTTGGGCAGCGGCTAATTCACTGGCAGACAAATCACTCTTAGGAATATAGTGGAAATGATTGCCATGAGGTACGATATAAGCGTCACCTGTATCCTCTATGATATCAGATGCATTAAAGATATACCCGTCATCCGTTGTATAGCGTCCCTGCGCTCTGGCTACAGCAACAGCATTATCAGTACTTGTATTATGATTATGACTATGTTCCTGCTTCTGACGTTTAATCTCTTCTTTTGTCCGAATATTGTCCGCATGAGCCGCATCTTTAAGGTAAACATAGTATTTTCCGTCTACCTTAATGACATAGCCACCCTTGATTTCATTAACAATGTCTGAATCCTTCAACTGATAATTCGGATCCTTCATCAGCAGTTCTTCACTGATGATAGCATCATAAGGAACCTTGCCATTATAGTAATGATAATGGTCTCCATGAGAGGTCACATAACCTTGGTCAGTGATCTTGATAACGATTTGTTCGGCGTTGATTCCCTCTCTCTTACTAACTTCATCTGGTGTCAAATTTTCTGCCTTTTGACCAGCCTGACTACCATCTATATAAGCAACTCGATTAGAATCTTTCTTAACTTGACCAGCTTGATATCGTCCAAGCTCATAGGAACAAACACTTAGAGCAAGAACTGCCACTGAACCTGCTACATATTTTTTATTGATTTTCATTCTTTCCTCATTTCAATTCATCTGCTAGAACACTCATATTTTCTTCAAGATTTTCTAAATAAGTCTTGTCATTTTGCGGGTCTGCCTCTAAAGGATTCAGAGTTTTAAGACCTACACCTGTTGATTTGACAAGAGTTTCAGCTACTTTTGAAGAAGCGTTACTTTCTGTAAAAATCGTTTTAACCTTATAGGTTTTAACAAATTCCTGAATTTCTGTAAGTTGTCGTGGACTTGGTTCTTGTTCAGGAGAAATACCTGCAATACCAAGTTGATTGAGTCCAAATCGCTTAGCTAGATAAGAAAAGGCTGTATGTTGTGTTACAAAAGTTTTCTGACTCGCTTTTTCAAATTTAGGCTGGAATTTCTTAGTCAATTCCTGAGCTTTTTTGATAAAGGCTTGCGCATTTTTCTGGTAAGTTTCTTTATGCTCACTATCCACCTCTGAAAGTTTATCAGCGATAATTTGAGCTTCTTCACCAGCTTTCTCAGGATCAAGCCATGTGTGAGGATCATACAATGTTTTTTCATCAACACCGTCCCCTGCTTCAACATCTTCTAGCCCTGGAACGCGGTCTAATGTCATTCCTTCAGAAGCCTCTAAAACCTTAACTTTGGATTTTTTAAGATTGGGATCCAGACTTCCTGCCCAAGATTCGAGCGTATGAGAATGATAAACAAAGACGTCTGCATCATAGATGGCCGCGATGTCATTTGCTGAAGGCTCAAAGGAGTGAATCCCACTACTTGACTGAATCATCCGAACATCATTCAAGTCACCAGATACTTCCTTTACCATAGCGTAGATAGGATAGAAACTTGTGACAATCTTCATCCCTTTTCCTGTCTGACTTTCCTTTTGACCACAAGCACCTAAACACAAAAGAAAAATACTTAACAATACTAAAAATAAACTTTTTTTCTTCATGGATAACCCCTTAACTATTTAATTAACTGGTAAACATTCTACTCCTAAAAATTTAATCTGTCAAGCTATTTTTAGAAAAAAATTGAAAATTTCTTTCACATATAAAAATCTGCTGAGTTTGAATAACTCAACAGATTCTCACTTTATTCTTCTATAGTGGAATGTTTATAGCCATAAGTAAAGTAAATGATACTTCCTATCAACAAAGCAACTAGGAAAGCAATCCAGGTTTCCATATTATACTGCAACATAAAGGATAAACAAATGATGATCGATAAAATGGGTAACAGGGGTACCAATGGTGTTTTAAATTCCCCAGCTTTGGGCATCCCTTTTTCTTTCCGTAAGCGAATCAGGCCGTATGCTAGCATGATCAAGTAGGCTAGGGTACAAATATTTAAGAAAGCTGCAATACTAGCTAGTGGGAACATTCCTGCTGCTACTGCTGAAGCTAGACCTGTCAAGATAGTAGCATTTTTGGGTACCTTACTTGTCTTCGTCAGTTCCTTAAAGGCAGCAGGCATTAAGCCGTCACGCGCTAAACTGTATATCATACGCGATAGGGCATAGGTCATCGAAATACAAACTGTAATCAAGGTCAAGATAGCCACTAATGACACATAGTTAGCTGCCCAACTAATCCCAACACTACAAAGGACAAAGGCAACGGCATCATCGACATTTAGATGACTATAGTGAACCACACCAGTCAAAACAAGAGTCACCAAAGCATAAAGAATGGTTACGATAGAAAGCGATAAGACAATCCCTCTCGGAATATTTTTTTGAGGAGTCTTGACTTCATCTACAGCCATAGAGATCGATTCAAATCCCAAAAATCCAAAGAACATTAAGGACGCACCAGCCATGATACCAGTACTAGCACCGTAGATTTGTCCAAAACCATAAGGAGCAAAATTGCTCCAATTATCAAGTTTGATATGCCAAATTCCTACTAAAACAAAGAGGGCTAAAGCGGAAAATTTCAAAATAACTAGAATTGAATTAAAGCGTAAGGCTGCTTTAGCATTGAGTAAAACAAGCGATGTCACTAAGACCAAAACAAGAATAGGTAGTAAATCAACAAACGTCCCTGCTTGAGGATTAAAGGTCCCATTTAAAGCCTGAGGAAGGGCTATCCCGTATTGAGATAGCAAGCCTTTAAAATAAGCTGCCCAACCCGAAGCTACACCTGATATGGCTGTCATGAACTCCATCATGGTTAACCAGCCAGCCAACCAGGCAGGGAATTCTCCTAAGATAGCATAGAGATAGCTGTAGGCACCACCTGTAGCAGGTACTCGTGAAGCAAATTCTGCAAAAAAGAGGGCTGATAATCCCACGCACAAGGCAGAAATGACGATTGAAATCACTAGAGCAGGACCAGCAAGCGTTGCAGCTGCAGTACCTGTAATTGTAAAGACGCCTGTCCCTACCATGGCTCCGATACCCAGCAAAATCAAGTCCCATAACTTCAAATGCCTGTGCATCTCCGTTTTATCTAAACTAACATTCTTTGTTCTAAATATATTCATCTTTCTCTCCAAAATCAAATGATGATTCTATTTTACCATAAATATAGGAAATTTGTGAATATTTATAAAATATTTTTCTAAAAAAATCTGAATACATATTGTAATCAGATTTCATCTATTCTAGTTCATTTCTTTAAAGGCTGCTTCTGCATCTGCATTGCTGATAACACCAAATTGAATCTTTCCAATCTTGCCTTGGCTATCAATTAAGTATTCTGTAGGAATGCTTCGAATTTGATAAGCTTGGAATGTTGTTGCTTTGGTATCATAAAGAACTGGGATATCCTTATAACCTTGATCTTGGAACCATTGTGGGAATTGCTCAACAGTTTTTTCGCCTTGAATTCCTGGTGCAATGACACTAAGAATTTCGAAATCACGATCTGGTTTCGCAGCTAATTCCATCAACTCAGGCATACTTTTCTTACATGGACCACACCATGAAGCCCAAAACTTTAAGTAAACTTTTTTACCCTTATAATCAGATAACTTAACTTCTTTACCATCCATGGATTGCAAGGTGAAGTCTGGAGCTTCTTTTCCAATAGCAATTTGTTGTACAGGCGCTTGTTGCTGCTGTTTTGGGGCTTGTTGTGGTGCTTGACTCTTTTTAGTCTCTTCCTTACCACAGGCCATCAATACGACTAATGACAAAAGGCTTAAGCCAGCAAACATTACTTTTTTCATCTTTTTCTCCTTTATTCAAAAATTCCAGCTAGAACATTTACTTGTCCTAATAGTAACAAAATTCCCATTAAAATAATGAGGAAACCACCAATTTTCTTCAGTAGCATCATATGACGCTTGATTTTACTAAAATAAGGCATTACTACACCTGAAGCTAGAGCCAAGACCAAGAAAGGAATAGCCATCCCCAGAGTGTAAATAAGAGTATATATGGCTCCTTGCCAAGCCCCATTACCACCAGAAGCCGCAAGCGCTAAAACAGAACTCAAAACTGGACCAATACAAGGCGTCCAACCGAAGCTAAAGGTAATACCGAGTAAAAAGGCTGACCAATAACGATTGGCTTCTGATTTCTTAAAAGTTAAGCTTTTTTGAACCTCTAATTTCTTAAAATGAAAAATTTCCATCTGGTGAAGGCCTAAAATGATAATAATCGTACCCATGGTATAGCGAAACCAATTGGCATAGAGAATATTACCAAAGTAACCAGCACCAAATCCTAGAATAAAGAAAATAAGAGAAATACCTGCGATAAAGCAAAGTGTTCGAATCAAACCTGACCATAGAACCTTTCTCCCAAACAAAGAAAAACTTTTTGCGCTTTCCTGATCATCCAGCAAAATTCCAGTATAAACTGGTAACAGAGGAAAAATACAAGGGGAAAAGAAAGACAAGACCCCTGCTAAAAAAACGGAGATTGAAAATACTATCGTTTCCAATAATGAACCAACTTTCTTAATAATTCATATCCTATTGTACTATAATCAAGTTTATTTGTATGATTTCTGCTACGCAAATTAAATTAGCCTATACATGAATAGTCATTTCTGCCACTAGTTATACTCTTCGAAAATCAAATTTAAACCACGTCAGCGTCGCCTTACCGTACTCAAGTACAGCTTGCGGCTAGCTTCCTAGTTTGCTCTTTGATTTTCATTGAGTATTAATTCAGATTTGCCCCCTATATACAAAAAAAGCCTGTCACACAAGCTCAAATGCTTGATATGATAGGCTTTTTAAAGGCTGATTATTTAACAGCGTCTTTAAGAGCTTTACCAGCTTTGAATGCTGGAACTTTAGAAGCTGCAATTGTGATTTCTTTACCAGTTTGTGGGTTGCGACCTTTACGTGCAGCACGCTCACGAACTTCAAAGTTACCAAAACCGATCAATTGAACTTTTTCACCAGCTGCAAGGTAGTCAGCTACTGCTGCGAATACAGCTTCAACTGCTGCTGCAGAGTCTTTCTTAGTCAATTCTGTAGCTTCTGCTACTTTAGCGATCAAATCTTGTTTGTTTGCCATGTTAATGATTCCTCCAATTTAATTTCTAATTAACAACTATAATCATATCCTAAAATCCCTTCTAGGTCAAGTTAAAAACGCTATTTATTCGCATTTTCTTTATTTTTTTTAGGAATTGTAACGAACTAAAATAGCCCAAGCGTTTTCACCAGTGTGAGTTTGAATAATAGAACCTGTTTCCAATACTGAAATTGGCTTTTCAACATAAGGCTGCAAATTGTCTTTCATCTCTTTTGCCCAATCAGAACTACCAGAATATGAAATTCCAATCTCTGCTACAGAACGTTCAGAGAGTGATGTTATCAACTCATCCAACCATTTTTTAAAAGTTTTAGCGCCACGACCTTTAACCATTGGTTGCAATTCATGGTCCTTCATCTGCATGACAACACGGATATTGAGAAGTGAGCTCAACAATCCAGTTACACGACCAATTCGTCCACCTTTTACTAGATTTTCTAGAGTAGAAACGCCAATATAGAGCTCCGTATGTTTTTTTACTTCTTCTACATGAGATAAAATTTCCGCCATCTCTTTGCCTTCTTGTGCCAATTTAGCAGCTTCGACAACTTGGAATTTTAAGGCTTGGTCAGTGAAGGAACTATCAATAACTGTCACGTCGGCAGTGGATAAGCTAGCACCTTGGCGCGCTGCTTCTACCGTACCCGAAAGGGCATGGGACATATGAATAGTAAGAATCTGACTACCATCCTTACACAGGTCTTCAAAAACTTCAGCGAAGACACCTACAGGTGGTTGACTTGTTTTCGGAAGGTTCTTACTTTCTTGCATCAACCGAAGAAATTTACCTTCTTCTTTCAAATCAGCATCCGAATAAACAACATTATCAATCATTACAGATAGTGGAACAACCGTAATATCTAATTGCTTTACTAATTCTGGCTCAATAGTAACAGATGAATCGGTTACAATCTTAATTTTTGTCATAGTGTCAATCTTTCTATTTTAGGATTCAGATTGGTTTCCTTACTTCTAATTATATCAAAAAAAGATTAAAAATCCTAATGGAGTCAATCAAATTTTTCTTAAAAATTTGATATAATCAACTTATAAGAAAAGAGGTGTCCTATGATTAAAAAAATCTATCCCGTTTTAACCATTTTACTAGGTGCTGGCATTTATGCTTTTGGTCTAACCTATTTTGTAATTCCCCACCATCTCTTCGAAGGAGGGGCGACAGGCATTACCCTCATTACCTTTTATCTTTTTAAAATACCTGTCTCTCTTATGAACCTATTGATTAATATCCCCCTTTTCATTCTAGCTTGGAAAATATTTGGAGCAAAATCTCTCTATTCTAGTTTACTTGGAACCTTGGCTCTATCTACCTGGTTAGCTTTTTTTGAGCGTATTCCCCTTCATATTGACCTTCAAGGTGATTTACTAATTACTGCCCTTATATCTGGAATTCTATTAGGAATTGGTCTTGGAATTATCTTTAACGCTGGAGGTACAACGGGTGGAACAGATATTCTAGCCCGTATCCTCAACAAATACACTCATTTCTCCATGGGTAAACTGCTTTTTATCTTAGATTTTTGTATTCTCATGCTCATTCTCCTTATTTTTAAGGATTTGAGATTGGTTACTTACACTCTGCTCTTTACTTTCATTGTATCCCGAGTGATTGATTTGATTGGGGAAGGAGGATACGCAGGTAAAGGATTTATGATTATTACTAAACGTCCTGACCAACTTGCTAAGGCTATTAATGATGACCTAGGAAGAGGTGTTACTTTTATCTCAGGGCAAGGCTACTATAGTCAAAAAGATTTGAAAATCATCTACTGTATTGTCGGTAGAAATGAGATTGTTAAAATGAAGGAAATGATTCATCGAATCGATCCTCAAGCTTTTATAACTATTACAGAAGCCCATGAAATCCTAGGAGAAGGCTTTACCTTTGAAAAAGAATAAAAAGAGGTCTTGTAGTTACCTCTTTTTTGTTTTATTTACTCAAGCTTTTAAGACCAATTCCGAGCTACTTCTTCATCTGCCTTTAACTGATCCACTAATTGGTCAACAGAATCAAATTTTGTCATATCACGAATGCGATCTAGCCAATAAACCATGACGGTCTCGCCATAAATATCTTGATTAAAATCAAAAATATTGACTTCAAAACGTGCTTCTTCTCCATCAAAGGTTTCATTTTTCCCGACACTAGCCATAGCACGATACTTCTGCCTTTGAATCTCAACATCAACGACATAAACACCATCTGCTGGCATATAAGTACGGTCTAAAAGCACCAAATTCGCTGTCGGATAACCAATCGTACGACCACGAGCATTACCATGAACCACCATACCTCTTGATGGAAGCGGTGCCCCCAAAAGTTCCCCTGCTTCTTTCACATTTCCATCTAAAATAGCCTGACGGATACGAGTTGAACTAATCTTTCCTTTCTCATCTTCTACAGGTGGAACGATAATGACTTCTCCATCAAAGTAATCCTTTAAGTCTTCTGCCGTTTTTTGGTCAGAACCAAATGTATAATCAAAACCTGCAACAATAATTTTAGCATTCATAGCCTTGATATAAGTTGCAAAAAATTCTTCTGCCGTGAGACTAGCAAATTGACTACTAAAATCAAGGAGATATAATTCTTCAACACCTTCTCGTTTTAATTTCCTCTCACGTTCAGCAGGGTTCAAAATATGTAAAAATAGGTCAGGATGATAAGGCTCTAAAGTAATTTTTGGAGATTCATTAAAGGTCATAACGACGATAGGCAATAAATCCTTTCTCGCAGCCTTATTGGCAACGCGAAATAATTCTTGATGCCCCTTGTGTATACCATCAAAATAGCCTAGAACAACGACTGAATCAGATGGTGTGCCAATATCTTTTTGGTTTTTTATAGGAATAGTAATAATCATAAAATAATTATATCATAGTGATAGCTATTTCTGGAACAGAAAATCTGAAATGACATTTTTTTAACCTGAAGTGTACTATTTTAGAAGAATTTTGTTTTTGAAATCAACATAAATTACAAGAGATTGAGTTCATACTCAATAAAAATCAAAGCATAAACTAGGAAACTAGCCGCAGGTTGCTCAAAGCACTGCTTTGAGGTTGCAGATATAACTGACGAAGTCAGTTCAAAACACTGTTTTGAGGTTGTGGATAGAACTGACGAAGTCAGTAACCATATCTACGGCAAAGCGATGTTGACGTGGTTTGAAGAGATTTTCGAAGAGTATAAGAATCTTAAAATCAGAAAAACGCATTATATCAGTACATAAAAGCTTGATACAATGCTTTTTATCATGAAAAGATCTACTGAATTCTATAGGAAATGAATTTCCAGCAGCCTTTTCACTTTCTTTTAATAAGTTCCTTCTTCACCTTGACTAGTCAAGATAACAGGTCCATCTTTCGTAATCACGAATTGGTGTTCATATTGACAAGATAGACCACCGTCGATGGTTTTATGAGCCCAGCCAGTCTTCATATCTGTGTCGATTTCCCAGTCACCAGTATTAATCATTGGTTCGATAGTCAGTACCATGCCTTCACGAAGACGGAGTCCACGACCAGCAATACCATAGTTAGGAACCATTGGCTCCTCGTGCATTGTTGGACCAACACCATGACCAACCAAATCACGCACTACCCCGTAACCACGACTTTCAGCGTATTCTTGAATAGCCGCACCGATATCACCGATACGATTTCCAACGACAGCTTGCTCAATTCCCTTGTACATGGCTTCTTTGGTTACATCCATCAAGTTTTTCACTTCTTCGGACGGTGTACCAACAGCATAAGCCCAACATGAGTCTGCTAGACCACCAGAATAGCTCTGAGTGTATCTCTTCATTTGCTCAACATTGTTAAAGTTTAATTTTGAGACATTCAAATCAGACTTAGCAATAGGACCTCCCAAAACCATATCAACCTTGAGCAAATCACCATCTTTTAAGATATAATGACGAGGGAAAGCGTGAGCAACTTCATCATTAAGAGAGCAGCAGGTAGCATAAGGATAATCCATCATGGCACCGTCAACCCCAATCTGAAGTGGAAGGAAATTTTCTTCCTTACAACGACGGCGAACGTATTCTTCAACTTCCCACATATCTACGCCAGGCTTAATCAAATCACGTAAGCCGATATGAATACTTGCGAGGAAATCACCAGCTTTATCCATAGCTTCGATTTCACGAGCTGATTTTAATGTTATCATTTTTTCACCTAGTTTCTAATTAATTTTAACAGTCACATTTGCTTTTGAAACAATCTGATGGCCGTGATAAATATCGTAGTCAATAATAGCTGATCGTCTAGTATGATGGATAATGCGTGCTTGAATGCGCAATATATCATCAATCTGAACAGCCTGTAAAAAGTAGATCAGCATCTGCTCTATTATTAAATTTCTTCCGCTATTCACAACCAAATCTTGTGTCATGTGAGTCAGAATTTCAGCCAATACACCATTAGCCAAGACTCCGTTTTTCTCAAGCATAAAGGGTTCTACTGTAATGACTACTTCATCATGGTGATAAGAGAGTTTTTGACCAATCTGCTCAGAAAAAGTCGGTAGAGCCGAAACTTGGGAACGGCTCATCTTCTCCATGACATCTCGTCGCGTCACAACTCCAAGCAAGGTTTGATTATTCCGAGTAACTGGTACCATTTCAAAGTCTTCAGCAATCATCCGTTGACTGACATTTGCAATATTTGTCGATAATCCAACAAAAAATAGACTACGAGACATGACCTTATCAATTGTCGTGCTTGGTGATTTATCCCCTGCATCTCTCATGGTTACAACACCAACAACAACCTGATGTTGGTTAATAACTGGAAAACGACTGCTACGATTCTTACGTACCAAATCCAGATAATCTTTGACTGTGTCTGTCTCTCTTAGAAAACCATACTCATGACTTGGACGATAAAGTTTCTCAACTGTCAGAATATCAGTCTTGATTTGGACATTTGATAAAGCTTTGTTTATCATGGTCGCAACGGTAAAGGTATCATGCTTGCTTCTTAAAACAGGAATCCCTTTTTGATTGGCCAGTTTAAGGACATCATCATGAACCTGAAATCCCCCTGTAACCAGAACCGCATTTTCATTTTCCAAGGCTAACAACTGAATACGGGTACGGTCTCCGACAATCAAAAGCCCCCCGTCATGAAGGTAAGACAAGATGTTTTGTTCAGTCATGGCACCGATTGAAAACTTGCTAAATTCTCTTTCTAAACCTTCTTGTCCAGCTAACACCTCAGAAGAAGTTACTTCTGCAATTTCTGCATATGTTAATCTTTCGATAGCAACTTTCTTCGATTTAACGCGAATTGTTCCACTACGAGGACGAGTCTCCACAATTCCACGGTTTTCAGCTTCCTTGATGGCTCGATAAGCAGTTCCATCACTGACTCCCAGATGATTGGAAATACTACGAACACTGACCCTTTTCCCAACAGGTAATTCTTCCAAATAGCTTAGAATTTCTTGGTGTTTACTCATTAAATTCTCCCTTTACAAAGCGAAATTCAAGATAATCTCGCATTTTCCTTGTATAGCGATCACTGCCTTTAAACTGACGGAACAAACTAAATCCAGACTTAAGAGCAACCTTTTGACTAGCTTCGTTTTCTAGATGGGTAATGATGGATAATTGTTTTAAGTCAAATTCTTCAAAAGACAGCTGACAAATTTTTCTAACAACCTCTGTCATAAAGCCTTGCGACCAAGCCTCTTTTTTTAAAAAATAACCAAGTTCTGCTTCTTTTTTAATTTCGTCTAGCTTTTCAAACTTGATTGAACCAATCATTTTTTCAGTTTTCTTGTCACAAATAGCCCATACTCCTAATGGAGATTTCATAAAATAATTGGCCAGTGCATATTGACTCTCTTCGAGACTAGCTTGACTTGGAAAAATAAATTGAAGATTTTCTGGATTCGAAGCTATCTCATAAAAATCCTGGCTATCACTAAAAAAGAAAGGACGCAAATACAAGCGATCCGTTTCAAAAAAGAAAACATTGCTAATTTGGTCCAAATATTCATAAACACCTCTACGGTTTAATCCTCAACAAGTCTAATATCCGCTCCTAGATTACGTAATTTTTCGATAATATCAGAATAACCACGTAAGATAAACTCGATATTGGTAATTTCAGTTTGTCCCTCGGCCATCAAACCAGCAATAACTAAAGCTGCACCAGCTCTCAGGTCAGTCGCTTTAACACTTGCTCCACGCAAATCACATCCACCTGTGTATAAAATATGACCATTTGTTGTTGATATATCTGCGTCCATTTTAGCTAATTCAAAAACATGGTTTACACGTTTTTCATAAATCGTATCAACAATTGTACCACGACCATTAGTTGTTAGCAAAAGAGGGGTAATCGGTTGTTGCAAATCAGTTGCAAAGCCTGGGTAAGGAGCTGTTTTAATATTAATTGCTTTCAAATTAGACTGTTCTTCGACAAAAATACTATCCTCGGATACAGTCATTCGAACTCCCATTTCCTCTAACTTAGCAATAAATCCTTCTAGGTGTTCGTAAAGAACATTATTTATACGAATTCCCTTACCAACTGCAGCAGCTAAAGATATATATGTTCCAGCTTCAATACGGTCTGGAATTACCTGATGACGAGTTCCATGTAATCTGTCAACACCATCAATAATAATAATATTGGTTCCAGCACCACGGATATGAGCACCCATATTATTCAAGAGAGTAGCTACATCAATAATCTCAGGTTCACGAGCTGCATTTTCAATAATCGTACGGCCATTTGCTTTAACCGCAGCAATCATCGTATTGATCGTTGCTCCCACACTTACCGTATCCATGTAAATACTTGCGCCATGAAGTCCCGTTTCTTTGGCAGATAACTTCATGTTATCTCCCTCGTAGCTAACAGTTGCTCCCATAGCTTCAAATGCCTTAAGGTGTAGGTCAATCGGACGAGGACCAAGATCACATCCTCCCGGTAAACCAACTGTTGCTTCACCAAAGCGACCTAAAAGACTTCCATAAAAATAATAAGATGCACGAAGACTGTTGATTTTTCCATAAGGCATTGGAATATTTTGAACACCTCTTGGATCAATCTCTAACACATCATCATAACGCTTAACAGTAGCCCCCATTAACTCCATGATTTCAACAAGACTAGCAACATCAGAAATATCTGGTACACAATCCAAAGTCACAACATCATCGGCTAAAATGATAGCCGGAATCAAAGCTACTACACTATTTTTTGCGCCACTAATGGTAATCTCACCTTGCAGGGGCAAGCCACCATTGATAACAATTTTTCTCATTTTAAATTTTTAATACTCTTTCAAAATTTCTAAAAAGGTCCTACGTTAAAGTATATCACAAATTCACCCTTTTTTCCATCATTTTCAATTATATGGCTGAATCGTATTTGTTGGTAGCTGAGCTTTCTTAAAAAGTTATGCCCCTTTTTTGCCCCCTAAATGCAAAAATAGCCCTTCGGATAAAATCCGAGGGGCTAGAAACGTTGTTAAATCAACGGCCGAACTTTTGAATTTCAAGGTTCGGGATAAAATAGTTCACTGAACTATTTTATTTTTAAGGTTGTAGAATGATTTCAATCCACGGTATTCTGCTACTTCACCAAGTTGGTCTTCGATGCGAAGCAATTGGTTGTATTTAGCGATACGGTCTGTACGTGAAAGTGAACCAGTCTTGATTTGTCCTGCGTTAGTTGCAACTGCGATATCAGCGATTGTTGAATCTTCAGTTTCACCTGAACGGTGTGATACAACGGCAGTGTAACCAGCTTCTTTAGCCATTTCGATAGCTTCAAAAGTTTCAGTAAGAGTACCGATTTGGTTAACTTTGATAAGGATTGAGTTAGCAGCACCTTCTTGGATACCACGTGCAAGGTAGTCAGTGTTTGTTACGAAGAAGTCGTCACCAACAAGTTGTACTTTCTTACCAAGACGTTCAGTAAGAGCTTTCCAACCATCCCAGTCGTTTTCATCCATACCATCTTCGATAGTGATGATTGGGTATTTGTTAACCAATTCTTCAAGGTAATCAATTTGTTCTGCAGATGTACGAACAGCAGCGCCTTCACCTTCAAATTTAGTGTAGTCGTAAACTTTACGTTCTTTATCGTAGAATTCTGATGAAGCACAGTCAAATCCGATAAATACGTCTTTACCTGGAACATATCCAGCAGCTTCGATCGCAGCAAGGATAGTTTCAACACCGTCTTCAGTTCCTTCGAAACGAGGAGCGAATCCACCTTCGTCACCTACGGCAGTTTCCAAACCACGTGATTTAAGGATTTTCTTAAGAGCGTGGAAGATTTCAGCACCGTAACGAAGAGCTTCTTTGAATGTTGGCGCACCAACTGGCAAGATCATGAACTCTTGGAAAGCAATTGGAGCGTCAGAGTGAGAACCACCGTTGATGATATTCATCATTGGAGTTGGAAGAACTTTAGTGTTGAATCCACCAAGATAGCTGTAAAGCGGGATTTCAAGGTAGTCAGCAGCAGCACGAGCTACAGCGATAGATACACCAAGGATTGCGTTCGCACCCAATTTACCTTTGTTAGGAGTACCGTCAAGTGCGATCATAGCACGGTCGATAGCTTGTTGATCACGTACATCGTAGCCGATAATAGCTTCAGCAATGATGTTGTTTACGTTGTCAACAGCTTTTTGTGTACCAAGACCACCGTAACGAGATTTGTCACCGTCGCGAAGTTCAACTGCTTCGTGTTCACCAGTAGAAGCTCCTGATGGAACCATACCACGTCCGAAAGCACCTGATTCAGTGTAAACTTCTACTTCAAGTGTTGGGTTACCGCGTGAGTCTAGGACTTCGCGAGCGTAAACATCAGTAATAATTGACATTTTTTACTCTCCTTATGAGTTAAATTTTTTACACCTCTATAATACCTTAAAACCCCTCCTTTTTCAAGAAAAAACGTTATCTTTGTGCAAATTTTCCTTAACTTTATAAAGTAATCGCTTTCTTTTGTCTGTTTTATTCTAACTTTTATGATATACTGTTTTCATGACAGATTTATCAAAACAATTACTTGAAAAAGCTCATGGTGGGGCAAAATTAAATCCAGATGAGCAAAGACGCTATCTTGGTACTTTTGAGGAAAGAGTACTTGGATATGCAGATATTGATACGGCAAATAGCCCTCAACTAGAAAAAGGCTTTTTATCTATTTTAGAAAACCTTCAGGAAAAAGCAGAACCTCTATTTGTGAAGATTTCCCCAACTATCGAATTTGACAAGCAAGTTTTCTACTTAAAAGAAGCAAAAGAAACTAATAGCCAAGCCACAATAGTATCTGAAGAACACACTTCTTCTCCTTTCGGCTTGGTTATCCATACCAATGCACCAGTTCAAGTAGAAGAAAAAGATCTTCGACTTGCTTTTCCAAATCTTTGGGAAGGTAAAAAGGAAGAACCAGTCAAAACATCCTTCTGGAAGAAATGGTTTGGCTAAATCTTACTCAGACTTAATAAACACCCAATATTAGCAGCCGTGTGCTCCAGATAGACACTGGCATTGTTCAAACTATCTTCTAGAGGTTCACTTTTCTCCAAAATAGAAAAGGCAGCTTGGATATTTTCAAATGATAGGGAAGGTAAATCTTCAGCGAGACTACCACAAATAGCAATAACAGGAACTCCGACAGGGGTTCTTTTTGCAACACCTATTGGAGCTTTGCCTGCTAAACTTTGACGATCTAGTCTTCCTTCACCAACAATAACCAAGTCAGCATCTACAACTTTCTTATCATAGTCAATCAAATCTAAACAAGTGTCAATTCCAGACACGATATCTGCCTGTGCAAAGGCACACAAACCGCCAGCAATGCCTCCACCAGCTCCTGCTCCTTTAAGTTCCAATGTTTCGGGTGAGACTTTTTCATAAAAATCTTGGATTGCCTGATCTACGGTCTCAAACATAGTGGGATTTAGGCCTTTTTGCTTGCCAAACGTGTAAGTTGCACCTTGATGCCCACATATGGGACTCACAACATCTGCTAAAATACGAATTTTAATATCTTCGGGTATTTCATAGCGATTTTCTGTTGAAACAGAAGCTAAGTTTAGTAAGGATTGACCGCAAGCAGGCAATACATCTCCATCCTTATCATAAAATTGATAACCCAAACCAGCAGCAATCCCCAGTCCTCCATCATTACTGGCCGTGCCACCAACTCCGATATAGATATCTTTAATCCCTTTAGCAATGAGATGAAGAAGCAACTCTCCAATACCACAAGTTTGGATTTGAAGTGGATTTCGTTCCTCTAACGGAATCTTTCCAAGGCCAACCAAATCAGCAACTTCGAATAATGCCAGTTGTCCTTTTTGAAAATAGCGCATGGCTTCTTTTTGTCCAAAAGGTCCTGTTACTTGAATCCATTTTTCTTCTAGATCGAGAGAATGTCGGATAGCATCTACAGTGCCTTCTCCTCCATCACCAACAGGACAGAGGAGACATTCTACATCTGCTATCGATTGTTGGAAGCCTCTTTTAATAGCTTCAGCCACCTCTTCAGAGCTCAAACTTTCCTTAAACGAATCTGGTGCAATTACAATCTTCATGTTTTCCCTCATTCTAAAAAGTCAATCAAAGGCAGAACGTCTAAAAAATCCCTCTTATCAACATGATTTGGTATTTCTTTTTTCAGCACTTCTTTAGCACAAAAAGCAATTCCTAGTCCTGCTGATTTCAACATTAATAAGTCATTAGCCCCATCACCGATTGCAACTGTTCTTTCTTTAGGAAGTTTGAATTCCTTTCTCCATTGTTCTAGAGTTGCTTGTTTGACCTCAGGACTGATAATGTGTCCAACTAATTTTCCTGTTAAAAGACCGTCTTTGACTTCAAGTTGGTTGGCAGAGAAATAGGTAATCCCTAGAGATTTTGCCAATCTCTCAACTATTGGTGTAAATCCACCAGACACCAGACCTACTAGGATGCCATTCTTTTGAAGAATGGAAACGAATTTCTGGGCATTTGGCGATAGATGAATAGAATTAAAAACTTTCTCAAAGATCGAAACAGGAAGACTCTCCAACAAGGACACTCTTTTTCTTAAACTGCTTTCAAAGTCCAACTCCCCTTGCATCGCCTGACTTGTAAGCTGCGCAATTTCCTCCTCACAACCTGCCTCTCTTCCCAAAAGGTCAATCACTTCTTCTAGGATTAAGGTGCCGTCAACATCCATGACACACAAGCCTTTTATTTGAGACATAAGCTCTCCTCTCTAAACAGCCCAAAAATCGTATGAAGTCATCATACGATTTTATCTATTAATTAACTAAACTATGGTACAAGTCAAGGTATGATTTGCAGGCTGTATCCCATGAAAAATCACACTCCATAGCTTGTTTTTGTAAGTTTCTCCAAACGTCAGGATGGTTCCTATACAAGTCCAATGCTGTTTGGAAAGTCCAATTTAACCAATAAGGAGATAGATTGTCAAAGCTAAAGCCAGTACCGCTTCCTTCGATTGGATTGAAAGCACGAACGGTATCTCGCAAGCCACCAACTTCATGAACCAATGGCAAGGTTCCGTAACGCATAGCCATCATTTGAGACAAGCCACACGGTTCAAAACGACTTGGCATGAGGAAGAGATCACAAGCAGCGTAGATTTCTTGGGCAAGTTTGACATCAAAAGTGATATTTGATGATAGCTTATCTGGGTAAATCTGAGCAAACCATGAGAAAGCCTCTTCAAAGGCAGGATCACCAGTTCCTAAAAGAACAATCTGAACATCATTTTGCAAGATATGGTGAAGACTTTCGACCACGACATCAAAACCTTTTTGACGTGTCAAACGAGAAACAATTCCCATCAGTGGAACGTCAGCTCTAACTGGCAAGCCTACTCTCTCTTGCAATTTTGCCTTATTTCTCGCTTTTCCAGACAAATCTTCCTGATTGAAATGGTAATCTAAAAGAGCATCCGTTTGAGGATTATACAGGTCAGCATCAATTCCATTCACGATACCAGACACCTTGCCAGACTCCATTCGAAGAATCTGATCTAAGTTACATCCGAACTGACTGGTCATAATCTCATAAGCATAGCTAGGCGAAACGGTTGAAACACGGTCAGCATAAAGAATACCAGCCTTCATCCAGTTCAGACAGTTGTTCCAGCGAAGGGTGCCATCAGCATAACGTTCAAAGCCAACTCCAAACAAATCCCATAACATTCCTTCTGAGAATTGTCCTTGGAATTCCAAATTATGAATGGTTAAAACAGTTTTAATTCCTTGATAAGCTTGAATCCAACGGTATTTTTCCTTTAACAAGAATGGTATCATGGCTGTATGGTAATCATGAACATGGAGAAGGTCAGGGATAAAGTCAATTCTTTCCATAGCCTCAATGGCAGAGAGTTGGAAAAAGGCAAAGCGTTCTCCGTCGTCAAAATCACCGTAAACATGGCCACGGAAGAAATAATATTGATTGTCAATAAAGTAGAAGGTCACACCGTTTAGTACTGTTTTCTTAATTCCACAGTACTGTCTGCGCCAACCAACACTCACCTCAAAATGAAGAACATCTTCAATCTGATTTCCAAATTTAGCTTCTACCATGTCATAGTAGGGTAAAACAACTGCCACTTCATGTCCCGCTTTTACTAGTGATTTGGGAAGAGCGCCAATGACGTCTCCCAAACCACCTGTTTTTGAAAAGGGGGCACCCTCTGCTGCTACAAATAAAATTTTCATGAATGAATATCCTCTGTTACTCTAGCACCTTTCTTAACGACAACTGGATGTTCTGCAGTGCCTCGAATCACAACACCATCCGCAACTTCAACACCCTTATCCAAGATAGCGTATTCTACCTGAGCTCCTTCTCCAATAACAACACGAGGGAAAAGTAAGCTATCTTTAACCAAGCTATCCTTATGTACATGAATATTACGTGATAGAACGGAATTAGCCACTTGACCTTCAATGATACTACCAGAGGCAAACTGAGAAGTACTTACCTTAGATGTGTTAGCATAGTAAGTTGGTTCTTCGTTCTTAACTTTTGTATAAATCTTTTGGTTTGGTGAGAAGAGAGAATAGAATTTTTGCGATTCAAGCATATCGATATTCGCTTGATAGTAAGACTCTACAGAGTGAATATTTGCCAGATAACCTGTATACTCGTAGGCAAAAGCTCCTTCTTTGGCTGCCAAATCACGTAAAACATAACGTAACTTCTCTGGATGTTCTTTTTTAGATTCCTCTTCTAGACGTTCAATCAACCACGGTGTATCCACTACAAAAATATCTGTAGACATATTGAATATTTCTTCTGTTGATTTACTATCAAATAGCTTGTGAGAACGAACATGGTCTGTTTCATCCACTTCTAAGATTGCATTTACTTCTGAAATATCTTTCTTAGGAAGTTTCTTATAGACAACTGTAATAGGCCCCTTCGTTGTGTTATGAAGGTGAAACACTTGGTTCAAATCAATATTAATTAAGACATCACAGTTGAGTGATACTGTTTGGTTTGACCCAGAGCGTTTTAAATAAGTGAGTAGCTGTTGGTAATATTCTTTTCCTACCGTACTACTCTCAACGCGTGTATTATAAATCCCTAGATAATAGTGGCTAAGAAGAGTTGACAACCCCCACTCACGCCCTGAACGGATATGGTCAAAAACAGAACTAATATTATCCTGCTGAAAAATACCAAAAACACTGCGAACACCAGCATTGGCAAGACTTGAGAGCGGGAAGTCAATTAAACGATATTTACCACCAAATGGCAAACTAGCTACTGGACGGTGGTCTGTCAATGTTGACATGTCATGAAAACCAACTGTGTTTCCTAAAATGGCAGAATATTTATCAATCTTCATCTGTTGCTACCCCCACTACTTCATTATATCCTACAACTTGTACTTCTTCTGTTCCATCAATTTCGACACTATCAGAAATAACTGCACCTTCACCAATAATGGCACGCTTGATTTTAGCTCCGTGTCCAATAATGGCTCCACTCATGATAACTGAATCTACTACTTCTGCTCCTTCGCGAACTTGCGCCCCTGTTGAAAGGATAGAATGTTTAACAGTTCCATCAACGAAACATCCGTCTACAACTAATGAGTCTTCCACATCAGCATTTGCACCAAGGAAGTTTGGCGGTGAAATCAAGTTTCTTGAGTAAATCTTCCATTGACGGTTACGGCTATCCAAGGCATTTTCTGGAGAAATGTACTCCATGTTGGCTTCCCAAAGTGACTCAATGGTACCAACGTCTTTCCAGTAGCCATTAAATTCATAGGCATAGACACTTTCACCTGACTCAAGGTAATTTGGAATGACATTTTTACCGAAGTCTGACATATCCACATTGCTCTTTTCAGCAGCTACTAACATATTGCGCAGGCGTTGCCAATCAAAAATGTAAATCCCCATAGAAGCCTTTGTAGATTTTGGTTGAGCTGGTTTTTCTTCAAATTCTACAATACGATTGTTAGCATCTGTGTTCATGATACCAAAACGACTGGCTTCTTTAAGAGGAACATCAAGAACAGCTACTGTCAGGCTGGCATTATTATCCTTATGAGACTGGAGCATGGCATCATAATCCATCTTATAGATATGGTCACCCGAAAGAATCAAAACATACTCTGGATTGACACTATCGATATAGTCTATATTTTGATAAATAGCGTGACTAGTTCCTTCGAACCAACGATTTCCTTCACTTGCAGAATAAGGTTGAAGAATAGAGACACCAGAATTGATACCATCTAGGCCCCAACTTGAACCATTCCCGATATGATTGTTAAGAGCAAGTGGTTGATACTGTGTGATGACTCCAACATTGTGAATGCCTGAGTTGGCACAGTTTGAGAGAGCAAAGTCAATGATACGGTAACGCCCACCAAATTGCACAGCTGGTTTTGCGATACTTTGAGTGAGTTTACCGAGACGAGTTCCTTGCCCACCAGCAAGAATCAAAGCTAACATTTCATTCTTCATTTTCTACTCCTTTTTTGTTTTTACTTGTGACAGTTTTAGTAGGTTTCAAGCGACGCTTGATTTTCCATACACTAGCTCCCATAGCAGGTAGGGTAAAGGTCAAGGTCTGCTCATAATCCTTCCATAGTCCTTCTTGCGTTTGAACAGTTTGATTATGCTCTTTCCAGACGCCACCCCACTCTTCTAACTCAGTATTCCAGACTTCTTCGTAAATCCCTGCGACAGGAAGCCCGATTGTAAAATCTTTTCGTTCCACAGGTGCCATGTTAAAGACACAGACTAGCATGTCGTCCTTCTTACCTTTACGGATGAAGGAAAGAACGCTCTGATCTCTATTATCTGCATCTATAATTTCAATACCATCATAGCTGGTATCGATTTCCCACAGACAGCGATGGTCTTTGTAAAACTGGTTTAGCTGAGAAGTGAAATACTTCATCTTAGCATTCATTGGGTCTTCTAAGTTAGACCATTCCAACTGTTCTTCAGATTTCCATTCTAGGAATTGCCCATATTCACTACCCATGAAGAGTAATTTCTTACCAGGGTGACAAATTTGGTAAGTGTAGAGATTGCGCAAGCCTGCGAATTGATTGTAACGATCTCCCCACATCTTGTGCATCATACTCTTCTTGCCATGAACCACTTCATCGTGTGAGAATGGTAGGAGATAATTCTCCTTGAAGACATACATAAAGCTGAAAGTCACCAAGTTAAAGTCGTATTTACGATAAATCGGATCTTCTTCATAGAATCGGAGGATGTCATTCATCCAGCCCATATTCCATTTGTAGTCAAAGCCAAGACCATCTGAATCCTTGGTGTCAGTAATCTGAGTAGCTGATGAACTTTCCTCAGCTACCATCATAACATCTGGATGAGCTTGCTTAATGACATCATTCAAACGTTTTAAGAAATAATAGCCTTCGTAGTTTAGATTACCACCATCTTTATTAGGCGTCCATGGTGCATCATCATAATCAAGATAGAGCATGTTGCTAACTGCATCCACGCGAATACCGTCCAAATGGTAAAAGTCAATCCAAAACTTAATACTAGAAATCAAGAAGGACTGGACTTCATTCTTTCCAAGGTCAAAATTGAGTGCTCCCCAACCGTAGTTATGAGCCTTATTATGGTCTTGGTATTCAAAAGTCGGTGTTCCATCATAATAGGCCAAGGCATCATCATTGATAGTAAAGTGACCAGGTACCCAGTCTACAATGACTCCAATATTGTTTAAGTGACATTCCTCAACAAAATCTTGAAACTCTTCAGGACGACCATAAGCATGCTCTAAAGCAAAGTATCCCATAAGCTGATAACCCCAACTCAGACCGAGAGGGTGGGACATTAAAGGCATAAACTCAATATGAGTATAATTCATCTCAACCAAGTAAGGAATGAGTTCATCTTTCAGTTGACCAAAACTATAGGGACTGCCATCAGGATTTCTCTTCCACGATCCAGCATGAACTTCGTAAATATTAACAGGACGCTCTTCAAAGCTCAAGCGTTTTCTACGCGCTAACCAGAGTCCATCCTTCCATTTTTTCTCTGGAATCTCTGTTAAAATCGCTCCAGTACCAGGTCGTGCCTCATACCGTACAGCCAAAGGGTCAATCTTCATCAGCTGATGACCATTTGCACGTGTAATATTGTACTTATAAATTTGGCCTTCTTGAGCAAGACTGGTAAAAACTTCCCAGACTCCAAATTCATTCCGTTCCATTGGGATTTGACTCTCTACCCAATTAGTGAAATCCCCTACCAAGTGAACTGCCTGAGCATTAGGTGCCCACACACGGAAAGTATAGCCAGACTCACCATCTTTTTCTTCCCTATGCGCTCCCAGATAATGCTGGAGGTGAAAATTCTCACCTGTCATAAAAGTTTCTAAAGCTTTTTTCTTATCCATATACCCTCCTATCTTTTGTAAGCGTTTTCTATAGTTTTATTATACTATCTTTTTAGATAAGATTCAAGTAAATTACTATATTTGCTAAAAATTCTTTTGAAAGTCTTCAATAAATTAACTTATTTCTTCACTTATAAGTCAGGAATTTTTCAGAAACGCTTTGAAAACGAATTGTTTTTTTACAATACTACCATAAAGTTCGTTATTTTACTAACAAAAAAATAATTTTAAGTAAAAAAATAAACCAGGAAATAAATTTCCTGATTTTATTGTTTTTAAAAGATAAACTACTGCAAATGAAATTAAATTGCAAATTTATTCTACAAGACTTTAAAGACGCTGGCGCTAACACCACCAACCGTGTCTTTATCAGCTAAATGGCTATTGGTCACCAAGAGTTCTAGATTTCCTGCATTTTCAAACTGGAAGTCTTGCCCTTTAGCATTAAAGACAACCAATAGGTGTTCTTCGCCATGAATCTCATAGACAATCCAACCACTGTGTTCATTTGCTGAATGAACAAAGACATGATGGTAAATTTCTTCATAAGTAGGGTAAGAAAAGGCGCTGGTTTCTGTCTTCAAACGAATCATCTGACGAATAAATTCGATGCTATCTTGACGCTCATTAATCAAGTCCCAGTTTACTTGGTTCACACTGTCTGGAGCATTATAGCTATTCATAGCACGCTCTCTATCATCATGAGTCAACTCACCATTCTCACCTGTAGCAACTAGTTTGGTACGACCAAATTCTTGACCGATTTCCATAAAGGCCATCCCCTGCATGAGCAGATTCATTGCTGTGGCAGTCTCGACCTTACGCATGATTTGCTCGGAACTATGGTCTGGATGAAGGGTTGCCAACAAATCGTGAAGATTGTAATTGTCATGGGCTTCTACATAATTAAGCACTTGATTTGGATGTGTATAGGTCCCTAATTCACGACTGCCAAGGATTGCTTTGGCTAGAATTGGCTCTGTCGCAGCACCACTGACAAAACCTGACTTGATAGCACCGTAGACTTCTCCCCCTTTAACAGCATCGCGCTGATTGTCATTAAAGAAACCAATATTGGGCATCTGATAGGCATTGTCTTTCTTAGCCTTATCATAAGGGGCAAGACCTGTTCCCATATCCCATCCTTCTCCATAGAGGATAATGTTTGGATCGATTTCATCCAATCTCTGGCGAATCATCTGCATGGTCTTAACATCATGAATCCCCATCAAGTCAAAACGGAAGCCGTCAATATTGTATTCCTGCACCCAGTATAGAAGAGAATCAATCATATACTTGCGGAACATTTCGTGTTCACTGGCAGTTTCATTTCCAACACCCGTTCCATTCTGGAAGGTACCATCTGGATTCATACGATAATAGTAATCAGGGACAGTTGTTTGGAAAGGTGCATCAACAACTGAGAAGGTATGATTATAGACCACATCCATAATAACACCAATACCCGCATCGTGATAAGCTTGAACCATGGTCTTCAAATCACGAATAGCCTGAGCTGGATCATCTGGATTTGTTGAAAGACTGGTTTCTGGTGCGTTATAGTTTTGTGGGTCATAACCCCAGTTGTAGGTTACATTTCCATCCGTATCGTATTCTTTGTGACGGTCTGCAATTGGTTGCAACTGAACATAATTGTAACCTATCTTCTTGATGTAATCAAAAGCAGTTGACTGGCCGTACTGGTTAACCGTTCCAGTCTGAGCAGCACCCAAGAAAGTTCCTCGAAGATGTTCATCCACACCTGAGGTCGGTGATTTGGTCAAATCACGAATGTGCATTTCACAAATAACTGCCTTACATGGATTTTTCAAACGCCAAGTAGCCTCAGAACCGTGCTTAACCTCAAAGTTTTCAACTTGCTTTTCTTCATGACTCAAAATAGCTGAACGTTTGCCATCAGGACTGGTCGCGATTGTATAAGGATCACGTGTCAAGGTTTGGTGATGAGGGAATTGGACTTGATACTGATAAGCCTTACCAGTCAAATCTTCCTCAACATCCAAACTCCAGACACCGATTGTATTGTCTTTATGGTTATAAGAGTAGCTATTGCCTCTCTCCATATCAAAAGTCTTCCAAACAGGAGCAACATTAGTAGCTGATTCATAAACAACAACCTGCACTTCTATCGCTGTTGGAGCCCAAAGGGCAAAATGAGCCTGATTGTCCTCTACACGGCACCCCAATTCTCCTTGGTAACCCCAATGATGGTCAAAACTAGCACTGTTAATAGCCTTGTCAAAGGCAAAAGGATTTTGATTTTTATAGAAAGGGCTGGCAATAGCAGGATTTTCAGAATAATAAATTCTATCATCCCCTTCCAAAATCCAGACCTCTGTTAAAAGGGGATAGTGATTAAAACGAATAGCATATTCTTTACTGGTTTGACCTGTATGAACCACAAAATTCAAGCTTTCTAAGGCATGAGAACTTGGATGTTCAAAACTAAATAAGGCACCAAAATAATCTTCTTTGTAAGTCAGTAGATCAATTCGTTGATCTTGACTTTTTACAAAAGAGCAAGTGTCGTATTCTCCATTCTTGCGATGGTAATGAATGCGCATAGGGTAGTTATACATTGTTTTTCCCTTTTCTATTCTTAATTTATTTCTGTTTCACTAAAAAATTCTTGACAAGTTTTGTACCGACTAACAAACATTGTCATACTATCTAAACTCTAATTTTAAACGATTATTACAAGCTTTCTAGCCACGCTTCATCTCGAACTTCGATGCCAAGTTCTTGTGCCTTTTGTAGTTTACTTCCAGCATCTGCACCAGCAACGACAAGGTCGGTCTTTTTAGAAACACTGCCTGTTACTTTAGCTCCCAAGCTTTCGAGTTTACTTTTAGCTTCTGAGCGTTTGAGACGTTCTAATTTTCCAGTCAATACCACGGTCAAACCTGACAAGGCTGCATCTGCTACTACAGTCTGACCTTTATAGTCCAGATTGACCCCAGCTTCTTTCAATTCTCTGAGGAGAATTTCAGAGCCTTCTGTCGCAAAATAAGTCTGAAGACTCTTGGCAATCACACCACCCAGACTTTCAATACTAGCCACTTCATCTGGATCTGCCTGAGCCAGATTTTCAATCGAGTGGAAATGTTGAAGTAAAAGCTGACTGGCCTTACTGCCGACATGACGAATTCCCAAACCAAACAAGAGCTTCTCAGCAGAATTTTCCTTTGAAGCTTGGATGGCCTGATAAAGTTTAGCAGCAGACTTTTCCTTGACCCCCTCTAAAAGGAGAAAATCCTCTTCTCGCAAACGATAAATATCCGCCACATCCTTGACCAGATTGGCAGCAAAGAGTTTTTCGACTACTGATGGGCCAAGACCTGTAATATTCATGGCATCACGAGAGGCAAAGTGAATCAAGCCTTCCATGATTTGAGCAGGGCAACGCGGATTGATACAACGCAGGGCCACTTCATCTTCAAAGTGCAACAAGCCAGAGTCACAGCTTGGACAGTTTGTAGGGATATCTAGTTTCTCTTCAGAAACTCGTTTGGACTCTACGACACGCAAAACGGCAGGGATGATATCTCCAGCCTTATAGACGATAACCGTATCGTCTTTTCGGATATCTTTTTCAGCAATATAATCTACATTGTGCAGGGTCGCACGACTAACTGTTGTCCCAGCAAGCTGAACGGGAGTCAAATTGGCAGTTGGAGTCACAACGCCCGTACGGCCAACTGTCCAGTCAACTGACAGAAGTTGTGCTTCTTTTTCCTCAGCAGGAAACTTGTAGGCTATAGCCCACTTTGGAGCCTTAACGGTAAAGCCAAGTTCTTCTTGTCCTGCTAGGTCGTTTACCTTGATTACCACCCCATCGATATCATAAGGCAGGTTCTCCCGTTCCTGTCCTACTTCTTGGATAAAATCCCAAATCTCATCCATATTTTCAGCCAAAATTCGCTTAGGATTAACCACAAAACCTAGTTGTTCAAGGTGCTTCAACACTTTTTCTTGGCTGTCACGAGTTGAAGGACTGGCTTCTTGATATAAGAAAGTCGCAAGATTGCGCTTGGCTACTACTGCTGTATCCAGCTGACGTAGTGTTCCTGCTGCCGCATTACGAGGATTGGCAAATTCAGGCTCTCCATTTTCTTGGCGAGCTTGGTTGACCTGGTCAAAAGAAGCGCGTGGCATATAACATTCCCCACGAACTGTGATATCTAGTTCTTCTGGCAAAGTCAAAGGAATGTCCTTAACACGCTTGAGGTTTTCCGTGATATTCTCCCCAACAGAACCGTCTCCACGTGTTGCACCAGCAACTAAAATTCCCTTTTCATAAGTCAGTGAGATAGACAAGCCATCGATTTTCAGCTCACAAATATAGGTTGGATGAGCCACTTCCTTACGAACACGCGCATCAAAAGCTTCAAGCTCCTCACGTGAAAAAGCATCCTGCAAACTATAAAGAGGATACTGATGACTGTATTTTTCAAAACCATCTAAAACCTTGCCACCAACACGATGGGTCGGACTATCTGCTAATACTTGATCTGGATAGGCAGCCTCCAACTCAACCAACTCACGGTAAAGGCGGTCATACTCACTGTCTGAAACCGACGGATTGTCGCTGGTATAGTACTCAGTCGCATAGCGATTGAGCAAGGCGACTAACTCATTCATTCTTTTATTCATAAGACCATTTTACCATAAACTAAGCCCTCCTCACAAACGAGAAGGGCGGAAAAAACACTTAGATTGGAATTATTTTTAAAACTCAAACAGACTTATATCTCTTTTTTAAAATGAGTTCGTACATAACCTAGAGCTAAGAGAGATAAAGCAACAACTCCTAGTCCTATAATCAAGAAAGAATAAAGATGGACACTTGGAAGCAAGGTCATTAAACCTGTTGCTACAGGCATAAATAGTATAGCTAGGGTATAAATCGAACTTAGGACTCTGCCCAGATATTCACCATCAACCTTGGTTTGTACTTGAGTAAAAAAGTGAATATTGAACATCGTCATAAATAGTTCACAAATGAAATTCCCTGAAAAAGCGAGATAGGAGGGGAGGGTAAATCCCATTATCATCACCCCAAGTCCAGTCAGAGCTAATAACAACAAAAGCATTTCCATACTGGCTTTAATCTTATTAGCTAGCAAAGCCCCAACAATAGATCCGATAGCCCCCATTGTCAAAATAGTGGCATAGGAACCTTGTACTCCATATAGCTGATTTGAAAAGGGAAGGAGATAATTAAAGGCTGCAAAGAAAAAATTGACACTTGAAGCCATGACTAGTAAAAAGAAGATTTCCTTTTGCTTGACAATATAGCGAACTCCCTCCTTAATATCAGAAAAAATAACTTTAAATGTGAGTTTCTTCTCACCCAAAGTCTTCCCTTCTTTCTTTGGAAGCAAGGCTACCAAGCCAAAAGCGAGAAAAAAACTAAGGGCATCTAATACCAAGGTAATGCGAAGACTTGCGAATTGTAAAACCAGAAAAGAGAGTACAGGAGAACTCACACTGACAACCTGCATCACCAATTCCAAACGAGAATTGTAGAGGACCAGTTCATCCTTCTCTACCAATTCTGTGATAATGGCCTTATTTGCAGGTCTAGAAAAGGCAAAAGCAATAGCCTGCACAATATTAGCAAGAATCAAAGCCCCAATCATCCAGCTGTCATTCCTTATGAACGAAATAGCTAAACAAAGAATCCCACAAACAAGGTCTGTCGTCATTAAAATCTTACGACGAGAAAAACGGTCTGAAATAACTCCGCCGAAGGGATTGACGAGAATAGATGTAACGAGTTCAGAAATCTGATACATTCCTAAAACTGTCTGTCCGATAGTCCCCATGGAAGCCAACCAGACACTATTTCCATAATCATAGAGCATATTACCTATCTTGTTAACAGCTCCACGACTAATCAGCTGTACTGCATAGCGATTCATAAAAAAACTCCTCTCAAATTTTGAAACTATTGTATCAAAACCGAAAGGAGTTTTTTATTTTTTCCCTTATTTGGGAAAATTAATCTTTGACAAATTTTTCGTAGTGTTCCTGATAGTAGGCTACTTGTTCAGGAAGACCTAACACATCAAAAATATGCATGGCCTCTTTCATCTGCTTACAGCCTTCTGTACACTGTCCTTTTTGATATAAGGCAAAACCTTTGAGATAATGGAAAATATTACGCTCATAAAGTTTAATACCTTTGCCAATAATCTTCTCTGTATAAGTCTCAAAATAGTTGGCATTATCAAAAGAAGAATGCTCTAAACAATGCTGGTAACAATTGAGGGCCAAAATCAAAACCAATCTCTTATGGCGACCAATTTCTTGATAAAATTCCTCCCTCTCCATAACTTCTCTACCAATTCGAGTGACATAGTCCACATCGTAGAAACTATAGAGGTTTCCAAAAAGAATCAACTCATACATGGTCCATTCTTCTGTTTTGAAAAGATAATCTGCTACCTTATCCAAATCATCCTGCTTCATATCATAACTCGAATCTCTTTGACAAATCAGACCCTGTAGCAAAATCCAGTTCAGCTCAAAATAAAGGGGAGTCGTCGAACTCTTAGCCTTTTCAAGTTGTTCTCTTTGAATCTTTTGAAAACCTGCAATATCATTTGAATAGTAAAGAGGCACAATTTGTCCCATCATGGCAACATGTTCATGATTATGAAAATTCCTTGCCTTATCCATGAAATTTTCGATTGTTACATGAATGTTATCCAAAAGCTCAAAGAAACGTGAGACTGCTAGGTCAGACTCCCCAAGCTCAAAGCGAGATAACTGAGAAGTTGAACAGGACTCGCCTGCAGCCTCCTTTAAAGAATAATTTCCACTTGTCCGAAATTCACGAAATACTTTTCCTAGATTTTCCATCTTTACACCTGCTCTGATAATTCTTCCCACTCAAGCATAGCTTCTTCCTGACGATGGCTGATTTTGTCCAGCTCAACCTGCAATTTCATCAGTTTTTCGGCATCGTTTGTTTCCAACATTTGTTCAGAAATGGTTTGGCTTTGACTTTCTAACTCTTCGATTTCAGCTTCTAGATTTTCGATTTGTCGCATGAGCTTGCGGGCTTCTTTTTGACTTTCTTTCTGAGCTTGATAATCATTAACTGGGCTTGCTTCTTTTGCTTGATTGCTGGTTGAAGCTTCCTCAGTTTGAATCATTTCTACTTCTGCTTTCTTTTCAACATAGTAGTCATAATCTCCCAGGTAAAGAGTCGAGCCATTCTCAGACAATTCCAGTACATGAGTTGCCACACGATTGATAAAGTAACGGTCGTGGCTGACGAATAGAAGAGTTCCATCAAAGTCAATCAAGGCATTTTCTAGCACTTCCTTGCTATCAATATCCAAGTGGTTGGTTGGCTCGTCCAGAATCAAAAAGTTGTTGTTCTCCATAGACAATTTAGCCAAAAGCAAACGAGCTTTCTCGCCACCTGACAGCATGCCCACTGATTTTTTAACATCATCTCCTGAGAAAAGAAAGGCACCGAGGCGGTTACGGATTTCAACTTCTGGTGTCAACTTAAAATCATTCCAAAGTTCATCCAGTACCGTATTACTTGGTGTTAGCTTGCTTTGGGTTTGGTCATAGTAGCCAACCTCAACATTGGCTCCAAAGCGCTTTTCTCCTTTGATAAGCGGAATCTGATCCACGATAGATTTGATAAAGGTTGACTTTCCAATACCATTTGGACCAACAATAGCGACAGCATTCATCTTACGAAGGTCTAAGTTAATAGGATCTGACAATATTTCGCCGTCATAGCCAATAGCTGCATTTTCAACAGTCAAAACAACATTACCAGACGTTTTTTCAGACTGGAAGGTCATGTTGGCTGCTTTCTTACCAGCTTCAGGCTTGTCCAAACGCTCCATTTTTTCCAGTTGTTTACGGCGAGATTGGGCACGTTTGGTCGTCGAAGCACGGACTAGATTGCGATTGACAAAATCTTCCAGAGCAGCGATTTCCTTCTGTTGCTTTTCATAGTTTTTTGCCTCAGTAGCTAGTTTTTGCTCCTTCAACTCAACAAAACGAGAGTAATTGCCCACATAACGATCCAAGGAATGCTTGGTCAAATCCAGCGTAATCGTCGCAACCTTATCCAAGAAATAACGGTCGTGACTAACAATAATGAGGGCACCGCTATAGTTTACTAGGTAATTCTCTAGCCAGGCAATGGTTTCGATATCCAAGTGGTTGGTTGGCTCGTCCAAGACCAAGAGATTTGGCTTTTCAAGAAGCATTTTGGCAAGTGCTAAGCGAGTATTTTGACCACCCGAAAGCTCGGCAATTTTCATCTGCCACATAGATTCGTCAAACTTGAATCCATTCAAAATCGCTCGAATATCCGCTTCATAGGTAAAGCCACCCGCTTGACGAAAATTCTCAGATAAGCGGTCGTAATCTGACATCAGTTTATCCAAATCCTCGCCAGACTTTTCACCCATCTCCAACTCCATCTGACGAAGTTGTTTCTCAGTCCGACGTAAGTCATCAAAGACATGAAGCATCTCATCGTAGATGGTATTTTCAGACTCAAAACGGCTATCTTGGGCTAGGTAAGACAGAGAAATATCCTTTTTCTTATTGATTTCTCCACTAGTTGGCTCCTCTTCTCCAACCAAAATCTTCAAAAGAGTAGACTTACCTGCTCCATTTTTGCCAACAAGAGCAATCCGATCTCGTTCATCAACCTGCAGATTGATATTATCAAAAAGAACTTCTCCTGCAAAAGATCGTTCAAGTTTATTAGCTTGTAAAATAATCATACAAGTAGTATAGCATGTTTCTCTAAGGCATTCAAGACTTGATATATCAGGCCTAGTTGGCTCTTTTCTGAAAATTATGCTACCGTTTTACTAAAACGCTAAAAAGTGCTATAATGTGAACGGTTAAAACAATTTACAAAAAGGAGAATTTTAATGTCTTACCAAGAAAATTACCAGAAATGGGTTGATTTTGCGGAGCTTCCTGACTACCTTCGTCAAGATTTGGAAAATATGGATGAAAAAACAAAGGAAGATGCCTTCTATACAAATCTTGAATTTGGTACTGCAGGTATGCGTGGCTTGATTGGTGCTGGTACAAACCGTATCAACATCTACGTTGTTCGCCAAGCTACTGAAGGATTGGCTCGTTTGATTGAATCAAAAGGTGGAAACGAAAAAGAACGTGGTGTCGCAATCGCCTACGATAGTCGTCACTTCTCACCTGAGTTTGCCTTTGAATCTGCGGCAGTTCTTGCCAAACACGGCATCAAATCTTACGTATTTGAAAGCCTTCGTCCAACTCCAGAACTATCATTTGCAGTTCGTCATCTCAACTGTTTCGCAGGTATCATGGTCACAGCTAGCCACAACCCTGCACCATTTAACGGTTACAAGGTTTACGGTGAAGACGGTGGACAAATGCCTCCACACGATGCGGACGCTTTGACTACTTATATCCGTGCTATCGAAAACCCATTTGCAGTTGAAGTCGCTGATGTGGAAACTGAAAAAGCTTCTGGTTTGATTGAAGTTATCGGCGAAGCTGTTGACGTAGAATACCTTAAAGAGGTTAAGGACGTAAACATCAACCCAGCTTTGATTGAAGAATTTGGTAAAGACATGAAGATTGTCTACACACCACTTCATGGTACTGGTGAGATGTTGGCTCGTCGTGCCCTTGCCCAAGCAGGATTTGACTCTGTTCAAGTCGTTGAAGCACAAGCAACTGCTGACCCTGACTTCTCAACTGTAAAATCTCCAAACCCAGAAAGCCAAGCAGCCTTTGCTCTTGCTGAAGAACTTGGTCGTCAAGTTGGTGCAGATGTTCTTGTCGCAACCGACCCTGATGCTGACCGTGTTGGTGTTGAAGTTCTTCAAAAAGATGGTAGCTACCTCAACCTTTCAGGTAACCAAATCGGTGCTATCATGGCTAAATACATCTTGGAAGCCCACAAAAACGCTGGAACTCTTCCTGAAAATGCAGCCCTATGTAAATCTATCGTTTCAACTGACTTGGTAACGAAGATTGCTGAAAGCTACGGCGCAACCATGTTCAACGTTTTGACAGGTTTCAAATTTATCGCTGAAAAAATCCAAGAATTCGAAGAAAAACACAATCACACTTACATGATGGGATTTGAAGAAAGCTTCGGTTACTTGATTAAACCATTCGTACGTGATAAAGACGCTATCCAAGCTGTTCTTGTCGTTGCTGAACTTGCTGCCTACTACCGTTCACGTGGTTTGACACTTGCTGACGGTATCGAAGAAATCTACAAAGAGTACGGCTACTACGCAGAAAAGACTATCTCTGTTACCCTTTCAGGTGTCGATGGTGCTGAACAAATCAAAGCGATTATGGCTAAATTCCGCAACAATGCTCCAAAAGAATGGAACACAACAGCTATCACTGTCGTAGAAGACTTCAAGGCTCAAACTGCTACTGCTTCTGACGGAACTGTTACAAACTTGACAACTCCTCCAAGTGATGTGTTGAAATACACACTTGCAGACGGTTCATGGATTGCCGTTCGCCCTTCAGGTACAGAACCAAAAATCAAGTTCTACATTGCAGTTGTAGGGGAAACAAACGAAGAATCACAAGCTAAAATTGCTAACATCGAATCAGAAATCAATGCTTTTGTAAAATAAAGCCCTATAAAAGATGAGACAAACCAATCTCATCTTTTTTTCGTATCAAATCTAAGCAATTTTAGAAACTTTATGGCATACTAGACATATCAATGAAAGCGAGGTAATCTCATGGAACAATTTTTAGATAATATCAAAGACCTTGAAGTCACTACAGTTGCGCGTGCGCAAGAAGCTCTTGATAAAAAAGAAACTGCAACCTTCTTTATCGGTCGCAAAACTTGCCCTTACTGCCGTAAATTTGCAGGTACATTGGCAGGTGTCGTAGCTGAAACCAAAGCTCACATCTACTTCATCAACAGTGAAGAACCAAGCCAACTCAATGAGTTGCAAGCATTCCGCTCACGCTACGGAATCCCAACTGTACCAGGCTTTGTCCACATTGCAGATGGACAAATCAATGTCCGTTGCGACTCTTCAATGTCAACACAAGAAATCAAAGAATTTGCAGGATTGTAAAAAAGCCACTCATCGAGTGGTTTTTTAATGGTTAAAATTACGTTTTTTCAAGCAAATCTTGTATCATTCTATGCAGTTCTTCTATCTTTTCAGATTGTTTCTCTATTAATATTCTCTGACTAGATAATTCATCTTGGAGTTTATCAAGTTTTATCTGTTTATCTGGATTATCTTTTACAAAAAAGTTCGTCAAGGCACTCGTTAACATTCCTATTGTTCCAATACCTACAAGCATTAATAAAACAGCTAACCATTTACCAAAGATCGAAGTCGGAACAATATCCCCATAACCAACTGTCGTTACAGTTACAAGAGCCCACCAAAGACTATCTGAGAAGGATTTTTCTTCAACTACAGATAAAATTGAACTTCCTACTAGCACGATAAAGATATTAACATACAAGATATAAATCAGGCCATTTGTCCGTAAGAATCTACTAATTTTTCTTTCTAATTTACCTGTAAGTCCAATTATTCTAAGTAAACGAGTCAGTTTCAGTAATTTTGTCAGCCTTGCTAAGCGGAAGATACGCCCTAATCGCAATACTGTAAAAATAGCATTTAAAGGAAGGATAGCTAACAAGTCAAAGATATTTTCAAGTATAAACCTCCATTTTGCTTTACTTGAAAAGAACCGCCAACCATAATCTACCACAAACACAAACCAAAGTAGCAAGTCAATAATACTGTATGGAGGACTGTCTAAATCAATCATCTCAGCAAATCCAAGTAATACCAGAATAACAGAGATTAAAGCAAGTAAAATAATTGTTGTATCATAATAATCTGCAAAAAACCATTTTTTCTTCAAGTTTTACTCTCCTCACTTTCTATACTGTTATTAGTCAACTTTAATTCAATAAATATCTCTCCGATGACCAACTTCTAAAGTAGCAATGACTAATTCATTATCTACAATTTGTACGATAACTCGATAATTACCAATTCTATAGCGCCATTGACCAACACGATTACCAACCAAAGCCTTTCCGTGTCGTCTTGGGTCTTCCAAAACATTGGTTTGTAAATAGTTTGTAATTAGCTTCTGCGTATAACGATCCAATTTTTTCAATTGCTTGATGAAACGTCTTGTTGGAACTAATTTATACAAATTATTCATCCTCCAAGCCTAAATCATGCATCATTTCTTCCCAAGTAATGGGTTCAACTCCTTTTTCCAAGTCGTCTAAATACTCTTGATAGGCTAAATCTGCCACACGAGCGTCGTATTCGTCTTCTAGAGCTTCAAGAGTTTTGGTGCGGATAAGTTCCGACAGGGAAACTCCTTCAAACTTAGCCATTGCTTTCATAAATGTTTTATCAGCTTCAGAAACTTTTAATGTAATAGTAGTCATCTTTTGTGCTCCCTTTTTTAATGGTAACACCATTGTATTACTTTTTAGGTGTTCAGTCAATATAAAAAGAACACCTTCTTAGCGTTCTTTCTATATCTCTGTCAATGGTGTTGCAGTATCTGGTGAGGTATCATAAACCTTAAAGTCTACTCCGACTCCCAGATCAGCTTGTGCTAGCTGATTGACCATGGTCATATGAGCCAGTTCCTTGATATTGTTCTCTTTGGACAAATGTCCAAGATAGATTTTTTTAGTGCGATTTCCTAGCGTCCGAATCATAGCTTCAGCACCATCTTCATTAGAAAGGTGGCCGAGATCCGATAGGATTCGTTGTTTGAGTCGCCAAGCGTAAGAACCTGCTCGCAAAATCTCTACATCATGGTTGGACTCGATAAGATAGCCATCGGCATTCTCGACAATTCCTGCCATACGGTCACTAACATAACCTGTATCAGTCAGTATGACAAAACTCTTATCATCCTTCATAAAGCGATAGAACTGCGGTGCGACTGCATCATGGCTAACACCAAAACTCTCGATGTCGATATCTCCAAAAGTTTTGGTTTTGCCCATTTCAAAGATATGCTTTTGCGAAGAATCCACCTTACCGAGGTACTTGCTATTTTCCATAGCTTGCCAGGTCTTTTCATTGGCATATAAATCCATACCATACTTGCGAGCCAAAACACCTACTCCATGGATATGATCTGAATGCTCATGGGTAATCAAGATGGCATCTAAGTCTTCTGGTTTGCGATTAATTTCAGCAAGTAGACTGGTAATTTTCTTACCCGACAAGCCCGCATCCACTAAAAGCTTCTTTTTTGGAGTTTCCAGATAAAAGGAATTTCCACTGGAACCCGACGCTAAAATACTGTATTTAAAGCCTGTTTCACTCATTCTAGTCTTCTACTTCATCCTCCCATACTTCTTCTTTCACTGCATCCTTATCATAAGGGAGCACAATGGTGAAGGTCGATCCCTTACCGTATTCACTCTTGGCCCAAATAAAGCCATCATGTTGTTTGATAATCTCTTTAGCAATAGCTAGTCCTAAACCAGTACCTCCTTGGGCACGACTTCTAGCACGATCCACACGGTAGAAACGGTCAAAGATACGTGGTAAATCCTGCTTAGGAATACCCAATCCTTGGTCTGAGATGGATAAAATCATCTGATCATCAGTTGTCTTCATGGTCACTGTGATTTTCCCACCATCTGGAGAATACTTGATGGCATTGTTGAGAATATTATCAATCACCTGTGTCATCTTATCTGTATCAATCTCAATCCAAACTGAAGTAATTGGATAATCTCTCACCAGTTCATATTTCTTCTCTTCATCCTGCCCTCTTATCTGATCAAAACGGTTGAGAATAAAGGTTATAAAGGCAGTAAAATTAATCAATTCCACATCCAGGTGACTGGTGGCATTGTCAATTCGAGAAAGATGAAGAAGGTCTGTCACCATGCGCATCATACGGTTGGTTTCGTCTAGAGATACCTTGATAAAGTCTGGTGCAACAGGTTCTGATAAGGCTCCCTCATCCAAGGCTTCAAGATAGGATTTTACACTAGTCAGAGGCGTACGTAACTCATGGCTAACATTGGAAACAAAGAGTCTCCGCTCGCGTTCTTCCTTCTCTTGCTCTGTCGTATCGTGTAAAACAGCAACCAGACCCGAAATAAAGCCAGACTCACGACGAACCAAGGCAAAACGTACACGAAGGCTCAAATACTCACCATTAGCATCCTGGGAATCAATGATAAGCTCAGGAATTTGGGTGATCAAATCACGAAGTTCATACTCATCTTCAATCTTAAGCAATTCTAGAATACTTTTATTGAGAACCTCTTCTTTCTGAACACCTAACTGTTTCTTAGCCATGTCATTAATCATGGTAATCTTACCACGACGATTGGTCGCAAGGACTCCGTCTGTCATGTAAGAGAGGATACTGTGTAATCTTTTACTCTCTTGTTCCAGATTTTCTTGAGTCAAGCGAATTACTTCTGATAAATCATTGAGATTATTGGTAATATTAGTGATTTCAGAGCTTCCCTGCATATCCAATACCTGAGAATAATCTCCTGCAATCAGGTCTTTAACCTTTTGATTGATTTGCTTCAACCGAATATTATCCCTACGATTTTCTAGTAAAAGCAAGGTCACCACTAAAATAAAGCCAAGTAAAATGAGGATAAAGATAAAATCACTGATTAAAACTGTGTCTTTAATTAGTTTAATCATTATTTCTCATATAATAACCAACACCGCGACGTGTTAGGATATACTCAGGACGACTTGGTGTATCTTCAATCTTCTCACGCAAACGTCTGATAGTTACGTCAACAGTCCGAACATCTCCGAAATAATCATACCCCCAAACCGTTTCAAGCAAGTGTTCACGCGTAATGACTTGACCAATATGAGAGGCCAAGTGATACAAAAGCTCAAATTCACGGTGAGTCAAGTCTAGTTCTTCACCGTATTTCTTAGCCACATAAGCATCTGGCACAATCTCCAAGTCTCCAATTTGCAAGGGCTGAGTTTTCTTATCATCAGATTCTTGGTTATCTACAGAAACCAAGTCCGTGCGACGGAGAAGGGCTTTGACACGCGCCTGCAATTCACGATTTGAGAAGGGTTTGGTTACATAGTCATCTGCTCCAAGCTCTAAACCGATAACCTTATCAAATTCGCTATCCTTAGCTGACAGCATGATAATAGGTACACTACTTGTCTTACGAATAGTCTTAGCAACTTCTAAACCATCAATTTCGGGAAGCATCAAGTCCAGAATAATAATATCTGGCTGCTCTGCTTCATATTGCTCTAGTGCTTCACGACCATTAAAAGCAGTTACAACCTCGTAACCTTCCTTGGTCATATTAAACTTGATAATATCCGAGATTGGTTTTTCATCATCTACAATTAATATTTTTTTCATTTGTTCCCCTTTTTCTCTACTATTATATCAAAAAAATAACAAGAAGACACAATAGCTAGTCTTTGCTACTGTCTAAGTTGACTTGAGCATAAGCCTGCCAGATTTTTTGTTGGGGTTTGGCAAGTGGGTAATTCTTAAACTCTTCTGGTGAAAGCCAGCGAACTTCCCGATCTGAAAAATCATGGAAGTCACTCACTTGACCTGCTACAATTTGAACATACCATTTACGATGACTAAAGACATGCTTGACTGTATCAAAACAACCATCAAGCCAATCAACTTCTAGGTCATAGTCCTGCTGGAAACTCTCTTCTGGACTTGGGCCAAAATTGACAATTTCTTCTGCAACCTGATGAAAGAGGTCAAACTGCTCCTCTTGCGGAAACTCATCTACTTCTATCAAGGGAAAATGCCAAAATCCTGCTAATAACTTTTCACTTTCATTTTTTTCAAGTAAAAATTGTCCCTGACTATTTTTTACCACCAAGGCTTTAAGATAAATGGGAACTGGCTTTTTCTTTGGAGCCTTAATTGGATAACAGTCCATGCTTCCATTCTGATATGCCGCACTGAAATCCTTCACTGGACTCTCTTCTGGTCTGGGATTTACAGGAGCCTCAATATCTGAGCCCAAGTCCATCAAGGCTTGATTAAAGTCGCCTGGCCGTTCTGGATCAATCAAGATTTCCATCATTGCCTGAAAAATTTTTCGATTACTTGAAATGCCAATATCGTGGTTGACTTCGAACAGACGCGCCAAAACACGCATGACATTGCCGTCTACAGCTGGCTCAGGCAAGTTAAAAGCAATACTAGAAATGGCTCCTGCAGTGTAAGGACCAATTCCTTTCAAACTGGAAATTCCTTCATAGGTGTTTGGAAATTGGCCACCAAAGTCAGTCATAATCTGCTGAGCCGCAGCCTGCATATGCCGTACTCGAGAATAATAACCCAATCCCTCCCAAGCCTTCAACAAACGTTCCTCAGGCGCATTCGCCAAACTTTCTACTGTTGGAAACCAGTTCAAGAATCGTTCGTAGTAAGGGATAACTGTATCAACTCTGGTCTGCTGGAGCATGATTTCAGAGACCCAGATATGATAAGGATTTTTACTTCTACGCCAAGGTAAATCTCGTTTGTTTTCATCATACCAAGCGAGAAGTTTCTCACGAAAAGAAATAATCTTCTCCTCTGGCCACATGACGATACCGTATTCTTTCAAATCTAACATATCTCTAGTATAACACAGAAGATTCTAACTGTCCTTTTCCTAGTATTAATACTCTTTGAAAATCTCTTCAAACCACGTCAACGTCGCCTTGCCGTATATATGTTACTGACTTCGTCAGTTCTATCCATAACCTCAAAACAGTGTTTTGAGCTGACTTCGTCAGTCTTATCTACAACCTCAAAGCAGTGCTTTGAGCAGCCTGCGTCTAGTTTCCTAGTTTGCTCTTTGATTTTCATTGAGTATAAAAAGCCTCTTCCCAAAGGAAAGAGGACTAAATCTTATTGATGAACAGCTTGGGCTGCTGTGATAAGGGTCAACTTGTAAACATCATCTGCATTACATCCACGAGAAAGGTCGTTAACTGGCTTGTTCAATCCTTGCAAAACAGGTCCTACAGCTGCAAAACCACCAAGACGTTCAGCCATCTTGTAGCCGATATTTCCTGCTTCGATACCTGGGAAGATGAAGACATTTGCTTGACCAGCTACTGTACTTCCAGGAGCTTTCAAAGCTGCAGTTTCAGGAACAAAGGCTGCATCAAATTGCAACTCACCATCGATTTCTAGGTCAGGACGCAAGTCGTGAGCAATTTTAGTTGCTTCTACTACCTTATCAACACTTTCACCAAACCCTGAACCTTTAGTAGAATAGCTTAGCATAGCAATTTTAGGCTCGATACCAAACATCTTAGCTGTGATTGCTGAATTAATAGCAATTTCAGCCAAAGCTTCTGCATCTGGATTGATATTGATAGCGCAGTCTCCAAATAGATAACGTTCAGAACCACGAACCATGAGGAAGGCACCTGAAGTACGCGTTACATTTGGACGAGTTTTGATGATTTGAAGTGCTGGACGAACTGTTGAAGCAGTTGAATGAATAGCACCTGATACCATTCCGTCAACTAAGCCCAAGTAAACCAACATAACACCAAAGTAGTTGACATCTTCAACCAAAACCTTGCGTGCATCTTCTTCAGACATTTTGCCCTTACGACGCTCCACTAAAGCAGCAACCATTTCGTCAAATTTATCATAGTGTTGAGGGTCGATGACTTCGTAACCATCTTCAATTCCTTCAATTTCAAGATAAATTTTAATTTTTTCAGGATTTCCCAGCAAAACAGGAATTACTTCTGTTTCTTTTACCAAGCGTTTAGTCGCTTGAAGAATACGAGGCTCTTCCCCTTCAGGGAGAACGATACGAGCATTTTTGCCAACTAGGTTGGCTTTGAGACTTTCAAAAACTTCCATGAGTTTTCTCCTTTAAAAAATAATAAATTATACTCTGAATTAGTTTTTATAGAGTATTAGTTGATAACTGAGTAATAAGATTACTAAAATCATCCGGCAAGGGACTTTCTAACTGCAAATCTTGCTCTAAAAACGGATGATAGAAGGATAGGTAATGACAATGCAGGGCCTGCCGTTGGATGCCGTCGTCCAGACTACCTCCATACAAGTCATCTCCCAACAAAGGAAAACCAATATGAGAAAAGTGGACTCGGATTTGGTGAGTACGTCCAGTGTGCAGTAGAATATCAACCAAGTGAATATTTCCATAAGAAGCTACAATCTTGTAAGAAGTATGGGCATACTTTCCACCTTTAGCCACTCGTCTAGTGATAATGGAGTCTTCATCACGCGCAATCGGAGCAATAATTTCTCCCTCTTGCTCCAAGTGTCCATCACCTTTAACCAAAGCAAAGTAGCGTTTTTCAATGGACTTCTTCTGCAACTGCTTGTCTAATCGTGCGTGGGCATAGCCGTGCTTGGCAAAGAGCATCAAGCCAGAAGTATCTCTATCAAGCCTGGTTACAATGTGAACCTGCTGATTTTCGTAATTTTGCTTGACGTAGTAACCCTTGATAAAATTGGCAATGGTATTGGAGTGATTGACACTAGGAATAGAAGCCACTCCATAGGGTTTATTCAGAACTAGAAAATGGTCATCCTCATAGAGAATGTCTAATGGGCGCTCGATAGCTTCCAGAGTTTCAAAACCTTCCTCAGCGGGAATGTCAATGCTAACTCGGTCCCCAATATCCAATAGATAGGTTGCATTTTGCGGTTGGTCATTGACCAGAATAGCTCCACCTCGAAACTTAATCTTGGCCAAAAGTCCCTTAGAAACCTCGTGCTTTTTTAAGAAGGTCTTAACCTTGACATGCTCATCTGCGATAAATTCAAACCTCATTCATCCACCTCGCCGATGAAAGCATCCTTAACACGATTCCAGAAACTGGTGTGGCTCGGTGATGCGACAAAGTGAATCTTATGGTGGTCGATTTGATACTCGATTCGCTCAATATTTCGGAAGGAATAAACGCTATTGTCAACGGAAATGGTATGGTAATCGTTTCTCGTTGGAATGAGTTCAATCTTATCCTTCTTAGGAACAATAATGGACGAACCTAGCGTCCGATAGACACGATTGTTAAGGCTGGCAATTTCCGTCAACTGAAGAGCTTCAATGGTAGGGTGTAAAACAGCACCACCAAGAGACTTGTTGTAGGCTGTACTACCAGTCGGTGTCGAAACTGTTAGGCCGTCTCCACGAAAACGTTCAAAGGGAACGCCGTTAATCACAACATCCGCTACCATTGTTCGGTCCGACCTACGGATGCTGGCTTCATTTAGTGCTCTAAAAATCTTAACTTCACCATTTTCAAGAAAGACCTTCACATTCAAGACAGGATAAGATATCTTAGCTCCCGTATCAAGTTGCAAATTAATCACTAGCTTGTCCAACTCAAAATCACGATAGTCCGTATAAAAGCCCAAATGTCCCGTATGAACACCAATAAAGCGTACCTTATCAAGCTGGTTTTCATACTTATGAAAGGCCGACAAGAGCATGCCATCCCCACCAATAGAAATAACGATATCTGGACTGGTATCATTGAGTATAAACTGGTTTCTCTTCAAACGATCTCGCAATTCATACAAAACCCTTTGACTCTGCGGTTTTCTATTAGCTATCAGGTCAATTCGTTTACCTGTATTCTTCATCTGTATCGTCACTGTTTCCTACACCGTCATTTAATTTTCTACTCAAAGGATCAAAAAGTGCCTGGGCTTCCTGGATATCATCTCGAATTTTGCCCATTTCTTCATCCAACTGATGAGCAATCTTGGCTGTAATTTCCAGTCGCTTCTTAATCTCCTCTGGGAAATCCCCTTGGTACTTGTAGTTGAGAGAATGTTCTATTGTTGCCCAGAAATTCATGGCCAAGGTACGAATTTGAATTTCCGCCAAAATGGTTTTGGCTCCATTGATAGTATCAACCGTATATTCTACTACCACGTGATAGGAACGGTAGCCTGATGCTTTTCGATGGGTAATGTAATCTCGCTCCTGTATGATCCGCATATCCTGACGCTTACGCAAAATAGCCACAACTTCTTGGACATCATCTACAAACTGAACCATCACACGCAAACCAGCAATATCCTGTAAATCGTGTTCTAAGGTCGCATAAGTAATACCACGTCGAGCCATTTTCTCCTTGATACTTTCAATTGGCTTGACTCGACCAGTCACAAACTCAATCGGAGAATGCTTATTTTGCTTGCGGTATTGCTTACGAATACCACGTAGTTTAATCTTTAACTCACCAACAGCTTGAATGTAAGGATCTAGAAATTCTTCCCATTCTAAGGTCATATATTCTCCCTTGTTCTCATATTATCCTTCAAAAATATCTTTGATTTTTTCTCCAGATTCATATACAATAAATACAATGCTTATTATACCATAAATCCGCTTTCATAGATAAAGAAAAGGTAAGAAAAATGAAACATTTAGAAATTGAATTGAAAACACTACTGAAAAAAGATGAATACAATCGTCTAAAAGACCAGTTCACAGGTGTCACTCCTGTTCTTCAAAAAAATTACTACATTGATACACCTGATTTTGAACTACAAGAAAAGAAAGTCGCTATGCGCATTCGAACTTTTGAAGACTGGGCAGAATTGACACTCAAAGTCCCTCAAAGTGTTGGAAACATGGAGTACAATCAAAAATTGCAACTAAAAGATGCTGAAGATTATCTGGCTAAGGAAGAGCTTCCTCAAGGGCTTGTGATTGATGAATTGGCTAAACATGGTATCCAAACTAGTGAGTGGCAGGTGCTTGGTTGTCTAACAACGCTTCGCTATGAAACGAAGACAGCTATTGGTCTCATGGCGCTAGATGAGAGCCAATACTTTGATATGACAGATTACGAGTTGGAGCTTGAAGTTGAAAATCACGAGCAAGGCAAACAGGATTTCCAGCAATTTTTAGAGGAAAATCAGATTGCTTATCAAAAAGCTCCTTCAAAATTGGTTCGATTTGTTAAAAGCATGAAAAATAGCTGAAATAATCTCCATTTTTTGGTAAAATAGAAAAGACAAAAATACTCGAATCCAAGTTAATATATGCAGAACAGAAATAACTTGGCTTCATTAAGTTTACAGAGGACGGTCTATAATGTCAGATAGAAAAAATATGAAACTTTTCGCACTCAACTCTAACCAAGAGATTGCTCACAAAATTGCTCAAGCTGTTGGTGTCCCACTTGGAAAACTATCATCACGTCAATTTTCTGACGGAGAGATCCAAGTGAATATCGAAGAGAGTGTCCGTGGTTATGATGTTTACATCATCCAATCTACAAGTTTTCCTGTTAACAACCACCTAATGGAATTGTTGATCATGGTTGATGCTTGTGTGCGTGCAAGTGCCCACAGTATCAACGTTGTACTTCCATATTTCGGTTATGCACGCCAAGATAGAATCGCATCATCTAGAGAACCACTAACAGCTAAACTAGTTGCTAACATGCTGGTTAAAGCTGGTGTAGATCGTGTCCTTACCCTCGACTTACACGCAGTTCAAGTACAAGGTTTCTTTGATATTCCTGTCGATAATCTTTACACTGTTCCTCTCTTTGCTAAACACTACTGTGATAAAGGATTAAGAGGTTCAGATGTCGTTGTCGTTAGCCCTAAAAATTCAGGGGTGAAACGTGCTCGTAGCCTGGCTGAATATCTTGATGCTCCTATCGCCATTATCGACTATCCTCAAGACGATGCAACTCGCAACGAAGGCTATATCATTGGTGATGTTGAAGGTAAAAAAGCCATCTTGATTGATGACATTTTAAATACAGGACGTACCTTCTCTGAAGCAGCCAAAATCGTTGAACGTGAAGGGGCTACAGAAATTTATGCTGTTTCTAGCCACGGTCTCTTCGTTGAAGGTGCTGCTGAACTTCTTGACAATACTAAGATTAAAGAAATTCTTGTGACTGATTCAGTAGCAACAAAAGAAAAAACTCCTAAAAACGTATGCTACATCACTGCTAGTGAGTTAATTGGTGATGCCATCGTCCGTATCCACGAAAGAAAACCAGTCAGCCCACTCTTTGCCTACAATAAAAAGAAATAAGGTGATTCTTTGATTTATTTGGACAATGCTGCTACGACTCCCATGTCAGCGGTTGCTATTTCAGCTATGACCAAGGTGATGCAAGAAACCCATGGCAATCCATCTAGTATTCATGGGCATGGTCGTCAAGCTGGCAAACTCTTGCGAGAAGCCCGTCAGGAACTAGCTCAATTACTGGGAACAAAACCTCAACATATCTTTTTCACTTCTGGTGGGACTGAAGGCAACAATACTGCCATCATTGGCTACTGCCTTCGTCACCAAGAACAAGGAAAACATATCATCACAACTGCCATCGAGCACCATGCTGTCCTTGAAACGATTGATTACTTGGTTCAACACTTCGGTTTTGAAGTAACCATTATCCAGCCAAAAAATCAAGAAATCACCGCCCAGCAAATTCAAGAGGCCTTACGTGACGATACAATTTTGGTTTCTACCATGTTTGCTAATAATGAGACAGGAAACCTTCTTCCCATTGCTGAAATTGGCCAAATACTCAAGCAACATCCTGCTGCCTATCATGTTGATGCAGTTCAGGCAATCGGTAAAATTCCTATTCATCCAGAAAAATTGGGCATTGATTTTCTCACCGCTTCAGCCCACAAGTTCCATGGTCCTAAGGGAATCGGCTTTCTCTACGCATCAAGCATGGACTTTGATTCCTATCTTCATGGTGGAGACCAAGAACAGAAAAAACGAGCAGGAACTGAAAATCTAGCTGCCATCGTAGGCATGCTTGCAGCCCTAAAAGAAAATTTAGAAAAGCAAGAAGAACATTTTCAACATGTACAAAATCTAGAAACTGTCTTTTTGGCAGAGCTTGAGGGAGTTCGGTATTACTTGAATAGAGGCGAACACCATCTCCCTTATGTTCTCAATATTGGATTTCCTGGCCAGAAAAATGACCTCTTACTCCTTCGTCTAGATTTGGCTGGAATTTCAATCTCTACTGGCTCAGCCTGTACGGCAGGCATTGTTCAATCCAGCCATGTTCTCGAAGCCATGTACGGAGCAAATTCAGAACACTTGAAGGAATCCGTTCGTATCAGTTTGTCGCCACAAAATACTGTTGAAGACCTACATACCCTCGCAAAAACCTTAAAAGAAATTATCGGAGGTTAGCCATATGGCATTTGAAAAAACCATTCAGTTAAAAAATTGTCGTTACGACTACACTCTTAGCCCTACTGTTAAGAAGTTCACCCTCAAGGACAATACTTTTTTTGAGACAAAGGTTGGTAACTATGAACTGACTCGCCTTTTGGAAAAAGTGCCAAACAGCGGTGAAGGCTTCCAACTCAAAATCATCATTAACAAGGAACTTACAGGTGCTAAAATCAATATCACTGACAAGTTTGGCCTTCGTCTAGTTGATATTTTCAAATCAGAAGACCACCACATTCATCAGGAAAAATTCTATTTCCTCATGGATAGTCTAGTAGAACGTGGTGTCTTTACAAAATCTGAAAGATAGGTTCCATATGTTTGAACTAACCTATAAGGATAGCTATCATGTAGAGCGGACTCTCAAGTATGAAGATTATGAGGCTCTCATGTTGGCTTTGTCAGGATGTGTGACCCTGCCAGATACACTTTATGTAACTTCTTTGACCTTTAATGGGAAGGAAGTTTACCAAGGTCTGGTCGGAGATCTCTACCGTTTTCTATCAGATACAGAATTTTTACATCAAAACTAAGATTTTTCTTAGTTTTTTCTTGTTTTTGTTGATTTTTTCACAATGTTTATATAAAATAGAAGAATAGAAAGGTTGTGATTTTGTGAAAGATAAACAGTCTGCTATTCCAAAAGCTACAGCGAAAAGACTCTCTCTCTACTATCGAATTTTTAAGAGATTTCACTCAGAAAAGATTGAACGTGCCAACTCTAAGCAAATTGCAGAGGCCATTGGAATTGATTCAGCTACCGTACGTCGAGATTTTTCCTATTTTGGTGAACTTGGCCGTCGTGGTTTTGGCTATGATGTCAAAAAACTAATGACGTTTTTTGCCGATTTGCTCAATGATAACTCTATTACCAATGTTATGTTGGTTGGTATTGGAAATATGGGGCATGCCCTTCTCCACTACCGTTTTCATGAGCGTAATAAGATGAAGATCATCATGGCCTTTGACCTAGATGATCATCCTGAAGTCGGTACCCAAACCCCTGACGGGATTCCTATTTACGGAATTTCTCAAATCAAGGATAAAATCAAAGATGCTGATGTGAAAACTGCTATCTTGACAGTTCCTAGCGTTAAATCACAAGAGGTTGCTAATCTCTTGGTGGATGCTGGCGTGAAAGGAATTCTCAGTTTTTCACCAGTCCATCTGCATTTACCAAAAGACGTGGTCGTTCAGTATGTCGATTTGACAAGTGAACTCCAAACCCTCCTCTATTTCATGCGAAAAGAGGATTAGAAAGCGAAAATCATTTTATGAAAAAACCAGTTATTGGGATTACAGGAAACGAAAAAACTCATCCAGATGATGACATCATGATGAGCTACGCAGCAAAAGGTTTTGTTGAAGGCGTTAAAGACGCTGGAGGAATTCCCATCATCCTACCGATTGGTGATCAAGAAATGGCCTGCCACTATATCAGTATGATTGACAAGCTCATCTTGACAGGTGGGCAAAATGTTGACCCAAAATTCTATGGTGAATCAAAAACCATTGATAGCGATGACTACCATCTTCAAAGAGACATCTTCGAATTGGCTCTCATCAAGGAAGCTATTAAACAGAAAAAGCCAATTTTCTCCATCTGTCGCGGTACTCAACTCTTTAACGTTGCCATGGGTGGAACTCTGTACCAAGATATCGAAGACCACTGGCAAGATTGTTCTGCCGAGTACACAACACAACGTTTGGTAACAGAACCTGATACTGTACTTCGAGAAATCTATGGAGAAATCTCCCATATCAACTCCTTCCACCACCAGAGTATTAAGGATTTAGCACCTAACTTAAAGATTGCAGCTCATGATCCAAAGGATGGTATTATTGAAGCTGTCATAAGTACGGATGATATTGCTTTCCTCGGTGTCCAATGGCATCCAGAATTTCTTTTTGAAAATCGTCCCAAAGATAAAAATCTCTTTGACTATGTCGTTAATAAACTTTAAATTAAATCTGTCTTTTCACGATAACTAAAGTAACTGGAGTGAGAGACAATCAAATGATCCAAGAGGACAATTCCCATCAGATCGCAGGCTTCCTTGACAAGTTTAGTAACATGATCATCATTTCGGCTAGGAGCTACTGCTCCTGAAGGATGATTGTGAACCAAGATGAGAGAGGTCGCCATATGCTTGATAGCATAGTGAAGAATCTCTCGCGGTTCAGCGATACTGCGAGTGGCAGAGCCGATAAAAATGGTCTGTTGATGGATGATTTGATTTTGAGTATTGAGATAGAGCGCCACCAGGTGCTCTTGTTTTTTATCCCCTAATTCCTGTTGCATCTTCTTGGCTAGTTTTTGGCTACTGAGAATACTTTCCATTTCAAGGGTCTCATGCTTGTGAATACGATGACCCAGTTCAATCATAGCTTGTAATTCTATAGCCTTAACACGGCCGATACCAGATAGACTCTGCAATTCCTGCAGGGTCATTTTTTTCAAATCCGTTAGGCTTGAAAGGTTGTTTAAGACTTTCTGGGCAATTTCAAAAACACTAGCCTGACGTGTTCCTGTTCTGAGTAAAATAGCTAGCAGCTCTTGGTTACTGAGCGCTTCTACTCCTTCCTTAGCCAGTCTTTCTCTTGGCAATAGTGAATCTTCTTGGAATGAAATACTGTACATAAAAATCCTCCTCACTTTATTATTCGTGAGAAGGATGAAAAATTAGATTTTTTTCTCAATTGGGGCTACACTAGCTAAAAGTTTTTTCAAACCTACTTCTGGGAAATTGATTTTCAATTCCTGTGTAGCACCGCTACCTGAAACTTCCAGAACAGTTCCCTCTCCCCATTTCTTGTGGAGAGCAATGTCTCCAATGGACCAATTTGTCTCGCTAGAGGCTGATTCTGCACCAGCTGAAAATTGACCAAATGGAAGACCGCTTGACTGGATAGTTTTTGGTGCAGCACTGCGTTTACGGTCTTGGAGGGCCTGGGCAAGACTCATACCTTGACCGAAGGCGAGACCACCACTGCTATATGATGCCTTAAAGCTTGTATTTGCTGGACGAGCCAGACCTTGATACTCAAGTAAGTCTGAACTGATTTCGTTAATAAAACGAGTCGGACGATTATAGTTGGTACGACCGAAAAGCAGGCGTGAGTTGGCATTGGTCAGATAGAGAATTTTCTCTGCACGCGTGATACCTACATAGGCTAGACGGCGCTCTTCCTCTAATTCATCTTGATCTTCAGCCGCACGACTAAGCGGGAAGACATTTTCTTCCATCCCAATCAAAAAGACAACTGGAAATTCGAGACCTTTGGCAGCATGCAGAGTCATCAAGGTCACTTCTGATGTCTCCTGACTACCTGAATCTGTATCGGCAATCAAGGCCAAGTCATTTAAGAAACGACTCAGTTTGTCTAAACCAGTTTCCTCTTCTGGACCATCAGAGGTATCATCAAAGTTTTTCGTAACAGAGAGGAACTCCTCGATGTTTTCAACCCTAGCCTTGCTTTCTAGAGTCGCTTGGGCATTAAGAATATCGACGTAACCTGTTTTTTCAAGGACGGCCTCAACCAACTCTGTAATAGTTAAGTGGTCCAGTTGCTCCCGCAAATCCAGAATCATATTAGCAAAATCCCAAATCGATTGAGCTGCTTTTCCTTTGATGCCAGACAACATGATATTGGCAGAAGCATCTAGCATGGACATGTCTTGCATATTCGCAAAATCACGGATTTTCTCAACAGTACCTGGACCAATTCCACGTTTAGGCTCGTTAATAATACGTTCAAAACTAATATTGTCACTCAAATTAGCAATGAGGTTAAGATAAGCGATAATGTCACGAATTTCCTTACGGCTGTAGAACTTAGTCCCACCAACCATGGTATAAGGAATATTAGACTTGAGCAGAGCTTCCTCAATAGTACGGGACTGGGCATTAGTCCGATAGAGAACTGCAAAATCCTTGTGAAGGAAGTTTTGACTGCGACTAAGTTCATCGATGGTTCTGGCTACAAATACAGCCTCATCTAGCTCATCATCGGCACGATAGTAAACGATTTGCTCCCCATCAGCATTTTGGGTCCAGAGATTCTTAGGACGGCGGTTTTTGTTGTTTTTAATGACCTCGTTGGCCGCTTGAAGAATGGTTTTAGTGGAACGGTAATTTTCCTCCAACAAAACAACCTTGGACTGAGGATAATCCTTTTCAAAGTCCAAGATATTCTGCATATCAGCACCACGCCAGCCGTAGATAGACTGGTCCGCATCCCCAACCACACAAATATTTTTAAAACGGGAAGCCAAGAGTTTGACTAGTTGATACTGTGCATGGTTGGTATCTTGGTACTCATCAACGTGGATGTATTGGAATTTTTGCTGGTAGTAGGTCAAAACATCAGGATTTTGATCAAAGAGACGCAGGGTCAGCATAATCAAGTCATCAAAGTCAACCGACTCCGACTGACGAAGCTCTTTTTGGTAAGCAGTGTAACACTGGGCCACTATTTGCGTATACATATCGCCAGCTTGGGCAGCATAGCCAACATCATCAATCAGATCATTCTTAGCATTGGAAATAGTCCCTAAAATGCTCCGTTCATTCCATTTTTTAGGATCCAAGTTCAACTGCTTGAGAATACGTTTCATGAGAGTTCGTTGCTCCCCTGGATCTACAATAGTGAAATTGCGGTTGTAGCCAATATGGTCCGCATCGCGACGCAAAATACGCACACACATGGAGTGAAAAGTCGCAATCAAACAGTCCTGAGTAGCTGGATTGAGGCTATAAGCACGCTCTTTCATCTCGCGCGCAGCCTTGTTAGTAAAGGTAATGGCCAAAATATTCCAAGGGTTGACCAGCTTTTCATCAATCAAATAAGCAATACGGTGAGTCAAAACTCGGGTCTTTCCAGAACCAGCTCCCGCCATGATTAACAAAGGACCTTCTGTCGTTTGCACCGCCTCAGCCTGACGGTCATTCATTCCATTTAATAATGCGTTCATCTTTTCTTCCTTACTCTTGAAGTCAATATTTCTATTATATCAGAATTCAGGGAAAATATCTTTACCTAGACTGGTTACGTGTAGAAGGCAACTCCTTATATCTAGATAAAAAAATGAGCTTGGATTACAATTTCCAAACTCATTTATTACTCAATGAAAATCGAAGTGCAAACTAGGAAGCTAGCCGCAGGTTGCTCAAAGCACTGCTTTGAGGTTGTAGACAAGACTGACGAAGTCAGTCACATATATAATCCAAGGTGAAGCTGACGTGGTTTGAAGAGATTTTCGAAGAGTATAAAGTCAATTACAATATACTAGAACAAACCTAGGACTGTTCCATCACTTTCAACATCCATATTGAGGGCTGCTGGTCGTTTTGGAAGACCTGGCATAGTCATGACATCACCAGTTAGGGCAACGATAAAGCCTGCCCCTAATTTTGGCACCAATTCACGAATGGTAATTTCAAAGTTTTCAGGTGCTCCAAGTGCATTAGGATTGTCTGAGAAACTATATTGAGTTTTAGCCATACAGATTGGCAATTTGTCCCAACCGTTTTGAACAATTTGAGCGATTTGCGTTTGAGCTTTCTTTTCAAAGTTCACTTTGCTACCACGGTAAATTTCAGTAACAATCTTTTCAATCTTTTCTTGGACAGAAAGGTCATTGTCATACAAACGTTTATAGTTAGCTGGGGTTTCAGCGATAGTCTTGACAAGAGTTTCAGCAAGTGCTACTCCACCTTCTGCACCATCAGCCCAGACACTTGCCAACTCAACTGGTACATCGATTGAGGCACAAAGTTCTTTCAAGGCTGCAATTTCTGCTTCAGTATCAGAGACAAATTCATTAATAGCTACAACTGCTGGAATACCGAACTTACGGATATTTTCAACATGGCGTTTCAAGTTGGCAAAACCTGCACGAACCGCCTCCACATTTTCCTCTGTAAGAGCGTCCTTAGCCACACCACCATTCATCTTAAGGGCACGAAGGGTTGCGACAATAACTACTGCATCTGGAGAAGTTGGCAAGTTTGGTGTCTTAATATCAAGGAATTTCTCAGCACCAAGGTCTGCACCAAAACCAGCTTCAGTAACTGTGTAATCAGCCAAGTGAAGGGCTGTTGTCGTTGCCAAGACAGAGTTACATCCATGAGCGATATTGGCAAATGGACCACCATGCACAAAGGCAGGTGTTCCGTAAATTGTCTGAACCAGGTTCGGCTTAATCGCATCCTTCAAAATCAAAGCTAAGGCACCTTCAACCTGCAAATCACCTACAGAAACAGGTGTACGGTCGTAACGATAACCGATAACGATATTGGCCAAACGGCGTTTCAAATCTTCAATATCCGTAGCCAAGCAAAGAATGGCCATGATTTCAGAAGCAACTGTAATGTCAAAGCCATCCTCACGAGGAATACCGTTTAGAGGACCACCAAGTCCAACGGTTACATGACGAAGGGCACGATCATTCAAGTCCACAACACGTTTCCAAAGGATACGACGTTGGTCAATTCCCAACTCATTTCCTTGGTGCAAGTGGTTGTCAATCAAGGCTGAAAGAGCATTGTTGGCTGTTGTAATGGCATGCATATCCCCAGTAAAGTGGAGGTTGATGTCTTCCATTGGCAGGACTTGGGCGTAACCACCACCAGCAGCACCACCTTTGATACCCATGACTGGACCAAGAGATGGTTCGCGGATAGCAATCATAGTTTTCTTGCCAATCTTATTCAAGGCATCCGCCAGACCAATGGTAATAGTTGATTTTCCTTCACCTGCAGGTGTTGGGTTGATGGCAGTAACCAAAATCAATTTCCCAACTGGATTGCTCTCAACTGCACGAATTTTATCAAAGCTGAGCTTAGCCTTGTACTTTCCGTACAACTCCAAATCGTCGTAAGAAATACCCAGTTTCTCTACAACATCAACGATTGGCTTCAACTCAATACTCTGTGCAATTTCAATATCTGTTTTCATTCAAAACTCCTCTAACCTCTTATATGATAATTCATTATAACACAAAACAAGATTTTTAACATCCTAAAACTCTCTAAACGTTCGTAAATATCCCTATTTTTAAGGTTTTTAGAGTCCTTTCTTAAATTTTATATGGCTTTATAGTTTGAAACTATAGTAAATCTTCATTTTTACCAAAAATTTATCGCTTTCATTTTACTTACCGTTTATTTTTGTGTACAATAGTGCTATGAAAATTTTAGTTACATCGGGCGGTACCAGTGAAGCTATCGACAGCGTCCGCTCTATCACTAACCATTCTACTGGTCGCTTGGGGAAAATCATCACAGAAACCTTGCTTGCTGCAGGGCATGAAGTTTGTTTAATTACGACAAAACGAGCTGTGAAGCCAGAAGCCCATCCTAACCTAAGCATTCTAGAAATTAACAATACCGAGGACCTTCTACTAGAAATGCAAGAACGTATCAAGGATTATCAGGTCTTGATCCACTCAATGGCTGTTTCTGACTACACTCCTGTTTATATGACAGGGCTAGAGGAAGTTCAGGCTAGCTCCAATCTAGAAGAATTTTTAAGCAAGCAGAATCATCAGGACAAGATTTCTTCAACTGATGAGGTTCAGGTTTTGTTCCTTAAAAAGACACCCAAAATCATCTCTCTAGTCAAGGAATGGAATCCTGCTATTCATCTGATTGGTTTCAAACTGCTGGTTGATGTTTCCGAAGACCATCTGGTTGACATTGCTAGAAAAAGTCTTATCAAGAACCAAGCTGACTTAATCATTGCAAATGACCTGACTCAAATCTCAGCAAACCAGCATCGTGCTATCTTTGTTGAGAAAGATCAGCTTCAAACAGTCCAGACTAAAGAAGAAATTGCAAAACTCCTCCTTGAAAAAATTCAAGCCTATCATTCATAGAAAGGAAAGCTATGGCAAACATTCTCTTAGCTGTAACGGGCTCAATCGCCTCTTACAAGTCGGCAGATTTAGTCAGTTCTCTAAAAAAACAAGGCCATCAAGTTACTGTTTTAATGACTCAGGCTGCTACAGAGTTTATTCAACCTTTGACACTACAGGTACTCTCACAGAATTCCGTCCACTTGGATGTCATGAAGGAACCCTATCCTAATCAGGTTAATCATATTGAACTTGGCAAAAAAGCAGATTTATTTATCGTGGCCCCTGCAACTGCTAACACTATTGCAAAACTAGCCCACGGCTTTGCGGACAACATGATAACCTGTATGGCTCTAGCCTTGCCAAGTCATATTCCTAAACTAATAGCTCCTGCTATGAATACAAAAATGTATGACCATCCAGCAACTCAGGCTAATCTGAAAACATTAGAAAACTACGGCTATCAGCTGATCGCTCCTAAGGAATCCCTCCTAGCTTGTGGAGACCACGGACGAGGAGCTTTAACTGACCTCACAATTATTTTAGAAAGAATAGAGGAAACTCTCGATGAAAAAACGCTCTAATATTGCACCCATTGCTATCTTTTTTGCAACCATGCTCGTGATACACTTTCTGAGCTCGCTTATCTTTAACCTTTTTCCATTCCCAATCAAACCGACTATCGTTCATATTCCTGTCATTATTGCCAGCATTATTTACGGTCCACGCGTTGGGGTTACACTTGGATTTTTGATGGGGCTACTTAGCTTAACGGTTAACACAATTACAATTCTACCGACAAGCTACCTCTTCTCCCCATTTGTACCAAACGGAAACATCTACTCAGCTATCATAGCTATCGTCCCACGTATTTTGATTGGTTTAACTCCTTATCTTGTCTATAAACTAATGAAAAATAAAACTGGGCTAATTCTAGCAGGTGCTCTTGGTTCACTTACCAACACAGTCTTTGTCCTTGGAGGAATTTTCTACCTTTTTGGAAATGTTTTTGATGGTAATATCCAAAAACTCCTAGCAACTGTTATCTCAACAAATTCGATTGCTGAATTAGTCATTTCCGCAGTTCTAACCTTAGCCATTGTTCCACGACTACAGACTTTGAAAAAATAAAAACAATCTCCACTTTCAAACCTGAAGGTGGAGATTTTGTTTGATATAGTTACTATTATTAGTGAAATCTTTACCAATATCTAACTAAAAATGACCTATAAACCTAAGTAAATCCTTGCTTTATTGTCTTCTTTATTGTACTATACTAGTGTATATACAGATAAAAAGGAGATTCTTATGAATACACGGAAAAAGACACAATTTATGACAATGACAGCCCTCTTAACGGCTATTGCAATTTTGATTCCGATTGTTATGCCTTTCAAGATTGTCATTCCACCTGCTTCTTACACTTTAGGAAGTCACATTGCTATTTTTATAGCCATGTTCTTGTCGCCCTTAATGGCAATTTTTGTCATCATAGCCTCTAGTTTTGGATTTTTGATGGCTGGCTATCCTATGGTTATCGTATTTCGAGCTTTTTCCCATATCTTTTTTGGGACTTTGGGAGCTCTTTACCTACAAAAATTCCCCGATACCCTAGATAAAGCAAAATCTTCTTGGATTTTTAACTTTGTTTTAGCGCTTATCCATGCCCTTGCTGAAGTATTAGCCTGTGTCCTTTTTTACGCAACTTCTGGTACTGATGTAGAAAATATGTTTTATGTTCTATTTGTGCTAGTTGGATTTGGCACAATTATCCATAGTATGGTAGACTATACATTAGCACTAGCTGTCTATAAAGTGCTTCGAAAACGCCGTTAAAAGGAAAAACTATGACAAAAGATCGCAAACAAGCCCTGCTCCAACTCTTGAAAGAAGCTCCTAAAGCCCTTAATGGCCAAAGTTTGGCGGAACATTTTCATGTCACACGTCAGGTCATTGTGCAGGACATTGCAATTTTGAGAGCCGATGGTGCTCCTATCCTATCCACTAATCGTGGCTACGTCTATAAGCAAATTGATACCAATCCTTATGTCCATAAACTTTTCAAGGTGAAACATGAAGTTGAAGAAATCGGTCAAGAACTCCTTGCTATCGTCGATAATGGAGGACGTGTCCAGAACACTTTGATTGACCATCCCGTTTATGGAGAAATTGAAACCTTGCTTAAACTGTCTTGCCGCAGAGATGTTCAACATTTTCTAGAACAAGTCGAGCATTCTGATTTTAGACCTTTATCTGAATTAACAGATGGTGTCCATTACCACCTAGTCGAAGCCGAAACACAACAAGACCTCCACTATATCGAGGAGGCCTTGGATCAGCTCGGTTATTTAGTAAAAGACTAGAAGATTTTCTTTTCCCAATCGTCTTCTGTACGGCGAGGGTAGAAAAATTCAGATTTGTCCGGAGCTTCCATCATCTCCATCAAAGGTAACATATCATAGGCCAGATCCAAGTTTGGAATCTGGTCTTTTTGTACCCAAGAAACTTCTCCTTCATCTGAAGATTGAAGACTTCTAGTAAACTCGGTCTTTTTATAGTCAATTGAACCATATAGTAGATTGAAATAAGATATGAACGAATCGATTAGGGAAGTTAAATTAATTTCTAGAAATGTTTTAGCAGTTGTAGTGCACTATTCTAGTTTCAATCCACTATGAAAACCTCCAGATTAGAAACTATGATTTAATTCACTAACCTGGAGGTTTTAGATAATTATTCAACTCTTATAATTTTGCTAGCCATTTTAGCAAGTAAACATACTAACTAAGCTTCTTAGTTTTCTTTACGACGACGCCCCCCTACAAGACTCAAACTAAGTAAAACACTTGTAATTGCAACTGGAATAGCTAATGTTGATTTTACTGTACCAGTATTAGGTAATGCTTTTGCTGCGTTTTTAACTGCATTTAAATCACCTGCTGTATGAACTGCTTTAATAGCTGCCACTCCAGCTGTTTTAGCTGTTGCTACTTTGTCCGCATCATCCGCTGCTGTAATCTTAGCTTCTTCTGCTGCTTTCGTATCATCAACGGCTTTTTCTTTTTCTGCACGTTGGGCTGCTGTTAAGCTCTTATCGTCTGCGATTTCCGCTTTTTCTTCTGCCGCTGCTGTCGCTAACTCTGCTTTCGCTGCGGTCTTAAGCGATTCTAGGTCTCCATTGTTGTGGACGCCTCGAATTGCTGCTTCACCTGCGGTTTTCGCTGCTGCTACTGCATCGGCATCGACTGCTGAAGTAATCTGACCTTCTGCTTCTGTTTTCTTAGTGTCTACTGCGTTTGTTTGCGTTACGCGGTCTGCACTTGTAACACTATTATCAGAGGCGATTTCTGATTTTTCTGCTTTCGCCGCTTCTTCTAGTGCTGCTTTCGCTGCGGTCTTAAGCGATTCTAGGTCTCCATTGTTGTGGACGCCTCGAATTGCTGCTTCACCTGCGGTTTTCGCTGCTGCTACTGCATCGGCATCGACTGCTGAAGTAATCTGACCTTCTGCTTCTGTTTTCTTAGTGTCTACTGCGTTTGTTTGCGTTACGCGGTCTGCACTTGTAACACTATTATCAGAGGCGATTTCTGATTTTTCTGCTTTCGCCGCTTCTTCTAGTGCTGCTTTCGCTGCGGTCTTAAGCGATTCTAGGTCTCCATTGTTGTGGACGCCTCGAATTGCTGCTTCACCTGCGGTTTTCGCTGCTGCTACTGCATCGGCATCGACTGCTGAAGTAATCTGACCTTCTGCTTCTGTTTTCTTAGTGTCTACTGCGTTTGTTTGCGTTACGCGGTCTGCACTTGTAACACTATTATCAGAGGCGATTTCTGATTTTTCTGCTTTCGCCGCTTCTTCTAGTGCTGCTTTAGCATTAGATTTTACAGTTGCTAAGTTTCCTGGGGTGTGGACACCTTCAATCGCTGTTTTAGCAGTTTCTTTCGCTTGTGCGACTTTATCTGCATCATTTACTGACGCTGCATCGATGGCTTGTTCACCTTGAGTTTTCTTAGTATTAACTTCTTGTACCTTAGCTGTCTTCTCTGTAGTCGTTAAACTTTTATCTCCGTTAATAGCGGTGATCTCTGCTTGAGCAATTCTACCTAATTCAGCTTTGGCATTAGATTTTACAGTTGCTAAGTTTCCTGGGGTGTGGACACCTTCAATCGCTGTCTTAGCAGTTTCTTTCGCTTGCGCGACTTTATCTGCATCATTTACTGACGCTGCATCGATGGCTTGTTCACCTTGAGTTTTCTTAGTATTAACTTCTTGTACCTTAGCTGTCTTCTCTGTAGTCGTTAAACTTTTATCTCCGTTAATAGCGGTGATCTCTGCTTGAGCAATTCTACCTAATTCAGCTTTGGCATTAGATTTTACAGTTGCTAAGTTTCCTGGGGTGTGGACACCTTCAATCGCTGTTTTAGCAGTTTCTTTCGCTTGTGCGACTTTATCTGCATCATTTACTGACGCTGCATCGATGGCTTGTTCACCTTGAGTTTTCTTAGTATTAACTTCTTGTACCTTAGCTGTCTTCTCTGTAGTCGTTAAACTTTTATCTCCGTTAATAGCGGTGATCTCTGCTTGAGCAATTCTACCTAATTCAGCTTTGGCATTAGATTTTACAGTTGCTAAGTTTCCTGGGGTGTGGACACCTTCAATCGCTGTTTTAGCAGTTTCTTTCGCTTGTGCGACTTTATCTGCATCATTTACTGACGCTGCATCGATGGCTTGTTCACCTTGAGTTTTCTTAGTATTAACTTCTTGTACCTTAGCTGTCTTCTCTGTAGTCGTTAAACTTTTATCTCCGTTAATAGCGGTGATCTCTGCTTGAGCAATTCTACCTAATTCAGCTTTGGCATTAGATTTTTCTGCACCAAGATCAAATGCTGTTTTAGGTGCTTTAGGAATTACCACAGCATCACTCATATCTGACGTGGTTTCTCTTGTTGTAAAAGTATTTCCATATGCATCTCTAGGAGGTATGCCACCCTGTGCAATATTTTTAACGGTAATTCGATCATTTTCTCTCAGTGCACTAGTTGGTGTCCACGTTGCCTGTCCATTTGTTGCATTTACTACAGTTTGCTTTTGTCCATTAAGATAAAATTCTACTTTACTTATAGGTGTATTCGCAACTCTTGCTGTAACAACTGGCTTTTTCCCTTCTGCATTTACTAAATCAGCAACACTTACAGTAGGTTTTTTAGGTTTTACGGTTATTGGCACATTTAATGTCGTCCATTGCGAATTATTATTTTTATTATTTAGTACATGAACATGCAAATCGTAAGTCCCAATCATATCATTTGGAATTTTCCCTACTAGTTTTATATTAGTTCCACCTTCAAACGGCCCAATACCATCACTCCGTCTGTTAGTATATTCAGTTCTTGGTCCAGTATTTGGGGTTGTAGTAATATATACATCTCTTGTACTAATGGCTTTTGTATCATATTTTACTTTGATAATAATGTTCTTACCATATCCTAATTCTTCACCGGCAACTAAACTCGATAAATCAGCACCTACTGTTTCATAAGTGAATCTTGTATTGTTTGGAGCAGCTCGTAGTCCACTACCTTCAGGTAAAGCAGTCCCATTCAAGATATGATTATGTCCTGCGATATTCCTATCATTTGGCTCAGTATTTTGGGCTTTCTTCCCTACTGTTTCTTTACCATTTGTTGTATCTAGTTTAGGAGTGTTTTCCTCTAGCGGTTTATGATTCGTTTTCACACGTCTTAAACTACTGTTTTTGTAATTAACTAACTCTTTATAAACCGAATTAACTTCCTCTTGATTGTTAGCAGTTGTTAATACTTCTTTAGCTTTTGCAACTTTTTCTTTTAATCCCTTTACTGAATCTTCAGTGTATTTTTCTGGATCTAATTTGTCAATTTCTTTTAAAAGCGTTTCCAATTTGGTTTTATTAGTGAACACGTCCTCGACTTTGTCATCTTTTACAGATTTTTTGATTTCTGCAGTCTGATTAACAAGTGTCACAGCATTCTCTGATACTTCAAACTCTTTTTTATCTTGAGCTTTAGAACCAGATCCATCTTCCTTGTTAGAAGCTTTATCTTCAGTCTTAGACTTAAGTAGACGCACTTGCTCTGTAAGAAATTGAACTCGACTTACTTGACTTGCAATCGCTTCCTCAGAAGTATTTTCTCCATTAAGTAAACGGTTATTTTCATCGGTTAATTGAGTAAGTTGATTAGCTAAACTGAATAAACTTTTCTCATCTACTTTTGCAATTGCAGCTTGAAGTTCACTAATAGCCTGAACAAGAGGAGACTTATCCACTGTCTTCTGAGCAACTGGTGTTTTATCACCCACTACTTCCTCTTTTGATTTCTCTATAGGATTCTCTTTAGGTGGAACTCCTTCTGTCAGTTCCGTAACACCAACATTTACCTTTTCAGTATTAGCCGTAGCAGGTGATACTGGTAAAGTGTCTGCCTTAACCGCACCATTTGCAAAAAACATTAATGCCGCAACTGCAACACTTGCAGCACCAAAATGGTACTTGCGAATAGAATAACGGAATACCTTTTCTCCGTTCACTTCTCGATTTGATTTTCTCATCTAATCGCCTCTCTCTTATTTTTATTTTTGAGGTACTAAAAAATACCCCCCCTTAAATATTTTAGTAATTTAAGGAAAGGATATGCTTTTTTAATTTTGGGTACCACACTTGTTTTAAAAACATAGTACACTTTCTATTTTACATCTTTCTTAGAAAAATTAACAGTATAACCCATATATTTTTTCTAATTTATACTCTTCGAAAATCAAATTCAAACCACGTCAGCGTCGCCTTACCGTACTCAAGTACAGCTTGCGGCTAGCTTCCTAGTTTGCTCTTTGATTTTCATTGAGTATTAGCATTTAATTTTAGCGAGTATATATACTTTTTTCCTAATCTTCTATTACTATTAGACAAGAAACACAACAAGACCTCCACTATATCGAGGAGGCCTTGGATCAGCTCGGTTATTTAGTAAAAGACTAGAAAATTTTCTTTTCCCAATCGTCTTCTGTACGGCGAGGGTAGAAAAATTCAGATTTGTCAGGAGCTTCCATCATCTCCATCAAGGGTAACATATCATAGGCCAGATCCAAGTTTGGAATCTGGTCTTTTTGTATCCAAGAAACTTCTCCTTCATCTGAAGACCGAAGGCTACCAGAGAACTCAGTCGCCTTATAACAAATGACAATGTAGCGCCCACCTGTATCTAGTGGCCAATTTTTAATGCCGACAAGTTGAGGATTTTGGATCGTCAATCCTGTTTCTTCATAGATTTCACGAATGACAGACTCTGCGAAAGACTCGCCATTTTCTATATGACCTCCTGGAAAGGCATAACCAGACCAGCGATTGGTTTCAGGAGCGCGATACTGCATCACCACGCGCTGCGTTTCGAGGTCTTCAATCAGACAAATATTTGTTAAAATCGTTAATTGTGCTCGAGACATAAATTTACTCACTTTCTAATTTATTACATTTTCAGACTTGTACCAGTGACATTAGCTTCTACTTTTTAAAATCATTTAGAATAAAATACCATCCGTTTTTCCTTTATCGGCTTTCCGAGTTCAAGTGTTTTTTCTTGTCCATCAAAAGTAAAACCCATTTTTTGATAGAAAGCAATAGCGCGCTTATTATCTTTCAATACCCATAAGAAAATTTCAGAAAAATGATCAAGAGCAATCAAAGCTGCTTTTATTAACTTTTGTGCAATACTTTTTCCATAATAGTCTTTTAAAACATATAAGGCAATAATTTCGCCAGCTTGAATAGTCTCATCACGAAAGTTGCCATAACTGATAAAACCAATTACCTTAAGGCCATCTATCGCAATCAATGTATTTTCTGAATACTTTTGACTAAAGAATCGACATCTTTCTAATGTCATTGTCTCCTGAAATTCTGCAGGCAAAAGGTCGTCATAAGCCTCTCTCCACGTTTGCCAGTGAACGAGGGATTTATCTTCTATCTCTTCAGGAGTTTCCATTGATTTGATAATAACCGTCATTTATTTTCTTCTCCTTAATCCAACACCCTGACTTCCTTTGCTACTTTGTGTAGAAATTTTTGTCTTGTTGAACTTGTATTTACTTCACGGCCTAACTCTCCCAAGATTGAAACCCTCTTTGTTTTTATGCCACAGTGATTCAATACAGCATTCTTTAATACTGATATTCCATAACTGTCTGGAATGTTAATCGGACCTGAAAATACTTTGTACCACCAAGTTGGTGCCATGGAGGTTGCATAGATACTAGCCGTTTTTCCTTTTAGTAACTTTTTGAACTGTTTCCCTCTCAAGTAATTCAAAATAAAGTTTCCTTGATTGTTGGCAGAGTATGCAATGCCTGGCGTAAAAACACGATCAATCCACCCCTTCAATAGACTAGGCATACTACTCCACCAAATAGGATAAACAAAAATGAAATGATCTGCCCACTGGATTAATTCTTGAGAGCGTAGAATAAACGGATCGTCCTCCATCCTTTGTCGATAACCATAACGTAAAACAGGATCAAACTCTTCCTCATTAAGCTTAATCATTTCAAGTTCATGTCTCTTTGAGTCTATATTTTCTACAATCGTTTGAAAAATGGCTTGGCAGTAACTTTCTTTATCAGGATGTCCATTAATAACTAAAATATTCATAAAATTCCCCTAATCCAAGGCCTTGACTTCCAGCATCATATCACGAATCTGTGCTGCTAGTTCAAAGTCAAGCACTTCGACGGCTTCTTGCATTTGTTTTTCGAGTTTCTTGACCAGTTCTCTGCGCTCTTGTTTATTAAGACTATTGATATCCACTTCCTTGTCTTCTTCCTTAGAAACTGCCTTGGTTACAGCGATCAGGTCACGGATTTCTTTCTTAATGGTTTGTGGAACGATACCATGCTCTTCATTATAAGCCATCTGGATTTTCCGACGGCGAGCTGTTTCATCAATGGCACGTTGCATAGACTGAGTCACAGTGTCCGCATACATGATAACATGCCCTTCACTGTTACGAGCAGCACGTCCAATGGTCTGGATAAGACCACGTTCGTTACGGAGGAAACCTTCTTTGTCAGCATCGAGAATGGCAACCAAACTTACCTCAGGAACATCAATCCCTTCACGGAGCAGATTGATTCCGACCAAGACATCAAAGACACCCAAGCGCAGGTCACGGATAATTTCCGTCCGCTCCAGAGTTTTGATATCTGAGTGCATGTACTTAACCTTGATGCCCATTTCCTTGAAGTAGTCGGTCAAGTCCTCTGCCATTTTCTTGGTTAAGGTTGTGATAAAGGTACGCTCATTCTTCTCAACACGGGCATTAATTTCACCCAAGAGGTCATCAATCTGTCCCATAGTCGGACGGACTTCCACTTCAGGATCCAAGAGGCCTGTTGGACGAATGATTTGCTCAATCACTGTCTCGGTCTGTTCATTTTCATAGTCACCAGGTGTCGCTGAAACGTAAACAATCTGATGTACATGACTTTCAAATTCTTCACGACGGAGAGGACGATTGTCCAGTGCTGACGGCAAACGGAAACCATAATTGACCAGCATTTCCTTACGCGAACGGTCACCATTGTACATACCCTTGATCTGCCCCATAGTCATGTGACTCTCATCAATCATAATCATGAAATCATCTGGGAAGAAGTCTAGAAGCGTATAAGGAGGCTCACCTTCGCTACGTCCATCCATGTGGCGAGAATAATTTTCAACCCCATTGGTATAGCCCATCTCACGCAACATTTCGATATCATACTCTGTCCGCTGTTTCAAACGTTGGGCTTCAAGCAATTTACCTTCCTTTTCAAAGACAGCTAACTGCTCCTCTAACTCTGCCTGAATCTTGGCAATAGCTACTTCCATGTGGTCGTCATTGGTCACAAAGTGAGTAGCTGGGAAAATCGCCAAATGATCCACTTCTCCCAAGACCTGACCTGTCAAAGCTTCAACCTCACGAATACGGTCAATTTCGTCTCCAAAAAATTCCACTCGAAAGGCGTGTTCATCACGGGAAGCTGGGAAAATCTCCACCACATCCCCACGCACACGAAATCTTCCCCGTTGGAAATCAATATCATTCCGCTCAAACTGAATATCGACCAAGTCATTCAAGAGTTTATCACGAGAGATTTCAAGACCTGGACGGAGACTCACGACACTATCAGCGTATTCCTTGGGCGAACCCAGACCGTAAATACAAGAGACTGAGGCCACGACAATAACATCATTACGCTCCAAAAGAGCCGAAGTCGCTGAGTGTCGGAGCTTGTCAATCTCATCGTTGACAGAACTGTCCTTCTCAATGTAAGTATCGCTAGAAGGTACATAGGCTTCTGGTTGGTAATAATCATAGTAAGATACAAAGTACTCAACAGCATTTTCAGGGAAAAATTCCTTAAACTCCCCATAGAGCTGACCAGCTAGAGTCTTATTGTGGGCAATGACCAGCGTTGGTTTATTAACTTTGGAAATGACCTGACTCATGGTATAGGTCTTCCCTGTTCCAGTCGCCCCCATCAGAATCTGAGCTTTTTCTCCACCCTCTATATTATCAACCAACTGCTCGATAGCTTGGGGTTGGTCTCCTGATGGTTGATATTTTGATACTAGTTTAAATTGATTATCTGTAATGCGGTTAATCATAAGAATCCTCTCTCCATGTGCTATTCCTATTTTAGCATACTTGTAACATTTTCACGAAGAAAAGGACGAACCGAAGTCACATCCTTTCATTTTCTTTCTTTAATTGATAAGAGAGATAGACAATCAAAAGTAGCAAGACTAGACTTGTCATGATAGAACCTTCAATTCCAAAAGAAGCACCTGATAGCCAGTCTTGATCGCCCTGTGGTAAAAAGGTCATCAGCGATGTTCCTGACGGCTGACCACTAACTAAAATCCCAAAGAGATTTCCCTGAGCAAAATTCCATGCGCCATGAATACCTGCAACACCCCAAACTGTATCGGTTTTGAGAAGGTAAAGAGCCATGGCAACTCCAAATAAGAAGAAATTCACTAGAGATAGAGGGGTTAGACCAGAATTGCCCATATGAAGCAGGGTAAAAAATAGGCTAGATATAAGAACAGCAAGTTTTAGATTGGTTCTTGAGGCCAATTGAGGAAGAAGCCAAGCACGGGATACCACTTCTTCTACTGTCCCCTGTAAAATCCAAAATGGGATAGTAAAGACAACAAAGGCAAGCGAATAAGGATTTAAGTGAATAGACTCCAAACGATATTGCCCCAAGGCCACTAAACCTAACAAAGTAAGAAGAAAAAGTGCCAGACCTAGCCCAAATCCTTTAAGAAGATTGCTGAGGAAATTTTCTCTATAAAATCCTAAAGTTCGAATAGGTCTTTTCTCAACTTTTTTAGTCCATCTGAACACGGTGTTGAGAATAAAACCAAAGGCCAGCAATTCTAAAATTAAATGAAAGTCACTTGTTTTATCCATCAAGCTCTGCTGCAAGGTCTGCAAGTAGCTTGCAAGATTTTGACCAGCCTCTCCAAAATTTCTAGCAAGTCCGATGAGAGCTAAGAAACTAATACCATATAAAGTAAAAGCCACAAAGTCTCCTATAAAGACAAAAACAAAGGCTAACAAGGGGCTTGTGTAAATGTTTAAACTCATTTTTGAAGTTTCAAAGTCTTTTAAGATTCTTTTGTCTTTCATAACTATATCCTCTCTTACTATATGATATACCTTTATTATAGCACTTCTGTTGTGTGATTCAAGACAAAACCAGAATTATATATGTTATATCTTCTTACATAGTTTTTATAAAAATTTGCCTTTTTTTACTTTTTCTGATATAATGGGAAAATATTCGGAAAAGGAGACTAAAAATGAAGAAAAAATTTCTAGCATTTTTGCTAATTTTATTCCCAATTTTCTCATTAGGTATTGCCAAAGCTGAAACGATTAAGATTGTTTCTGATACCGCCTATGCACCTTTTGAGTTTAAAGATTCAGATCAAACTTATAAAGGAATTGATGTTGACATTATCAACAAAGTCGCTGAGATTAAAGGATGGAATATTCAGATGTCCTATCCTGGATTTGATGCAGCGGTAAATGCGGTTCAAGCTGGTCAAGCTGACGCTATCATGGCAGGGATGACAAAGACGAAAGAACGTGAAAAAGTTTTCACCATGTCTGATACTTACTATGATACAAAAGTTGTCATTGCAACTACAAAGGCACACAAGATTAGCAAGTACGACCAATTGTCTGGTAAAACTGTTGGTGTTAAAAACGGAACAGCCGCTCAACGTTTCCTAGAAACGATTAAAGATAAATACGGCTTTACTATTAAAACATTTGACACTAGTGATTTGATGAACAACAGCTTGAGTGCTGGTGCCATCGATGCCATGATGGATGACAAACCTGTTATCGAGTATGCTATTAACCAAGGGCAAGACCTCCATATTGAAATGGATGGTGAAGCTGTAGGAAGTTTTGCTTTCGGTGTTAAAAAAGGAAGCAAATACGAGCACCTGGTTACTGAATTTAACCAAGCCTTGGCTGAAATGAAAAAAGATGGTAGCCTTGATAAAATCATCAAGAAATGGACTGCTTCATCATCTTCAGCAGTGCCAACTACAACTACTCTAGCAGGATTAAAAGCCATTCCTGTTAAGGCTAAATATATCATTGCCAGCGATTCTTCTTTTGCACCTTTTGTTTTCCAAAATTCAAGCAACCAATACACTGGTATTGATATGGAATTGATTAAGGCCATCGCTAAAGACCAAGGTTTTGAAATTGAAATCACCAACCCTGGTTTCGATGCTGCTATCAGCGCTGTCCAAGCTGGTCAAGCAGATGGTATCATTGCTGGTATGTCTGTCACTGATGCTCGTAAGGCAACTTTTGACTTCTCAGAATCATACTACACTGCCAATACTATCCTTGGTGTCAAAGAATCAAGTACCATTGCTTCTTATGAAGATTTGAAAGGGAAGACAGTTGGTGTTAAAAACGGAACTGCTTCTCAAACCTTCCTAACAGAAAATCAAAGCAAATACGGCTACAAAATCAAAACCTTCGCTGATGGTTCGTCAATGTATGACAGTTTAAACACTGGTGCCATCGATGCCGTTATGGATGATGAGCCTGTTCTCAAATATTCTATCAGCCAAGGCCAAAAATTGAAAACACCAATCGCTGGAACTCCAATCGGTGAAACAGCCTTTGCTGTTAAAAAAGGAGCAAATCCAGAATTGATTGAAATGTTCAACAACGGACTTGCAAACCTTAAAGCAAACGGTGAATTTCAAAAGATTCTTGACAAATACCTAGCTAGCGAATCTTCAACCGCTTCAACAAGCACTGTTGACGAAACAACTATCTGGGGCTTGCTCCAAAACAACTACAAACAACTCCTTAGCGGTCTTGGTATCACTCTTGCTCTAGCTCTTATCTCATTTGCTATTGCCATTGTCATCGGGATTATCTTCGGTATGTTTAGCGTTAGCCCATACAAATCTCTTCGTGTGATCTCTGAGATTTTCGTTGACGTTATTCGTGGTATTCCATTGATGATTCTTGCAGCCTTCATCTTCTGGGGAATTCCAAACTTCATCGAATCTATCACAGGCCAACAAAGCCCAATTAACGACTTTGTAGCTGGTACTATTGCCCTATCGCTCAATGCAGCTGCTTATATCGCTGAAATCGTTCGTGGTGGTATTCAGGCCGTTCCAGTTGGACAAATGGAAGCCAGCCGAAGCTTGGGTATCTCTTATGGAAAAACCATGCGTAAGATTATCTTGCCACAAGCAACTAAATTGATGTTGCCAAACTTTGTTAACCAATTCGTTATCGCTCTTAAAGATACAACTATCGTATCTGCTATCGGTTTGGTTGAACTCTTCCAAACTGGTAAGATTATCATTGCCCGTAACTACCAAAGTTTCAAGATGTATGCAATACTTGCTATCTTCTATCTTGTAATTATCACACTTTTGACTAAACTAGCGAAACGCTTAGAAAAGAGGATTCGTTAATGGCAAAATTAAAAATTGATGTAAATGATTTACACAAGCACTATGGAAAAAATGAGGTTTTAAAAGGAATTACGACTAAATTCTATGAAGGCGATGTTGTCTGTATCATCGGTCCTTCAGGTTCTGGTAAATCAACCTTCCTTCGTAGCCTTAATCTTCTAGAAGAAGTTACGAGCGGTCACATCACTGTGAACGGTTATGACCTAACTGAAAAAACAACCAACGTTGACCACGTCCGTGAAAATATCGGAATGGTGTTCCAACATTTCAATCTCTTCCCACACATGTCTGTTTTGGACAACATTACTTTTGCTCCTATTGAGCACAAGTTGATGACTAAGGAAGAAGCTGAGAAATTGGGGATGGAGTTACTTGACAAGGTTGGGTTAGTAGATAAAGCTAATGCCAACCCAGATAGCCTATCAGGTGGTCAAAAACAACGCGTGGCCATCGCTCGTGGACTAGCAATGAATCCAGACATCATGCTCTTTGATGAACCAACTTCTGCCCTTGACCCTGAGATGGTCGGAGATGTACTTAACGTTATGAAGGAATTGGCTGAGCAAGGCATGACCATGATTATCGTAACCCATGAGATGGGGTTTGCTCGTCAGGTTGCCAACCGCGTTATCTTTACTGCAGATGGTGAGTTCCTTGAAGACGGAACACCTGACCAAATCTTTGATAACCCGCAACACCCACGTCTGAAAGATTTCTTGGACAAGGTCTTAAACGTCTAAACTCAAACTGTGAGGATTTCCTTGCAGTTTTTTTCTATCTCGTATTGGATTTTTTGATTTTTCGGAAAATTATGTTAGAATTAAGTTTATGAAATGAGATTTCCTCATACCTAGCAAGACTAGGAATAAAAATAGAAATTAGGTAGCTAGATGTCATCTAAGGTTATTGTTACAATTTTCGGTGCGAGTGGAGACCTGGCTAAACGCAAGCTCTACCCTTCCCTATTTAGACTATATAAATCCGGCAATCTTTCCGAGCACTTTGCTGTCATTGGAACTGCCCGTCGTCCTTGGAGCAAGGAATATTTTGAATCTGTTGTAGTCGAATCGATCCTTGATTTGGCAGATAGTACCGAACAGGCTCAGGAGTTCGCTAGCCACTTCTACTATCAAAGCCATGATGTCAATGATACAGAACACTACATTGCTCTACGTCAATTGCAGGCTGAACTTAATGACAAGTACCAAGCCGAACACAACAAGCTTTTCTTCTTGTCTATGGCTCCTCAATTCTTTGGAACCATTGCCAAACACCTTAAGTCTGAAAACATTGTAGATGGTAAAGGTTTTGAACGTTTAATCGTTGAGAAGCCATTTGGTACAGACTATGCAACTGCAAGTAAGTTGAATGACGAACTCCTAGCGACATTTGACGAAGAACAAATTTTCCGTATCGACCATTATCTTGGTAAAGAAATGATCCAAAGCATCTTTGCAGTTCGCTTTGCCAACCTGATTTTTGAAAACGTTTGGAATAAGGACTTTATCGACAATGTTCAAATTACCTTTGCAGAGCGCTTGGGTGTAGAAGAACGTGGTGGCTACTATGACCAATCTGGTGCCCTCCGTGATATGGTACAGAACCATACTTTGCAACTGCTTTCCCTCCTTGCCATGGACAAACCAGCCAGCTTCACAAAAGACGAGATTCGTGCTGAAAAGATTAAGGTCTTTAAAAACCTCTATCATCCAACTGATGAAGAACTTAAAGAACACTTTATTCGTGGTCAATACCGTTCTGGTAAGATTGATGGCATGAAATATATCTCTTATCGTAGCGAGCCAAATGTAAATCCAGAGTCAACAACTGAAACATTTGCATCTGGTGCCTTCTTTGTGAACAGCGATCGCTTCCGTGGTGTTCCTTTCTTCTTCCGTACTGGTAAACGTCTGACTGAAAAAGGAACTCATGTCAACATCGTATTTAAACAAATGGACTCTATCTTTGGAGAACCACTTGCTCCAAACATTTTAACCATCTATATCCAACCAACAGAAGGCTTCTCTCTTAGCCTAAATGGGAAGCAAGTAGGAGAAGAGTTCAACTTGGCTCCTAACTCACTTGATTACCGTACAGATGCGACTGCAACTGGTGCCTCTCCAGAACCATACGAGAAATTGATTTATGATGTCTTAAATAACAACTCAACTAACTTTAGCCACTGGGATGAGGTTGGTGCGTCATGGAAATTGATTGACCGTATCGAAGAGCTCTGGGCTGAAAATGGTGCCCCACTTCATGATTATAAAGCTGGAAGCATGGGACCTCAAGCAAGCTTTGACTTACTTGAAAAATTCGGTGCCAAATGGACTTGGCAACCAGATATCGCCTATCGTCAAGATGGTCGTTTAGAATAAAAAAATTTCCTGCAAGTTTGTAGCTTGCAGGATTTTTGTTTCTGATTAGATTAAGCCTTCCAAGAGACCTTTCATAAAGTTTTCTGAGTTAAATTCTCCAATATCATCGATTTTTTCACCAAAACCAATCAATTTCACAGGAATATTGAGTTCTTCTCGGATAGCTAGAACAACACCACCTCGAGCAGTTCCATCAATCTTAGTCAAGACAATTCCTGTTAAAGGAGTGATTTTCGAAAATTCTTTGGCCTGTACAAGAGCATTTTGACCTGTTGAAGCATCGAGTGCCAGGAATGTTTCATGAGGTGCTTCTGGGACAACACGTTTAATAATACGACCAATCTTTTCCAACTCAGCCATGAGGTTGTCCTTATTTTGCAGACGACCAGCGGTATCAATCATAAGAATATCGATACCTTCAGCGACAGCACGTTCCATACCATCAAAGACCACACTGGCTGGGTCAGCTTTTTCAGGTCCAGTTACTACTGGAACATCTACACGTCGACCCCATTCAGCTAGTTGAGCTACTGCCCCTGCACGGAAGGTATCTGCTGCAACCAGCATGACCTTCTTACCAGCTTGTTTATAGCGGTGGGCTAGTTTTCCGATTGAAGTTGTTTTCCCGACACCATTAACCCCGACAAAGAGCATGACTGTCAAGTCATCTTGGAAGTGAATACTTTCATCGTAGTTGCCATCCTTTTCATAAAGCTCAACCAATTTCTCAATGATGACACGACGAAGGACATCAGGTTTCTTGGCGTTTTCAAGCTTGGCTTCGTAGCGTAGTTCCTCAGTTAAGTTAGAAGCGACTTGGACACCAACGTCACTCATGATAAGCAGTTCTTCCAATTCCTCAAAGAATTCTTCGTCAACAGAGCGGAAATTTGCAAAGAAAGCATTCAAACGAGCACCAAATCCTGTGCGAGTTTTCTTAAGGCTGCGGTCATATTTTTCCTGAACAGTTTCTTCTACTTGAGGCCTTTCTGCTTCAAGCACTTCAAAATTATTTTCTTCTGCAGTTTCTAGGAGCTCAGTATTCTCTTCCTCTGAGACTTCTTCTGAGTTTGGCAATTCTTCGACTTCTTCTTGTTGAACTTCTACAGCTGGCTCTAAATCATAATTTTCTTCAACTGTATCTTGGATTTCCTCTTCTTCAAGCACAGCTTCTTCAGCAATCTCTGCTTCTTCTTGAGAAACTTCCTCAGCTTCTGTAAGAGAAGGCTCAGTATCTTCAGACAAATCAAGATTTTCCAGAGCTTCTTTTACAACTTCTTCGATTTTAGGTTCTTCTTTTTTTCCGAATAGACGGTCAAACAATCCCATATCTTAGTTCTCCTTTAGCACGTATTCTTCGATAGCCCAGGCGACAGCTTCCTCATCATTGGTCATTGGGGTTACCACATTTGCGACTGCCTTGACTTCAGGAACAGCATTTTGCATGGCAACACCGAGTCCTGCCCATTCAATCATAGAAAGGTCATTAGCTTCATCACCACAGGCCATGACTTGGCTTTGATCAATTCCCAGATGGCTGATTAGTTTAGCCAAACCTGTTGCTTTGTGTACATTCTTTGGTGACCACTCTAGCAACATTTCACGTGATTTAAAGATTTCATATTGGTCAAACAATTCTGGAGAAATCTTCTGAATGGCTGCATCCAAGGGTTCTTGAGCAAAGGCAGTCACACATTTATTGTAAGTCGTTTGACTAGATAGGTCTTCAAAGTCAACTGGAACAAAAGTCAAAGCTGGATTGAATTTGGCATAAAGACTTTCTTGGTCCGATTGGATTTGATAGACAGTTCCTTCTGAGATGGCATCAAGAGGCAGTGATAATTTCTCTGTTTCTTCATACAAGCGTGCCACATCATCATATGAAAAGACTGTCTTATCAAGGATTTCACCTGTATTTTTCTGAACCAAACCACCATTAAAGGTAATGGTATACTCATCTTCCTGGCCGTCAGTCCCTAGCTCATGGAGAAAGAAATCCATGGCTTTTAAGGGACGACCAGTTGTCAATACGACCTTGATACCACGATCACGCGCAGCTTTCAGGGTTGCCTTGGTGCGGTCTGTCAGTCTTTTATCAGTAGTCAGCAAGGTCCCATCCAAGTCCAATGCAATCAATTTTATATCTGCCATTATAAGCCCTCCATATAAGCGATAACCGACTGATCCTTATGGTGACCAATCACAGTTTCTGCTAATTCTAAAATTTCTGGTCGTGCATTCTCAGGAGCTACAGAATGTCCAACAACCTGCATCATGTGCAAGTCATTCAGATTGTCTCCAAAAGCCATGACCTGATCCATGCTGATGGCAAGTTTTTTAGCTAATTCAACAATAGCCACTCCCTTATCGACATAGTCCAGAACAATATCAATGGATTCAAAGCCAGTTGTCATAGCCTTAACACCAGGAACATTTTTGTTTACCCAAGCTTCTCCAGCTTCTAGCGTTTCTTCTGTGAAGTTGGTTGTAAATTTGAAAATGTCATCTGTGATATCTTCTAAACTCGCTACTTTTTGGATATTTTCATTATAATGCTGGCTCTCTTTCAAATAGGTCTCATCAACCGTATCCAGAACATAAGAGCCTTTTTTCCCTGTTAAAAGCAATTTATTGATATCGACATAAGGTGACGTTTTCAGTTTTTCAAAAGTTGCCAGATAAAAGTCACGAGACATGGTCGCTTCATACAAGTCCTGACCTTGATATTCGACCAAACTGCCATTTTCCGCGATAAAAATAATGTCATCACGAACATGAGCAAATAATTTTTCTAAAGACAGAAATCCCCGACCCGAAGCTACCGCAAAATAAATCCCTTTTTCCTTGTAGGAAGCCAAAAGTGACTTGAGGCGATCCATATCAAAGCGCCCATTCCCATCTAGGAAGGTTCCGTCCATATCCGTTGCTACTAGTTTAATCATAAATTCTTCATACTCCAATTAATAAATCTATCTTCTATTATACCATAGAAAAAGCAAATAGCGCCTAATCCATTTGAGATTAGACGCTTGATAAACTTCCGACTTTATCACTTAATTTTTATCCAATACAGCTTAACCCTTTGGTATATCTGGATTTTTTCTAAATTCCCAAACTAACTTCCACCGCCAATAAAAGTTGAAATTAATCCAATAAAAATCATGACCACCCGTCTAACGGGTGGTTTGAACCAGGGCTATAAGCCCAAATTACCAGAGTCTGGGACAAAATAGTTCTCAGCCACAAAAAAGCTAGAGATTTCCAATAGCGGAACTCTAGCTTTTTAATTTTGAGTCGTTCTCTTATTGTATTTTAGGAGGTTATTGGCCATAAGTACCAATCCCATGTCAATTCTCACTTGACGCTTGCCCCTCAGATTACATCTCTTGTACCCCAAACAAGCCTTTATCTGCCCAAAGACAGGTTCCACATCAATCTTGCGTTGAGCGAAAATCTGTCTACCTTGGGGAGATAAAAGCGCCTGACATTCTTTATCTTTCAAGTTTTGATAGCGTTCGTTTATATACAGTCCCTTTTGAGGAGCTGATTCAGGTTCATCTGCGTAGTAAACCTTGATTTCCTGTTGAAAGTCCGTCTGTGTTTTCTGATGTTTGATATGGTGAAAACGATAGCACCAACCATTAGGATGTGTGTAGCTATCCTCCTTGTCATTATAGTGCCAATTCGCTAAGTTTTTAGCTGACTGTTTATACCCTCTCTTTTGTTCCTTATCAAACATGGCATATTTAATCAGATGGTTTACCTGCTTTTCATCTAAACGAAGGAGGTTCTCTTCACTTCCATATCCAGCATCTGCAACAACTGTCTGTACATCATGTGGATAGGTTTCAAGAAATGGCAGAAGAGTCTTGGTGTCTGTCGGATTTGAGAAGATATCATAGTGAAGAACAAATTGGTTTTCAGTAGCAATTTGAAGATTATAAGCAGCCTTGAGTTGGCCATTTTTCATATGGTCTTCTTTCATCCGCATAAAAGTGGCATCTGTATCGGTTTTAGAAAAACTGTTACGCCCTTCAAATGTCTCCTGATAGCTCTCATATTTTTCAGCACGTACTGAAAAATCATCCTTGACTTTACGCAAGACTTTCTTGAGTTTACGACGCTGGGTTTTACGTTCATCCTTTCCTTTAACGGGTGTCTCCTCAATGTCCTGGTTCAGTTTTTCCAATTCTTCTTCAAGAACTTGAGCGAATTCAAGCAACTGCTCTGAAGAAATTGATTCTTCTTCATCCAGCTTAATAGCTTGATGGATAAGGGGAGTGATTTCTTCTTGAAAATAGACCTGTATCTGTTCTTGAAGTTTGGCGGAGAATTTCTCTGTCGCTTTCTTCCACACGAAACTATACTTGTTGGCATTGGCTTCAATCTTAGTCCCGTCAATAAACAAGCAATCTAAGGTCACTAACTCTTCCATTTTTAAACGAAGATTGAGGTTGATGAAAAGATTACGAATGAGTTCTTCCACCCCTTCAGCTACACGAAAACGATTGATAGTGCGGTAGCTGACAACCAACTGTCCTGTTAGGTACTGCATAGCCAGATTTTCAATCATCATTTTTTCAATTTTTCGTCCAGAGAAAATCCCTTGTGAATAGGCAAATAGAAGAGTAGATATAAGCATTTTAGGGTGATAAGACGGGCGACCAAAGGCATGATAGAAGGCGTGGAAGTGACTATCCTTCAAGGTATTTACCACTTTTTCAATAGTAAAGACAAGATGGTCTTGTGGCAAGAAGGAACTGATTTCTAGTGGTAAAGTTGTTTGATTTGTGTTATAGTGAATATGCATGGGATAGCCTTTCTAAATGGTTTATTAAGCAATTCTATTTTACCAAGACTATCGCAACCATGCAAAAAAGCAACGGCAAATCCGTTGCTTTTTTTGGAGAAAAGAGACTATTGTCCCAGTCTCTTTCACGTTGTTCAAGCCTTATTGCTCTTGACTCGTCACTTGCCCTCTCAAAGAGGCTTTAATATTACTTACCACTATCCCTAAAGGGATCCTCATATTCTTTTACACTTAATTTATCTAGTGCTATATCATGCTTTTCCTGTTCTTGAATATATTTCTTAATTGTGGCTTCATTGAGTTCAACCGTACTCACATAATAACCTTCCGCCCCAAAATGCCGATTCCCAAACTTGTACTTGAAATTGGCGTGTTTGTCAAACATCATGAGTGCACTTTTACCTTTTAAATAACCCATGAAACTTGAAACACTTATCCTTGGTGGAATACTTACTAACATATGTACATGGTCTGGAATTAAGTAACCCTCGATAATTTCAACTCCTTTATAACCACACAAGCGATGAAATATTTCTCCTAAACTACTTCGATATTGATTATAGATTACTTTTCGTCTATACTTAGGGGTGAACACAATGTGATACTTACAATGCCACTTTGTGTGCGATAAACTATGTGCCTTTTATGCCATATTTTTCTCCTTTCGCTTTACAATTGGATTGAACACCTTTATTGTATCGCGTTTGGAGTTTTTTGGGTATAACCTTCGACGCGCACCCGCATAGCGGGTGGTTTTTTGTCTCGCACCTAACGAAGCGAGACGGACTAACAGTCACATAATCAAAAAAACGCATAATATCAAGTGTTAAAAACCTTGATACTATGCATTTTACTGTGGAAAGATTTACTTCATTTTCTCCTGAAGTTGAGTTTTTGCCCAGCCTCAAAGTTGAATTTACAGTTTAACAACAAAATTATTTAATAAAGCTATTAAATAATTAGAGAAACCAAAGCAATACTTTCAAGTAGCCAAACCAGGGGGATATATTTATTTAGTTATTGCTACCTAATCCTGTCTGGATCCACAAATAATCTAACTTCTCCAGTTTGATCATCAACAATAGCTTTTACTTCAACCCCCTTTTTTATAAACCCTTTAGAGGAAGTTATATCAAGCCTTAGTCGAATAACATCATCTGAATTACCAAACCCACTCGTTAGAGTTCTAAATGTTTTTTCATAATAGATTAGCCACCTGCACTAGATAGTGAAGAAGCAGATGATATAGAGCTACCACAACTACCAGCACATGCAAAGCTACCTCCAGTCGCAAATGAACCCGCAGTAGTGAAACCTGCTAACTCTGCTTCATCAAATTGCTCTTCTATATAAACATCTTCCATAACACTGAGATTAATAGTAGATATAGTAGTGTTATAAATATTTTCCATTTTCAATACCCTTTTTCTATGATAAATTATGCAAACTAACCGAAGGACGATGCACTGCCTCCGCTTGAAGCAGTAGCTACACAACCTCCAAAAGTCGATGCAGAGGAAAATGTTGAAGCAGAACCCCATGTTCCAGCCATATTATCCATTTCTAACTGTTCTTCCAAAAAAGTTCTTCAGTAATAAATGGATTTATTTCTTCAAGAATATGTTCCATTATTCTATTTCTCCTCTCTTTATAATTTAAAAATACATTAACTGTTGTATAAGATTATCACCGCTCTCAATTACAATTCACGTATTTTTAATCCCCCCGGTACTAGCAGGTTAAAATAAAATTTAACCTACTAGTACCGGGGAACATTTATATCGTAAGATAAGTTATTTTTTAATAGGGGATATTTTCAAATTTCCTGAATTCTTCTTTTTTCCAAACAATAAACCGCTAAAGTGAATACAAAAAACAAGATAAACAATAAAAAGAGAGAGAGTTCTTTGGATAACCACATTTTTTCGCTTATATTCATTTCGAATAAAATAAAATCATTCAAAATTATCAGAGGATTCCAAAAAAGATACTTATAAAATATCGTAACTTCCTTTCCTAATAAACTAGCGAATAAAGTTGGCATTGAGATTGAAAACATCAATATCAAATTTACAGGTGTCATGATTGCATTAACTTTAGACATACTCTTAATAAATAAGGAAATTAATATTCCTAATGGATACATCACTATAAAAATAATATTTGAAGCAATACTAAGATGGATAATGTGAGTATACATATTTTTCACTATTGATAAGAACAAAAGTAAAAGAGGTAATTGGAATACATTAAACAACAAGAGCATAGCTACAAAAGTACCAATATAAAATTCTAGATTACTAACATCAGTATGTGATAAAAATTAAAAAAATTTGTTTGTCTTTTTTCTGTAAAACTACTAATGTTTAAAGTGAAAGAGAATGATAAAACGAGTAGCATCAAACTCATAGGTAAAAATTGCCCATAGAGTAACAAACTTATAATATCTGTGTTATTTAATATATTTTTAATTGCTAGACCAATAATTAAAAATACAGTAGATGGAATAATTGAACTGATAATGATTCCATAATTTCTCATATTTTCTAAAAAACTAAACTTAATCATCCGTAATATTTTTTTCAATATTTAAATCCTCTTTTCATATATTGTCTTCCCAGTAACTGCCAAATATAAGTCTTCTATGGTATTTACTTTATAGTTAGAGAACAGATTATTATAGTCTCCACAACATTTGACATTACCATTATCTAAAATTATCAAATCACTCGTGAATAACTGCATATCCTCTAATTCATGACTAATAACAATGAATAATTTATCAAGATAATTTTGGGATAAGTACTGATTGAGTTCTTTTTTCTTTTCAAAATCCAACTCTGAAAATGGTTCATCCAAAATTACAATTTTCTTATTCATTACTAATGAAATGAATATTGATAGGGATTTACGCTGTCCACCTGATAAAGATTTCACCTTTTTCCTTAAAATATTAGCAATCTCAAGAAAATTATAGAGCTCCTGATCAAATCGATACGACGAGACCGAAGATTTAAAAAAATTGATTACTTCTGACACTTTTAAATTTTCTAGTATATTAAAATGCTGAGGTTGATAAGCTATTTCTCTATAAAATTGAACCTTTTTATTATAAGTAATGCTGCCCGTATAGCTTATATGCCCTGCGATACAATCAATTAAAGTAGATTTTCCTGATCCGTTTTTTCCAAGTAAAAAATACCTCTTACCTTTTTCCAATTCTAGATTCACATCCCTTAAAGCAACTGTGTCTTTGTATGTTTTAACAACATTAGATATAACTAATTTTTCCATTTTTATCTCCTATTCTACTGCAAACGCGAAAACTGGCATTTGGGTATTCAAAGAATTCTTAGTCAGACCATAAAATTCAACAAGTATAATTGTCTTGCATCTCTGTGCCTTTCTTGTGTTTGTGGTGAACAACAAGTATAACACAGAGGTGTTTTCTTATGCCTATAATTAGCTTTCATTTGACAACAGCTTCAAGCCTCTTATCAAATGAAATCGAGTACTAGCTATAAGCTAGTGGGACCATCTAATTTTTAGGAGTGCTGGGTGGCTAACTTCATTATAGAACTTTCAAAAACCAAAATCGTCAAAAATTTTGAAATTTTCTTTATACTCGGACTTCCTTTCCGTTTTTATTTATTGTATAATAAATAAAAACGGATTTAATTTTTGTTGGGAAAATGGGAAATTATGAAATCAAAACTTGGCATCACACTTAGAAAAGTTCGTAAAGGAAAACAAATTAGTCTATGCTCTGTAGCAGATGAACATCTTTCAAAATCTCAAATATCTAGATTCGAACGTGGGGAATCAGAGATATCTTGTATTCGACTTATCAATATTTTAGACAAATTACACATTACTTTAGATGAGTTTCTTGTTTTACATGATGAAGATTATACTAATACTGAATTATTCGCTAATTTGGTTCAATATATTCGTAAGCAATATTCATCACAAAACATCAATAATATAGCCGCTCTACTTTCTGACTCATCACATTACACTTTAAATTCTTTCGAGAAAACAATGATAAAATCCATTCTACATACAATGGATTCCAGCATTATTCCATCAAATAAAGAATTACTTCAATTGACAGATTATCTCTTCAAAGTTGAAAAATGGGGTTACTATGAAATCACTTTATTAGGTAACTGTGTACGAACAATAAACTACAACTCCTACTTCCTATTAACAAAGGAAATGTTGAACAATTACATCTACTCTTCATTGAATAAAACAAATAAGCGAATTGTCACTCAATTGGCCATCAATTGTCTAATTCTGAGCGTAGATAAGGAAGAATTTTCAAACTGTACTTGTCTAATCACCGAAATAAAAGCATTATTAGATAATGAATTAAACTTTTATGAACAGACAGTTTTTCTCTATGCAACTGGTTACTTTGAATTTAAATGTCATTCAGATAGCGGAATTGAAAAAATGAAACAGGCCATACAAGTGCTTGATATTTTAGGAGAAGACAAGTTAAAATTACACTATACTAGACATTTCGATAAACTGGTAAACAAAGAATAGATGAAATGATTCTCTACCATTTAACATTTTACAAATCAAGGGTGTCTCCATAGACTCACAACATCTCTAATGATTTTACCCTGATAGCAATAGACAGTTAAAAAGCCCTGAAATCAGCTAAATTTCAAGGCTTTCTTTATATGCTATTGTATCAATTTACTTATTCCGATTTCTGTTGCTACTAGTTTAATTGTCATCCTTCAATACTTTCCAAATCTTTTAACTTCACCGAAACAATTTTTGAAACACCTGATTCTTGCATGGTCACTCCATAGATGGAATCAGCCGCTGCCATGGTTCCCTTACGGTGGGTTACGACGATAAACTGGCTGTCCTTGTCAAAGCGGTTGAGGTAATCCCCAAAACGTTTGACATTGGCTTCGTCCAGCGCAGCCTCTACCTCATCCAAGATAACAAATGGGATAGTCTTAACTCGAATGATAGAGAAAAGCAAGGCTAGAGCCGATAAGGCTTTCTCCCCACCACTCATGAGGTTGAGAGACTGGATTTTCTTGCCTGGCGGTTGGACAGAAATTTCAACCCCAGCTGTCAGTAAGTCTCCCTCAGTCAAGATCAGGTCAGCCTGACCTCCACCAAACATCTGCTTGAAAGTCACTTTAAAGGACTCACGAATAGCCTCAAAGGTTGATTTAAAGCGTTCCTTAACCTCATCATTCATCTCTGTGATGGTTTCAAGAAGCAGGTTTTTCGCTGACAAAATATCATCTCGCTGGCTATTTAGGAAATCCAGACGGTTGTATACTTCGTCATACTGTTCAATAGCTTCCAAGTTGACAGGACCCAGTGAGCGAATAGCCTTCTCCAAATCCTTAACCTCTTGCTCTGCCAGATTGAGATTTTCCAACTCATGAGACTTTTCTAAAGCTTCAGTATAGCTAATCTGGTACTGGTCTGTTAATTGACTTTGTAAATGGCGCAAGCGCTCGCTGACCTTTTCTTTCTTGGCTTCAGCACGTGTTTGCTTGCGAATCCACTCTTCATTCTGCTGGCGAGCCTGTTCCAAATGACTAGCAATATCATCCAGCTGACCTTCTATATCATCCAATTCAAACTGCTTGCGAATCAAACCTTGCTGGAGGTTTGTTTTCTGAGTTTTGGATTCTTCAGCCTGCTGGGCTAGAAGCTCCGTATCAACCTTTTCAAGATTATCAACCTTTTCTTGAAGAAGGCGCTGGATTTCCTCTTGTTCGATATCTAAATTGTCCAATTCCTTGCCTAAACGCTCAATATCAGCCACTTCATAACGTTTTTGTCCTTGCAGTTCTGTCTTAAGCAGGCGTGCTTGCGCTAGCTCTTCCTGCAAGTTTTGATAGCGTTCTTGGATGGCGTTTTTGTTAGACTTAATCTCTTCAATCTCAGCTTCCAAATTTTGCTTATCGCTGGCGATTTTAGTAAGGCGTTCTTGGCATTTTTCCTTATCCGCTTGCCAATCTCCCTCAGAAAGACGATTTAATTCCTCTTCTTGGAGTTTCCAAAGAGTTTCCAGTTCTTCAACTTGCTGACTGGTCTGCTGATAAGCAAGCGATAAGCCTTGCTCCTGGATACGAGCCTGCTCTCCCTGAGATTTAATAGCTTCTAATGATTCGGTCAATCTAGCTATCTCATCTTGCAAGGTCTTCAAACTCGCTTCTTCAGAACGCAAGCTTGCTTCTTCTTCAGCAATTTCTTTTTGTAATTGCTCCAGTTCTGGCTTGATAAAAATACTGTTATTCTGGCGATTAGCTCCACCCGCATAGGAACCACCTGTACGTAACTCTGTCCCATCAAGGGTTACCATGCGAACCTGATAACGAACCTGGCGCGCTGCTACACGCGCATTTTCTACAGTATCAAAAATAGCCGTCGTAGCTAGCAAATTCTTGAAAATAGCTTCCAGTCTAGTATCAAAAGTAACCAGCTCATCTGCCATCCCAAGGAAACCTGGGCTTGCAGCGATAGCATCTTGGTTCTGACTAGAAATCGTACGCGCCTTGATCGTTGTCAACGGAAGGAAGGTCGCACGACCAGATCTGTTCCGTTTGAGGAAATCAATCGCCTTGGTTGCCGCATGTTCATCTTCTACGATAATATGCTGGCTACTCGCTCCAAGCGCAATCTCTAGAGCAGTTTGATAATGCACATCAAAGGTCAGGTGTTCACTAACTGCCCCAATAATCCCACCTAGACGATCTTTTTCTTGGAGGACACTCTTGACACCTGCATAAAAGTTGCTATGATTTCTCAAAATATTTTCCAAACTTTGGGCTCTAGCCTGCTTGTTTTTGAGACTATCCAGACGGTCAAAGAGTTGACTTTGTTGAACCTGATAGGAAACTTTCTGCTCCTCTTGCTCTTTGGCACAGACTTGGTAGTCGGCCAGTAATTTCTGAACTTGCTCCTTGGCAGTTTCAAGCTCTTCTTTTTGCTGACCAGCCTTCTCTTTAGCTGTAGCTAGTTGCTCTTTCAGCTTTTCTAGTTGATCTGCTTGTTTTTGAGAAAGCTGACGACTATTTTCCAACTCATTCTCAATACGGGTCAACTGGTTTGAGACATCTGCTTCTTCTTGTAAAAGGGTTACAAAGCGTTCACGTAGAAGCTCAATCATCTGATCAGGATCATCTGAAAAAGCTAGTAATTCAGCTTCTAAACGATTGAGTTTTTGATTATTTTGGACTAGATTTTCCTCTAACAGAGCTAAAGAGCTTTCCTTATCAGATTTTTCTTTGCTGAGAGAATTTCTCTTATCCTCCAAAGCAGCCAAACGGGCTTGTGCTTCCTGTTGATTGAGGGCTACTTGCTCAGATTCTAATTTCGATAGGGCTAATTTTCTCTCTAAATCACTAATCAGACTGGTCAAGTCCATCAAACTGCCTTGGTCTTTGGCCATTTCAGCCTGTAAATCTTGACGTTGCTTTTTAAGAGTTTGATTTTCTTCTTCTAATTTTTCACGCTTTTGGTAGTAGCTCGTCAAGAGTTCCTGAACCTGTGCTAACTCTTCTTCTGTCAACTCTAGTTCAGCCTTATTTTCCTTGATTTGAGCAACTAAAACGTCTAAATAAATAGCCTTGCGTTGACCTTCCAAATCTAGAAACTTACGGGCATTTTCAGCTTGCTTCTCAAGAGGCTTGATTTGATTATCCAACTCGTAGATAATGTCCTCTAAGCGGTCTAGATTATCCTGAGTTTGTTGTAGTTTGCTCTCAGTTTCTTTTCTGCGAGTCTTGTATTTTAAAACTCCAGCAGCTTCTTCAAAAATAGCTCGGCGTTCTTCAGGCTTGGAATTAAAAATCTCCTCAACCTTCCCTTGGGAAATAATGGAGAAGGAATCTCGTCCCAATCCAGTATCCAAGAAGAGGTCATGAATATCACGCAGACGCACTTTCTTGCCGTCAATCTTGTATTCGCTATCTCCACTACGATAGATATGGCGTTCCACCCTAATTTCTTGGCCTGCATCCTTGATAAATCCGTCATTATTATCCAGAGTCACAACTACAGAAGCATAATTGAGCGGTTTGCGACTTTCAGTTCCAGCAAAAATAACATCCGGCATCTTGCCCCCACGGAGACTCTTGACACTAGACTCTCCCAAGGCCCAACGCAGACTTTCTGTAATATTCGACTTTCCAGAACCATTGGGTCCAACGACTGCCGTCACACCTTGGTCAAAGACGACCTTGGTCTTATCAGCAAAAGACTTGAATCCCTGAATTTCGATTTCCTTTAAATACATGAATCCAGCCCTTTCTCAACGGCATTTTTGGCAGCTTCCTGCTCTGCTAATTTCTTAGAACGACCTTGACCTTGACCAATGCTCTTACCTTCAACAAGAACTTCTACATCAAAAACCTTATCGTGGGCAGGACCCGTTTCAGAAATCACCTGATAACGAATAGCCACATCCCCATTGACCTGAAGTAACTCTTGGAGATGGGTTTTGTAGTCTGTAATCATCTCAAACTCGCCTGCTTCAACCTTAGGAATCATAACCTGATAAATAAATTCCTTGACCTTGGCCACATCCTTATCCAAAAGAAGGGCACCGAGAAAGGCTTCAAAGGCATCACCAAGAATGGTGTCACGATTGCGCCCACCAGATTTTTCTTCCCCCTTACCAAGCTTAATAAACTGGTCAAACTGGCAATCACGCGCAAAACCAGCCAAACTCTCCTCGCGGACAATCATGGCACGGAGTTTAGACAAGTCACCCTCAGGTTTTTTAGGATATTTTTTATACAGATATTCTGAAATCAATAACTGTAGAACAGCGTCTCCTAAAAATTCCAAGCGTTCGTTGTGTGAAATTTTTAAGAGGCGGTGCTCATTAGCATAACTCGTATGAGTAAAGGCAGTCTCCAGTAACTTTTTGTCTGCAAATTCGATTGCAAAATGGTTTTTAAGTACAGTTTGTAATTCTTTCATACCAACCTCTTTCTAACTGATAACAGTCCTTTTTATTATATCAAAAAAAGCCCCCTGAGTCACTTTAAAACGGGACTGGAGGATATTTGGGCATTCTTTAGACAGAGTTTTTCAGTTTTATACTTCTTCAAACCACATCAGCTTCGCCTTAACGTACTCAAGTACTGTCTACGGCTAGCTTCCTAGTTTACTCTTTGATTTTCATTGAGTATTACGGACAAATTTAAAGCAGTGTAAAGAAAAAAACCCTAATAAAGGCTTTCTTAGGGTTTTTACATCCACCCTGAGGGAATCGAACCCCCATCTCAAGAACCGGAATCTTACGTGATATCCATTACACTAAGGGTGGAAACTTGTTTTATTATAACAAAAATTTGCTCTAATAACAAGTTTTTTTCTAGTGAGGTAGGCCGTCTTAGTGGGACGCATCCCCATTCCAGATGGAGTTTTTCACGATAACATAATCAACGTGTTTAAGATCAGCAACCTGACGTCCACCTGCATAAGAAATAGCACTTTGAAGGTCTTGTTCCATCTCAGTAAGTGTATCTTGCAAATGACCTTTAGCAGGAAGCAAAATGCGTTTACCCTCCACATTTTTGTAAGCACCTTTTTGATATTGTGAAGCTGAACCGTAGTATTCTTTGAACTGTTCGCCATCGACTTCAATCGTTTTTCCTGGGCTTTCGATATGTCCTGCAAAGAGGGAACCAATCATGACCATGCTGGCACCAAAACGGATAGACTTGGCAATATCACCGTGAGTACGAATTCCTCCATCAGCGATAATCGGTTTACGGGCAGCCTTGGCACACCAGCGTAGAGCAGCCAACTGCCAACCACCTGTACCAAAACCAGTCTTAACCTTGGTGATACAAACCTTACCAGGACCGATTCCGACCTTAGTCGCATCCGCACCCGCATTTTCCAACTCCCGAACTGCTTCTGGTGTTCCTACATTTCCAGCAATAACAAAAGTATCTGGCAACTCTTTCTTGATGTGTTGAATCATAGAAATCACACTATCCGCATGACCATGGGCAATGTCAATCGTGATGTATTCTGGAGCATCAGACTTGAGCTGGCTAACGAAATCATACTCATAGTCCTTAACACCGACAGAGATAGAAGCAATAAGCCCTTGCTCATGCATACGCTTAATAAAAGGAATACGTCCTGCCTCATCAAAACGGTGCATAATGTAGAAGTAACCCCCTTTAGCTAGTTGCTCTGCTACATTTTCATCCAAAATCGTCTGCATATTAGCTGGTACAACAGGTAGTTTAAAGGTGTGATTTCCTAAAGTGACACTTGTATCTGCTTCTGCACGGCTTTTAATGACACATTTATTTGGGATCAATTGAATATCTTCGTAATCAAAAATTGGAAATTCATTTAACATATCGATGTCTCGTTTCTTTTGTAATGACCTACCTATGCTCTCGCATCACTACGTCTTTTCCGACGTTTCCTTAATTTATTATAAACTAAAGTACAGTTTTTGTCAAATAACGTTATAAATTAAAAAATATAGTTCGGATTTTATTGTATAAATAACAAAAGAAAAAGGAGAGATTATCTTCTCCCCACTTCTTCTCTATCCTAATAATACTCACCCTGACGGTAGTCCCATGAGTTAAAGGTGTCTGACAGGTGCATCATGATTTTATCAATGTCCAGTCCTTTTCTGATTACAACTGGAGCTGGTGAAGTTGAGCGTGCTCCTCCTTGTTCTGGGATGAGTTTGCCGTCTTTATCGACCATAGAGACCATCACACCTTGCTCGTAGCGAGTTTCAATCGTTTTGTCCGGTTGGATGGATGCCACATAGTCGTCTGCCTCGATGACAAGATCCACTGCTCCTTCGATACGTTCTCCGATACCTTCTACCTTACCACGGTTTCCTTTTCCAGATGGGTTAGCTGATGAGGCATAGACCATTTTGCCTTCTTCCCAAAGTTTGGCAGCCAATTGTTCACCAGCTTTCCCAAATTTGATAACGAAACAGCTAGTACCACGAACGTCAGTCATAAGTTCTTCACGGCCATCCCCATAAGCTTTGAGTTTTTCAAAGGCTTCTGGTTTCCAAGGAAGGATACAACCGAGGAGAATATCTTCGTCCCAGTGTTTTTGGTAGAAGGCTTCAATTTCTGGGTTGAGTTGTGCTAAAGCGCGAAGCTCGTCCATACTACCGCAGAGAACAACACCTGGTTTGTTACGGTTACGTTCTTTGGCTGCGAACTTACGTTCAAGTCCTGCCTTGTCGCTAGTCATGATAATGTAACCAACTTTAGTAGGGCAAACGATACAACCGCCCTCACCTTTTAAAATGTCATAGCCTTCTTGTGAAAGTGTTCCGTTCCATTGAATGTGTTTTGTCATAGTTCTATTTCCTTTTCTATTTTTTCTAATCCTGCCAGTAGGCTGGTCGTTGTTTTTCATAGGCAGCAATCAAGTCTTCATACTGCAGGGTAATTCCGATATCATCCAAACCATTTAAGAGCTTGTGTTTCCATTCACTATCGATTTCGAAAGTGAATTCTCCAACTGGTGAGATGATTTTTTGTTGTTCCAAGTCCACAGTTACCTGGTCACTTGGTTTTAGCTGTGCTAGTTTCTCTCTAACCTCTCTAGCCTGAACAATAGGTAACATACCATTATTAAGTTCATTATTGTAATGAATGTCCCCAAAAGATCCTGCAATCACAACCTTAAAACCGTAGTCTGCTAGTGCCCAAGCTGCGTGTTCTCTCGAAGAACCTGCCCCAAAGTTATCCCCTGATATGAGGATAGTTGCTTTACGGTATTCAGGTCTGTTAAAGACAAAGTCTGGATCCTCAGTATACTTGTCATCCAAATAACGCCAAGCATACATGAGGTACTTACCAAAGCCTTTTTTATCAATTAACTTGAGAAACTGCTTGGGTAGGATTTGGTCGGTGTCGATGTTATCATTCATGAGAGGAACGGTCGTTCCTGTATAAACTGTAAATTTCTCCATATCCTCTCCTTACTGGGCTTCTGGCATTTGCCGAACATCTACGAAACGCCCTGCGATAGCTGCTGCTGCTGCCATGGCTGGACTGCAGAGATGGGTCTTAGCCCCAAATCCCTGTCTATCTTCAAAGTTGCGGTTGCTTGTTGAAGCGCAGTGGACACCATCAGGAACCTTGTCCGGATTCATTCCTAGACACATAGAACAACCTGGGTCTCTCCACTCAAAACCAGCATCCAGAAAGACCTTGTCCAAGCCCAACTTCTCAGCAGCTCGTTTGACAGGACGAGAGCCCGGAACTACGATAGCCGTTAAGTTGGGAGCAATTTTCTTTCCTTTGACAAATCGCGCAGCCAGTTGCAAGTCGCTGAGACGAGCATTGGTACAAGAACCGATAAAGATATAGCCTAGTTCAATATCAGCTGGCTTTTGACCAGGCTCCAAGTTCATGTAATTGTAGGCTCGTTCATCGTTCATATCCTTAATTTCTGGGAAACTACTGTCAAAGTCAACCCCCATAGCAGGATTGGTTCCCCAGGTCACCATTGGAGCCAAGTCTGAGACATCCATCTGGATAACCTTATCGTAAACGGCATCATCATCACTGACAAGGGTTTTCCAATCCGCCACAGCCTCTTCGAAGTCCTCTGGAATACACTCACGTCCCTTAAGATAATCATAGGTGGTTTGGTCCGGATTCATGATTCCCATCTTGGATCCAAACTCGATGGACATATTGCAGATGGTCATTCGCTCTTCCATGCTCAGTGCATCAATAGCTTGACCTCGATATTCCACCACGTAGCCGACACCACAGGCAACGCCGTACTTGGCAATCAAGGCTAAAATGAAGTCCTTGGAATAAACTCCTTTTTGAGGAACACCAGTGAATTCTACCAGCATTTTCTTGGGTTTAACCTGCCAGAGGGTCTGGGTAGCAAAGACATGTTCGACCTCACTGGTCCCAATTCCAAAGGCGATGGCTCCAAAAGCTCCGTGAGTAGCTGTGTGGCTGTCTCCACAGACGATGAATTTCCCTGGTTGGGTCCGTCCTGTTTCTGGACCAACCATGTGTACGATCCCTTGTTTTTCAGAACCGTGGGCCGCATGTTCAATCCCAAATTCCTCAACATTTTCAGCTAGCTTATCAATTTGAGCCTTGGAAATCACATCTCGAATATCATAGATATTGACTGTTGGGACATTGTGGTCAAAGGTTCCAAATGTCAAGTCTGGTCGTCTCAATCTACGACCTGCATCTCGTAATCCTTGAAAAGCCTGAGGACTGGTCACTTCGTGAATATAGTGCTGGTCCACATACATGAGTTGGGGTTGCCCCTCTTCTCCTGTGATGACATGACGGTCCCATAATTTATCAAAAATCGATTTTCCTGCCATCTATTACCTCCAAATAAAATATAAGGCTCCTAGTGTTGTCACCATCCCAAGAAACCAAACCGTTTTAAAGTACCATTTTCGAGTCTTGTGGTGAAAGGTGATTCCTGCTAACCAAGCTCCAAAACCACCACAAGTAAAGGCTAAAATGAGTAAGATTTTCTCTGGGATGCGCCAAACTCTTCTCCTTGCCTTAGATTTGTCAATGCCATAAATCAAGAAAATTATGACATTCCAAATCAAAAGGACTAGAGTAATTTTTTCGTCTAACTTCATAACCTTGCAATAATAGCTTCCGTCATTTCCTTGGTCGAAGCCTGTCCACCTATATCTCTCGTTAAAATGCCAGCTGCCAAACTGGCTTCTACTGCACGTTCGATACGCTCTGCATCCTCATAACGACCAAAACTGTCTCTAAGCATCATAGCAACAGACAAAATCATGGAAATAGGATTGGCAATTCCTTGACCTGCAATATCGGGTGCCGAACCATGAATGGGTTCATAGAGACTTGGACCCTTTTCAGAGTGACTGGCTGATGGCATGACTCCAAGTGTGCCAGATAGGACACTTGATTCATCAGATAAGATATCTCCAAAAAGATTCTCCGTCACGATGACATCGAACTTGGCAGGATTGGTAATCATAAGCATGGCAGCTGAGTCGACTAGCTGGTGCTCCAAGGTTACATCTGGAAAATCCTGCGCGACTTCCTCAGCTACTCTGCGCCAGAGTTTTGAGGTCGCTAGAACATTTTGCTTATCGATACTAGTAACGATTTTTCTCCGACTTCTTGCGATTTCAAATGCCTTACGAATAATCCGCTCTACTTCTTCATAGCTATAGTCATTGATATCACGTGCTTTTTGCTCTCCAAGGATATGGTCCCCAAAGTAAATCCCGCCTGTCAACTCACGCACCACGACAAAGTCTACACCAGCAATTCGTTCTGGTTTGAGTGGTGACAAATGCTTGAGACTGTCAAAGATTTTTACGGGGCGAATATTGGCATAAAGATTGAGTTCCTTACGGAGAGCCAGCAGTCCTTGTTCAGGCCGAACCGCTGCCCCATCATACTGGGGACTCCCAATAGCCGCTAGGAGAATGGCATCTGCTTCTCTACAAGCCTTAAGAGTATCATCAGGTAAGGGATGGCCTGCTGCATCAATACCTGCACCTCCAAAAGGTCGTCTGTCTATTTCATAGACAAAGCCTGTTTTTTTAGCTAGGGCTTCCAGAACATCTAAACCAGCCTCCATGATTTCTGGGCCGATTCCATCCCCTGCTAGAGCTACTATTTTCTTTGTCATAGCATCCTCCTTTACACACTAGGCATATCGCGGTAGGAAACACTGCGTCCCATCTCACCTGCATTCTCTTTTTGAACAAAGGTATTAGCATTGATGTAAGCAATAGCCGAAGCCTTCAACACATCGAAATCAAGACCTGCTGCGTTAAAGATGGTTTCTGTATCTCTGTTTTCAACAGTGACCAAGACCCGAGCCTGGGCATCAATTCCATCCGTTACCGCGTCAATAGTATAGGACACCAAGCGGACGGATTGGTTAAAGAACTTGTCGATAGCGTTAAAGATCGCTTCAACGGAACCTTGACCTGTCGCATTAAATTCAACTTTCTCACCATCCATATTGGCTAGGCTAACGAGTGCTTCAATGTCATTATCTGCATGAGTTTGAAGTTGTAAATCATCAAAGTGGAAACCTTCTGGGTTTTCAACCATGGTTCCAGCTACCAGAGCACGAATATCTGCATCTGTGATTTCTTGTTTCTTGTCTGCCAGCGCCTTGAACTTGGCAAAGAGTGGTTTGATATCCTCTTCTGAAAAGTCTAGGGCCAATTCTCTTAGTTTTTCAACAAAGGCATGGCGACCTGACAATTTTCCAAGAGGAAGGCTATTGCTCTTAACACCAACCAATTCAGGGGTGATAATCTCATAAGTAAGAGGATTTTTAAGGACTCCGTCTTGGTGAATACCAGATTCGTGAGAAAAGGCATTACCACCAACCACAGCCTTGTTTTTAGGAACCGGAATACCTGAGAAGCGAGAAACCATTTCTGACGTATTTATTGTTTCATTTAGGACAATACTTGTTTCTGCTTGATAGTAATCTTGGCGAATATTGAGGGCCACTGCAATTTCTTCAAGGGCAGCATTTCCAGCTCGCTCACCAATACCGTTGATGGTTCCTTCAACACGTCCTGCTCCATTCTTGACAGCAGCAAGGCTATTTGCCACTGCCATTCCGAGGTCATCGTGACAGTGAGGCGAATATATAATCTGACGATCTGTCTTAACATTCTCAATCAAGTATTTGAAGATAGCTCCGTACTCTTCTGGCGTGGTAAATCCAACCGTATCAGGGATATTGATATAAGACGCCCCTGCATCAACCGCTGTTTGAACAACTTGCAAGAGGAAATCCAACTCTGTTCTAGTCGCATCCTCTGGAGAGAATTCGACCACTTCAAACTTAGAACGTGCATAAGAGACATGCTCCTTAATAGCTTCCAAAATCTCTTCCTTGCTCTTATTGAGCTTATACTTGCGGTGAATCGGACTGGTAGCGATAAAAACGTGAACCTGTGGATACTTGGCGTCCTTGAGGGCCTCGTAACAAGCATCAATATCAGACCTGACAGAACGGGCCAAACCAGTCACTGCTGTTTTCTTCAAGACCTTAGCAATCTCCTGAACTGCCGTGAATGAATCAGGACTCGCCGCTGGAAAACCAGCCTCGATGGCTGAAATGCCCCATTTCTCCAGTTGCCTTGCAATGGCAATTTTTTCCTTGATTGAGAAGTTAACACCAGGTGTCTGCTCTCCATCCCGAAGGCTGGTATCTAGAAATTCAACTCTTCTCATAAGATTTCCCCTTTTCCAAATGTGGTTTTAAAAAAACATCTCGCTCAGAAACCCAAGCGAGATGTTGATTTACTCCCGCTTGGTAAGCCAAACAGGACTAATGCTTTTTGCACTAGCCCGAGTACCTCAACAACAAAGTAAATTGATTAAACTTAGCTGTTTTCATGTTTGACTTTCTCCTTCGTTTGATATCTTGTTTAGTATTTTAGCATAGGCACAAGCACTTGTCAAGAAAAAATCCAATATTTTCTGAAAATTTCTTCAGTAAAGAATATTTAGCTAATTGAAAGCTCGGGACTTTGACAGTTATGAAGTAAAAAAATCCTCATAAAGGTTGATATAAGAGCATTTTCTTGTCAAATTTTACCACTTTTTATTTGCGTACTTTGTTATAATGGAGTGAGGTATGAAAAGATGAGAGTTAAACAATCAAAGTCAAAAAACACTATCAACTACGCTATTATTAAAGATATCAAGGTTGGAAATAAACGGACTTCTACTATCATAGAAAACCTAGGCAATCATAACACAATCTTAAAAGAACATCCTGATATGGAACCTCTTGAGTGGGCTCGTTTACGTGCTAAGGAATTAACCGAGAAAGAAAAAGAAGAAAATAAAGATTTCCTCATTACCTTTAGTCAAAACAAACAGTTAAAACAAAATCAATTGAACGAATATCATGGAGGCTATCTCTTCCTACAAGACCTCTATCATCAATTAGATCTGCCTAGAATTAACAAAGAAATCCAAAAACGACATCGTTTTAATTTCTCTCTAGATGAGATCCTATCTCGCTTGATTTATGGACGGATTCTAGCTCCTGCTTCAAAACGATCTACCCTAGAATTTTCAAAAACATTACTCGAACCTAAAGAATTTGAACTCCAACATTTTTATCGGGCTCTTGAAGTTATTTCTAATGAAACAGAGTTTATACAAGAACAAACCTATCAAACTTCAAAAAAGATGACTCAACGACAGACAGAAGTCCTCTACTATGACTGTACTAACTTCTATTTTGAAATTGAAGATGAAGATGAGGAGGGGCTTCTGAGACAATACGGCCCATCTAAAGAACATCGCCCAAATCCAATTGTGGAGATGGGACTCTTTATGGACAAACAAGGAATTCCCCTAGCTTTCTGTATCCACCCTGGAAATACAAATGAACAAACAACTCTTAAACCATTAGAAAGAAAGATTGTCAAGGATTACAAGGCTTCAAAATTTGTAGTCTGTACAGATGCTGGACTCTCATCAAAAGCCAATAAGGTGTACAATTCTTTTGGAGAACGTTCCTATGTCACAACTCAATCTATCAAGAAGTTAAAGAAAGAATACAGAGATTGGGCTTTGGATAAAAGTGGTTGGCGAATGGTTGGGGATAAGAATCCTATCTTTTACAATCTGGATGAGCTAGAACACAGGGAGGAATTAAAAAAACAACTTTTCTTTAAAGAATCTCCTTTTTATGATGAAGACTTACCAAATCAACGCTTGATTGTGACCTTTTCTACTAAATATCAAGACTATCATCGAACGATACGAGAGAAACAGATTGAACGGGCTAGTAAGTTACTGGGCAAGCCCAGCCAAGCTACCAAGAAGAGACAAACCGATTTTAAGAGATTTCTGAAAGAAACAAGTACTACTAAGGAGGGGGAAATCGCCGAGAAAAGGATTCTAACTCTTGATGAGGAACGAATTCAGGAAGAGGCTCAATATGACGGTCTTTACGCTGTAGCTACTAATCTAGATGAAGATATTCAGACAATTGTAGCCATCAATCAAAGGCGGTGGAAAATTGAAGAGAGTTTTCGTATCATGAAGCAGGAACTACGAGCCAGACCAGTTTATCTCAGCCGTTCAGATAGGATTCAAGCACATTTCACTATTTGTTTCCTAGCACTAATGATTTATCGTCTCTTGGAAAAACAAATAGGAGAAACAGTCACCTGTTCAGAACTCATCCAAACCTTACGCAATTATAAGTTCAAACATCTTTATGGAGTAGGATATCTTCCAACTTACACCAGAACAACTATCACGGATCAACTCCACCAAGCATTTGGCTTCCAAACTGATTTTGAGATTATAAGCGAAAAAAATATGAAAAAAATTTTTAAAAAAACCAAATCTCGATAAAAAGTACGCATTTTTTTAAAAGAGAAAAAGAGCTCCGAAAAGCTGTTATAGCAGCATTTAGGGGCTCTTTGTTTTCAAAAAACTGTTAAAGATGGGATTTTAGCATAGGCAAAAGCACTTGTCAAGAAAAAATCCAATATTTTCTGAAAATTTCTTCAGTAAAGAATATTTAGCTAATTGAAAGTTCTTGAAAATACTTGAAAGGTTTCATTTTTTAAAGGTTAAGTTCCAACTTATTTCTATCAATTTCAGTACTTCTTCATCTGACAAAGTATCATCAAAAGTCACACTAATCCAGTAACGTTTGTTCATATGAAAGGCTGGATAAATGCCCTTTTTTAAAAGCAAATCAGCTACTTGGTCGTGTTTGAGGTTGACTGCTTCGACTAGACCTTCTCTGCCCTTTTCCAATTTATCCCAAGAGATTCTCATCAAAACAGCATACCATTTTTTATTGCCTTCATGTCTTAACACTGCTGAATCAGGCGATTTCTCCCACAAATACTCCAACTGATTACCATACTTTTCCTGAATCTGAGCCATGATACGCTTAGTCTGAGGACAGATAAAATCCTGTACATCAAAACAAGCCTTCCGAATCTGGTAGAGAATCTCCAGACAAGCCTCACGGACACTTGCAACAAAACTTCCTGTCATACTTTCCATATGAACTTGAGGATAGAAGTCACCCATTTCCTGATCAAAGACCTGAAAACTCACATTATCAGTAGTGATGGACACAGTCATGACAAAATCACCCTGCAAAATCTGGTAACTATAGGTCCAGACTCCCCTATTTTCTACAAAACCAAAAGCATGAGCCTTTTCTTGATTAAACTGATAGGATTTAAAAATTTCAAACATAAGTGAAAACTGCTACCCAAAGCTAGCAGTTCCTTTCTATTTTTTAAAAGACAACCTTAGTACCATGCAATTGTGTTACACCCAGCTGGTCGATAAAGGTTTGACGGTTGTCAAGGTCAATCCCCCCACCTGGTAGAATTTCAATCTTACCTTTAGCGTGCTCCAAAATTCTGTGATAGTGAGCAAAACGTTTTTCTAAGGAATCGTCAGACACACCAGCACGAGTTAAGATACGAGTTACTCCAGCTTGGCTGAGCCAGTCAATAGCTTCCAGTTGATCTTCATCGCTCAATTCATCAAAGGCCATGTGGAAGACAATTTCCATTCCTTTTGATGCAGCAATTAACTTCTCTAGATTATCCTTATCCAACTTCTTATCAGCAGTTAAGGCTCCAAATACAACTCCTTGACTTCCAGCCTGAGCAGTCAACCGAATGTCTTCTAGCATGATATCAATTTCTAGGTCATTATAGTCAAAGTCGCCACCACGTGGACGAATCATGGTCATAATGGTCGTATCGTAGTTAGCTGCCAGTTCAACAGCTGCCTTGGTCACTCCATAGCTGGGCGTTGTCCCACCAACTGCTAGATTATCACAGAGTTCGATTCGACGAGCTCCAACCTCCATCGCTTTTTCAAGCAAGGTCACATTTTCAGCACAAAATTCGTAAATCATTTGATTCTCCTTGAAGATTACTTTGAATTTATTATATCATATTATTGTGAATATGCTTTCATTTATATCAAGGAAAATAGTTACTATTTTTTATTCTTTGTCCGGAATGACCTTGAAGAGATAATAAGTGATAAAGATGGTCAAGGCTCCTAGACCAATTTTGACAGGTAAGAGAGGAGCAAAATAAATGGAAATTCCCATCAAGATGTAGATAGATACGATGATTTTTTTCTTTCGTTCACGCGCAATAGACTTTGTTTCTCGAAAATCAGCTACATAGCTCTGATAGAGCTTGGTATGATAAAGCCAATCTTCGAAACGCTTGGAACTTCTTGAGAAACAGGCAATAGACAGTAAAAGAAAAGGTGTTGTAGGCAACAAGGGTAAAACAACCCCAACAATAGCCAAGGCTAGTGATAAAAAACCAATAATAAGATAAATAATACGCATAACTACTCCTAATTAAAATAATCTTCTTCTAGTTTCGCATACAATGATGAATTTTGTCAAGCTCCAACCCAAAAGAGCCTGAAATTCACTTTCAGGACTCTCCTCTTATTTAATCTTTTCTTCTTCGTAGTCGCCTTTACTACAAATAACCTGCTTGCCACCACCACGGACCTTTTTCTCCATGAGGAAGTTGCCACATTTTGGACAGTCACGACCAACAGGCTTGTCCCAAGAGGTAAATTCACATTCTGGATAGCGATTGCAACCATAGAAAAGACGATTGCGTTTGGTTTTACGCTCAATGATTTGTCCCTGATGACAACTTGGACACTCAACACCAATCTCTTTCACGATTGCTTGGGTATGGCGGCAATCTGGGAAATTGCTACAAGCGTAGAACTTACCAAAACGACCAAGTTTAATGACCATTGGACTACCACACACTTCACAATCAAATCCAGCTGGTTCATCCTTGATTTGGATTTTTTCCATTTCTTCTTCAGCCTTGGCCACTTCTTTAGAGAAAGGTTTGTAAAAGGCATCAATGACACGTTGCCACTGCTCTTTTCCGACTTCTACGTCATCCAGTTTGCCTTCCATTTCAGCTGTGAAGGTCACGTTTACGATATCTGGGAAATATTCAACGATGAGCTTGTTAACAATTTCTCCCAACTCTGTTGGTTCAAAACGTTTGGCTGCAAGGCGAACATAATAACGTTTCTGAATGGTTTCAATGGTCGGTGCGTAGGTTGACGGACGTCCAACCCCATTTTCCTCCAAGGTCTTGATCAGGGTCGCTTCAGAATAGCGAGCAGGCGGTTGAGTGAAATGTTGCTCTGGTTTACTATTAACCTGCTTGACTACATCTCCAACAGCCATATCTGGTAACATCTTATTCTTGTCAGAATCATTATAAATGGCAAGATAACCATCAAACTTAACCTGACTACCATTAGCAGCAAATTGGACCCCATTTTGAGACAATTTAACAGCCATGGTATCAAAAACAGCAGCTGTCATCTGGCTCGCTACAAAACGATTCCAGATAAGAGTATAAAGCTTGAGTTGATCCTTGTCCAGATACTTAGCGATGCTTTCAGGTGTATTAAAGACACTAGACGGACGAATAGCCTCGTGGGCATCCTGAGCTCCAGAAGCATTTTTGACCTTGCTACCATGCTTAGAGTACTTGCTACCAAAACGGTCCGTAATGAAGCTTGCTGCCTCATTTTGCGCTACAGGGCTGATACGAGTCGAATCGGTACGCATATAGGTAATCAAACCTTGAACACCAGAACCAATATTGATCCCTTCATAGAGCTGTTGGGCAACCATCATGGTCTTTCGAGTACGGAAATTGATTTTATTGGCCGCATCCATCTGCATAGATGAAGTGGTATAAGGTAATGGAGCATTACGCTTGCGCTCTTTCTTATCCACCTGATCGACTGAAAAATCTTTGCTAGTCAGACGAGACAAGACTTCCTTAACCTCATCATTGCTAGTCAGTTTTAACTTTTTACCATCTACTCCATAGAAGGAAGCCTGAAATTGCTTGGTTCCCTTTTTAAAGACCGCATCAATTGTCCAGTATTCTTCAGGCTTAAAAGCATTGATTTCATTCTCACGGTCAATGATTAACTTAAGGGCAATAGACTGTACGCGACCTGCTGACAAGCCCTTCTTGACCTTCTTCCACAAAATAGGCGAAATCGAATAGCCTACCAAGCGGTCCAAGACACGACGAGCCTGTTGAGCATCGACCAAGTCCATATCAATCTTGCGTGGCTCTTTAAAAGCATTTTTGACCGCATCCTTGGTGATTTCATTGAAAACCACACGGTTGGCATCATTTTCATCCAAGTTGAGAATATGGGCCAAATGCCAAGAAATCGCTTCTCCTTCACGGTCCGGGTCACTCGCGAGAAAAACTTTATTAGCTTTTTTAGCTTCCTTTTTCAAGTCATTGATGAGAGGACCTTTTCCTCGGATATTGATGTATTGCGGTTCATAATTATTTTCAATCTCGACGGACATACTGGATTTCTTCAAATCCCGAATATGCCCGACACTGGCTAAAACCTTGTAATTTCTGCCTAGATATTTCTCAATCGTTTTCGCCTTAGCAGGCGACTCCACGATTACTAGATTTTTTTTAACTGTTGATTTTTTCTTTTTTGTTGCCGTAGCCACAGTATCACACCTTTTCAAAGTAATAAACTTTATAAAGTGTAAACCATTTTGCCATAACTGTCAAGACTTAGCTCCTATATATAGAAGAAAAGTTTGTCCAGTAAGCGGACTTTCTTCTTATACTCAATGAAAATCAAAGAGCAAACTAGGAAGCTAGCCGCAGGCTGTACTTGAGTACGGCAAGGTGAAGCTGACGTGGTTTGAAGAGATTTTCGAAGAGTATTAAAATTCAAATTCTGCAAGAACATCCTGCCCACTGGTAACCAATTTTGCTCCTTCCTGAATCAAATGATGGCAACCGTCTGATAGTCCATCTAAAATGCTACTAGGTATAGCAAAAACATCGCGGCCTTCTTCCATTGCCCGCTCACAGGTAATAAGACTCCCCGAGCGCATCTTAGCCTCTGCGACGATTACACCACGGCAAAGTCCAGCAATGATGCGATTACGGGCAGGAAAATGAAATTTCAGAGGTTGTTCGCCTGGTCCGTACTCACTGAGAACCAGATGGTCATTGCCGATGTAGTCTTGCAAGCGTTTATTGGCTTTAGGATAAAACACATCCAGACCTGTACCAATCACTGCAATGGTTTTTCCGCCATTCTGAAGAGCTGCCATATGAGCTGCTGTGTCAATGCCCTTGGCTAATCCACTGACGATAACCAGTTCATTTTCCAAGCCCTGAATGACTTTTTCAACTGACTTAGCTCCCTGTTTGCTACAAGCACGACTTCCTACGACTGCTACCTTCGGGAATTTCAAGAGGTCAAGATTTCCCTTGTAAAATAAAAGTACAGGCGCGTCATATATTTCACTCAAATCCCAAGGATAACAGTCGTCTAAAATAGAGAAAGATGGAAATTTTTGAAACTCCTTCTCCAAATGCGCATCGTCTATCTGAAAATAACGTTCCATAAAAACAGCTGGATTTCGGCAACCTGATATATCTGCAATATCACCCAACAAAAGTTCTTGATCAACACTTTCACCGTATTCTAGAACCTTCAAAATCTGTTGATTGGTCAAACCTGATTTTTTTAACTTATAGATTTCATAGTTTGTGATTTTCATAAATAACTCCATTTCTTTTTCTACTCATCTATTTATTCGTAAAACAATCAAAAAACATCCGACTATTTCAGCCAGATGTTAGAATCTTTAATTTTCGTTTTTAAGAATTTCTTCTAATTTATGGTAGTCTTGGACACTATCGATCTCATAGATGCTGTTGCCTTCTAATTCTTCAACATAGACATCTAGCTCTTTGATATTATCCTTAACCATATTATCCCAGTAGAGATCAACAAATTCACCACTTGCATAAGCCTTATCGATAAAGCTGACAATCTTTTCTGCAGTTGGAGCATCCCAGAAAGAGACACCACTAAGGATACGACCAGCCTTGCTATCAACAGTAATGTCTTGAACCTTATAGTCATCTCCATAGACCAAGAACCATTCGTTGGTACAATCTTCACGATAGACACTAAAATAAGTCGAACGTGTCAAATCATTGCGGAACATATTTTTAAAGAGATAGTTATCGGCATCAATAACATAGCTGTTGGCCAATTCTTCTTTTACAAGATAGAGAGAGTAAAAGTTATTGTAGTCAGCGTATTTATCATTGAAAACGAGGCGAACACCATATTTTTCTTTCAAATAATCAAATTGTTCTTTAAGATAACCAACAATGATAATAATCTCGTTAATCCCTTTTTCTTTGAGAAACTCAATTTGATATTCAATCAAAGGTTTTTGATTAACTTGAACCAAGGCTTTAGGGGTATTTTCAGTCATAGGACGCAAGCGAGTTCCCAATCCCGCTGCTAAAATGATGGCTTTCACACGAATCTCCTTTATTCTTTAATAATAATATAAACTCCAGCAATGACGACGAGTGACGTGATAATTGTCAGCATATCTAGTGCTGTTCCCAAGAAGAGAGCTGCAAACAAGACAGTCCAAACTACATAGCTCACGTTCAAGCCTGTAGCCTTGGCTGGTTGCAAGCGATTGATAGCGATATAATAAGCCAAATAGGAAATCATATCAAAGGCTGCAAAGACAATCATAAGACCTAGCAATTGTCCATTGGCTACTTCTGCAAATGATTGATGAGAGAAGAGCACAATCACAAGATAGGACAAGAATGAAGTCACTTGACGGATTAAAAGGGCTTCGATTTCACTCAGTTCACTTTCCATGGCAAAAGAGCTAAGAACACTCTCACTTCCCCATGCAATAGCACAAACCAAAGCACAGAGAATACCAATATAGAAGGAATTGACCTGTTCAACCTTATAAGTTTGAGCAATAATTCCTCCAATAATCAAGACAATCCCAAACACAGTATTTTTCGAAATCTTATGCTTCAAGAAAAAGAAAGCCAATAAAACTGAAACTGCAGGGTAAATAGCAGATACCGATGAAGCTAAGGAACTTCCAATATACTTAACTGCATAAAGATTGGCCTGCATTCCGATAGGACCAGCTAGCAAGGCTCCGATGATCACACTAACATTGCGAATATTTAAGAAAATTGAGAGACGAACTTTTCCTTCTTTTACCAACAGAAAAGCTAGTAAGATAAAGATACTCAAGAAATCGTGAGCAGCTGCCACCACAAAGGGTGACAAATCTGTAAAAATCGAAAAGATGTAAGCACTAATTGTTAGACCTAATCCCCAGAAAACACCTGAGAGTAGACCAAAAGAAACTCCATTTTTATTTTTCATCTGAACCTCCATAATATGTCAAACCTTTAACAGCTCTTTGATAACGATTTACACCATAATCACCAAAATCTGCACCTTGCTCTTCTTTGTAGACTGTCCATAGACTCCAAATAGTATCTTGTAAAATTTTATAAATGGTAATCTTTTCACGAGAGACAGGTGTTTGGTCACTCTCATAGTAAGACAAGAAGACTTCTTCCTCTTGACGAGTAAATTCAGATTCTAAAAAGAGGGCAGCCAAATCCCACATTGGATCGTTCATGGATGAATATTCCCAATCAATCAGATAAAGTCGTCCTTGAGGTGATTCGATAAAGTTTTCAGGCACCAAATCGATATGGCAAGATTTTCTGTCAACACCTAATTCAGCCAGTCTTTTCTCTAGGGAGAAGACTTTTTCTCGAACAGCTTCATAGTTAGCATAAGGAATCTTTTCTTCAATCAAGGATTCGTATTTTTTGATTTCTTCAAAAGGAGCAAATTCTCCTCTTAATTCCTTGCCAGAAGCATGAATGGTTTGTAAAATTGGAGCAATTTTATCAAACTTAGTCTTGATTGACGTTGAATCAAGCGTGATAGCAGATTCAATATACTCATTCACTTTGATACCAGCTTCAATATCAAAAAGATAATTTTTGACATCTAAGTCTAAATCTTTAAGTAGTTCAAGATTGTACTTTTCATCTTGACGATTGATTAGTTTTTCAGTCCCTTTACCGAAGAACTTAACAATGTACTGCTTATTTGTTGTTATGGCCAAATAGTTTTGATTGGTCATTCCCCCCAGTTGTTCAACACTGAGGACTTCCTCTTCTTGACTAAGTAAGGAAGAAATTTTTTCTTTAATGATTTTCTCCATAATTAACCTCCAGTACTTATACTTCCCACTTAAACACGGTTTTAAAGGCTGTGTTTAAGTCAGTCGCAAAGACACGGTGAATATCTTTTATTTCTCTTACAGGTTCTTCTAGATAAAGGATATTTTTAAGACGATTGGCAAATTTCTTGACTTCCATCATTTGGATGGCATTTTCAAAATCAATACGACCAGAACGAGAGGAACCAACCAAGAGCAAACCTTTTTCTAATGCATCGCGTGTATTGATGTTGACTTTATATTCGCTAACTCCCATCATGAGAATCGTTCCCTGAGGACGAATATAGCGAATCAAATCATTAATAGCTGGTCCAGTACCATCACCACCGCAACATTCAAAAGCATGGTCAAAGGCCAAATCTTCAGGAATATTGTCAGTGATATAGCATTCTTTGGCAAATGAGAAGAGTTCCAACTTTTCCCAATGACGACCAATAACCACAATCTCTGCTTCTGGCAAAGTATAGTTGATAATATTGGCAACCACAAATGCTAAACTTCCATCTCCGATAACAGCGATTCGATCCCGCTTGCTATGAGCAAGAGTCAATAGGCGATTCATGGCATGCATACCAACACTGACAAACTCTGTAATCGCTGCAACCGTATCTTCGATAGCATCGTAAGCCACCACACGGTCTTTAGGGAGAGAAACAAACTCTCTCATAAAGCCATCAAATCCACTAGACAAGAAATGAGTCCCTGTCATGTAGTTCTCATAAAATTCTTCATCACTCTGCATAGGAGGCTGATTGGGAATCATGACAACTTTTTGACCAACTTCGTAGGTTCCTGTAGGGTCAGAAATAACGGTTCCACATGACTCGTGAATCATTGCCATTGGAAGTTTTTTATTCAAAATCTTTGGATCACGTTTCCCTTGGTAGTAACGCTGATCCGCATGACAGACAGCCATGTAGTTGGGACGGATAAGGATATGATTCTCTTGGTCAATAGCCTCTTCCTGGTATTTGACATTGATAAACTTAGGCTTAGTTAGTTGATAAATTTGATTAATCATTTCACTAGTCTTTCTCAATCATACTTTTTGCAATCTTCAGATCTGTCACTGTTGTGATTTTCAGATTTGAATATTCACCCTTGGCCAAGGCCACATCTTTTCCTTTGATTACAAAGATTTTACATGCATCTGTTAAGATTTCCTTCTCCTCAGCTGAGAGTGAATCGTAAAGGTCCATGAAGTCCTTGCAACGGAATGTTTGAGGTGTTTGTCCTTGATAAAGGTGAGCACGATTTGGAATATCTGTAATGAATTGACCATTGGTACTTTCAACGATAGTATCAACCGCTTCTACCACTGTGTCCACTGCGTCATGATTTTGAGCAAGTTGGATATTGTCCTGAATCATGCGAAGCGTAATAAATGGACGAACAGAATCGTGTGTAACAACGATGTCCTCTGGAGTAAGCGGACGATAAGCATCAATGGCTTCAATGATTTTCTCAATACTCGTATTGCGGTCAGCACCACCTTTTGTAATGATGATACGATCCTTATGAAGAGACAGATATTTATCTACAAGATCCTCTGCATGAGAAACCCAGTCTCCATGAACACCAACTACAATTTTTTCAATGCTTGGTTCCAAGACAAATTTTTCAATTGTATGAATCAAAATAGGTCGATCACCTAGCTCTAAAAATTGTTTTGGCAAGTTACTGATTCCCATGCGTGTGCCAGTTCCACCAGCAAGAATTCCTGCATAAATCATCTTTTTTCTCCTTTGTCTTACTAAAAAAACTTATTCTCTCTATTATACCACAATCTAGTCCTATCATGAAAGAAATACTAGACCTCCCTTTCTAGAATAGGAGGGTTAAGCAGTTCTATTATTCAAAGAAACTAGTCCATTTCTAGTAATAACTAGGAATTCTGTAGTCATTACTAATAAATAGATATGAAATTTTAGAGTTCTTCAGAATAATATACTTTCCTTAAAGAAAACTTAAAATTAAAATTTGAGGCTTCAAAGTGATTACTTGACTTATACTCAATGAAAATCAAAAAGCAAACTAGAAAGCTAGCCGTAAGCTGTACTTGAGTACGGTAAGGCAACGCTGACGTGGTTTGAAGAGATTTTCGAAGAGTATTACTGCCCTTCATTTCTTATTAGCTGACTTTATGATATAATGAAAAACGAGGTAAATTGAATGAAAAGTATAAAATTAAATGCTCTATCTTACATGGGAATTCGTGTCTTAAATATTATTTTTCCCATCTTAACTGGAACCTATGTCGCGCGTGTCTTGGACCGAACTGACTATGGTTACTTCAACTCAGTCGACACTATTTTGTCATTTTTCTTGCCCTTTGCAACTTATGGGGTCTATAACTACGGTTTACGAGCCATCAGTAATGTCAAGGATAACAAAAAAGATCTGAATAGAACCTTCTCTAGTCTTTTTTATTTGTGTATAGCTTGTACAATTTTGACCACTGCGGTCTATATCCTAGCCTATCCTCTCTTCTTTACTGATAATCCAATCATCAAAAAAGTCTACCTTGTTATGGGGATTCAACTCATTGCCCAGATTTTTTCAATCGAATGGGTCAATGAAGCTCTGGAAAATTACAGTTTTCTCTTTTACAAGACTGCCTTCATCCGTATCCTGATGTTAGTCTCTATTTTCCTTTTTGTCAAAAATGAACACGATATTGTTGTCTATACACTTGTGATGAGTTTATCGACACTGATTAACTACCTAATTAGTTATTTTTGGATTAAAAGGGACATCAAACTTGTTAGAATTCACCTAAGTGATTTTAAACCACTCTTTCTCCCTCTGACAGCCATGTTGGTCTTTGCCAATGCCAATATGCTCTTCACTTTTTTGGATCGTCTCTTCCTCGTTAAAACAGGGATTGATGTCAACGTTAGTTACTATACTATGGCTCAACGAATTGTGACCGTTATAGCTGGTGTTGTAACTGGTGCAATTGGAGTGAGTGTACCCCGTCTCAGTTACTATCTAGGGAAAGGAGATAAGGAAGCCTATGTTGCCTTAGTCAATAGAGGTAGTCGAATCTTTAACTTCTTTATCATTCCTTTAAGTTTTGGGCTCATGGTTTTAGGACCAAATGCCATCCTACTTTACGGTAGTGAAAAATATATCGGAGGTGGCATCTTGACCTCTCTCTTCGCTTTTCGGACGGTTATCCTGGCCTTAGATACCATTCTTGGCTCCCAAATTCTCTTTACAAATGGCTATGAAAAACGTATCACAGTCTATACAGTCTTCGCTGGATTACTGAATTTGGGCTTAAATAGTCTCCTCTTTTTCAACCATATCGTGGCTCCTGAATACTACCTACTAACAACCATGCTATCAGAGGCCTCTCTACTTGTTTTCTATATCATTTTCATCCATAGAAAACAGCTCATTCACTTGGGACATATCTTCAGCTATACTGTTCGATACTCTCTCTTTTCACTTTCCTTTGTAGCAATTTATTTCCTGATTAATTTCTTGTATCCTGTGGATATGGTCATTAATTTACCATTTTTGATTAATACTGGTTTGATTGTCTTGCTATCAGCCATCTCTTATATTGGTCTACTTATCTTTACTAAAGATAGCATTTTCTATGAATTTTTAAACCATGTCCTAGCCTTAAAAAATAAATTCAAAAGATCATAGGAGTTTAAAATGAAACAACTAACCATTGAAGATGCCAAACAAATTGAATTAGAAATTTTGGATTATATTGATACTCTCTGTAAAAAGCACAATATCAACTATATTATTAACTACGGGACCCTGATTGGGGCAGTTCGACATGAGGGCTTTATCCCTTGGGACGACGATATTGATTTATCCATGCCTCGAGAAGACTATCAACGATTTATCAACATTTTTCAAAAGGAAAAAAGCAAATACAAACTCTTATCCTTAGAGACAGATAAGAACTACTTTAACAACTTTATCAAAATAACCGACAGTACGACTAAAATAATCGATACTCGAAATACAAAAACCTATGAGTCTGGTGTTTTTATTGACATTTTCCCTATGGACCGATTTGATGATCCTAAGGTTATTGATATTTGTTATAAACTGGAAAGCTTCAAACTTCTGTCTTTCAGCAAACACAAAAATATCGTCTATAAAGACAGCATTTTAAAAGATTGGATACGAACAGCCTTTTGGTTGCTCCTGCGACCTGTTTCCCCTCGTTATTTTGCAAATAAAATCGAGAAAGAAATTCAAAAATATAGTCGTGAGAATGGTCAGTATATGGCCTTTATCCCTTCTAAATTTAAGGAAAAGGAAGTCTTCCCAAGTGGTACCTTTGATAACACAATTGATTTACCCTTTGAGAATTTGAACCTTCCTGCACCTGAAAAATTTGATACTATTTTGACTCAATTTTACGGGGATTATATGACCTTGCCACCTGAAGAAAAACGCTTCTACAGTCATGAATTTCATGCCTACAAATTGGAGGATTAGGATGCAATATTTAGAAAAAGAAGAAATTAAAGAAATCCAACTAGCCCTGCTAGATTATATTGATGAGACTTGTAAAAAACATAATATTCCTTATTTTCTCAGTTATGGAACCATGCTTGGAGCTATCCGCCACAAAGGTATGATTCCTTGGGATGATGATATTGATATTTCTCTCTATCGTGAAGATTATGAACGTTTATTGAAGATTATTGAAAAAGAAAATCACCCTCGCTATAAGGTTCTTTCCTACGATACCTCTTCTTGGTACTTCCATAATTTCGCATCTATTTTGGATACATCTACTGTTATCGAAGACCATGTCAAGTACAAGCGTCATGACACTAGTCTCTTTATTGACGTATTTCCAATTGATCGATTTACAGATTTGAGCATTGTCGACAAGAGTTATAAGTATGTGGCACTTCGTCAACTAGCTTATATTAAAAAATCACGCGCAGTTCACGGTGATAGCAAATTAAAAGATTTTCTAAGATTATGTAGCTGGTATGCCCTCCGATTGGTCAATCCCCGTTACTTTTACAAGAAAATTGATCAGCTAGTCAAAAATGCTGCAACCAACACTCCTCAATATGAAGGAGGAATTGGGATTGGTAAGGAAGGAATGAAAGAAGTCTTCCCAGTTGATACCTTTAAAAAACTCATCTTAACTGAGTTTGAGGGCCGTATGTTACCAGTTCCCAAAAAATATGACCAATTTTTAACCCAGATGTATGGCGATTATATGACACCACCATCAAAAGAAATGCAAGAATGGTATAGTCACAGTATTAAAGCTTATCGCAAAAACTGATTGAGAGCGACCATATAAACTACAAAGAAGGTGGGGAAAAGTCAATTTCAGAAGAAAATGAAGTAAATATTCCCACAACAAAACGCATAATATCAAGGCTTTTCAATACCTGATATTATGCGTTTTCCTTATCTTAAGACCTTTTGTATAACTTATTTTCCTATTTATACTCTTCGAAAATCTCTTCAAACCGCGTCAATGTCGTCTTGCCGTATGTATGTTACTGACTTCGTCAGTTCTATCTGCAACCTCAAAGCAGTGCTTTGAGCAACCTGCGGCTAGTTTGCTCTTTGATTTTCATTGAGTATTAAATGGCTTCTGTGACAAAACTACGACTTTCTAATACCTTAAGCATGGCATTGGCTGTATCTAGGGCTGTAAAGAGGGGCACCCCCTGTTCAATAGCTGAACGACGGATTTGCTCACCATCTTCGTCAGCAGTACGTTTTGTTCCAACTGTATTAATAATAGCTTGAATTCTTCCTTTACGAACAAAGCTTGGAATATCTTGATCGTCATCACCTATCTTACCAACAGGCTGGGCTTGCAGTCCATGACTAGCAAAGAAGGCTACTGTTCCCTCTGTCGCGAGGATTCCATAGCCAATATTTTGGAAACGACGTGCCAAATCCAAGGCTTCTTCTTTGGCATCATCAGCAATGGTAAATACAACGTTACCAAAAGTTGGCAAGTGAAGGTAAGAAGCTTCAAAGGCTTTATAGAGAGCTTTTTCCAAAGTCGTATCAGAACCCATAACTTCCCCTGTTGACTTCATTTCAGGACCAAGCAAGCTGTCTACCTTAGCTAGTTTGGTAAAGGAGAAGACAGGTGCTTTGATATGAACGCGAGTGCTTTCAGGGTAAAGTCCATCTTGGTAACCAAGTTCTGATAAGCTTTGCCCAAGAATGAGCTTGGTCGCTACTTGAGCCATAGGAATATTGGTCACCTTAGAAAGGAATGGAACCGTACGGCTGGCACGTGGATTGACCTCAATAACGTAGACTTTCTCATCCTTGATAACAAACTGGATGTTCATCATTCCAAGGCAGTTAAGACCAATTGCTAGGCGTTTAGTATAGTCTGCGATGGTTTCTTGCACCTTTTGCGACAAAGTTTGTGGTGGATAAACGGCCATTGAGTCACCTGAGTGGACACCAGCACGTTCGATATGCTCCATGATACCAGGAATGAGTACATTTTTACCGTCTGAAATGGCATCAACTTCGCACTCTTGCCCAACGATATAAGAGTCGACAAGAACTGGGTGGTCTGGACTAGCCTTAACAGCCGTACGCATATAAGAACGGAGATCTTCTTCATTTTCAACGATTTCCATGGCACGTCCACCCAAGACATAAGATGGGCGGACAAGAACTGGGAAGCCAATCTTGCGAGCTGCAAGAACTGCTTCTTCTTCATTGGTCGCTGTTTGTCCTGGTGGCTGTGGAATATCCAATTCTTTTAGGGCTTGCTCAAAGAGGTCACGGTCTTCGGCACGGTCTAGGTCAGCAACCTGTGTACCAAGGATGGTCACACCTGCTTTTGCCAATGGCTCCGCAAGGTTGATGGCTGTTTGACCACCAAACTGAACGATAACCCCTTTTGGTTGCTCCAAATCGATAACATTCATAACGTCTTCAAATGTCAATGGTTCAAAGTAGAGCTTGTCAGACACAGAGAAGTCTGTTGAAACGGTCTCTGGGTTTGAGTTCATGATGATGGCTTCGTAACCAGCAGCCTGGATAGCCTTAACCGAGTGAACAGTTGCGTAGTCAAATTCAACCCCTTGACCGATACGGATTGGACCTGAACCTAGAACTAGGACGGATTCCTTATCAGACTTAATAGATTCATTTTCCCAGCCATAGGTTGAATAGAAGTATGGTGTTTCAGAGTCGAACTCTGCCGCACAGGTATCAACCATCTTGTAGACTGGAACAATCTTGTTTTCCAAACGAAGTTGGCGAACTTGGTATGCTGTCGTTTTCCATAATTCCGCAATCTTACGGTCTGAGAAACCATTGAGTTTGGCTGTTTTCAAAACTTCTAGATCTTGTGGATGGGCACCCAACTCCTGCTCAATTTCAAAGATATGTAGGAGTTTATCGAGATAAAAGATATCGATTTTTGTAAGCTCAGCAATTTCTTCTGGAGTGTAACCACGGCGAATAGCTTCTGACACATAGAAGAGACGATCATCTTGGGCCTTCACAACTTTTTCAATCAAGGTATCATCAGAAACTGCTGCAAGTTCTGGCATTTCATTGTGGTGAACCCCAATTTCAAGGGAGCGACAAGCTTTAAGAAGTGACTCCTCGATATTACGACCGATCGCCATGACTTCTCCAGTCGCCTTCATCTGAGTACCAAGACGACGTTCACCTTTTTCAAATTTATCAAATGGGAAACGTGGAATTTTCGCAACGACGTAGTCAAGGGCTGGTTCAAACATGGCATAGGTTGAACCTGTAACTGGGTTAATAACCTCATCCAAGGTCAAACCGACGGCAATCTTAGCAGCCAATTTGGCAATTGGATACCCTGTCGCCTTAGATGCCAGGGCTGAAGAACGCGACACACGAGGGTTTACTTCAATGACATAGTACTTGAAGCTGTGGGGATCAAGGGCTAGCTGAACGTTACATCCCCCTTCAATCTTAAGGGCACGAATAATGCTCAAGCTTGCATCACGAAGCATTTGGTTTTCATAGTCTGACATAGTTTGTGCAGGGGCAAATACAATGGAATCTCCTGTGTGAATCCCTACTGGGTCAAAGTTCTCCATGTTACATACGACAAGGGCATTGTCAGCTGAGTCACGCATAACTTCGTATTCGATTTCCTTGAAGCCTGCGATTGAACGCTCAATCAAACATTGGGTAACAGGTGACAATTTCAAACCATTTTCAGCGATTTCACGCAATTCTTCCTCGTTGGCACACATACCACCACCAGTACCACCAAGAGTAAAGGCTGGACGGACGATGACTGGGTATCCAATTGTCGCTGCAAAGGCAACTGCTTCTTCTACTGTGTTAACAATTTCAGATTCTGGAATGGGTTGTTCCAATTCTTCCATCAATTGTTTAAAGAGGTCACGATCCTCCGCTTGGTCAATGGCAGACAATTTAGTCCCAAGAAGTTCTACTCCCAATTCATCTAAGATACCGTTTTTAGACAATTCCATGGCCATATTGAGCCCTGTTTGACCACCCAGAGTTGGTAGTAAGGCATCTGGACGTTCCTTACGAAGAATACGAGTCACAAACTCAAGTGTAATCGGTTCAATATAAACCTTATCAGCAATTTCCTTGTCCGTCATGATAGTTGCAGGGTTTGAGTTAACCAAAACAACCTCATACCCTTCTTCTTTCAACGACAAACAAGCCTGGGTCCCAGCGTAGTCAAACTCAGCAGCCTGACCAATAATAATCGGACCAGAACCAATCACCATAATTTTTTGAATATCAGTACGTTTAGGCATAGTTTATGATACAAAGCCCGTAAAGAACACAGTGAAAATAGGAAACTCGGTGCAGACGCCTTTAGCGTCAAGACGATGTTTATCTTTTTCACACAGTTCTTAGGGCATGTTCACTTCCGCGAACAATGTATCTTCTCCTTTCTATTCGTCGCCTCACAGAGCGACATTAAATAAATTCTCCGACGATTTTTTAGCGAAACGATACTTTTCGGTAAAAAATCTAGTGCAGGGAGTTTTTAGTTCGCCTGATAGCGACTAAAAGAAACGACCTGCCTTTCTATTCGTCGCCTCACAGAGCGACATTAAATAAGATACAAAGGACGAATAGAAAGCGATTGAATTTTAGGAAACCAAGGAAGGATTGACAATCCAAGTTGATTTCTCTAAATTCCGAACTTTCCGTCCGTGTTCAGTTACATAAATTCTCCGACGAGCTTTTACTCGTTCTTAGTTTGATTGTTTAAAAGCTTCCATCATCTCGATAAATTCATCAAAGAGGTAGCTTGCGTCGTGTGGACCAGGAGCTGCATCTGGATGGTATTGAACAGAAAAAGCAGGTTGGTATCTGTGACGCACACCTTCAACTGACTTGTCATTGATTTCTTCGTGGGTAATGATCAAGTGCTCTGGTAAATCCTCACGGCTAACTGCATAACCATGGTTTTGACTTGTAAAGTCTACACGGCCTGTAGCAATCTCACGTACCGCATGGTTAAATCCACGGTGTCCAAATTTCATCTTATAGGTCTTAGCACCATTTGCCATGGCAAAGAGTTGATGACCCATACAAATACCAAAGATTGGAATTTTTCCTTGCACACCGCGAATCATATCCAGTGCTTGTGGAACGTCTTCTGGGTTACCTGGACCATTTGACAACATAACTCCGTCAGGATTGAGATGGAGAATTTCTTCAGCCGTTGTCGAATAAGGAACAACCGTCACATTACAGTTGCGTTTAGAAAGTTCACGTAGAATTGAGTGCTTGAGACCAAAGTCCACTAGCACTACGCTTAAACCAACTCCTGGAGCTGGATAAGACGTTTTTGTAGAAACCTGCTTGATATTATCTGTCGGTAAGACTGTTGCTTGGAGCTGGTCTGTCACATGGTCCATACTGTCCCCAACATGGGTCAAGGTTGCACGCATGGTACCATGCTTACGGATAATCTTGGTAAGTGCACGCGTATCAATCCCTGAAATACCAGGAATTTTCTTGGCTTTCAAAAATTCATCTAGCGTCATTTGGTTGCGCCAGTTGCTTGCTCTACGCGCTTCTTCAAAAACAACGACTCCCTTACAAGTTGGAATAATGGATTCGTAATCATCACGGTTAATTCCATAATTTCCTACCAAAGGATAAGTAAAGGTCAAGATTTGTCCATTATAAGACTGGTCTGTAATGGATTCTTGATAACCAGTCATCCCTGTATTAAAGACGATTTCGCCTGTTACATCAATATCTGCTCCGAAGGCCTTGCCTTCAAAAACTGTGCCATCTTCTAATACTAGAAGTCTTTTTGTCATATTTTCACCTCTCGTGGACGCTCACTGGCGTCTTTTAACGTCTTGTGTTTTAGTTGGCGTTTCTACTCGCCAATACGGATTCTAAGATTGCCATTCGAACAAAGACACCATTGGTCATTTGTTGGACAATCCGTGATTTTGGTGCTTCAACCAAGTGATCTGCGATTTCCACATCACGATTGACTGGAGCTGGGTGCATGAGGATTGCTGTTTCTTTCAAACGGTCATAACGTTCTTGAGTCAAGCCATGTTGGACATGGTAGTCTTCTTTTGAAAAGACAGCTCCACTATCATGGCGTTCATGTTGCACACGGAGAAACATCATGACATCCACCTGATCAATGATTTCATCAATGGTTACAAACTGTCCATAGTCTGCAAACTCTTGACTTCTCCATTCCTCAGGTCCAGCAAAGTAAAGTTCAGCTCCCAAGCGTTTCAAAATCTGCATATTAGATTTGGCAACGCGTGAGTGGTCCAAGTCACCTGCAATAGCAACCTTGAGCCCCTCAAAGTGACCAAATTCCTCATAAATGGTCATCAAATCAAGCAAGCTCTGGCTAGGGTGTTGTCCTGACCCATCTCCACCATTGATGATGGAAGTCGTAATCGTCGGACTCGCAATTAACTCTCTGTAGTAGTCGACCTCTGGGTGACGAATCACACAGACATCCACTCCTAAGGCAGACAGAGTCAAGATAGTATCATAAAGTGTCTCACCCTTATTTACCGAGCTGGTCTTTACATCAAAGTCAAGTCGTTCCAGCCCCAGTTTAATCTCTGCTACTTCAAAGGACTTATGCGTCCGTGTGGAATCCTCAAAGAAAAGATTGGAAACAATCGGGTGGTTTTCATAGGGAAGCTGGGCTCCGTTTTTAAACTCAATTCCTCGCTTGATCAATTTCATCACTTGATCAACAGTGAGGTCTTCCATGGACACTACATGGTTCAGTGCTTGTTGATTTTCTGACATGGCTACTCCTTAGCTTTCTAAGCTTCTTCAGTAATCAGAACTCTGTCTTGGCCATCAAGTTCTGCCATCTCTACGATGATTTCTTCAGAACGACTGGTTGGGATATTTTTTCCAACGTAATCTGGACGGATTGGCAATTCTCTATGTCCACGATCGACTAAAACTGCTAAACTCACGCGCGCAGGACGACCATGACCTACAATATTATCAATAGCAGCACGGATGGTACGACCTGTATAGAGCACATCATCCACCAAGATAACCTCACGGCCTGTCACATCAACAGAAATCAAAGAAGTATCTTCTCCGCTTTTAACGTCATCACGGAAAGGTTTGGTGTCCAATTCCACAACTGGAACTGAAAGATTTTCTAGTTGCTCCAAACGTTCTTGGATACGGTGGGCGATAAAGACACCACGAGTTTTAATACCAGCCAAGACGATTTTGTTCAAATCTTTGTTACGTTCGATAATCTCATAAGTAATACGCGTAATCGCTCGTTTGACGGTCAATTCGTCTACAACTTCTTTTGTCTTCATGACAAACCTCCAAAAAGAAAAGTCTCCTTAAACAAGGAGACTTGAAATGTATAGCTAAGCGAGCCCTACTGCAAACAGTATAGACTTCACCCTTCTACTTTATCGTGCTCCTTGCCTGCCTCACGGGACAGGTTTAAAGGAATATTTAGTTATCAATTACTATAGCACAAAGCAAGACTAAAATCAAGCAAAAACTTTTGATCCCCATCTTATAAATTGCTAAAATCATATAACTGTGGGTACTGATCACACTCTGGATTTTTAGGATGGCAAATGGCTCTTCCAAAATAAATCATAGCCTGATGAGCTGCTAACCACTGCTCAGGTGGCAAGATATCCATGACCCGCTTTTCCACCTCAAGCGGTGTCGCTGATTTTTTGACGATATCGTGGTGTTTGCAAATACGCTCCACATGAGTATCCACTGCAAAAGCTGGGATCCCAAAGCCTACACTCATGACAACATTAGCTGTCTTGCGACCAACACCTGCTAGACTCTCTAATTCCTCACGTGTCTGAGGAACTTGACCATCAAAATCATCTAGTAACTGTTGAGCACATTTTTTAAGGAATTTAGCTTTATTCCGATACAGTCCTAGGCGAGAAATGTGTGAAGCAATCTCACTCTCTGTCGCTACAGACATGGCTTGTGGCGTTGGAAAGGTAGCAAAAAGACCTGGCGTGGCCTTATTTACCGCTGCATCTGTTGTTTGCGCTGAAAGCATGACTGCGACTAAGAGTTCAAAATGATTGGTAAAATCAAGACTAGGCTTGGCATCTGGGAAGAGGGCAATGATTTCTTCTAGCACCTTTCGTGCTCGTTTTTTTGACAAGACCATTATTCGTCTCCATCAAATAGTCCTTGTAAACCAGCAAAAGGACTGTTTTCTTCTTTCTTAACTGCTTGTTGAGCTTGGTATTCTTCCTCTGTCATGATTTGCCAGTCATTTCCTGAAACAAATCCTTGACCCGCCTCTTCTTCAGCTGTCAAGACCTTGATAGGGATATTGAGCAGGATATTGTCTGATACGCTCTCAGCAAGATCAAGTTCTCCATTTTCGATAGGCAAGACCAAATCATCATCTAGAACTTCTTGATCCAACTGGTTGGTTGCACCTTCCATGAAAACTTCTGTGACTGGATAAGATTCAGCTAACTCAACTGGCTCCATACTGCGACTTGAAGCAAGGACAATGGTGTAAGACAACTGGTAATCTAAGAAATACATACGGTCTTCGTATTGTACTTTCCCAACTGCAAGAATATCTTTCACATCTAAAATTTCTTGATTGCGTGCACGCAGGTCTGCAACTAGATCTAAAGTTTGTTCAAAATGCAAGCCTTCAGACTGCTTGCGAATCTCTTGAATATTTAATTTCATACTTCCTCCATAAAGATTTACTCTCTTGATTATACCATGAAAAGCCTACAAATCAGCCCACCAAACTTTGTAATTAAAATTCGAATTTTTTAACATACTTACTATGATATATTTTTTAGTGCTATACTATAGGTAAGAATACATGATAGCAAAGAGGATGCTCACATGAAAGACAAAGAACTCATTACTAATGCTTACCACACGGATTTTAGAGCTTAGAATTGTCAGTTTTCTGTTGACAAAATATCCTGAAAGGTATAGGATAGAAGTACTAATACTCGGAGGTAAGGGAGACATGAACAACTAAGTCTATCAAATAAAGAAACTTTATTTAGTAGATCTTGTTTTTGTCTCTTTTTGTGTGCTCTTTTATGCTCTTTTTCTGGCATTTTAATAGAGTTTTTTTGACATAGACTTTGGCTCTACTAGGTAAAGTAGAGTTTTTTGTTATGCACAATCGACATTCTAGAAAGGGCAATCATATGATAAACATCAATCATCTAACTATCACTCAAAACAAAGATTTACGGGATCTTGTATCCGACTTAAGCATGACTATCCAAGACGGAGAGAAGGTCGCTATTATTGGCGAAGAAGGAAATGGCAAATCAACCTTGCTTAAAATTTTAATGGGGGAAGCTTTGTCTGATTTCACTATCAAGGGAGACATTCAATCTGATTATCAATCAATAGCCTACATTCCTCAAAAACTCCCAGAGGACCTGAAAAAGAGAAGTTTACACGACTACTTCTTTTTGGATTCTACTGATTTAGACTACAGTATTCTTTATCGTTTGGCGGAGGAGTTGCATTTTGATAGTGATCGTTTTGCTAGCGAACAAGAAATTGGCAGTCTATCAGGGGGCGAAGCTTTGAAAATTCAGCTCATCCATGAGTTATCCAAACCCTTTGAGATTCTATTTTTAGATGAACCTTCAAATGACCTAGACCTTGAGACAGTTGATTGGCTAAAAAATCAGATTCAAAAGACCAGGCAAACTGTTATTTTCATTTCCCATGATGAAGACTTTCTTTCTCATACGGCAGATACTATTGTTCACTTGCGACTTGTCAAGCATCGTAAAGAAGCAGAAACGCTAGTAGAGCATTTAGATTATGATAGCTATAGCGACCAGAGAAAGGCTCATTTTGCCAGACAAAGCCAGCAAGCTGCTAACGACCAGAGAGCCTATGACAAAACCATGGAAAAACATCGCCGAGTCAAGCAAAATGTAGAAACTGCCCTTCGAGCTACCAAAGACAGTACTGCCGGTCGCCTATTGGCTAAAAAGATGAAAACCGTCCTCTCACAAGAAAAACGCTACGAAAGGGCAGCTCAGTCCATGACCCAAAAGCCACTTGAAGAGGAACAAATCCAACTTTTCTTTTCAGACATCCAACCATTACCGGCTTCTAAAGTCTTAATCCAACTGGAAAAGGAAAATTTGTCCATTGGCGAGCGCGTTTTATCTCAGGAGTTACAACTAACTGTCCGTGGCCAAGAAAAAATCGGTATCATCGGCCCAAATGGTGTTGGAAAATCAACTCTGTTAGCCAAATTGCAACAACTACTAAGTGCCAAAAGAGAAATTTCTCTTGGTTTTATGCCACAAGACTACCACAAGAAACTGCAATTGGATTTATCCCCAGTAGAATTTCTCAGCCAAACTGGACAAAAACAAGAACTGCAGAAAATCCAATCTCACCTAGCTAGTCTCAATTTCAGTTATCCAGAAATGCAGCATCAAATTCGCTCCTTATATGGCGGGCAACAGGGTAAACTCCTGCTTTTGGATTTAGTGCTGCGCAAACCAAACTTTCTCCTTCTGGATGAACCCACACGAAACTTTTCTCCAACTTCTCAACCTGAAATCAGAAAACTCTTTACCACTTATCCAGGCGGTCTCGTCACTGTTTCGCATGACAGGCGTTTCTTAAAAGAGGTCTGTTCGACTATCTATCGCTTGACAGAACACGGTTTAGAGGTCGTTGATCTACAAGATATATAAATCTTGAACATAGCAAGAATCCAGAGACGACCTCTGGATTCTTTTTACATCTGTTTTAAACGTTCGATCCGTTCTGAGATAGGTGGGTGGGTATAAAAGAGTTTTTGAAATCCTCCACCTTTCTTGGGATCATTGATATAAAGTGCACTGCTGGCATCATCGACATGGTGATGCATGGGCTCGCTATTGTCCAGTTTACGTAGAGCATTAATCATTCCTTGAGGATTGCGAGTCAACTCGACACTAGAAGCATCAGCTAGGAATTCCCTCTGACGAGAAATAGCTAGTTGCACCAAGGTTGCAGCGAGAGGTGCCAGCACAATAGCTAGTAGGGAAACCACGAGCATAATGATTTCTAAACCATTTCCATCTCGATCGTCGTCACTTCGTCTGCGACCTGCTCCACCCCACCACATCATACGACCAGCCATACTAGAAAGCAGGGTAATGGCACTGGCAAGGGCAACAGCAATAGTCGAAATACGGATATCGTAATTACGGATGTGACTGACTTCATGTCCCATAACAGCTTCTAGCTCCTCACGATTCATGATAGCTAGAAGACCTGAAGTCGCAGCAACCGCCGCATTTTGAGGATTAGAACCTGTCGCAAAGGCATTTAAGGCTGGATCATCAATGATGAAAACACGGGGCATAGGAATCTGAGCCACCATAGCCATATCTTCCACTACATGGTAGAGGTCTGGTGCCGTTTGTTCGTCAACCTCACGCGCCCCATTCATGGACATGACAATCTCAGTCGATTGAAAAATCATGGACAAGGCATAAATAAAGCCGATAATCAGTGCGATAACCAAACCACCAAGCCCAGACCGCATAAAGAGGTAACCAACTGCATAGCCAACCAGAGCTAAGAGTAGGAAAAATACCAGCAACAAAATCCAGGTTTTTCGTTTATTGCTTGCAATTTGATCAAACAACATCTTAGTCACCTAAACCGTTAAAATCAACCTTAGGAACTGCCTTTTCCTCTTCTGGTGTTTGAAGGAAATCTGCTGCTTTAAATCCAAACATTCCAGCGATAATATTGCTTGGGAAAGTTTCTAATTTTACATTGTAGTTGCTGACAACACTGTTGTAGAGTTGACGAGAGTAAGAAATTTTATTTTCTGTGTTTGTCAACTCTTCTTGCAATTTAACGAAGTTTGCACTAGCTTTCAAATCTGGATAGCTTTCTGCAACTGCAAAAATACCTGAAACCTGACGAGTGAGGGCATCACTAGCTTTCATAGCTTCTGCTGGTGAAGTCGCTGCAGCCACTTGGTTACGTAGTTCTGCCACCTTTTCAAGGGTAGAACCTTCATATTTGGCATAACCTTTTACAGTCTCAATCAAGTTTGGCAAGAGATCATTTCGACGTTTCAACTGAACATCAATTTGGCTCCAAGCCTCCTTTGTTTGCATACGATTCTTAACCAAACCGTTATAGCTAACAATCACAAAAATAACAACAAGAGCGATAACTCCAAGAATAATCCAAGTCATGATATAAGTCCTTTCTACTTTTAGATTAGTACCAGTATATCAAATTTTTAATGATTGTGGTAAAATAAGATGATACTAAAGAAGGAAAACACTATGAAACCAGAAACATTTTACAACTTGCTTGCCGAGCAGAATCTTCCACTTTCGGACCAGCAAAAAGAACAATTTGAACGTTATTTTGAACTCTTGGTCGAGTGGAATGAGAAGATTAATTTGACAGCTATTACGGACAAGGAAGAAGTTTATCTCAAACATTTTTACGATTCGATTGCACCCATTCTTCAAGGCTTGATTCCCAATGAAAATATCAAACTTCTTGATATTGGAGCTGGGGCAGGATTTCCTAGTCTACCAATGAAAATCCTCTATCCTCAGTTAGATGTAACTATCATTGATTCACTTAACAAGCGCATCAACTTTCTCCAACTGTTGGCTCAAGAACTGGATTTGGACGGTGTTCATTTCTACCATGGACGTGCAGAAGACTTTGCCCAAGACAAAAACTTCCGTGCTCAATATGATTTTGTAACAGCTCGTGCGGTTGCCCGTATGCAGGTCCTATCTGAATTGACAATTCCTTACCTTAAAGTTGGCGGAAAACTATTGGCACTCAAGGCTAGCAATGCGCCTGAGGAATTATTAGAAGCTAAGAATGCCCTCAACCTCCTTTTCAGTAAGGTCGAAGACAATCTCAGTTACGCCCTACCGAATGGAGATCCGCGTTACATGACAGTTGTAGAAAAGAAAAAAGAAACACCAAATAAATATCCACGTAAGGCTGGCATGCCCAACAAACGTCCGCTTTAATCTTTTTAGTAAAAAAATATTTACAAAGTTTGTAATTTTTGCTATACTATCACAAGCAAAGGTTTTTAATGTCATCCCGTGAGGTGACGAAGACGCAGAAATATTTAAAACTCTTTAAAGTCTAGATTTTAGAGAAGTCTTACTCTGAGGGCCTATTGCTGTAAAATAATGGGCTCTTTTTTGATGCCCAAAAGTGAGGTTTATATGAAACAAGAATCAACTGTTGATTTGTTACTAGACGTTGACCAACGTCCTTCAACTGGAAAAGGAATTCTCCTTAGCTTCCAACATGTTTTCGCCATGTTTGGTGCGACCATCTTGGTACCCTTGATTTTGGGAATGCCTGTATCTGTTGCCCTTTTTGCTTCAGGTGTTGGAACACTCATCTACATGATCGCAACTGGTTTTAGAGTTCCAGTTTATCTAGGATCATCATTCGCCTTTATCACAGCTATGTCCCTAGCTATGAAGGAACTAGGAGGGGATGTATCAGCTGCACAAACAGGAGTTATCCTTACAGGTTTTATCTATGTCCTTGTTGCTGCTGGTGTTCGTTTTGCAGGTACAAAATGGATTGATAAACTCTTGCCACCAATCATCATCGGTCCTATGATCATCGTTATCGGTCTTGGACTTGCAGGTTCAGCTGTTACTAACGCTGGTCTTGTAGCGGACGGAAATTGGAAAAATGCTCTTGTAGCGGTTGTTACTTTCTTGATTGCTGCCTTTATCAATACAAAAGGAAAAGGCTTCCTGCGAATCATTCCATTCCTCTTTGCCATTATCGGTGGTTACCTCTTCGCTCTAGCTCTTGGGCTAGTTGACTTTACACCAGTTCTAAAAACTGACTGGTTTGAAATTCCTGGTTTCTACTTTCCATTTAGCACAGGTGGTGCCTTTGAAGAATACAATCTTTACTTTGGTCCAGAAACCATCGCTATCTTGCCAATCGCTATCGTAACGATTTCTGAACATATCGGAGACCATACTGTTTTGGGTCAAATCTGTGGCCGTCAATTCTTGAAAGAACCAGGTCTTCACCGTACTCTTCTTGGTGACGGTATCGCAACTTCTGTTTCTGCCTTCCTTGGTGGACCAGCCAATACAACTTATGGAGAAAACACAGGGGTTATCGGTATGACTCGTATCGCTTCTGTCTCAGTTATCCGTAACGCTGCCTTCATCGCGATTGCCCTTAGCTTCCTTGGTAAATTCACTGCCTTGATTTCAACTATTCCAAACGCTGTACTTGGTGGTATGTCAATCCTTCTCTATGGAGTTATCGCCAGCAACGGTTTGAAGGTCTTGATTAAAGAACGTGTTGATTTCGCTCAAATGCGTAACCTAATCATCGCAAGTGCTATGTTGGTCCTTGGACTTGGAGGAGCTATCCTTAAACTTGGTCCAGTTACCCTTTCAGGAACTGCCCTATCAGCCATGACAGGAATCATCTTGAACTTAATCTTGCCATACGAAAATAAAGACTAATACTCTTCGAAAATCTCTTCAAACCACGTCAACGTCGCCTTGCCGTACTCAAGTACAGCCTGCGGCTAGTTTCCTAGTTTGCTCTTTGATTTTCATTGAGTATAAGAGTCTAAACATATCAAAAAACGAGCATTTCCAATTACGGAAGTGCTCATTTTCTTCTTTCCAAAAAAGGAAAGCCCTGTGGCCTTCCTTTGTCTTACTTACGTTTCTTCTTCGCTTTTTTCATTTTGTTGGCCATGCGTTTCATAGACTGTTTCATGGCAAATTCACCGATTTTACCTTTGAGTCCGCCACCAAACATCTGGCTCATATCTGGCATTCCTGCTCCTCCGAGAGCTGACAAGTCAGGCATACCACCTTGTCCCATCATTCCTTCAAGGGCAGACATATCCATTCCTCCCATATTTGGCATATTTTTAGGAAGGTTGTTTGGATTGATTCCCATCTGCTTCATCATCTTGTTCATATCGCCAGACATGACTCCCTGCATAAGCTGTTTGGACTGATTAAAGTCTTTGATGAATTTATTAACTTCGACAAAGGTATTTCCAGAACCTGCAGCGATACGACGGCGACGGCTTGGATTTAACAAATCTGGATTTTCACGCTCTTCAGGCGTCATAGAAGATACAATGGCACGTTTACGAGCAATCTGACGCTCATCCACCTTCATATTTTGTAGAGCTGGATTGTTGGCCATACCTGGAATCATCTTGAGCAAGTCTTCCATTGGCCCCATGTTTTGCACCTGATCCAACTGATCGATGAAATCATTGAAATCAAAGGTGTTTTCACGCATCTTCTCAGCCATTTCAAGGGCTTTTTGCTCATCGTATTCTTGAGAAGCTTTCTCAATCAAAGTGAGCATATCCCCCATACCAAGGATACGGCTAGACATACGGTCTGGGTGGAAGGTTTCAATGTCCGTAATCTTTTCACCTGTACCAGTAAACTTGATTGGTTTTCCTGTGATGTGACGAACAGATAGAGCCGCACCACCACGAGTATCACCATCAATCTTGGTAAGGATGACCCCAGTGACTTCTAACTGAGCATTGAACTCACGCGCAACATTGGCCGCTTCCTGACCAATCATAGCATCAACGACGAGTAAGATTTCATTTGGTTGAGCCAGTGTTTTCACGTCACGAAGCTCATTCATCAATAGCTCATCAATCTGCAAACGACCTGCCGTATCAATCAAGACATAGTCGTTGTGATTGGCTTGGGCTTGTTCCAAACCTTGACGTACAATCTCAACAGCTGGAACCTCTGTTCCAAGTGCAAAGACAGGAACATCAATCTGTTGCCCCAAGGTCTTAAGCTGGTCAATGGCAGCTGGACGATAGATATCCGCCGCAATCATCAACGGACGAGCATTTTCTTCTTTCTTGAGTTTGTTGGCCAATTTACCAGCAAAAGTTGTTTTACCAGCTCCCTGTAAACCGACCATCATGATAATGGTTGGAATCTTAGGTGACTTTATAATCTCCGCTGTGTCAGAACCTAAAACAGCTGTCAGTTCCTCATCAACGATTTTAATAATCTGTTGCGCTGGATTAAGGGTATCAATGACCTCATGGCCTACTGCACGTTCACGAACTTTCTTGATAAAGTCCTTCACGACAGGCAAGGCAACGTCGGCCTCAAGCAAGGCCAAGCGAATCTCTTTGGTTGCCTCTTGAACATCAGCTTCAGAGATTTTTCCCTTTTTACGTAGATTTTTAAAGACGTTCTGTAAACGTTCTGTTAAACTTTCAAATGCCATTTTTCTTCCTCTTATTCTCTATTATCAATGCTTGTTAAAATTTCTATCTGCTCCTGCAGAAAGTCATCCTTGGGATAGCGCTCCAAAATCTGGTCAAAAATCTGACTGCGGACAATGTAGTCCGAGTACATGTGCAATTTCATCTCATAATCTTCCAGAATCTTTTCTGTCCGCTTGATATTGTCATAGACAGCCTGACGACTGACACCGAACTCTTCAGCAATCTCAGCAAGGCTGTAATCATCAGCGTAGTAGAGCTCTATATAATTCATTTGCTTATCTGTCAACAGCGCTGCATAAAATTCAAAGAGCGCATTCATACGATTGGTTTTTTCGATTTCCATAACTTTTATTATACCAAAAATTAGCCTAATCTACCACACTAGAAAGCTAATCCAAGAAGATAGCTAGCTAAATTTGAAAAAGACAAGAGACTAGCCCCAAGTAATTTCCAATTGATAGCTGGCAAAGGGATGTCCCTCTTGATTTTGTAGTTGATAATCTAGTTCAATCTTTTGTCCATCAACTTGATAATGGCTCGTTTTGATGATAAACTCCTGCATGCCCATAGGTGTGGGAATATAGGCTAAACTATCGCTATTTTTTAGAAAGCGCATAATGGTCTTGGGATTGGAAAAACGGCTCATCACCAGTTCTTGACCATGGAATTTAATCACTACTTTTTCCTTTTCCTCATTATAGAAAAGCAGGTAGTTATAATCTCCTTTTTTATGCACTTCCACGTCATAAAGCTGGTCAATCACTTCCAACTGCTCATCAAACTGAATCGTATTTCGAATCCGAATCTTCACATCAAGTCCTCTTTCTTGTCTCTTGTCCTACTATTTTACCAAAAACTCTAGCTTTTTGCTATAATGGTCATATGAACGAAAAAGTATTCCGTGACCCAGTTCACAACTACATCCATGTTAATAATCAAATCATCTATGACTTGATCAATACAAAAGAATTTCAGCGTTTGCGTCGTATCAAGCAACTGGGGACTTCCAGTTATACCTTCCACGGTGGAGAACACAGTCGCTTCTCTCACTGTCTAGGAGTCTATGAGATTGCACGACGTATCACGGAGATTTTTGAAGAAAAATATCCAGAAGAATGGAATCCTGCCGAATCCCTCCTCACCATGACCGCTGCGCTCCTTCATGACCTTGGTCATGGTGCCTACTCCCATACTTTTGAACATCTCTTTGATACAGACCATGAAGCCATTACTCAGGAGATTATCCAAAGTCCTGAAACGGAGATTCACCAAGTCCTGCTACAAGTTGCTCCAGACTTTCCAGAAAAAGTGGCCAGTGTCATCAACCACACCTATCCTAACAAGCAGGTCGTGCAACTCATTTCCAGTCAAATAGATGCAGACCGCATGGACTATCTCTTGCGCGACTCCTATTTTACTGGGGCATCTTATGGGGAATTTGACCTGACTCGCATCCTCCGAGTCATTCGTCCTATCAAAAATGGGATTGCCTTTCAGCGAAATGGTATGCACGCCATCGAAGACTACGTCCTCAGTCGTTACCAGATGTACATGCAGGTTTATTTTCACCCTGCAACACGGGCCATGGAAGTTCTCCTACAGAATCTTCTCAAGCGCGCCAAGGAACTCTATCCTGAGGACAAAGACTTCTTTGCACGAACTTCCCCACACCTCCTACCTTTCTTCGAAAAAAATGTGACCTTGTCTGACTATCTGGCTCTGGATGATGGTGTGATGAATACTTACTTCCAGCTCTGGATGACCAGTCCTGACAAGATTCTAGCAGACTTATCGCAACGCTTTGTCAACCGTAAGGTCTTTAAATCCATTACCTTTTCACAAGAGGATCAAGACCAACTCGCCAGCATGAGAAAATTGGTTGAGGACATCGGCTTTGATCCCGACTACTATACTGCTATTCATAAGAACTTTGACCTCCCTTATGATATCTATCGTCCCGAATCTGAAAATCCACGGACACAGATTGAGATTTTACAAAAAAATGGAGAACTGGCCGAACTCTCTAGCCTGTCTCCTATCGTCCAATCCCTTGCTGGTAGTCGTCACGGAGATAATCGTTTTTATTTCCCGAAAGAAATGTTAGACCAAAACAGTATCTTTGCTAGCATTACCCAGCAATTTTTACACTTGATTGAGAACGATCATTTTACCCAAAATAAAAACTAGAAGAGGAATTTTATGAGTATTAAACTAATCGCCGTCGATATTGACGGAACCCTAGTCAACAGCCAAAAGGAAATCACCCCTGAAGTCTTTTCTGCCATCCAAGATGCCAAAGAAGCTGGTGTCAAAGTCGTGATTGCAACTGGACGCCCTATCGCAGGTGTTGCCAAACTTCTAGACGACTTGCAGTTGAGAGATGAAGGTGACTATGTCGTGACCTTCAACGGTGCCCTTGTCCAAGAAACTGCTACAGGACAGGAGATTATCAGCGAATCCTTGACCTATGAGGATTATCTGGATATGGAATTCCTCAGTCGCAAGCTCGGTGTCCACATGCACGCCATTACCAAGGACGGTATCTACACTGCCAATCGCAATATCGGAAAATACACAGTTCACGAATCAACCCTCGTCAGCATGCCCATCTTCTACCGCACTCCTGAAGAAATGGCTGACAAAGAAATTGTCAAATGTATGTTTATCGATGAACCAGAAATCCTCGATGCTGCCATTGAAAAAATACCAGCAGAATTTTATGAACGCTACTCTATCAACAAATCTGCTCCTTTCTACCTCGAACTCCTTAAAAAGAATGTAGATAAGGGTTCAGCCATTACTCACCTAGCTGAAAAACTAGGATTGACCAAAGATGAAACCATGGCAATCGGTGACGAAGAAAATGACCGTGCCATGCTGGAAGTCGTTGGTAACCCTGTTGTTATGGAAAATGGAAATCCAGAAATCAAAAAAATCGCCAAATACATCACTAAAACAAATGACGAATCCGGCGTTGCCCATGCCATCCGCACATGGGTACTGTAAAATAATTTGAATATAGAAAAAGCACTCCAGAAGTTAGAGATACTGTACTGACCCCAAAAGTTAGACAGAAAATCTTACTTTTGGGGTGCAGTTTAAGAATCAGTATTTTTTGTCTCTAGTTCTATCCCCTAAATAATTATTAAATTTGAAAAAGGTAGTACATTATGTAAAACCTTTTTCATTTTTTATTTTACTACGAATTAATATTATTTTTTCTAATGATAATTAATCCACTAATCTTCCTTTATAAATATTGCAGTTCTTTTCTTAGTTAGCTTTTTTCATAACTCTTTATAAGAATAACCAATAAACTACTTAATAATCCCAAAATAACTAGACTTAATCTCGGGTTTAAAAGCCAATTAAAATAAGCTGCCAAAATCCCTCCAAAAGGTGCAAAAATGGTATCCTTCTTATTCAAAAAAGTAGAAAGAAGAGTTACTGCTATCAAACTACCAAATCCAGCAATTGAGTAAACAATTCCAACAAGACTATTTGATAATTTCAATTACGTCCATTTTTTTCTCTCATTAATTGGACATAGCCCTTTGTTTCTATTTTTGAATTTAAAAACGAGAACTCTCCGCACATTTTATCATAAAAATTACTATAATCTTCTTTTGAAAAATCTCCTAAAATCTCTATCTCAAGATAAAACCCAAGACCATCAATCTTATCTAGATTAATCGTTTTATTTTCTAATTCATCATGATAAGTCTTTCTATGTTTACTTATTGTGAAAATATTTGAAAATCCATCTTGCAAGATATTTCTTACAAATTCTAATTTTTCAGATTCTAACTCTATTTCACTTTCACTCCACATTCCTTGTTTTATCGTATCTTTTCTTGTGAAAACACATGCTTTATTATCAGCTTCTTGACGAATTCTGTAGATAAAGCTACCTACCTCATCATTTTCAAATTCTCTTCCTTTTATTTTAAAATATTCATCAACTTGCTTATTTTCACTCTTAAATTTATAAGATTTTTCTAAATATGAAATAGCATTATTATAATCTCTCTCATCGTTGAGTTCAAATCTAACTTCTAATTCATTCATTAATTTTACCTCTCAATTCTTCAAAGGCTGAAGTCTCTTTACATTCACTCAGTCTATAGTAAGTTTCTGTAGATGTTTTATGGACAAAAAGCCTAATATTTTTTGCACTCATTTTAGCACTTCAATATAATAATGTCAAGAATTTTAATAATGTTTTTTATTAAATACATATTTGTATCTTTTTGGATTAAAAAAACGATGCTTAATTGAACATCGTCTTTACTATTCTGTTAGATCTGCAATATAATGCTCGATTTTAAGAGCCATTGACATATTGCCCTCAAGCTTATACAGGAAATAAGTCGTTTCAAAGTACTCTTTTACTGCAACTTTAGAAGAAAAATTCTTACTGACATTTCCCATCAATACATACAAGATATGTTGTTCTATACGTCTTACATTGCTTTATCGTATCTGTGATTTTAGTAATAGCCTCTTCAGTATTATTCTGCAACCATAGATAGCGACAAACATTATAATTAAATTTAATAGAAAGGTTTAATTCTTCGATTGTGTTTAACTTGAGTTGATTTACTTGATACTCTAACTTTTCTCGAATTTCATTAAAACTCTCTAAATCTTCAATATCATAATAAAAATTAAATAGAGTATTTGAAACTTGAAGGTAGATCAGGTCAGTTACATTTAACTGAGACAGTACCTTCTCCAATCTTGCCACAGCCTCCTCTTTTTGCCCATAGAAATAAAAATCTATAAGAGATTTTATCCACTCCATATAAAATTTATTTACTAGAGACAAGCGATGTACCTTTACACTCTCTAATTCATATATATATTTCAAAGACTCATAATTTCGATTTGTGATAAATGTCTGGGCTAAGTTTTTAAACTCTGATAACTCATCAATCTCTTCTACAATCTGCTCATTAAAAAATAATCTATACTAACTTTTAACTTCTTCGACAAAGCATATAAAAAGTCGGCTCCTGGAGTAAATTCTCCATTCTCTAATCGACTAATCTGTCCCTGTTTACATATCCCCTCAGCCAATTCTCGCTGAGACATTTTTAATTCTTTTCGTCTATTTTTTAATCTTGTTGCTAATAGTGTGCCCACGTTTGCATTTTCCTTTTCTATTCGATTTCAATTGTAACATGATTAAATTTTAAATACAAATTAATAAACCAAAAGATACAAATTATAGATAAATAATGGCTAGGTATGTTATTTTTGAAAACCTATCCCTTCTTCTTTTGAAATTTTCTTACTCAAACGATTGATAAAACTATTAACGTTAAATGTACTAGATGTTAAACTATCACGTTTAGATTTTGCTATTGATAGATTTAACAGACCAGAAATAGTCTTTTACAACATATCAAATTCAGGGGAATAATAACGATTTTCCTCATTTTTTACGCTCTCTAGTTCATAACAATCAATTCATCTTGTAACAAACCTTAGCCCAAAAAATCCACACCAAATCTTTTCGAAAGCTGTTTAAAGCTTTGTACTTGCTTTCTGAATTCATAAATCTGAACCTTACCTCATTTGTCCAATTCCATAATAAAAATAAGGACATTCTAACAAAGGAAGTCCTTATTTTTTAACGAATAGATGTCAAAGTTACTTTGCTGATCCGCTTTATCTGTGCTCATTGATCAAAATATAACTTTTGCTCAAAATTTGGTCAAAAAAGACAAAAAATACTAAATTATTTTTAAAAATGAACTTGTGATAATTGCCTTCAAATAAACATTTTGAATTTTCTTTGTCTTTCTTTACATTTCTAAAAATGCCCCCTGCAGGAATCGAACCTGCAACTACTCCTTAGGAGGGAGTTGTTATATCCATTGAACTAAGGGAGCTAGATAAAAACTCTGCTGAAGAAGCAGAGTTTTTTAGTCGAATTAACGACGGATTTCTTTGATACGAGCTGCTTTACCTTGAAGAGCACGCAAGTAGTACAATTTCGCACGACGTACTTTACCGTAACGAACAACTTCGATTTTTTCAACACGTGGAGTGTGGATTGGGAAGATACGCTCAACACCTACACCATTAGAGATTTTACGAACTGTGTAGTTTTCTGAGATGCCAGCACCTTTACGTGCGATAACAACACCTTCAAAAATCTGGATACGTTCACGGTTACCTTCGACAACTTTCGCGTGTACACGAACAGTGTCACCAGGACGGAATGATGGGATATCTGTACGAAGTTGACCTTCAGTCAAGCTTTGGATTAATGGATTCATTTTATTCTCCTATCTTTGTCAATCTTGAGGAATCTTCCTCAGCGGATAAACTGTATTTTTGTGCGTCCATTACACACAAGATACAGTTTACCAAATTTTCACAAAAAAGTAAAGAAATTTATAACAGAATTCCTAAAAAAATCGCAACCAAACCACCTAGGTAGGTCAAAGCCAGATAAGAATAACATACCTTCCTATCGCTCAGCAACCTTTGGAGTTCGTCATTCAAGGTCGAAAAAGTTGTCAAACCTCCACAAAATCCTGTCGCCAGAATAGCATAGACTTCCTTAGACTCCACATAATTGTAGAATAATCCAATCAAAAAACAACCCAACAGATTGGCTATGAGCGTTCCAACTGGCAATTTAGAAGCTTGATTATAGCGGGAAAAGAAATACCGTACTAAGGCTCCAAGCCCACAAGCAATTGCAAGATAGATGATTACCATTTCTTCCTCCCCAAATAGTAAGCCAAGAGCAGACCTCCACCGATACTCAAAAGCAAATACAGGACCAAACTAAGATAACGCCCTGTATCAAACAGTTTTACAGCATCAAGCATGAGACTAGAAAAGGTTGTTAAACCTCCGCAAAAACCCGTCCCCAGTGCTAAAACCAAGCCCTTACTAGTCCCCTTATAGACCAGGTAGCCTTTTACCAAATAAACCAAGCAGAAAATGCCCAGATAGTTGACAAAGAGAGTGCCCCAAGGAAAATCTGGACTGGCTGGTAACCAAGTGGAAACTAGATAGCGGACAAGTCCGCCCACCATGGCAGCTAGAAAAATTCCTATCGGATAAAATTGTTCTTTTTTCATTTGATATTCTTATCCTGATAATCACGCGAACGTTTGAGTATGTCAGCAAAAGTCGCGACAATAGTTTCTTGATAGCGCTTGTCCTCTACACGACTTCTAACCTTTTCAAAAATAACTTCTTCTCTCTTGGTATCTAAAATCGGTTTACCTGAAGCTTTCTTATAGGCAACTACACCCTCAACCAAATGCATTCGTTCTTCTAACAGTTTGACAATTTGGTCGTCGATTTGATCAATTTCTTGACGAATAATATCTAAATCCATACAGTCTCCTCCTTTATTTGAATTATTGTATCAAAAAGCCACCAAATAGGCTAGTAAAATCCCAACTCACAATAAAAAAATGCACTGATTGATTACATCAGCGCACGTTTATGCTTATCCTACTTTAGCAGCCAATTCTTCTGCGAATTGTTCCAAGCGTTCAATGTCTTCTTCCTCAGCAGAAAGATCAACTTTAACACACTCTGAACCTTTTTCTGCTCCTGTCGCTACAAAAACGCGGTCAAAGTCATCGACAGCCTTACAGAATTCATCGTAGAAGGTATCTCCTGAACCAACCACTCCGTAGATTTTGCCATTCAAGTTGAGGTCTGCTAAGTCTTCGTAGAAGTCCATCATCTCATCTGGCAATTCTCCATCACCATAAGTATAGGTCGCAACGATAGCGATGTCTGCTTCCAAGAAGTCTGAAGCGTCAACAGTTGTACATTCATCAACATCGACATCCAAGCCCAAGTCACGTAATTTATCTGCTACAATATCTGCAATTTCTTCGGTATTACCGGTCATACTGGCAAATACAATTTTTGCTAATGCCATATCGTCCTCCTCAATTTATCTTTCTCCATTATATCACATCTTTTTCATTTTAAAAATAAAAATTCTTGTGCTACAATGAAATGAGAAAGAATTGAGGTTATTTATGGACATTTGCCATCAAATTTTAGAAAAAATCAAAGAATACGACACGATTATCATTCACCGCCATATGAAACCAGACCCTGATGCCTTGGGAAGTCAGGTGGGATTGAAAGCCTTACTGGAACATCATTTCCCAGAAAAAACCATTAAAGCTGTTGGTTTTGATGAACCAACTCTTACTTGGATGGCTGAAATGGATTCTGTTGAAGATAGTACCTATCAGGGAGCACTTGTCATCGTCTGTGATACGGCAAATACTGCTCGTATCGATGATAAGCGCTATAGTCAAGGTGATTTTCTCATTAAGATTGACCACCATCCAAATGATGATGTATATGGTGATCTATCTTGGGTAGACACTAGTTCAAGTAGCGCTAGCGAGATGATTACCCTATTTGCTGAAACAACTCATCTGGCCTTGTCAGATCGAGCTGCTGAGCTACTTTTTGCAGGAATTGTTGGTGATACAGGTCGTTTCCTCTACCCTTCTACCACTGCACGCACCCTCCGCCTGGCTGCCTATCTGAGAGAACAGAACTTTGATTTTTCGGCTCTCACTCGCAGAATGGACACTATGAGCTACAAAATTGCGAAACTTCAAGGCTACATCTACGACCATCTGGAAGTGGATGAAAATGGTGCAGCTCGCGTTATCCTGAGTCAAGAAATCTTGAAACAATTCAATGTTACCGATGCTGAAACTGCAGCTATTGTCGGTGCACCTGGGCGTATTGACAGTGTGAGTCTCTGGGGAATTTTTGTGGAACAGGCTGATGGCCACTACCGCGTTCGCTTACGCAGTAAAATCCATCCTATCAATGAAATTGCCAAGGAACATGATGGCGGAGGCCACCCTCTAGCAAGTGGTGCCAATTCCTATAGCCTAGAAGAAAACGAAATCATCTACCAAAAGTTAAAAAACTTGCTTAAAAACTGATAAAATACTTGCCAAACTTTTCAGAATCTGATAGACTAGTATGGTAACAATCTATGGCTCGCAAAGAGACCATGGCAGAAAGGAAATATTGCAAAATGAAAAAAGATATCCATCCAGAATATCGCCCAGTTGTCTTCATGGACACAACTACTGGTTACCAATTCCTTAGCGGTTCAACAAAACGCTCTAACGAAACAGTTGAGTTCGAAGGCGAAACTTACCCATTGATCCGTGTGGAAATTTCATCAGACTCACATCCATTCTACACTGGACGTCAAAAGTTCACTCAAGCAGATGGACGCGTGGATCGTTTCAACAAAAAATACGGTCTCAAATAATGATAAAAAGAACAGTTTCGGCTGTTCTTTTTTCTTCCTTCAAATCAACTGCTGTTTTCATGTTCCAAACTCATACTCTTCGAAAATCTCTTCGGTAATTTAATGTTAGGGGATTTATACTAACAATAGACTTTTAACCCCAAAATTGATAAAATAGGAAAGAAAATAAGATAAAAGGAAACTGTAAATCACCATGATGAACATGCAAAAATTGAACATACTGTTTTTAATTTTTGTAAACATCAAAAAGGTTGGTTTAAAAGGATTTTAAGTCCTTAAGATTTTTTATCCAACACTACTATTCACGCATCCAAGACAAAATCTTGGCAAAAAAATACAGTAGCAAAGAGTACACCAAACTACCACTCATTATGGGCGGTAGTTTTCTTTTCGTCTAAAATAGAGATAAAAAGATAGGTGGTAGCCTTATGCGTTACGGTTATGTTCGAGTATCTACCAGAGAACAAAATATCGATAGACAATTTTCAGCCTTGGTAGAAAATAAATTAGCAAAAGAAAATATTTTTATTGATTATGTTTCAGGAAAGGATTTTGACAGAATAGAATATCAAAAATTATTAACTACCTTGAAGGAGAATGATGAATTAGTTATTAAATCAATTGATAGATTGGGAAGAAACTATGATGAAATTTTAGAACAATGGCAATCAATTACTAAGAAAAAGAAAGTAAATATAACTGTTTTAGATTTCCCCTTATTAAACACAAAGAATAGTGATGACAATATCACAGGAAAACTAATATCCGATATCGTTTTGCAAGTTCTATCTTATGTAGCACAGTTTGAAAGAGAACAAATCAAACAAAGACAAATGGAAGGAATACGAGAAGCAAAGAAAAAGGGAAAAAATTCGGTAGACCAAAATTGCTTGCCCCGGATAATCTCCCTGATGTAATAGCTCAATATACCAAAAAAGAAATAACCTTACGAGAAGGTGCAGACATCTTAGGAGTATCAAAAAGCACCTTTCATAATTGGATAAAAAATTCATAGTTTATGTCAAAAAACCTAGGATTTTTTGGACAAGAAATACATTCTATTTTAGAATCGTTTTCGTTAGAAAAAATGTTCTAAAATCGAGCATTTTGACCGATTATTATTACACTTCAATTTTATCAAGTTTGTCCAAAAAAGTCTAGGTTTTAGGACAAACTGATTACTTTACAATGAATAAAGATTGGAGAAACTCAAATGAACAAACAAACTAAAAAATTCACACTTGCAACTATCTCAGCTCTATCACTTCTTGGAGCTGGAATCATCACAGCTAATCAAGTATCAGCTAGTGAGAATATCGTGCTAGGTCGTGACTCTAACGGCTCATCTATCAATCCTTCTTACAGTTTCAGAACATCTACAGGTTTGAAAATTGTCGGTATTAAAGGGACATTCGTGACACCTGATAAACAAGCAATCGTAAACCGTATCAACGAAATTCGTAAAGAAGCTTATAATGAAGGTTTAGTCGACCGCTATGTGCCAGTTGCATGGTCTTCAAACTTCGAAAAAGCTACCCTTATTCGAGCAGCTGAAGTAAGTATTAGCTACAATCATAACAAATTGACAGGCGAAGACCCTTGGGGTTATTATGTCTGGAATACGTCTAATTATCCTACAGGCGAAAATATCGTATTATCGGCCGGTTCAGATTCGTTCAATTACGCTATCGATAAGTTCTATGCTGAAAAGCAGAATTATATCAATAAATCAGGCGATTACGGTCATTACGAAAATTTGATTGACCCAGAAAATACTTCTACCGCGATGTCATCGTTTATTAAGCCTGGAAATGGCGGAGGCGGAGTAGCTCAGTGGCTTGGAACCGGTTCGTCATCTGACTCGCTGGTCGGTACTTACGGTGATTCCATTGTATACACTGAGGCTCATTCTTCTTTCATCGACTCGATTGGCTTAAAACAGAATCTATCTGTCAAGCCTAGTTCGTCTTTAGCTATTGATTTGCTTGGCAAATTTAAAAACAGTCGTGAAGTCATCATTCCTACAAATCGTGACTGGTCAAGTAGTGACACTTCTGTCGCGACAATTGACCGAGACGGAAACATTACTGCTCGCAAATCAGGTACTACGACTATCACGGTCACATCAGATGGTAAAACGTATTCTGCAACTGTAACAGTATCAGCTAATGCTTCTGACCAAACTTCTAATTCTAGAGTTGATACGAATCCTCAAACTTGGACAAATGATCCAAACGAATATTTAGCTCGAGTTCGTCAAAGCTTCGTCGGTGACAGCGGAAACTCTGGTTCATCTTCATGGATTCGCTCTGGCTCTCGTTGGTGGTTCAAACACTCTGACGGCTCTTACACAGCTAATGGCTGGGAAAAAATCGACGGCAAATGGTATCGTTTTGATAACTCTGGTTGGATGCAAACAGGTTGGGTAAAAGACGGTAGTTGGTACTACCTCGACGGCTCAGGTGCTATGAAGACTGGTTGGCTCAAAGATAACGGTAGCTGGTACTACCTTCAAGATTCAGGTGCAATGAAAACAGGCTGGATGAAAGTATCTGGCAAATGGTACTATGCCTATAGCTCTGGCGCGTTAGCAGTCAATACTACTACACCTGACGGTTATCGTGTCAATTACAACGGAGAATGGGTATAAAATAAACGTCTAATTATAGACCCAAAAAGAAATCTTAGGATGGAGAATTTAGTATGGGGATAATTAAAAAATATAGTCCTGAAATTTCATTATTTTTATCAGTTTGTATTGCATTATTCATACCTTTTATATCTTCTAAAACATCTTTACCTCTTGGTATCATTAACAATGATATTCCTTCGAACATGGTGCAACAAATCATAGTTATGATTAAAGCAGAATACGTTTTTGCATATTTTGCATTTATCATCTCTATATTAGTTTTAAGATTCTTTCCACTAAAATTAGATATTAGACCATTTATTTTAGCCGGATTAATCTTTGTAGTCAGACAATTTTTGACAGGAATGCAAAATGAAACAAGTATTGGATTACATATAGAAAGTAAGGCTGGTCCAGCTTATTACTTATTAGTTTTAGGAATTTTGAGCTATGTGATAACTAGCATTAAAAATTCCAAAAATAAACTCTTTTATATATTACCCATTGTTTTACTCATTGAACCGACTTTTGATTTAATTACTTCATCAATTAGCCTAGGGATTTACTCATTAGTTGAATTATTAAAACTAATAATCCCCCCTCTTATTATTATTATTTATATTATATCTGCGGGGTCGAGGGCTGAGGAAGTAGAGCCAGATTTAACGCTCAAAGAAAAAGATGGAACAGAGAGGTACTTTAATGAAATAAAGAAATAAACATATGTAAATATATAAAATAGTCGCTATATCAAACTCTTGATTTCTCACTCACAATTTTATTGTTGTATTTTCTAAACTATTATACCTCTTGAAAATGTGGAGAAAAATATGAATTTTACAAATTATTTATATCGTATGATAGGCTTACGTCTAAAAAAGAAAATCATCGATTCATATACCACACAAGCTCAATTCACACGGAAAGTCAAAGATAAATATCAAACTGAAGGTTCGGATCTTCCAATAAACGAACCAACATTATCAAACATTTTACAAGGTAAACCTGTAAACAGTAAATTTCTTATGTCTCAAGAAAAAATTGAGATTTTTTCAACAATGTTCAATGTAACACCTGAGGAACTTATATTTGAATCAGAAAATGAAATTTTAAATTTTTTAAATTTTCCCTTTTATTGATTTTATTCAATAACTCTGATTCCAATCCCTTTATAGATACTTCTACTGATGATATTTTCTTTGGAAATGCGACCTATAAAAATATTTTTAAAGATTCGTTCATAAAGGAAGAAATTCTTATAAATGTTTCAAACAAGCTACTTATCAATATCATTTCATCATCAAAAACAGATACAGATTTGGATACTTATATAGGTGCTTTTAACTATCATTGTGATGATTATATGGAATTCTTTATGGATTTCAAAAGGCTAATCATCAATAATACACTACATACAAATTTTTTATTTGAATATATTTTGAGTAGTAAAGAGAATTATCAAATATTTATTAGTTCCTTCAATAATTTTATAGATATAAATTCAGATAAACTTCTTGAATTCTATGAAGAAAAAATCAGGAAAGAGATTCTTAAAGAGTCAAAAGGTAGCAATGATAGTATCTTCGCTAGACTCAATAATAATTTTTTTATTGAAGTATTTTCATCTGAACAATTTTTAAATTTATTAGATAGAATCTTAAATATTGATAATTTCATATCATTTATAAGTAAAGCTAAACAAGCAGTAAATGAAGTTACCACATATACATCTTCATCTATCTGTATGTACTATGATAAGGACAAATTAGACAAAGATATAGAAATCCTAAAGAAATTTTATAATGATAACCAAAATAAAAAATTAAAAATCTAACCGAATTAAATTTAAATATACTAGATTTCATAGATTTAACAAAATTTTTGGAAAATCAACTTATTTAGAAAGATAATGACACACATTAACATATAAGTATCAATTCGTGGCAGTCGCATAAGCGACTGCTTTTATGTTCCCCTCATTATAGTTTTGAAACGATAATTATAGTTTCAAAACTAGTAATGACTTCTATCCTATTTGAGTTAAAATAAGAGTATAAACGTTTATTAAAAAAACAAAGAAAGGAATCAGCAAAGCCTAGGTATGCTGATTATAAAGAATAATCATGTTTAAAATGAAAGCTAAATCTGGCTATTCTAGCCAACTGTTTCAAGAAATTTTCGGAAACGAAAAAACTGCAATTGTATTATCACCTGAACCGAATATTCGTATGAAATACGTTGATAATAGCCCAACAAATGAAATTGACTCATATCGTTATTGGTTCGTTATTAAAGGACAACAGCCTTTTGAGGTTAAATTCTCATCCCAACAAACTATCGAACAATTTGATGAGATTGAATTTCAAGGTGCAGAGGCCTGCAATGTTAGAGGGAACATCTATTTCCGAGCTAACTCTATAACTGTATTAAACAAAGGAGGTAAGTAACCAATGGCATTTCCGTTTATTCAACAAGAAAATAAACGGGAATTTGTAGTGGATGCTGAATACTTGGTTCAGTGTGTCGAAGTAGGGCTGGGAAACAGCTCTATTTCCTCAACTACTAATTCCTTCCAATTCATCTATGGTGACAATTATATAGACTTTGTCCCTCGTTTTCCTTGTGCGTACATTTTGGATAACAATCTATACCAACAGATTTTTCAAATTTTGTCTACAAGTGCCTACCCTATGCTGACATTTCTTAAACAGCCATCGGCCTATATTGTCAAACGTGATGGTGATGGTGTAAGCATTAACACTAGTCGTGCTTTTCGGTTCCCATTCTTTAGGGGAATACCTGAAAGATTGACGTATCAAAAGCTATCTGATGTCAGCGTTCAAAACGAAAGTTTTGAACTCATGAAAAACTATCGTATCGATTTCAATCAAATTGTTCATTGTTTAATTGCTGGTTCTTCTGGTTCTGGAAAGAGCTACGCTTTGACCTATCTAATCTCTGTTATTAATCAATTTGCTCATGTAACAGTTGTGGATCCAAAATGCGATTCTATCTCTCGCTACTGCTTAAAACAGAACATACCTGTTCTTTATCAAGAGAAAGACTTCTCATCTGATGAATTTGTTTCCAAGGTAAACAGCTTGCTAAAAGTGGAACTAGATACTATCTATCAAAGACAATCGGAGCTTCTTGAAAATCCTTCTAAAAAATTTCAACATCGTTGTCTGGTGATTGATGAATTGCTTGCTTTAACATCTTTGACTTCTAAAAATGTTAAAGATACCTTTTTTGCACTATTATCCAATATTGCACTACTTGGACGAGCAACATCTGTCCACCTAATCCTAGTGAGCCAGCGGATGGATACAAACGCTTTACCAATTGCCGTTAGAGAGCAGTGTAATTTCTTAATACAACTGGGGTTAATCAACAGAAAAACGACAACGTTTTTATTCCCAGACTTAGATTCAGAGACAGGAATTGTCATTCCTAACGGAAAAGGAACTGGTATTGTTCAAGTCATTGATGGTATAACACCACCTAATGTCATGCCGTTGCTCGTACCAACTTTTAAAGGAGAAAATTTATGAAAAATTTTTATAAAAAAATAATAAGACAAACCACTGTAATTACCGATAAACTCTACTACTTACTGCCTTTAGAATTATTTTTAGGCTTTCTATGGGGGTTATTTCTAGCAGGTATATGGTTTGTTAACCAAGTTAGCACCATAATCTCTTGGGACGTTTGGAGCCAAATTTTAGATAATTTTCAAATAGCACAATCTATACTACTTAAAGCAATGACTATCGTTCTTATCATCTATCTTTTAGCGCATATACTTCTTTGCATCGTATGGATAAAAGAAGATAAGTTTTTCAACTTTTTCCGAACAGTAAATCGATTAAGGATAGTACGAAAACAAATGCTAAAGAGAGGCAGTGAAATCGATAGTGAGGTTGTAAAAGAGTACAAAACTATTGTTCAATCTATCAGATGTACTATAACTCATGAATATATCCTAGTTATTATACCATGGGCAGAAAACTCAGATATTGATACAATTTTACAAAAAAATTACTTTTTTTGTACGACTATCTTACAAGGGTCTATCGTGAAATATATACATTCTCTCCCAAAGATAGTACTTCACTTAATCATATAATACAAGGGACGAGAAAGCATAATTGATTTGTATACCAGCGGAGCTTGCCGTAAGGCAAGAGCTCCGAGCTGGTTTTATGTTCCAATTTAGTCAGGACAGAACTATACTACTTCTGGGCTTGTTATTGAAGTAGTATAATGTTGTTCCATTGTTCCAAAAAAGAAAGGAGTTTTAAATGGTAAAAGCACGCAATGTCATGTTTGTTCAACAGATTGAGTATTTCCAATCTTCAAATTTACAAGATATCATCGAGTATATGACGAACATTCTAAAACCGCATCGTTTTGCGGGAATATTGCATGATAAGGATATTGGGCAAGATGGAAACCTTGTCGCACCACATATACACCTTGTTTTACAGTTTGAAAGTGCTAGAAGTTTAAACAATCTTGCTAAGTTGACTAAACAACCAATACAGTGTTTTGAGCAGTGGAGGGGTTCAGTTAACAATGCTTATTCATATCTCGTTCATCACACGGAGTCTAATCAAGATAAATACCAATATTCTCCCAAAGAAGTTATTGCGAATTTTGACTATTTACTCCTATTAGACACTATCGAAAGAAATGTAACCAAACGATATGAAATAAATGACACTATGATTATAGATAATCTACTGGATCTACTTTATACTGGTAATATTACAAAATCAGAAATTGAACAACGACTTACTGGTTCACAATATGCCAAAGCAAGGCAAAAAATAGAAACCGTCTATTTAAAACGACTAGAAACACAAGCCGAACTATGGAGACAAGAAATGATTGACAAGAATGAAATTGTTACGATTATTTGGCTTTTTGGAAAAGCGGGAACAGGGAAGACTCGTCTAGCACGTCAATATGCAGAACAGTATGACCTTAACTATTTTATTACAGGCTCAATCCGTGACCCTTTTCAACAATACAATTTAGAACACGTGATTATCTTAGACGAATTACGCCCCCATCAATTTGACTACTCAGACTTACTCAAAATGTTTGACCCTTACAATGTTAAAGCGATGGCAAGTAGTCGTTATTTTGATAAGCCGTTACTAGCTAATATTTATATCATCACTAGCCCCTACTCTCCCTATGATTTCTTTTTAGAATTAACTAAGAAAAGAAAAACAAGTCATATCGATTCTTGGGGCCAGCTAATGAGAAGATTATCCTTAGTAGTCGAAGTCAAAAAAGAGCATCTGCAATTTTACAAGTACGAACCAATGGACCAGATGTTTTATATAGACCATGGCAATAAATTACCAAACCCCTTTAAAAATCAGACTGATAGAGAAGAAACTATTCAAGACAAATCGTACCAGTTATTTTTAGAATTGAATAAGAAAAAGGAAAGGAATGAATAAATGCAAGAAATTCAAACAGTTACCTACATAGATATCGCAAATCAAGGATATCCAGAAGGCACAGCTAGACGTGTTATACGAGAGGGTAAAAAATTACTTGTCGAAAGAGGTTTTCAACTTTATAAAAACAAAAGGATTGGAAGAATACCAAAGACTATTGCCGAAGAAATTCTTGGATTCAAAATCATCTCAAAAAATGATATAATAGATACTGTACTCTTCGCTACTGACATAGAAAGAGGAAAATAATATGTCAGTTATCAAAGGATACAAGGGAAAATGGAAAGTAGATATTACCGATGGCATAGACCCATTGACTGGTGAAATCAAACGGCATAGAAAGTCAGGATTTACCACTCGTAAAGAAGCTGTTCAATATGAAGCAGATTATCGATTAAACAAACTTCACCAAGTTCATATTAAAGATAAAATATCTGTTTCTCACCTTTACTCTTTAGTTCAACAAGAAGATGAACTCCGTGGGAATAAACGTGGTACCATTGATACACAGATATCCTATTATAACCAATATGTCTCTAAGTTTTTTGAGCATGCAGATATGTCTGCCATTACTATCCATGAAGTAAAAAAATTTAGAGATTGGTTGGTAAAACAACCAAGTGTTAAAGGTGGAACACTATCAAGTACGACTGTTAATCAGCAAATGATTTTTCTGCATAAAATGTTTGATGTTGCTGTTGCTAATCGTCTTAGACAAGATAATCCATGCAATGGACTAAGAAAACTTCCTGATAAACACAAGGAGATGTCTTATTTCACTCCTGAAGAATTCAAGCTATTTGATTCTCTGTTCACAAAAGATGAATACATGTTTCAGCTATTCTATCGAGTGTTAATGTTTACAGGTGTTCGAGTCGGCGAAGCATTGGCCTTAACTTGGAAACAGATTAATTTATCAGAGGGTTATATCGATATCAAGTATTCAGCTTACTTTCGTAATAACAAGGTCCATATCGGAACAGTAAAAACTACCCAATCCAATCGTCGAATTTATATTCATAAAGCATTCGTTCAAGAACTAACGGAATGGAAAGAAAAACAAGCTCACCTATTAGTAGAGTTTACGAACAATACAGAAGACTTACAAATCTTTCAAGACAGTCCTTTACAACTAACTGCTCCAATGGTTTCTAATCAAAAGATTAAATTGAAAAAAAGAATGCCTGCATCATTAAAAATGATTCGTAATCACGATTTCCGACACTCACATGCAGCGTTTCTAGTTTCAAAAGGACTCAGAAATGGTGAAGGAAAAGATTATATATTTTTTACACTTATGAAACGACTGGGACACAGTAGTATTAATACAACAATCAACATCTACTCTCACCTATTCCCAACTCAACAAAAAGAAGTCGCCAATGCTTTTGACAGCTTTTAGGGCAAAAAATGGCAAAAAAATTTATTAAAAAGGCTCAAAGCCTTGAAACGAAAGGAATCTTAAAAATCTTATGATGAACATGCAAAACATGATGCGTCAAGCACAAAAACTTCAAAAACAAATGGAACAAAGCCAAGCTGAACTTGCTGCTATGCAATTTGTTGGCAAATCTGCTCAAGATCTTGTTCAAGCGACCTTAACTGGAGATAAGAAAGTTGTCAGCATTGACTTTAATCCAGCTGTCGTTGACCCAGAAGATCTTGAAACTCTTTCTGATATGACTGTTCAAGCCATCAACTCTGCTCTTGAACAAATTGATGAAACGACTAAGAAAAAACTAGGTGCTTTCGCTGGAAAATTGCCATTCTAAGCATAAGAAAAACAAGCATTCAAGAGAATACTTGCCTATCATGGGAGGAACAACTGTTCCTCTTTTTGCTTACTAAAAATTAAAGAATTCCATGGCTTGTTTGAACAGTAAATCCGTATACTCTGGGTCTTCTTGGGCGATGGTAACCTGGTCTTGAATCATTTCCAAGTCATCCGTTATCATGCCATCAGCTCCTAGCTGAACAGATTTATCAAAGGACTCTGAACTATTGATGGTCCAAACGTACAATTTCTGATCGGTATTCCATAGCTTGTTGACAAAATTTTCATCTAAAGTTGAATACTCCATGGTGTAGCCTGTGGCCTTGGTTCTTGGAAAGATACTATTGTAAGGTAGGATGAAATAGACTGGAATTTGTGAGTCGTAGGCCAACACCTGGTCAATCACATGGTAGTCTAAGGACTGCATTTGGTGGCCATTCTGCTTAAGAACCGTTCCATATTTTTCCATAAACCGTTTCATCATATCTGGGCTATCTTTTCGACTGGTTTTAATCTCAATAAGAAGTTTTTGATGCAATTCATTGGCTTTATTGAGATAGTCATCAAAACTGGACACCTTGCTATGATAACCATTTTCTGAAATATCAAGTTTAGTTAATTCTTTCAAAGTTAGATCCTGTGGATTAGCATTAACTCCTGTCAGATTCTTGATATTAGCATCATGCATCATGACAAACTGGCCATCTTTTGTTTCCTGAACATCTGTCTCAACGAAATCTGGAGATAACTGAGCGGTTTTTTCTAGTGATTGGACGGTATTTTGCACACCATTCTTTTTAGATACTCCCCTGTGAGAGATAATTAAAGGTTTATGTGCTACTGGAGCTTCCAAATAAACATAACCCTCGAGAGCGAAAAAGATACAAGCACATCCCATCACTCCCCATCTCATCCAGTGGTCTTTCTTTCTCCTTGGTGTGATTTCTAGTTCTTCTCCTGTTAAGAAGGAAACAAATTTAATGAGAAAGTAAGTCAAGACAATATAGTGGAAATTCTTAATCAAGACAAAGTTGATAATTCCCAGTACAAGAGATTCCTTATGGGTCAATCCATCCATCAATACCTGACTTGCTAAGATTGGGAGCAACAGAAAAATGAAAAATAGATACGTTTTGACGATAATCCAAAGCAAGTTCCAAATATAAAACCATGAGTGCTTTCTTGTCTTCTCTAGACTGTATCTGACTGCCTCTCTGACTGTTTTCTTCTCAAATAAAAGCTGGGGTAGGGCAAACATCAAACGCACTGAAATGTAAAACAGAAGTAAAGCCAGAATAGTAACCACTATACCTATTAGCCAATACTTGTCTTCCACATAATCAACGATAAAGTCTGGAATGACGATTTTATTGAGGTAGTAAATCTTTAAAATCTTTCGAATCAATGGAAAGAGCATCATGACATAAAAGAAAATAAAGGCCATTTTGGAAATCGTCACTTGCTTCATAAATAAGAAACTTTGACGAAAGACCTTGCGACTGTACTCCAGCAAAGTCCTCTTTTCATGATAGAGGAGGTGGCGAGCCCCGATAAAGAGGAGTCCTATTTGGTAATAGGCAATCAATAGATTAACAATCACCAGAATAAATAAAGCAAGACTAACAAAGGGAGAACCCTTTATAATGGCAAAAATATTGTTGTAGGAAAGAAAGAGATAACCTGTCTGACGGAGCAAAAGTCCAGCAATCCAAGAATTAAGTGGTAACCAGACAAACTCAATCATCATGAATATCAAGAAAAAGAGAAAGAGAATTTTATCTAGATTAAAGTAGATTTTCCTAAAACCTAGATTTTTAGGTTTTTCAGGTTTCATAGGCACTCCTAGTCAAATAATTGAGACAAGTCCAAGCCTCCAAAAGGATTGTTTGATAGGCTACTTTCTGCCCCTAACAATTCTCTAGCCTGGTCTGACTCTAAGAAGGACTCGTAAACACGCGCCGTCATCCGAGCATCCTCCAAGCTATTATGGGACTGACCTTGAAATCCAAGAAAGGAGGCAACAGTTTGCAATTTGAGATTGGCAATACCATGTAAATCCGAACTCCGACGTTCAAAGGCTTCATCATACAAATCCACCTTGTACTGCTGACTGTAGTCTAAACCATGCTCTGCTAAAATAGGCAAATCACTTTTAGCAGCATTGTATCCAACCATCGGTAAAGAACCCACAAACTCTTGGAAATCTTTTATGACTTTCTCCACTGGAGGAGCATCTTTTAAGGTCTCAGCTGTAATCCCAGTCAAACCATTGATAAAACTTTTTAGAGGCACACTAGTATGGACATAGGAATCATAGGCATCGATTTCCTGACCATCTCTAAAACGCACTGCCGATACTTGAATCAAGTGTGTTTGTCCTTCATGCTGATTAAATTCTAAATCAAAAGCAATGTAATCTTCTAATCGTTCCATTCTATCCTTCTCCTCTACTGTCTCTGTTCTAATCAACTATAGCATTCACAAACAAAAGAAGCCATCAGGTTAGCATGTAACCTAAACAGCTCCTTGATTATCCTCCAAATAAACGAGCAAAAAAGCCTTTCTTAGTGGATTGGACTTCTTCTTTTGCTTGGTCCAGCTCTAGCTTAAGATTTTCTTGATCCTTCATGGCTTGAAGGGTCAATTGTTGCTGCTGATCGAGTTGTTTGTCTTTCTCAGCAATCTGACGGTCTTTGATGCGCATCTGCTCATCTTTTTCTGATAACTGACGATCCTTGGCCTTTAATTGCTCATAAAGACGGAGAATTTCTGCATTCTTCTCGTCCACTAGAATCTCCATCAGTTCACGTTGCTTGACATCTTCACTGACAGGTTCATCTTCAAAAATCGTTTTTTTATAGATTTCTTCTAGCTTAATCAAGCCACTTCTGGTAACGACTGTTACCCCTTTGTCATTTTTATCTGTGTCTTCTTCTGGTAATTCTTTGACACGGTTATTGATTGCTTGGCGAGATAATCCTAAAACCTCTGCAATCTCACTGACGGTCATTTCAATACTCATAATATCCTCTGAAACGTTTTCTAGCTTTTCTTTACTTAAATCTTATCATAAGCTAGAAAAACTGTCAAATTTTCGCTTAATCTAAGGCCTTCAAAAAGGCTAATAAGACTTGGGCAGAGCGACGTCCAGCTTCGATAATAAACTCATCAAAAGAGATGTTTGCTTCATGGTTGGCATTGTCACTCATAGCTCGGATAACTAAGACTGGAAGATTAAGAGCATTCGCTGCCTGAGCAATGGCTGCTCCCTCCATCTCAACGGCTAAAACTTCTGGGAAATGGGACTTAATCGCTTCTATCTTGTCATTTCCTGCAACAAAACTATCTCCTGTAGCAATTAAACCAAGGTGCCATTTTTGGTCCAATTGAGATAAACTCTCTTGGATTTTGGCAACAAAGGTTTTATCTGATTCAAAATAAAGTGGTTGTTGCGCCATTTGTCCGTAAGCATAACCAAAAGCTGTGACATCCACGTCATGATAGGCTAATTTATCGGCAATCACAACATCCCCAACAGCGATGTCTTCTGCTACTGCCCCAGCTGAGCCTGTATTGATAAGAGCACCCACTTGGAAATGATCAGCCAAAATCGCCACACTCATAGCAGACATGACCTTACCAATTCCACTTTCTACAAGAACGACTTCATGCGAGGCAATGGTGCCTGTATGATAGGTATTCCCCAAAACAACTTGCTCTTGGGCATTGTCTAAATGTTGGACCAGATACGCCAGTTCTTCTGGCATAGCCGCAATAATTCCTATTTTCATTTCAATTCCTTTTCTATTACAAAAGTTTCATTGCTAACACGAGCAAAATCAAGAGAAAGATGACTGCAAATAAGATTTTATTCAGTTTAGAATTGAAGACATTTCTCTTGGTATTTTCAATGCGACGGCTTTTATGAATAGACGGTTCGACCTGAATCTTCAAGGTTTCCTGACTAAAACCATGTTCCTTAGGATTGGCATAACCAAAACGGGAAGATGAGGTTGGTAAAATCTTGGTCTCCTCATCATCTAGCAAAGGGGGACCTGAAATTTTTTCGCCTCTATTAGCTCTTTCAATCATTTCATCCGTTAATAAAGGTTTACCCATACTGACCTCCTCTATTTTTTGTGCAATTCCCAATACTGAACAGCCATAATTGTCTTGGCATCGCAGATATGACCTAATTTGATTAATTCCTTGGCTTCTTCTAGACTTACTTCTAGGACTTCCAAGGTTTCATCTTCATCCTGCGGACGCGGATTTTCCACCTTTGTCAAATCACTTGCTAGGTATAGTTTTAGTTTTTCATTACAGAAACCAATGGCTGAATAAAAATCGTACAAGAGTTCTAACTTGCCTGTATAGGCTGTTTCTTCCTCTAATTCACGCAGAGCTGCTGCGACAGGGTCTGTGTTCTCTCCTACTTCCAATTTTCCAGCTGGAATTTCGTAAGAGACAGCCTCGATAGCTTTGCGGTACTGCTTGACCAGGATGAGTTTTTCTTCATCCGTTACAGCTAAAACACAGACAGCTCCATTGTGGAAAATCAAATCCCGTTGAGCAGTTCCCTTGCCTTCTGGTAATTCAACCTGATCTTGAACCAGTTTAAATATTGGTCCTTGATAGATTTCTTTTCGGCTAAGCGTTTTTTCTTCAAATTCCATGATAGACTCCTACTGATTCTTAGGATGATGAGGAAGGCGAGTTGCATATTCGTCTTTATTGACCTGACGTCCGCGACCAATAGCAATCGCATCTGCTGGCACGTCTTTGGTAATAGTTGAACCCGCTCCAACCAGAGAATTGTCACCTAACTCAACTGGAGCAATAATGGTTGAATTTGAACCAACAAAGACATTATTACCAATGACTGTCTTGTATTTGTTTTTGCCATCGTAGTTGACTGTAATAGTTCCTGCACCGAAATTAACGTTGCTACCCACTTCACAGTTTCCAATATAAGTCAAATGACCAGCCTTGGTATTCTCACCGATTGAAGAACCCTTAACCTCAACAAAGTTTCCAATATGGACTTGGGCAGCTAGACTTGAACCTGGACGAATGTGGGCATAGGGTCCGACTGTCACTCCGTCTGCAACACTACTTTCTTCAATCATAGAGTTAGTAATGACAGCTCCTGCTCCGATAGTGCTATCCACTACATAAGTACCATTTGTCAAAATAGTCTCAGGACCAATTTTCGTTTGACCTTTCAAGGTAACATTGGCTTCGAGTTGAACTTCAGGAGCAATCTCAACATCAATATCGATATAAGTTGCTTCTGGATTGACAAAGCTAACACCGTTGACCATGTGCTGATGATTGATGCGACGACGCATCACTGACTCAGCAGTCGCAAGAGCCACACGGTCGTTTACCCCAAGACTTTCATCAAAATCTTTCAAAGTATAAGCACCAACTTTTTCACCAGCTTCACGGAAAATGCCAATGACATCTGTAATATAGTATTCGCCTTGAGCATTGTTGGTGTTGATATTTTTCAAGGCCTCAAACAAACGCTCGTTGTCAAAAACGTATGTTCCAGTATTGATTTCCTTGATTTGCTTTTCAAAATCTGTGGCATCCTTCTGCTCCACAATGCGAAGAACTTCAGCATTGTCATTACGAACAATTCGTCCATAGCCGAAAGGATTATCTGTTTCAGCAGTTAAGATAGTGGCCACATTTTTATGATTGATGTGGAAATCAATCAAGTTTTTCAAGCTTTCACCTGTGATTAAAGGAGTATCTCCTGCGATGACCAAGGTGTGACCTGACAAACCTTCCAAAATTGGCTCTGTCATCATAACTGCATGGCCAGTCCCCAACTGTTCAGATTGAGTCACAAATTCTGTCTGTCCAGCCAAGACCTCTTCAACCAATTCCGCCTTGTGTCCTACAACTGTTACTGTCTTTTCAGGCTGGATAGCTCCCACACTACGGAAAACATGTTCCAACATGGAAATACCCGCAACCTTGTGCAACACTTTTGGCAAATCAGATTTCATGCGAGTCCCTTTACCCGCTGCTAAAATGATGGCATAATTTGACATAATCTTCTCTTTTCTCTAGAAATTCCCTTTTATTATACCATATTTCAAATCATTCCGCGCCCTTGAATGAAAAAATGCTCTAAAGTCCTTTTCTTAACCCATTTTTTGAGTATTTTTTTGATTTTTTCCCATTTTTAAGGTAAAATTATGAGATATGAGAAAGAAAATTAATCCGCTTATTTTATTTGGTTTTTTTGGGATTATGATTTTCATTTTAATCCTGAATCGTCCTCGTTTTGAGGACCATCCTATAAAAACAAAGTCAAATATCGCGCAAGTAGAAACACAAGCGTTACATAATATAAATAAACCAGTAATTGATATGTCTGGTTGGCAGCGTCCTGAGGAAATCAATTATGATACTCTCTCCCAAAACATTTCTGGAGTTATCGTTCGTGTCCATAGTGGCGCTCAGTCTACGAAAGAAAATGATGCTTCCTTTGTTAATGGGGTTGATAAGGCCTTTAAAACCCATATCACTGAGTTTAAAAAACGAAATGTACCCGTTGGGGTCTATGCCTATGTTGCTGGAAAAAGTGTCCAAGAAATGGAAAAGGCTGCCGAAGTATTCTATAACGCCTCTTCGCCTTACAGCCCAAGTTACTATTGGCTAGACGTGGAAGAAAAAACCATGTCTAATATGAACGAGGGTGTTGAAGCCTTCCGAGCAAAGCTAGAATCGCTGGGTGCTAAAAATATCGGAATCTACGTCGGAGTCTACTTCATGGAAGAACATAGTATTGATACAGACAAGTTTTCATCTGTTTGGATTCCTTCCTATGGTTCTGACTCAGGATTTTACGAGGCAACTCCAAAAACTGACTTAGATTACGACATCCACCAGTACACATCTAAAGGTAAAATTGCTGGTTTTGATCACGATTTGGATATCAACGTCATCTCTTCCTTAAAAAACAAAGAAGAAACCTTTAGAAAACTCTTTTTAAAACCTTAAAAGCATTTGTTCAGCATTTGCTTTTTCTTTTTATTATAGATTGTGATACAATATAGTAAGGAGTTTTTGAAATTGAAATAGTTGGAGGAAGTATATGCTCTCATGGTTAGCACGCCTTATTAAAGGGATTGTGATTGCTCTTGGATTTATCCTACCAGGAATTTCTGGAGGAGTTCTAGCAGCAATCTTAGGAATTTATGAACGAATGATTGGCTTTCTGGCCCACCCCTTTAAAGACTTTAAAGAAAATGTTTTGTACTTTATTCCAGTTGCCATCGGTATGCTTCTGGGAATCGGCTTATTTTCCTACCCGATTGAATACCTGCTTGAAAATTATCAGGTCTTTGTCTTATGGAGCTTTGCTGGTGCCATCATTGGTACGGTTCCTAGCCTCCTCAAAGAATCAACTCGAGAATCTGATCGTGATAAGATTGATTTGGCTTGGTTCTGGACAACCTTTATTATTTCTGGACTAGGTCTCTACGCCTTAAATTTTGTTGTTGGAACCTTAAGTGCCAGCTTTCTTAACTTCGTCCTAGCAGGTGCACTACTGGCTCTTGGTGTATTGGTTCCTGGCCTAAGCCCATCAAACCTACTTTTGATTTTGGGCCTCTATGCTCCTATGTTGACTGGTTTTAAAACCTTTGACCTCTTGGGAACCTTCTTCCCGATTGGAATCGGTACAGGTGCAACTCTTATCATTTTTTCAAAATTGATGGATTATGCCTTAAACAACTACCACTCACGTGTCTATCATTTCATCATCGGAATTGTCCTATCAAGTACCCTTTTGATCTTGATTCCAAATGCAGGAAACGCTGAAAGCATCCAATACACAGGACTTTCACTTGTTGGATATGTCATCATCGCTTTCTTCTTTGCACTGGGAATCTGGCTTGGTATTTGGATGAGCCAATTGGAGGATAAGTATAAATAATGGCAAAAAAAGTTAAAATCAAAAAAACATTGGTGGAACAAATCCTGTCTAAAGCAGGTATCCCACATCAGGGGATTCAAATCAATGCGCTTGAAGGAGAACTTCCGCAAGGTTATGAACGAGATCAGATTTTCAAAACCTTGGCTCTTTTGGGAGATAAAACAGGACCGATTATCGGAATTGTCCCTATCACTCAACACCTGTCTGAAAAGAAACTAGCCAAAATTTCTGGTAATAAAAAAGTGAGTATGATTCCACAAAAGGACTTGGAAAAAACAACTGGTTATGTTCATGGAGCCAATAATCCCGTCGGAATTCGTCAGAAACACAATTATCCCATTTTTATCGATAAGATCGCTCTAGACTTGGATCAAATGATTGTCTCTGCTGGCGAAGTTGGTCACAGCATTATCGTCGCTCCCCAAGATTTAGCTAGCTTTGTAAAAGCTGACTTTGCAGATATTTTGGAGGACAGTAAGTAATGAAACTCTACTTTGTCCGCCACGGTCGTACCCTCTGGAACCAGGAAGGACGCTTTCAAGGTGCTAGTGGAGATTCTCCCCTTCTTCCTGAATCCATTGAAACATTAAAACAACTAGGCCAGTATCTCAAGGATGTTCCTTTTGATCAGATTTATTCAAGTGACTTACCTCGAGCGGTCAAATCTGCTGAAATTATCCAAAGTCAACTCCAGACCCCCTGTCCTTTAGAAAGTGTTCCTAATCTCCGTGAATGGCAGCTGGGGAAGTTGGAAGGTTTGAAAATCGTAACCTTGGAAGCTATTTACCCGCAACAAATCAAAGCTTTCCGTACGAATCTTGCTAAATTTGACACTCAAATGTTCGGAGCCGAATCCCTCTATAGCACAACACAACGGACCATCCAATTTATCAAATCACTCAAAGATAGTCCAGCTGAGCGTATTCTAATTGTCGGCCACGGCGCCAATCTTACTGCCAGTCTTCGTACTCTACTAGGCTATAAAGAACCTCTTCTTCGTAAAGATGGCGGTCTAGCAAATGCCAGCCTGACCATTCTTGAAACCCATGATTTTGAAAGATTTACTCTCGATACGTGGAATGATACCTCCTATCAATAAAGAACTTGATTTTAGCGTCAAGTTCTTTTTAGTTTTGAAAGATTATCCGTGAATTTCTTGCTTATTTATGATAAAATGGGAGTATCGCAAAAAATGACTCATCGTATTCAATTTTGAGTAAAACTAGGAGGATCCCATGTCTACAGAACATATGGAAGAACTAAATGACCAGCAGATCGTTCGCCGTGAAAAAATGGCTGCGCTCCGTGAACAAGGAATCGATCCTTTCGGAAAACGCTTTGAACGTACTGCAAATTCACAAGAATTAAAAGATAAATATGCCGACCTCGATAAAGAACAATTACACGATAAAAACGAAACAGCTACTATCGCAGGACGCTTAGTAACCAAACGTGGTAAAGGTAAAGTAGGTTTTGCCCACCTTCAAGACCGTGAAGGCCAGATTCAAATCTACGTTCGTAAAGATGCTGTCGGTGAAGAAAACTACGAAATCTTCAAAAAAGCAGACCTTGGTGACTTCCTTGGTGTCGAAGGCCAAGTAATGCGTACAGATATGGGAGAACTCTCTATCAAGGCGACTCACATCACACACTTGTCTAAGGCTCTTCGTCCTCTGCCAGAGAAATTCCACGGTTTGACAGACGTTGAAACCATTTACCGTAAACGTTACCTTGACTTGATTTCTAACCGTGAAAGCTTTGAGCGCTTTGTCACTCGTTCAAAAATCATCTCTGAAATCCGTCGTTTCCTTGATCAAAAAGGTTTCCTTGAAGTTGAAACACCTGTTCTTCACAACGAGGCTGGTGGTGCTGCTGCCCGTCCATTTATTACCCACCACAATGCCCAAAACATTGACATGGTACTTCGTATCGCGACTGAGCTTCACTTGAAACGCCTTATCGTGGGTGGTATGGAACGTGTCTATGAAATTGGCCGTATCTTCCGTAACGAAGGAATGGATGCTACTCATAACCCTGAGTTCACTTCTATCGAAGTCTACCAAGCTTATGCAGACTTCCAAGACATCATGGACTTGACTGAAGGTATTATCCAACACGCTGCTAAATCAGTTAAGGGAGATGGTCCAGTTAACTATCAAGGAACTGAAATCAAGATTAACGAACCATTTAAACGTGTTCACATGGTGGATGCTATCAAAGAAATTACTGGTGTCGATTTCTGGCAAGACATGACTTTCGAGGAAGCCAAAGCTATCGCTGCTGACAAGAAAGTTCCTGTTGAGAAACATTACACTGAAGTTGGTCACATTATCAATGCCTTCTTTGAAGAGTTTGTTGAAGAAACCTTGATCCAACCAACCTTTGTCTATGGACATCCAGTAGCTGTATCTCCACTTGCTAAGAAGAATCCTGACGACGAACGCTTTACTGACCGTTTCGAGCTCTTCATCATGACTAAGGAGTACGGTAATGCCTTTACTGAGCTCAACGACCCAATCGACCAACTTAGCCGTTTTGAAGCCCAAGCAAAAGCCAAAGAACTTGGTGACGATGAAGCTACAGGCATCGACTACGACTATATTGAGGCTCTTGAATATGGTATGCCTCCAACAGGTGGGTTGGGAATCGGTATCGACCGTCTCTGCATGCTCCTCACTGATACAACAACTATCCGTGATGTATTACTCTTCCCAACAATGAAATAAGCTCTTATCCTCTGGCTCTCGTCAGGGGATTTTTTCATAGCCAAAGAAATAGACTGAAGTTTTCACCTCAGTCTATTTTTCTATTGGACTTTAGAAAGGGAGTTTTTCTTTCTTAGTCTTCTTTTTTCTTACGAGCTACGAGTCCGAATGCACCCAACATTCCAAGAAGTCCAAGACTAGCTAGACCAGCCTTATCCTCTGTACCAGTATTTGGTAATTCCTTCTTATTATTGGATACGGTTGTTTCAGCTACTTGTTTAGAATCCTGAACTGGAGTAGCTACTGGTTTTTCTGGACTTGTAGGAGTCTCAGGAGAGCTTGGTTGCTCTTGATTGATTGGTTTGTTCACTTTCTTATAGTGATGTAGGGTATTTCCTTTAGCATCCGTTGTTGAATGACTATATTCATATCCTTCCAACTCTATTGGATTGTGTTTTCCTTCTTTATCTGAAGTAATTCGGTTACCATTTTCATCAAGATATTCCGTTACAATCTGAACAGTTGAACCACCATTTTGAGCAATGAATCCTCCACCATTTTGTGATTTAGGCGTTACTGTTACAGGAACTTCCACTGTAATAATACGACCGTCAGGTAATTTAACTTTTACCTTAACAACTGGTTTTGTTCCTGGTGTTTCTGTTGTTGGAATTTCTCCTACCTCAACAATTTCCCATCCTTCTGGTAAACCTGCTTTCTTAATAACATCCTCTTTCGTAATTGGTGTTCCAACTTCCACTACAATAGGAGTTACTTTCGGTGTTACGATGATTGGTACTTCTACTTCAACAATTTCTCCAGTTGGAACTTTAATCTTCACTTTAACGCTTGGTTTCACTCCAGCTGGAATTGTTGTTGGAATTTCTCCTACTTCAATAATTTCCCATCCTGGTTCTTTTGGAAGATCGATATGTCCTTTCACATCGTCTGGTGTGATTGGAGTTCCTTGTGGTACAACAATTTGTCTTACAGTTGGCGTTACGATGACTGGTACTTCTACTGTAATCTTACGTCCATCTGGTAATTCGATTTCCACTGGAACAACTGGTTTTGTTCCAGGTGTAGTTGTTGTTGGAATTTCTCCTACTTTTGTTACAGTCCATCCTTTAGGTAATTCGATATGTTTCTTAACATCTTCTGGCGTAACTGGTGTTCCTACTGAAACTACTACAGGTGTTACTTTCGGTGTTACGATTACTGGAATATTTACCGTTACTCGAATTCCATTTGGTAATTCAATCACTACTGGAATACTTGGTCTTTCGCCTGGAACATCTGTTGTAGGTTTTTCACCAATAGAAATAACTTTTACTCCTTTTGGAATATGTTTTTCAACATCTTCAGTAGTAATTGGATCTCCCTCTTTTTTAACAATGTCTTCAATAGGTGTAACATTTACAGGGATTTCTACAGTCACTACTTTACCATTTGGTAATGTGATCGTTACTTTCACTGGTTCTTTCTTACCTGGCGTTGTTAAGTCTGGTAAGTCTCCTACCTTGGCTGTTGCTCCTTCTGGCACTTTGATTTGTTTCAAGATATCTTCTGGAGTCAATTTATCTTTCGTTACTGGTGTTTCAATTGGTGTAATTGGCGTTACATTCACTGGTACTTCTACCGTAACTACTTTGCCATTTGGTAATGTAATTGTTACTTTAACTGGTTCCTTCTTACCTGGTGTTGTTAAATCTGGAATATTTTCAACATTAGTAACCTTACCACCTTCTGGAATCGTAATTCCTTTAGTGTAATCGTCTTTAGTTAAAGGAGTGTTTGTTACTGGTGTTTCGATTTCCTTAACTGGAGTTACAGTTACTGGTACATCTACTGTATAAGATTTACCGTTTGGTAATGTAATCGTTACTTTAACTGGATCCTTCTTACCTGGTGTTGTTAAATCTGGAATATTTTCAACCTTAGTAATTTCACCACCATCTGGGATTTTAATTCCTCTTGTATAATCATCTTGAGTTAAAGGAGTGTTTGTTACTGGTGTTTCAATCGGTGTTGGTTTTGTTTCAACTACTTTAATAGTAGCTGGAACTTCAACTAACACTTTTCCATCTTTATCTTTTACAACTACAGTAACTGGTTTATCACCTGGAGTTGATCCATCATATGCTTCCGTTTTTCCTTCTGGAATCTTGTATTCGAATGTTGAACCTGCTGGATAATCACCTGGTGTGATACTATCTTCAGCTTTTGGTTTATCCTTATCTTCAGCATTCACTGGAGTTAATTGTTCTTTTCCTTGAACAACTTTAATTTTCGCTGGAACTTCAACAATTGGATCTCCATCTGAATCTTTCACAACTACAGTAACATCTTTATCACCTGGTGTTGAACCATCGTAGGCTTCTGTTTTTCCTTCTGGAGTCTTGTACTCAAATGTTGAGCCTGCTGGATAATCATCTGGTGTAATGCTATCTTGTGGTTTTGGTTTCTTATCACCTTCAGCATTCACTGGAACATACTGTGTCTTAGGTTCTACAACAACAATCTTAGCTGGAATTTCTGTAATTGGTTGTCCATTTAACTTCGCTACAACTGTTACATCTTTTTCTCCTGGTGTTGTTGTATCTACTGGGGTGTTATCTTTATATTCAAATGTTGTTCCAGTTGGGAAATCATTTGGATTAATATTTTCTTTTGGATCTGGCTGTTTCTTAGCTGGATCTACTGGAACATATTTAGGATAACTTTCAACTACACGAACTGTCGATGGCACTTCAACTAATACTTTTCCATCTTTATCTTTTACAACTACTGTAACTGGTTTATCCCCTGGTGTAGATGTATCTACTTCTTCTTTATACTCAAATGTCGCATCATCTGGGTAATCATTCGGATCAATACTATCTTCAGGAGATGGCTGTTTCTTACCTTCATCCACTGGAACGATTTGTGGATTTCCTTGAACAACCTTCACTTTTGTTGGTACTTCTACAAGTTTATCTTCTCCATTTTTCGCAACGACAACTACATCTTTTTCTCCTGGTGTAGTCGTATCTACTGGAGTTTTGTACTCAAATGTTGTGCCATCTGGGTATTGTTCTGGATCAATACTCTTAGATGCATCTGGTTGTGGCTTGCTTGGATCTGCTACTACGTATTGTGTCTTAGGATCTACAACTACTACTTTTGCAGGAACTTCTGCAATTGGTTGACCATTTAGCTTAGCAACAACTGTCACATCTTTTTCACCTGCAGTTGTTGTATCTACTGGTGTTTTGTACTCAAATGTTGTACCGTCTGGATATTCTCCTGGTGTAACACTATCTTTCGCTTCTGGTTGTTTCTTAGCTGGATCTGCTACAACAAATTGCGGAGTGCTACCTACAACACGTACTGTAGATGGTACTTCGACGATTGTGTTTCCTTGTGGGTCAAGCACTTCAACAACCACGTTCTTATCTCCAGTTGTTGTTACATCGATTGGACTTGTTTGTCCATCTGGAGTTTTGTATCTAAATCTAGAACCTTCTGGATAATCTTCTTTATCAATACTCTTCTCTGGATCTGGAAGAACATCGTTTGTTTCTTTAACTGGGACGATTTGTGGTACACCTTCAACTACTGTAACTGGCACTTTAACCGTTGTAGTTTTGTCTTGACCATCTACAGTGTATTTAACAGTCACATCCACTTCAGTATCTTCTGTCAAGTCTGGAACTGTTATTGTAGCTGTTTCATCAACTGTAACTGTTGCACCTTGAGGTAATTTACCTTTAAATGTTGCATCTTCGATTGATTTTTTCGCTTGAGCAAGTACTTTTTCTTTTGCTTTTTCTTTATCACCATTTTTAGGAACAAGAATTTCATCAGCTTCTGGTTTTGGTAATACTGTTACTGGAACACTTACAGTTTCTGTTAATTTACCATTGTCATATGTTACTGGTACGTCAACTTTTACATCGGTTGCTCCTGCTTTTCCTGTTGTTTCTGGTAATGTTGTTGGTTCACCTTTTGTACCATCTGTTCCTGTTGTTACGGCTTCTTTGGCTTGTTCAGCTGTTGGTGTTTCGCCTTCGAACACGACGATTTTACTTGGTGTTGAGCTTACGACTGTTACTGGGACTGAAATAGTATCTTCTGCTACTACTGTACCTGTTGCATCTTTATATTGTACTTTTACTGCTACATTACCTTTATCACCATTAGAAGTTGTTGCTGGTACAGTATATGTTTGATTTGGATCTAATTCTGCTGTAACTCCTGATGGTAATGCTAATTTACCTAGTGCAGCTTGTGCTTTTTCTTTTACAGCTGTTGTTAGGTTGTCACCAGTTGTATCTTTTAATGTGATTACTTTTTCTGGTGTTGCTTTTGGCAATACTTCTACTGGAACGTTTACAGTTTCTGTTCCATTTGAGTATGTTACTGTTGTTGTCGCAGTTACATCTTTTGCTCCTACTTTACCTGTTGTTTCTGGTAAATCAGTTTCTGTTGGTGTTCCTACCGTTCCTCCAGTATCTGGTGTTACGGCATTCTTAACTTTCTCTGCATCTGGTTTTGTTCCTTCTACAGTGTATACTGTTTTCGGTTCTGAACCTAATACATTGATTGTTACTGGTACTGTTGTATTGTATGTTTTTCCATCTACTGTATATGTTGCTGGAACGTTTACAACACCCTTATTGGTACCTTTTTCATTTGTTAGAGTTTCTGCTACAGCTTCTGTTATATTACCGACTGTCACTGTTGCTCCTGTAGGTAATTTTCCTGTGAAGTCTGTCGCTGCTACTAATGCTGTTGCTTTTGCTTTCGCTACTTCTTTGACTTTATCAACAGTTGAACCTTTTGGTACATCAGCTTCACCAGTTGCTTTTGGTAATACTGTTACTGGAACGCTTACTGTTTCTGTCAACTTACCATTGTCATATGTTACTGGTACGTCAACTTTTACATCGGTTGCTCCTGCTTTTCCTGTTGTTTCTGGTAATGTTGTTGGTTCACCTTTTGTACCATCTGTTCCTGTTGTTACGGCTTCTTTGGCTTGTTCAGCTGTTGGTGTTTCGCCTTCGAACACGACGATTTTACTTGGTGTTGAGCTTACGACTGTTACTGGGACTGAAATAGTATCTTCTGCTACTACTGTACCTGTGCTGTCTTTGTATTGTACTTTTACTGGTACTGCTGTTTTATCACCATTAGAATCTGTTGCTGGAACAGCATAATTTTGATTTGGAACTAATTCTACTGTAACTCCTGTTGGTAGTGTTAGTTTACCTAGTGCAGCTTGTGCTTTTTCTTTCACTGCTGTTGTTAGGTTGTCACTAGTTGTGTCTTTTAATGTTGTTACTTTCTCTGGTGTTGCTTTTGGTAATACTTCGACTGGTACTTTTACAGTTTCATCTCCTGTTGGATATGTTACTGTTGTAGTTGCAGTTACATCTTTTGCTCCTGCTTTACCTGTTGTTTCTGGTAAAGCACTTTCTGTTGGAGCATTAGCTGTTCCTCCAGTATCTGGTGTTACGGCATTCTTAACTTTCTCTGCATCTGGTTTTGTTCCTTCTAACGTGTAAACTGTTTTTGCTTCTGAACCTAATACGTTAACTGTAATTTCTGCATCTTTTGTATAAGTTTTTCCATCTACTGTGTAAGTTACTGGAACTTTAACGATTCCTTTATTCGTTCCTTTTTCTGCAGTCATTGTTGCTAAAACTTCTTCTGTAATTTCGCCAACCACTACATCTTTAGAACCTTCTGGTAATTTTGCTTTGAATTCAGCGGATGTTGCTACTTCCGTCGCTTTTGCTTTTGTAACTTCTTTTACTTTATCTACTGTTGAACCTTTTGGTACTTCTACTTCACCAGTTGCTGTTGGTAAGACTACGACTGGGACTACTACTCTTTCCGATAACTCACCATTATTATATGTTACCGGAATGGCAACTTCTTTCGTACCTGGTTCAGCTGTAATATTAGCTGTTAAAAGCGGTTCTCCTTTAGTTCCATTTGTTCCCGGTGTTACAGCTGCTTTTACTTCTTCATCTGTTAACTCATCATCTTCAAACTTAACAATTTTATTTACTGTAGATCCTATCACCGTTACTGGAACTTCAACTTCTCTAGTTTCAACAACATTATTATTAGCATCTTTGTATTCTACTACTACTTTTGCTGGAGTTTGGTCACCTATTGTAGTTGTTCCTGGAAGAGTTCCTGCTTTTACTTCTTTAATCGATACAGTAACTCCCGTAGGAATTTTATCTGTGGCAATTGCTTTAGCTGCTTCTTTCGCTTTTTCTTTTACTACATTTTCTAAGTTAGTACTATCTTTTAGTACTGTTACTCCTGTTGGTGTTACTTTTGGTAAGACTACAACATCCACTTTTGTTTCTACTTGAATTGTTTCAGTATCTTTTGTGTACGTAACTGTTGCAGGAGTTGGCAATGTTTGCCCAGCTTTACCTGTAGTCGTTGGAATATCTGTAATATCATTTTTACTTGGAGTAAATCCATCTACAGTTGTAGGGTTTACTTTTCCTTTTAATTCATCATTAGTAACAGTATCATCTTCTACTTTATATAATTTATTTGTTTCTTGATCTTTTACTGTAATCACGTAGGTCGTTGAAGCTACCGCCGTATTATCATTTTCATTTGTTCCTGTTGCTGTATCTGAATCTGCAGTAACTTTATTTCCATTACTGTCTTTTACATCTACTTTAACAGTGTACTCTCCTGTTTCTGTTAATTTCACCGCTGCTGCATCTGAAACACTAGTATATTCTGTTACCTTCCCTGAAGGAGCTGTTAATGTTACTTTTGTAACTGTTGTTTCCTTTTTATTTGGAGCAGTTGTCGCATCATCTTCTCTATCTGTAATCGTTACTGTAGCTGATTTTTGTTTTACTAAATCTACTGTTGCACCTTTTACAGTTGTATAAGAAGTCGAATGCACTGTCGGAGCATCATTTAATACAGACGCTTTATCTGAACTTTCTGCATAAACTGCATCGACTGTTCCATTGAATCCTGATGAAGTAGAAATTGTCCATTTATCTCCAGTTTTCGTTGCTGTTACAGTTGAGTTATCATCTGCAGTCCATTTATTTAGTCCTTTGTCGTATTTTACAGTTACGATCATTCCTTTGTTCGTATCATTAGCTGACTCCGCTGCACTATTTGCTGCATTTTCTTTGTTATAAGTTGTTAATGTACGAGTAGGATCGCTAACAGCTGTTACTTTCCCTTCTGCATTTAAGGTACGAGTATATTCATAAACATTGAATATTGTTTCACCGTTTTTATCAACATCAACGTATAGGTCACGTTTTAACCATGTTGTTGTACCGTCACTATTAACCGTCTTCTTCTCAGCGATTTCTGCTGGTAAATCCCAACGACCTGTAGTCTTATTGAACGTTGCTGTTACATTTTCTCCAAGTTTAGTTTTTAAAGCTACTTCTGCTCTTGTAAATGTTGCTGTTACATTTTCACTACTTGCAGTTACCTTAATATTATCCGTAGCTGCTTTAGCTGTTGCAGTTGGAAGTACTTTTAGATTGAAAGTTTCGCCAACTGTACCGATTTCATCATTAACATTTACAGCTGTATTTGTAGTTTCTGTAACAACCCATTTCCCATCTTTTGCAACAACTTTTGTATTTGTGCCATCTGGTAATGTAATCGTAGCTTCTGAAGCACCTCTTGAAATTGTAATTGGTACTTCTTTATCATATGCATGTACATTTTTCACAGATACTGCAGGTGAAATTTTAAAGGTAGCATGTGCATATGCTTCATTCGCATTCGTTTCTTTATAGTCTCGTGCATAAATTGAGACACGGTAAATCCCTGCTTCAGTCGGTGTCCCTTTAAATCCATTTTTATTTCGTTCAGTCATGTCATTTGAGGCAATTGTGAAACCGACACCAGGAATTTTAGTGTCATCCCCTGTTAAATCTGTAACAGTACTAGCGCCTGCCCCTGTAGTTCCAGTAATTTTCACTCCAGAAACACCAAGAATTGCACGTCCCACAGTTTCTCTAATCGTTGCTGTACGGTTAAGAGGATTTCCATTTTCATCCGTTAAACTATAAGGAATATTTCTACCATTTGGTGCACCGGCATGGGAAGCTCCAGCATCTCTATATTCTACTGGTACTACAAGTTCTTCTCCTACTTTACCTTCTTTAACGGCATCGTTAATTTCTAACGTAGGTGGCGTCCCATCTTTCCATGCTGTACCACCGTATCTATGTAGATCTAACGGAATTCTTACATTTTTTCCAGTTTTGGTATTAGTAAAAGTAACTGTCGCCACTAGTTTTTGATAGTTAAATGGACTACTATGCGTTACAACCCCTTGTATACTATCCGATTGTTTATCATATACTAATCCCCCAGGCATATTTGATACTGTAAAATCAGAAACAGTCCAACCTGCCGCTTTCGCTTCTTCTGTTACTTCAATACGTTTACTTGCATCTTTGACGTAAACTTTATCAATTCCTTGTTCATAACCAAGTTTATAAATACTTGATAATAAATATTCGTACGGTCCACCACCAAAGTAAGTAGAAGCAGCTGAACTTTGAATTCTTGTATTATTATATTTCAATTTTCCACGCCAAAGAGGAGCTTCTTCAATAATTTTTTGTACTTCTTCTGCAGGAAGTTTCAATCCGTAGTCAACACGTGCCTTGACATCACTTGGTTGCAACTCAAATGTAAAGTTAGATGGTCCAGGTGTAACACGCGTACCTGCTCTTTGATCAGAAAACACTCTGAATTGTAATCCTTCAGCATTCGCTTTTTGTTCCGCTGAGTCTACCCCTAGTGTTCCTGATCCAGATTGGACACCAAACGGCATTTTATACGTATCCCAACCTGTAAAGTTTTCTCGTGATACTGCACTTGTACTACCTATAATATTTTTCGCAGTTGGTTGCGCTGGCGTTGTTGGTGTCAACTCATCATTTGTTACAGTTGTTGTACCACCATTACCTGATGTATCCGCTCTAAACCCACTTTCCCCATTACTTGGGATAGCTTGACCATTTCTAGGATCTTGGTTTTTATTTACTTTCTCTTCTGTTGCTTCTGATTTGATACTGTTTAAAATGACAAGGCTACTTGAAAGTTGTTTAGCAAGTGCATCTACTTTTGTCTGTGTTTTTGTATCATCGTTTAGAAGTTCTTTTGCTTTATTAACCAAATTTTTAGCATCATCAATGACTGATTTTGTTTTCTTACCTTCGGTTAATTGACTCAATCGACTTTCAGCTTTAGCAGCTAAATCTTCTAACGATGCTGTATTAATAGCAACTTTTTCTGTCACTACCTTTGGAGTTTCAACTTCACTGGCTTGTTTGTCAGTAGTAGACTCTTTTACAGAAGTATTATTTTGTCCATCGGGCTCTTTAGCAGTAGCAGATGCTTGTCCAGCAACTTCCTTAGAGGGTTCCGAGGACTTATCAGTTAGATTTTGAGGATTTTGAACTTCTGTAGGCTCTGGATTAGTTAGTTGTTCAGCCGCTTGGACGCTTCCTCCACCAAGGAAAAACAATCCAGTAGCTACAGCCACACTAGCCGCACCAAAACTAACCTTACGGATACTATAACGTGTGAATTTCTCCACTTGTGATTGACGAACATGATGCCCTTTGGGTTTAAACATTCCCTTACTCCTTTTTTCTGATAATTATCAGTTAATATATTCAAGAAGGCTAAATAAAAAGCCCCCCCCTAAAATATATAGGCATATTTTAAAGGGTCACAATTTATTATACTCTTTTTATGTCTATAAATCAAACATTTTGAGCTATACTCGCCAAAATAATTTCACAAACTCCGTCTTCTAGTAATCCCTTACAAAAATAGAAATTATATTACTTTAGAGATTTTCTATATTGTTTGATTATTCATATAACTTAATTATAAAAAGGAATTTTCTGATATTTTTATCACCTCTTCATTGAATTTTAGCAATAGATAAGGGATTACAGAATTAAGCTAGATGCATAAGAAGTGCCCAAAATAGCTAAAAAATTTAGAAGTTACTCTAGCTTTATAAAATAAAGTCTATAAAAAAATAAAGCCCAGTTTTAAATGTAAAAACTAGGCTTGTTATCTATTTTATTTTCCTTCTTTCACTTCTTTGGTTGCTACATCTTCTCCAAACCATTTTTTGCTAATTTCTTGGAACTTACCATCCTTATAAAGATTAGAAAATCCTTCATTTATCTTTTTAACCAGAGTTGTATCTTCCTTACGTGCTCCAACCGCAAAATCTTCTGTTTCTAGTCCAACTGTAAAGACATTATAATCGTTTAAAACGCCTTCTGCTTCTAAATAATAGTTTGCATAGACACGATCAATTAATAGACCATCAATTCGATCGTTTTTCAAATCAATCAAGGCTTCATTAAAGGTTTGGTATTGATTCGCTTTATTATTAGCAACAATATCCTTCAAAATCGCTGGATTTGCTTCAAAGTCCTCATAACCAGATGAACCAGCTTGAGCTCCTAATGTCTTTCCAGCCATATCCTTTGCAGTCGTGATACCTGAAGATTTCTTAGTCACCAATACCTGCTCATTCTTCATATATGAGTTACTGAATGCTACCTTTTCACGGCGTTCGTCTGTAGCGGAATAGCCATTCCAAATCAGATCAATCGTTCCTTTTGTCAATTCAGCTTCTTTCAAATCCCAATCAATCGGTTGCCAATTTACCGTAATTCCATATTTTTCAAAAACAGCTGTAGCTAAATCAATATCAAATCCTGCATAGGAACCATTTTTCTGAGCAAACCCCATTGGAACAAAAGTACTATCAAATCCAATAGTAATAGACTTGTTAGACTCGTACTTAGACCAATTATCTCCACCAGTTTCACTAGCATTTTTCCCACAAGCTACTAAGAACAAAGCAGTCATTAGACTGACTAATATAAGCATCAATTTTTTCATCATTTTTTCCTCCTATTTAGGTTCTACTTTTAATAATACATCTGCAATATTTTCCGCAAACTGTAAATCATGGGTAACCACAATCTGGGTCATGCCAAGTTCCCTATTTTGCAAGATTAACTTTTCAACTTCCAAGCGTAATTCCGGATCCAGAGCAGAAGTTGGTTCATCGTAGCCAATGATTTCTGGGTCAATCATCATAGCACGCGCCAAGGCCACCCGCTGCTTTTGCCCACCAGATAGTGAGAAAGGATAGGCATCTGCATGACCAGCCAGTCCTAACTGTTCCAAGAGATCACGCGCCTTCTTCTCTGCCTCTTCCTGCTTCATTCCCATTGTTTTCACAGGAGATAAAGTCAAATTGTCTAGAACTGATAAATGAGGAAACAGTTGAAAATCTTGGAATACAAATCCCAGTAGATTCCGCTTCTCCAGTTCATCCAATTCTAAAGGTTGTCCATTATAAAAGATTTGCCCTGAATCAATGGTTTCAAGACCTGCAAGCATACGTAAGAGGGTTGTCTTACCTCCACCAGAAGGCCCGACAATAGCTAGGATTTGCTTTTCAGGAATACTTAGACTGAAATCAGACAGGATTCGTTTGTCTCCGAATTTCTTATTGATATTTCGTAATTCTAACATGGCAGCCTCCTATCTATAATAACTGTACTTCTTCTCAACTTTTTTGGAAATGATTGTCACAATCCCAATCAAAATCAAATAAATGGCTCCTGCCAAGAACATCGGAACTAGGCTAGCATCACGGTTGGCAGCTGTTCTACTAGCCAAGATAAGGTCTGAAATTCCTAGAGCATAGACCAGAGAGGTATCCTTGACCAAACTCATGACTTCATTAAAGACACTAGGAAGAACAATCTTGGTCACCTGAGGCAAGATAATATAGCGCACTGTGTCAAAAGGACTAAACTTCAAGACCTTAGCAGCCTCATATTGACCTTTAGGGATGGTATCAATCCCCCCACGGAAGATTTCAGCAAAGTAAGCAGCATAATTCAAAACAAAGGCAATGATAGCCGCAGGAAGGCGATCCAAACGGATCCCAATGCTTGGGAGCACATAATAGATAAAGATCAATTGCAAGAGCAAGGGTGTGCCTCGCATAATCCAAATATAAATGTTAATCAGATGATGGAGGGGCTTCCAATGGACTTGCAAGGCAAAGGCAATCAAAATGCCCAAGGGAATAGAAAAAATCAAGACCAGTGCAAAAACCTGTAAAGTCATGCTTGCACCGCTCAATAAACTCGGTAATATCTCAAACAAATAAGACATACTGACACCTCCTTAAAATAATTGTTCCTATTATAACATACATAAACTAAATTACAACTATTTTTATAAAAAAATTACATTGTTAACAAAAATAAAAACTATATCTTTCAAAATTGATAAGATATAGCTTTAAATCATTTTATTCTAAAGTCTTTCATACAGTTCTTGCATTTGCACATCATCGGGAACTAGTTTTAAATAAGTTTGGGCTTTGACTTTTGCTTCTTCAAAATATCCCAATTCACGCAAGAGATAAATATAGTGTTCCAGAAATTCGGGATTGTCCTTCAAATCTCCTGCCAACTCTCGGTAATGCTCATAGGAAGTATCCAAATCGTCCATTTCTTGATAAGAACGAGCAATCATCCACTTGGTCAAAAGATTTTCTGGCTCCTCGCTTTGCAAGTCTAGAATATCCTCATAACGCTCCTGCTCCAGATAAATAGTAGCTAGACGGAGTAAGATTTCTTCTGTATCCTCAGCGTCTGCTTTAGCAGTAAGGAGATAATCTTCTGCACCACTAGCATCATGAAGTTCATAGGAGAATTGTGAAGCAGCCAGCAAAAGGCGAGTTTCAAAGGGATTTTTCTCCAAGCCTTGCTTAGCGATACGCAGGGCTTCTTGAACTTGATGTTCCTTATGTAAGGCCTGACTATACCCATACTCATATCCTTCAAAATCAGGAGAAATGGTATCAAGCTGCTTAAAGTAGAGGACAGCTTTTTGATATTCTTCTTGATCAAAGTAAAGACTGGCCAACTCAAAAGCTGTTAGATCATCATATTCTAACTCTAGGGCTTTTTCTAAAAACTCTGTGGCCGTTTCAAATTTACCCAACTGAGCATAGGCAAAGCCAATTCGTTGATAGGTAGAAATGCCCGTTTGCTCATAAATCGAGCGATTATCTAACTGGGCATAGCCTTGAATAGCTTCTTGGTAATTTTCCAACTCACTATCCAACTCTGCCAAGCCCAATATCAAGAGAGGATCCTCTGAATAAGTCAATGCCTCTAACAATTTCTCACGCGCCACATCTGTCAAACCTTCCATCTGGTAAAGGTCTGCCTTCAGAGCCAAAGCCGAAACATACCAGTCACTGTCAGGTTGGATTTCCTCTAGGTAAGCAAAAGCTTCTTCGATTTGACCATCCTCGCTAGCAATAGTTGCTAGATTAAGATGAACCTCTGGAAAATCTTCTACGATTTTCAGGTAAATTTCCTTGGCCTGAGGATAAAAACCAATTCCTTCTAGATAGGTGGCTAACTCATACAGAAGGTCACTTGGATCATTTTCTAAAGCTTTGACGAAATAGTGCTCAGCCTTGGTTAAATCTTGCTCTTCCAAAGCCAGTAACATCTGTTGACTATTGTTCACTCTTGACTTCCTCTCCCTCTAGTTCATATAGGCCACTGACTACCTTATACCATTCAAAAATCGCTGAAATGACAACTTTAGCAGAGGCATAAACTGGAATACCGAGCAAGACTCCCCAGATACCAAACATGGATCCTGAAGTTAACAAAACAAAGAGAACATTAATGGGATGGATATTTAATTGACTTCCCAAAATCAGTGGAGAGACAAAACGACCTTCAATAGTTTGTTCTACGATAAAGACAATCACTACTTTCAAAAGCATGACTGGACCAGCAATCAAACCCAATACTAGGGCAGGAAGCATGGCTAAGAAGCTACCCAGATAAGGAACCAGATTTAGAATACCAGCAGTAACCCCAAGCGTAACCGCATAGCGTAGACCTATAATCTTAAAGAAGATGATAAACATTACTGCTACAATAATAGCCACTGTTACTTGCCCTCTAACATAGTTGGACAACTGTTGATTCACATCTGACAAAACCTGTCCTACAGGTTCCTTCAATTTCGTCGGCATGAATTGGGTTAAATAGTTACGCAACCCTTTCCCATCACGCAAGAGATAAAAGAGCATGAAAGGAACGATAATCAAGGCAACAATCACTTGAGATGCCCCACTAATAAAGGCGCTCACCCAATTGACTGCCTGAGATGAAACCTTACTTGCCCAAACTGTAGCCTGACTAGAAAAGTTTGTCAAAACTTGCTCTAACTGAGGTCTAAAATCATCTGGTAAACGCTTGGTGACCAAATCATTAATAACTCTGTCTGCATCTTCAAGGTAGATTGGGACATTTCTTGCAAAGGTTAAGACCTGACGTTGCAGATTTGGAATAGCCACTGCCAAGCCCCAAATGATAAAGAGAGCGATGATCACAAAGACAATACTGATTGCTATGACGCGATTAATCTTATGCTTCTCCAACCAATCAACAATGGGATTCAGTAAATAGTATAGTAAACCAGACAGAATGACTGGCAACATCACAACCGCCAAAAAGTCTAAAACAGGTGAAAATAAAAAACTAATCTTACTTAAAATAAAAAGATTGAGTCCCAATAACAAGGTTACTAAGAATACCGTAATGGCCTTGTTATCCAAAAACCACTTGAAAAACCAAGATAGGCTAAAATGTTTCTCTTTTTGCTCCATAAATACTTCCTTTCTATCGTTCTCTCATTATATCATTTTTAGGAAAAAATAACTCTTTTTTAAAGTGCTTACATGGAGACAGCGACATAAAAAATCCCCTCAAAAGAGGAGATTCGATTAGTCTTGAATATGACGGTCTAAGTTTTTCTGATAATCAGCGTTTGATTTGGCTTTTTCTTCAGCAAATTTCTTGCGGAACTCATCCATTTCTTTAGTAGTGACAATCTTATCTTGGATTTTAAGGTATTTATAGCTAAGTTCACCAGTCTTATCACCTACCCAGCCATCTGCACCAGTACCTAGAACTTTCTTCGTTACTAGCATTTGGGCACCGTTTGACTGTGCAGGAATCACCAAGGCACTGTCTGTTAACCAAGCTTGAGCTTTTGCATATTTAGAATATCGTTTTTCAAGATCTGTTTTCTCACTATTAGCATCCGTGATTAACTCTTTAAACTTATCTAACCCAACCGCTTTGATTGCTGAACTGTCTTTACCTGGTACTACACCTAGGGAACCAAGAAGATTTGGTCCAGATGTTGGATCAAATATATCTAGATAAGTTGATGGATCTGCGTAATCAGGCCCCCATCCACTATTTGCATTAATATCCCAGTCAGTATTGGTATTAGAAGTAGCTAGAACCGTCATACTTGCCAATTCATCATCAGAAACTTGTTGAATATCAACTATAACATTATCTGATCCAAGAGCTTCCTCGATAGATTGTTTATAAGATTGATATTGGCGCACAAACTGTGGACGAGTAGAAGATACTGGAATATCTAAATGAATAGGGAACTGTACTCCATCAGCTTGAAGAGTTTTCTTGGCAGCTTCCAATTTAGCTTTAGCCTTATCTACATTATGAAGTGAATCCTGGGCATCATCAAGACTGACATCTTTCCATACACCATCTAATTTATCCAATTCTGCCTTAGCTACTTGCCCAAATGACTGCTCTCCTACTTGTACAAATGTTGGAGGTACTAAACTTGTACGTAATTTACGCGGTGCTACTTCGTCCCCAAATACTTGAGAGATTCCTGCTTTACGATCTGTAGCAAAAGCCAAAGCTTGACGGAAATCTTTGTTCAGCAAGGCCTTCTTAGTAGATGTTTTTTCTGCATCACTTGTTTTAGCGGTGTGATTGTAAGCAACACGGTCAATATTCGTCGAAATATAGAAAGTAGTTCCTTGTTGTTGACTATAAATAATGTTATCTTTGTATTTTTCTTTTAAGCGTTCATAGTTAGCAGAGTTTTTAAAGAGAGGAGCTGCAGGATAATTTCCTTCATCAAATCCACGTCCAAGAGAGTCAGCATCTTGACCATCAAAGAATGATAATTTGATATCATCAATAAAGACATTTTGTTTATCCCAATAATTTTGGTTTTTGGTCATTTCAATAGAAGATTTAGATGTAAGACCTGTGAGAAGATAAGCCCCATTGTATAGAATGCTTGTTACATCAGTCGCCTTACCAAAGTCATCTCCTTTAGAAGCTAAAAAGTCTTCGCTAACAGGAGCAAGAATTCCCATTGTTGTCTTCGAATTCCAGAAAGATTCTGGATGGTTTAAAGTATAGACTACAGTATAATCGTCTGTTGCTTTTACACCAACAGTAGAAAAATCCGTTGTTTTCCCATTTACATAGTCATCCAATCCTTTAATAGAATCCTGTACAAGATAAAGTGCTTCTGATTTCTTGTCAGCTGCGTGTTTTAGACCAGTCACAAAATCCTGAGCCTTAACTTCTCCATATTCTTCGCCTTCATTGGTATACCACTTGATACCCTTACGAATTTTATAGGTATAAGTCAAACCATCTTTGGAAACAGTCCAATCTTCTGCAACTGATGGTACTAGATTCCCATATTGATCATTTTCCAGTAGTCCATCAATGACATTACCAGTAATCTGTTTTGTCGAGTTTTGTCCAGAAACTGTATAATCCAGAGTCGCAGGATCTGATGAAAATACATAGGCATAAGTAACTGGTTTAGTTGCTTCCTTATTCCCATTACCAGATGAACAAGCTGCTAGAACAGCTGCTGAGAGTACAGCAACTCCAGCTGCTAAGAAAACACGTTTTTTCATAAAAAACTCCTTTGCAATTTATATAGGATTATTATAGCACTTTTCAAAAGGAAATCAACACAAAACTAAGTCAAATTTAATATTTTGTTATATTTTTTTATGTCTTATAGAGTTCCTCCAACTACAATTTTTGTGATATAATAGTCTTATCTTTATTATAGAGGTAACGTTATGAAAGAAACTGTTTATTTTGGAACTTATACACGTCGTACTTCCCAAGGGATTTACAAGGCTGACTTTGATACAGAAACTGGTCAGCTTTCAAATCTAGAACTTTTTGCAGCTGAGCCAAGTCCAACCTATCTTGCCTTTGACCAGCACCAACACCTATACACTGTTGGTAGTCAAGATGACAAGGGGGGCATTGCAGCCTATCAAACTGACGGGACTGTGTTAAATCATGTCGTTGAGGAAGGAGCCCCCCACTGTTATGTTGCCGTTGATGAAAAGCGCGATTTAGTGTACGCAGCTAACTACCACAAAGGGCAGGTTCTTGTTTATAAACGTCAGGAAGATGGTCGTCTTCTACTTAGTGATGTGGATCAACACAGTGGCCAAGGTCCACACGAAAATCAAGCTTCGCCCCATGTTCACTTTACAGATTTAACACCTGACCACTATCTAGTGACCTGCGACTTAGGAACTGACCAAGTTATTACTTATAACCTTGACCAAGAAGGGAAATTATCTAAGCTCTATACCTATCACAGCCAGCCTGGAGCAGGTTCACGTCATATCATTTTCCATAACCACTATAAAATCGCTTATCTCATTTGTGAACTCAATAGTACTATCGAGGTTCTAATCTACGATGGCGTTGGCGAATTTGAACGTATGCAAGTTATTTCAACTCTACCAGACGGTTATGAAAGCTTTAATGGAACCGCTGCTATTCGTCTCTCTAAAGACGGTAAATACCTCTACGCTTCTAACCGTGGCCATGATTCTATCGCAGTATATACCATCCTTGCGGACGGTAGCTTAGAGTTATTAGAAATCGTTCCAACGCATGGTCAGACTCCACGTGATTTTGATTTGACACCCGACCAAAAATTTCTCATTGTTGTCCATCAAGACTCTGACAATGCAACTGTCTTTAAACGTAATTGTGACAATGGTCGTCTAGCAGAACTCTCCAACAACTTCTATGTTCCCGAAGCGGTCTGCATCCGTTTTGCTCCTTAAGAAAACATAAAAAATGAACTTGGATTTTCAAGTTCATTTTTTTCTTATAGTCTATTTCCGACATTAATACGGTTAATGGCACGTTGCAGTGCAATCTTCGCACGACGTTCTTGGTCAATCAAGTGTTTATCTTGTGCTTCTTCAATTGCACGTTCTGCACGAAGTTTGGCACGTTCTGCACGACTGATATCGATATCACGAGCACGTTCTGCAGAATCAGCAACGATTGTAATCATATCATTGGCAATTTCAATAACGCCACCATTTACTGCAATCCAGTTCACGTGATCTTCATCATCAATACGTTTTACCTTTACTTCATCAACTGCTAAAACCGCAATCATATTTTCATGTCGTGGCAAGATCCCCATCTCACCATCCAGAGTTCGAACCGATACATAGCTGGCATGGTGATCATAGACGAGACCATCTGGTGTCACGATCTGGACAGTTAACTGAGCCATAGATTACCTCTTAAAATCCCATTTTTTCAGCTTTTGCAATCACATCTTCGATAGAACCTACACCACGGAAGGCATCTTCTGGCAAGTGGTCATGTTTACCATCAAGGATTTCCTTAAAGCCACGTACAGTTTCAGCAACTGGAACATAAGAACCTGGCTGACCAGTAAATTGTTCTGCAACGTTGAAGTTTTGTGACAAGAAGAACTGGATACGACGGGCACGTGCAACCAAGGTCTTTTCTTCATCAGAAAGCTCATCCATACCAAGGATAGCAATGATATCTTGCAACTCATGGTAACGTTGAAGGACACGTTTTACTTCAGCAGCAACTGCATAGTGCTCTTCTCCAACGATTTCAGGTGCCAAGGCACGTGAGCTTGAAGCAAGTGGATCAACGGCTGGATAAATACCCAATTGTACCAACTTACGTTCCAAGTTGGTTGTTGAATCCAAGTGAGCGAAGGCTGTTGCTGGCGCTGGGTCAGTATAGTCATCCGCTGGCACATAGATAGCCTGGATAGAGGTTACAGACCCCTTCTTAGTTGATGTGATACGCTCTTGCAATTGACCCATTTCCGTAGCAAGTGTTGGTTGGTAACCAACGGCTGATGGCATACGACCCAAAAGGGCAGATACTTCTGAACCAGCCTGAGTGAAACGGAAGATATTATCGATAAAGAGAAGCACGTCTTGGCCTTCCACATCACGGAAGTATTCAGCGATTGTCAAACCAGTAAGGGCAACACGCATACGTGCTCCTGGCGGCTCATTCATCTGACCAAATACCATAGCTGTTTTCTCGATAACGCCTGATTCTTTCATTTCCCAGTAAAGGTCGTTCCCCTCACGAGTACGTTCCCCAACACCGGTAAATACTGAAATACCACCGTGTTCTTGGGCAATGTTGTGAATCAATTCTTGGATCAAGACGGTTTTACCAACTCCGGCACCACCGAAAAGTCCAACCTTACCACCTTTAAGGTAAGGGGCAAGAAGGTCGATAACCTTAATCCCTGTTTCAAGGATTTCAGAAGAGGTAGACAACTCATCAAAAGTTGGAGCTTTTTTATGAATTGGCTGACGCTCTGCGTCTTCTGTAAAAGGAGCTTCCAAGTCAATGGTATCTCCCAAAACATTGAAGACACGTCCCAAAGTTTCTTTACCTACTGGTACAGAGATTGGACGACCTGTGTCCAATACTTCCATTCCACGAGTCAACCCATCTGTTGATTCCATGGCGATAGTACGGACCATACCATCTCCCAACTCCAAGGCTACTTCAAGGACGATTTTTGTTTTTCTTTCGTCATTTTTGTAGACGACAAGTGCATTGTTAATCTCAGGAAGTTTTTCCCCTGCTGCAAACAAGACGTCTACAACGGGACCGATAACCTGAGCAATTTTACCTGAACTCATCTCCTTCTCCTATTCTATATAAGATACTGTCGGTTCCTAGCTCAACTAGGTCCTAATACTCTTCGCAAATCTCTTCAAACCACGTCAGCGTCGCCTTACCGTACTCAAGTACAGCCTGCGGCTAGCTTCCTAGTTTGCTCTTTGATTTTTATTGAGTATAAGTTCATTTTCATACGAGCTGGACTAGAGCCTATTCTAAGGCACTAGCTCCTGCTACGATTTCTGTAATTTCTTGTGTAATCGCCGCCTGTCTGGCACGGTTATACTGAATTGTCAAATCATTGATGACTTTCTTAGCATTATCTGTCGCTGTTTGCATGGCTGTCATACCGGCAGCATTTTCAGCTGTCTTGGCATCGATAATAGCACCGTAAATCATACTTTCTGCAAACTGAGGCAACAACTGCTCCAAAATTTCTTCTCGGCTGGTTTCCAATTCAAAAGTCAAGCTGTAGTCTTCATCCGCTTCATTGGGATCCAAGTCAACAATCGGAAGCATTTGTTCCACACGCATTTGACTGGTTAGCGTATTGACATGGTGGTTGTAGCAAACATAAAGCTCATCAAAAAGTTCATTTTGGTACATTTCAACAGTTTTTGAAATAATCTTACGAACTTGATCAAAGCTAGGTTGGTCTGCCAAGCCACGTAGTTCATAAAGTGGTTGAATACCACGAGCCTTAAAGAAATCAGCTCCCATTCCACCAATACAGATCATTTCAAAACCTGTACCGTCTGGGTGGTATTCTTCTTTCAACTCCATAACGGCTTTCAGAATAGAGGAATTATAACCTCCAACCAAACCGCGGTCTGAAGTGATGACGATATAGCCTGTCTTCTTCACAGGACGGCTAATCAACATGGGATTAGTTGAACCACCAGCTCCATTACCATGAAGAATATCTGTCAAAAGTTTGCGAACCTTCTGAGCGTAAACTTGAAAGTTGCGAGCAGCTTCTTCAGAGCGACCTAGCTTAGCAGCTGATACCATTTGCATGGCATTAGTGATTTGACTCGTATTTTTTGTTGAGGCGATTTTTGTTTTAATATCATTTAGAGATACTGCCATCTGACACCTCTATTCTTATTGGAAGCTGGTTTGATTGAGAAACTCTGTAATCGCAGCATCCAAGACTGCTTCTTCTGGCAAGTCTTTTGTATCACGAATGGTTTCCAAAATCTCTGGATGTTGAGCGTCAAAGAAGGCATGGAACTCTTCCTCGAAACGAACAATATCATCTACTGGAACAGTATCCAAGAAACCATGTGTCAAAGCATAAAGAATGGTTACTTGTTTCTCAACAGGTAATGGTTTGTGAACAGGTTGTTTCAAGACCTCAACTGTACGACGACCGCGGTTCAACTTAGCCTGTGTTGCCGCATCCAAGTCAGAACCAAATTTAGTGAAGGCTTCCAACTCACGGTATGAAGCAAGGTCGATACGAAGTGTACCAGCAACCTTCTTCATGGCTTTGATTTGTGCAGAACCACCTACACGAGATACAGATGAACCCGCATCAATGGCTGGACGAATACCCGCATTGAAAAGACCATCACCAAGGAAGATTTGTCCATCAGTGATAGAAATCACGTTGGTTGCGATATAGGCTGAGATATCTCCTGCTTGTGTCTCGATAAATGGTAGGGCTGTAATTGAACCACCACCAAGCTCATCAGAAACTTTAGCTGAGCGCTCAAGCAAACGGCTGTGAAGATAGAAAACATCCCCTGGGAAGGCTTCACGACCTGGAGGACGACGAAGCAAGAGAGACAGTTCACGATAGGCTACCGCTTGTTTTGATAGATCATCGTATACAATCAAAACATGCTTCCCTTGGTACATAAATTCTTCCGCCATGGCAACCCCAGCATAAGGAGCTAGGAAAAGCAATGGAGATGGTTGTGAAGCAGAGGCAGTCACAACGATTGTGTAATCCAAGGCACCGTACTGACGTAGTGTTTCTACTTGCGTACGAACTGTTGATTCTTTTTGTCCAATCGCTACGTAGATACAGATCATATCTTGACCTTTTTGGTTCAAGATTGTATCAATCGCAATGGTTGTTTTCCCTGTCTGACGGTCACCGATAATCAACTCACGTTGACCACGACCAATCGGTACAAGGGCGTCAATAGCTTTCAAACCAGTTTGCAATGGTTCTGATACAGACTTACGTTGCATAACACCAGGAGCTGGTGCTTCTACTGGACGAGTTTTATCAGTGTGGATTTCTCCAAGACCGTCAACCGGACGACCAAGCGGATCCACAACACGACCAATCAGACTTTCACCTACTGGGACTTCCATGATTTTACCTGTACGGCGGATTGTATCGCCTTCACGGATATCTGTAAAGTCACCTAGGATGATAATACCAACGTCTGTTGACTCCAAGTTTTGAGCCATACCATAAGAGCCGTTTTCAAAAATCAACAACTCTCCACTCATGGCATTTTCAAGGCCATGAGCACGCGCGATACCATCCCCGATATAGGTTACAACACCTGTTTCAGTCACATCAAAATTGGGTTTGAAATTTTCAATTTGTTGCTTAATTAAAGCGCTGATTTCTTGTGCGTTAATTGCCAAAAGAACACCACTTTCTATTTCAAATTTTCTTTAACAACTTTAAGTTGTTGTTTAATACTCACATCAATTGTCTTGTGATTGGCAAAAATGACAAAACCACCAATGAGACTTTCATCGATTTGTTCTTTTACACTCCTTACTTTAAGAGACATTTTTTTCTCAATCAAAGGGAGCAAGCGACTCTTCTGTTCATCAGTTAGAGGATGAGCAGACGTAATCGTCACTTCAAATCGATTTGTTTCTTTTTCAAGTCGGTTCAAGCAATCTACAAGCACATCATAAAAAAGATTTGCTCTGTGATTGTATGCCAGAACCTGGATCAAGTTTTGCAATAAAGGTGACACAGAGTCTTGGAAGAAAGCAATCGTTTTTTCCTTGTCAGACTCGTCTACTGCCACTTTTTTTAAAAAAGAAGGTAAACCTGTTTCTTCAGCAACTTGCTTGATTTGAGTCAAGTCTGAAAAGATACGGTCTTCTTCTCCTTTTTCAAGTACCAATTGGACAAAAGGCATGCTGTATTTTTCAATTACCTTTACTGTTTTCTTGTCCATTAAGCTTCTCCTAGCTGATCGATATACTGATCAATGAGTTCTTTATGGGCATGACCATCAAGGTTTTGTGAGATGATTTTACCAGCCAAGCTGATTGTCAAATCTGCCACCTCACCCTTAACGCTTTGTAAAGCTTCAGCTTTGTTTTGAGCAATTTCTTGGTTTGCTTTTTCTTTTAAGCGTCCTGCTTCTAGTTTAGCATCTGCTAAAATACTAGCCTTACTTTTCTCAGCTGTTTCTTTCGCATTCTCAATAATTGTCTTAGCTTCTTTACGGCTACCAGCCAATTCATCTTCGCGTTTTTGAGCCAATACTTCTGCTTTTTGACGAGCTTCTTCAGCTCTGTCAATATCTGAAGCAATTTTTTCAGCTCGTTCTTCGAAAATGCCTGTAATATTAGACCATGCAAATTTTTTAATCAAGACTAGCAAAAGGATAAAAGAGCCAGCGATTAAAATAAAATTACCAATTAATTCACCTACTGTTACGTGCATCAGTTACTCCTTTCTACTCTTCATCATTAATTTTATTTCCTAGGTACATAGAGGATAATAGTGTAAAGACATAGGCCTGTACACAAGAAATGAACACGGAAAATGCAGTCCAAACTAAGTTTGTCCCAAATGCGATTGGATACCAAAAAATAGCCTGATGTGAAAGTAAGAGAAGCAAGCTTGTCATTACTTCACCTGCAAAGATATTCCCAAAAATCCGCAAAGCAAGAGAAAGGAAATTCGTGACTTCTTCAAGTAGATTCATCGGTGTCATAAATGCAGGAGTTACAAAACCTTTTAGGTATTGTTTAATCCCACGACGACGAATCCCCTCAATGTGCGCCATCACAATAATACAGAAAGACAAGACAAGGTCAAATGAAAGATTTGCAGTTGGCGATGTCCAAAGGTTTGTTCCATCTGTTGTTTGAAGTTTAGCCATCAAACCAAGATTATTGGCGATGACCATAAAAAGAAATAAGCATAAGTAAAAGAGTGAGTAATCTTTCATGTAGTGGGAACCAAGGTTAGGTTCTGTAAATCCAATTACAAAATCATAGAGATACTCTAGTACATTTTGTTTACCTTTGGGTTTCAAGGTCATATTACGACTTGCCCAATAGATAAATGCAAAAATCAGAAACACAGACAACAAAGTCAAGGCTGTCAAAGTTAAATCAAAGGTAACAGGACCAATATTGATGGTTGGATTGATACTTTCTTCCATCTAACATTCTCCCTTCTCCAATTTATATTTCGTTATTTAATAATAAATGAGAAGACAAGAGTTACGAAGAAAGTTCCTTCAATAAAGGCAACCCCTAAAAACATCAAGCTACGAAACTCAGCGATAATATCTGGTTGGCGAGCTACTGATTTCAACAAACCATTCATCAATAACCCTTCACCAAGAGATACACCCATACAGGCAAGACATAGACCAAAAAATGTTAAATTCATGATGAATTCTCCTTTTAATTAAAATTTACTTACTTAGTTTAGTCCTAAAAATTGGATTTGTCAACTTTTTACCAACATTGAAAGCGTTTAATGGAAATTATTTACAATTTTACTATTTTCGAGCTTATTATATAGAAAAAATTGGAAAAAACTTGTAATAAATCCGACCATTATCTAGGTCTTTCTGAAAAATAATGAAAAAATCCGAGATGAAATCTCGGACGAAATTGATATATTTTCTTTAACTTCTTTTCTTTTAGTGAGCAGGATTAAAGGGAAAACAACTAGAAATCTTTCATATCCTGCTTGCTTATTAAGCACGAACTGTGACGCTGGTTCCATCTTCTTTATAGAGATTGATGAGTCCTTCTTTTAATGCACGAACCATGTCTCCTGCTTGAACAGGTTGAGGCACCTTAATAGTCAAGAGTTCCATTGGATTTGGGGCGCGGTCGATTTTATTGCCTTTGGCATCGTGCAAATCTTCGATATACGTTTCAAAATGACGGAAACCTGGACCATAAAACTCAACTTGATCGCCTTCGTTGATGACATTCCGTTGACGAATGGTTGCCGTTTGAGTCGCATCATCATAAGAAACCACTTCAGCGACAAACTTATACTCAGGAATTTTACGACGCGCACCAAACAACTGCTCATTTTCAGATGGTGTACCGTAGTAGAAACCTGTTGCCAATTCACGTTGGGCAACCTTCCACATCTCGTCCACCAAGTCTTGTTTGATAGATTCAAACTTTTCAGGACTTTCAAGATAGGCATCCACAGCCGCCTTGTAGCAGTTGGTTACTGTTGATACGTAGTGAATAGACTTCATACGCCCTTCAATCTTAAGACTGTCCACACCATTTTCAATCATATCTGGGATATGGTCAATCATGGACATGTCAACGGCTGACATTGAAAATTCTTCTGGAATTTCACCTTTCAAGCTCTTGCGTTCTTGACCAAATGGCATATCGTAAAGGTCGTATTTCCAACGGCAAGATTGAGAGCAACCACCACGGTTAGCATCACGCATACTCATGTGGTTTGAAAGAGTACAACGACCAGAGTAAGAAATACACATGGCTCCGTGAACAAAGGCTTCAATCTCAACATCTGTACGTTTGCGGATTTCAGCTAATTCTTCCATCGAAACCTCACGCGCCAAAACGACACGAGTCAAGCCCAGTTCTTTCCAGAACTCAAGGGTTTCATAGTTAGTTGCACTTGCTTGGGTAGAAAGGTGGATTTCAAGGCCTGGTGCTTCAGTCGCTGCAATCATAATCAAGGCTGGGTCAGATACGATAACTGCTGCAATCCCGATATCACGCAGTTTACGGAACCACTCACCAGCACCAGCTTCATTTCCTTCGTGCATAACCATATTGGCAGCTACATAGACTTTGGCACCGTACTTGGCCGCAAACTGGACGCCTTCTTCCATCTGTTCAAAAGTAAAGTTTCCAGCACGGCTACGAAGACCATAGGCCTGACCACCGATAAAGACAGCATCTGCTCCATACTGAACAGCTACTTTTAGCTTCTCTAAAGTCCCTGCAGGTGATAAAACCTCAGGACGTTTTAATGTTTTTGTCATGTTTTCTCCTATTTGCAATATAAAAGTTTGACGTTTTTCCTTCTCATTTTATAGTAAATAAGCGATAAAATCAAGCCTAGACAGATTGTTTTGACAATTCTAATCTTTTAAGCTTTGTATAATAATTGTTAAACTATCGAATATAAACCAATTTTAACAAGTAGCCAAAAAGTCTAGACAAGTAAAAACCAGTACCCAAAGATACTGGCTCATTAAGCTACATAAATTAGTCCTTAGATGATTATTCCCACTCAACTGTTGCAGGTGGTTTACTTGTAATATCGTAGACGATACGGTTAACATGATCCACTTCGTTTACGATACGTACTGAGATTTTTTGAAGCACTTCCCAAGGAATTTTGGCAAAGTCAGCAGTCATACCATCAATAGAGGTGATGGCACGGATTGCAATTGTGTAGTCATACGTACGACCGTCACCCATAACCCCAACTGAACGAACGCCTGTGTTAACAGTGAAGTATTGCCAAATATCGCGGTCAAGGCCAGCTTTGGCAATTTCTTCACGGAGGATAGCGTCTGATTCACGAACTGTTTCTAGTTTTTCTTCAGTGATTTCACCCATAACACGGATAGCAAGTCCTGGTCCTGGGAATGGTTGGCGCCATACGATATGGTCTGGCATACCAAGCTCTGTACCAAGGGCACGAACTTCGTCTTTATAAAGAGTGTTGAGTGGTTCAATCAGTTCAAACTGCATGTCTTCTGGAAGACCACCCACGTTGTGGTGTGACTTGATAGTTTGAGCTGTATCTGTACCAGACTCGATAACGTCTGTATATAAGGTACCTTGAGCAAGGAATTTCACATCTTTGAGCTTGCTTGCTTCGTCATCAAAGACATAGACAAACTCGTTACCGATGATTTTACGTTTTTGTTCAGGGTCAGAAACGCCAGCAAGTTTGTCAAGGAAACGTTTAGCAGCGTCTGCTTTGACGATATTCAAACCAAACTTACCACCAAGCATGTCCATAACTTGGTCCGCTTCTCCTTTACGAAGAAGACCGTGATCCACGAAGATACAGATCAATTGATCGCCAATCGCTTTTTGGAGAAGAACTCCAACAACTGAAGAGTCAACACCACCTGATAGACCAAGAAGGACACGTTTATCACCGACGGTTTCACGAATTTTTTGGATCTGCATATCAATGAAGTTATCCATTGACCAATCGCCTTTAGCCTTACAAATGTTAAGGGCAAAGTTACGAAGGATATCATTTCCGTATATAGAATGGCGAACTTCAGGGTGGAATTGGATACCGTAAATGTGTTTATCTGGGTTTTCAATGGCTGCATAAGGGCAGTCAGCTGATGTTCCAGTACGAACAAAGTCAGCAGGAATTTCAGTAACCGCATCACCATGGCTCATCAAAACAGTCTGTTCATCAGGTGTTGATTCAAAAAGCGCTGATGGTGTGTGAGTTAGGGTTGATTGACCGTATTCACGATTTCCAGCATCACCTGCAGGGACAACTTTTCCTCCAAGTTTATGGGTCAATAACTGCATACCATAACAAATTCCCAAAATAGGAATTCCGAGTTCGAAGATTTCTGGGTCAATATCAAATGAACCATCTTCGTATACAGAGTTTGGACCACCTGATAGGATAATTCCTACAGGATTGATTTCACGAACTTCAGCAGCTGAAATTTTATGGCTCTTTAGTTCTGAAAAAACGCCAATCTCACGGATACGGCGTGAAATCAGCTGGTTATATTGGCTACCATAGTCCAGCACGATGATTTTTTCTACATCTTGCAAATCAGTTGATATGTTGCTCATCTTTTTCCTTTCTCAAAAGAAATATCTTTTTCCAATATTCTATCACAAATAAGGGCGAATTACCAACTAATACTCAATGAAAATCAAAGAGCAAACTAGGAAGCTAGCCGCAGGTTGCTCAAAACACTGTTTTGAGGTTGCAGATAGAGCTGACGTGGTTTGAAGAGATTTTCGAAGAGTATAAACAAGGCGAAGTTTGACTTTTTCTAGTTTATTGGGGTACAATAGAGAAAAGATAGAAATGAAGTGAAAAATATGCTACCCGCTTATATGAAAATCCATGATCAGATTAAAAAGGATATTGACGAGCACCGTTGGGCTATTGGGGAGAGACTTCCCAGTGAACGAGATTTAGCAGAGCAGTTTGCGGTTAGTCGCATGACCCTCCGCCAAGCCGTATCTCTATTAGTCGAAGAAGGCGTCTTAGAGCGCCGTGTAGGAAGCGGCACCTTTGTTTCCAGTACTCGAGTACAAGAAAAGATGCGAGGGACAACCAGTTTTACTGAAATTGTTAAGTCCCAGGGTAAAGTACCCTCTAGCCAACTCATTTCCTACAGAAAAACCATTCCCAATGAGCAGGAAGTTGCCAAGTTAGGCATTTCTCCAACGGAAAATATTATCCGAATGGAACGGGTCCGCTATGCCGACCAAGTCCCTCTGGTTTATGAAGTTGCTTCTATTCCTGAGAAATTCATTAAGGACTTTAAAAAAGAAGAAATCACTAGTCATTTCTTCCAGACTCTACAAAAACACGGCTACCGTATCGGTAAATCACATCAGACCATCTATGCTCGCCTTGCTAAAGAAAAAATTGCCCACTATTTGGAAGTTGAAAAAGGACATGCTATTCTTGGTCTGACTCAGGTTTCCTACCTAGAAGATGGAACTGCTTTTGAATACGTAAAAAGTCAGTATGTAGGCGAACGCTTTGAATTTTATCTTGAAAATAATTAATACTCTTCGAAAATCAAATTCAAACCGCGTCAACGTCGCCTTGCCGTACTCAAGTACAGCCTGCGGCTAGTTTGCTCTTTGATTTTCATTGAGTATAAAATACTACGCAAAAACTCTCTGTCACGGACGACAAAGAGTCTTTTTTATTTTTCTAAGAGTAAATCTTTCAAAGAAATCAGAGTTACTGCAATTAAAATCATTGCCATGCCAAGAAAATCAATGGGATAAAATTGTTCATTCATAATTAGGAAGGCAAAGAAAACCGCCGAGATTGGCTCAATTGAAGCCAACAAGCTTGACTTGACCGGTCCTATCAGACTGGCTCCTTTAAGGAAAGCTGTATAGGCAAAGACAGTTCCGATAAGAATAATGCCCGCAAAAGCAAGGAGAAAATCAAGACTTGTTGGGATAGTAGTCTGTAGAACCCCTGTAAAAGGAAGGGCGACCAAACCTGCTATGACCATTCCCACACCAATGACCAAGCTACTCCCCCACTTCTTAATCAAGGCTATGGGTAAAATGATATAAAGTGCGTAAGTCAGAGCAGAAAAGAGACCCCAGAACAGACCTGCAGGTGTCATAGATAACTGGTCCAACTGCCCATGTGTTGCGATCAGGAAGGTTCCTCCGATGGCTAATATGATAGAAACAATCTCTCCCAGTGTCGGCGCCACCTTATCCTTGATACAGCTATAAGTCAAAATCCCGACAGGGCAAACATACTGAAGCACTGTCGCGGTACCTGCATTGGTCTCCTGAATAGCAGTTAGATAGGCAAATTGATTGAGGAATAGACCAATTAGAGCAAAAAGAAGAAGAGACAGCAAACTCTTTCTATCCGTTAAAAAGGCCAGCATTTTATCCTTTGCAGTAGCATAAGCCAAGAGCATGAGAATCCCGCCAGCGATTAAAAGACGCAAGTTGGTCAAGACCAGGGCCGAAATTCCGTGTGCCATCAGGTATTGCCCACTCGTTCCTGACAGGCCCCAAGCAATCCCAGCCACAACTGTTAATAGAGTCCCTTTTAAACTATTTGACATGTCTCTCCTTACTATTCTTTGCGAATCAAGTCCATCACTTGATTGCGGTCTACAATCCATTGAGCCCTCTCATCCTTTTCATAGGTACGATTCGATAGGAAAATAGCCGCTTCTTGCTTCTGACGATTCCACATGATAAAGGTACCTGTATAGCCCGTATGGTCTAGCCAATCTCCTTCCAAATTCCATGCCAAAGAACGTTCCTTGTCATCCAAAGGAGAAAAATTTTTACTCAAATCTCTTGCAAAATCATCCTCTAAATAGTGTTCTAAAAAGATTTGTAAATCCTTTACAGTCGAAAATAAACCAGCACTACCAGCATGTCTGCCTAGGAGGCGAGCCTTGGGATCATGTACCAGACCTGCCTCGACACCTCTGACTGTTGGAACAGCAAGCTCAACAGGTCCAAATTGGGTTTCCGTCATTCTCCAAGGATTCCAGACTTGTTCTTGTAAAATCACATCCAAGTCTTGATTAAAGATTCTTTCCAAGATAAAACCCAAAAGTAAAAAATGAACATCCGAATAAAGAAAGGCTGGCTGACTTCGTCTATTGAGATGAAACATCGCTTCCTTTAATTCTGAGGCTGTTAAAAGATCACGATTGGGAATAAACGGATCAAGATTTGTAGCGTGGGTTAAGAGCTGGCGAATAGTGATGTCTGGATAATCACTCTCAGCTAAAAAATCTGTTACCGGTCTGTCAATATCTAATTGACCGTTTTCCCACAAGAAGGTAAAAACGGTGCCAACTCCAACAACCTTACTGACACTAGCAAGGTCATAAACTAGTCCTGTCTCAGTACCCAAGCTATGCTCTGGGTCACTCTGGCCGACATAGAACTCCGTCCATTGATTGCCCTTAAAATACGCAAAAGAGGCTCCAGGATAAATCCCTGCCTCGATTTGTTCTTCTATTTTTTTAATAATCTTGGTCCACTTCATACTTCTTCAAACCACAATTCAACATTATTTCTATCTTTACCAAGGAAGAATTTTTCAGACTTAGGAATAAAATATTCGGTAGACTCAAATTTCTGGCGTAAACTTGCTAAGTCTAATTCATTGACCAAGAACTTGAGCATAGACAAGTCCCAAGTAACCGTATTGTCCACAGTCAAATCTTGCCCCTGAGCTGGGATAAAATCAAGTGATGCACCAATTTCAAATGATTCCAAGAAACTTTCGACATCAGTTGGGAGATGTAATTCCATAGAAATCTCAAATTTACTTAAAGAAATTGATTCCAAATTTGTTTGAAATTCAGGTTTTTCTCCTACTTCTACTAGACTTGCTCTGTCATCTTCTGCGTGAATCAAAATCAAATCATCTTCTGGTGAAAAGATTTCAAAAGCGTAGCCATTTTGTCCCTTATATAATCGATGAATCGAATCCGTTTTAGATAAGAGGCCTTCAATTTCTAAGGGATTTTCCACCTTGACAATCAATCTAGCTAGCTTCTTTCGTCCCTCTACCTTACGAGTACGCATACTTGGAGCTTCTTCTAAAACCAGTTTTTCTAGACCTGTTTGATCACCTAGTGACAGAAAGGCTGACTCTTCTAACAAGGCCTTCATGCCAAGGGTTTCAATATAAAAAGTTTCATTTAATTTTCTATTATTAACTTTTAAAGTAGGAATAATCCGTACAATTTGATTTACATTCATAAATTCCTCCAACTCTTTTATTTTAAAGGATTTTAGATTTTTTTACAAGATATTATGCTCAAATTTACCAATTTTTCGTAAAAATTTCATCTAAAAAAACCGAGGATTTCCTCGGTTTCAATTTCTTATAGGTAAAGGAATTTGAAGATAGCTACTGCCGCAATTGCTGCTGCGATAGGTGCTACTACTGGTACCCAAGAATACCACCATTTTGAATCGCCTTTGTGCTCACCAAGAACTGATTTTGGAAGGAAAGCATGAAGGAGACGTGGTCCCAAGTCACGCGCTGGGTTCAAAGCAGGTCCTGTAGGTCCACCAAGTGATGTTACCAAGGCCATAACGAGGAAACCAAGTGCCAAGTGAGCAATTCCAAGACCAGATGTCATAAATGGTGCTACTTGTTCTTTAGCTTGGTCAAGTGCTGCTGTTACTTGCTCTTGAGGAATTGTTTGACCTTGAGTAGTTGCTTGAGCAACTTGAGCATTAATGGCCGCTTGTGCTTTTGATACTAATTCAGCACCAAAGAAGTTTTTAGTCAATCCAAGAGCTGCGAAGAAAAGAACAAATGAACCAACAAACTCGTTTACAAAACCATTAACAGTTGCTGTGAAATGTGATTCTTTTGTACCATTATCCAAACTTGAAATTGTTGAGAAAGTACCCAAGATATTGTTTGGATTTTCAGTTTTCAAGTAGTATGGGCGGTGTGTTGCCACAACCAAGGCTTGACCAAAGATAGCACCCAAAACTTGTGCGATGATATAAGGCGCAACTTGTGCCCAAGGGAAGAGACCGCTTACTGCAAGTCCAAGAGTGAAGGCTGGGTTGATGTGGTTTCCAGATACGTTACCAAACATCAAGGCAGGAATCATAACCCCCATACCGTAACCAACAGCGATAACGATCCAGCCACTTTGGTGACCTTTCGTACCTTTAAGTTCAACGTTAGCAACTGCACCATTTCCAAGAATGATCAAAAGAGCAGTAGCCAAAAATTCAGTGGCATATTTAATTGCCCATGTGAAATCCATTTGATAGATTCTCCTTAAAATTTTTTAGACAATCCTTATTCTATCAATTTTTATTTCTTTTAGCAACAGGTTTTTAAAAAGAATATATGAGAAAGCGGTTTTATTTCTTATAAAAAACAAAAGGATTAAGAAAGTTATTCTCCTTAATCCTATACTTCTTATTCTTGACGTTGTCCGAAATCTGCAATCATCTGATCCATTTCTTGTCGACTCGGAGTTGTCAGCATATAAAGGTAATCTCCTTGAAGTTCCGCGAAGGCTGCTGGCATGATTTTTTTCACCTTGAACTGCTGGCTATATTTAGCAAGCAAGTCCTCCTCAGAATAGACATAGTGAGCATTTGCACGACGTGATGTAGCCAAACAATACTGAGGTTCAAACTCTGACACTGGGAACTCTTCTCCTGCGACAATCGCCGCATAGCCTCGGTAGAGGTCCAAGGAATGAGCAAAGTTATAAACATCAATGGTAAAACCACCTGCAGGACGGTTATTGTACTCAATGGCAATATAATCGTCTCCTTCACGGAAGAACTCGATATGGAAGAACCGTTCTTTCATACCAAATTCTTTGACAATTGCTTCCCCATACTTGCGTAGTTTAGGATCCATATCCTTTAGCACATAGTAGGAATTGTCCATCTTATACATCATGAGATCAAGCGGTGTATAGGCGTAGTCGAAGGTTGTTGAGAAAACAATCTTACCATCCTTGTCTACTAGACCGTCAAAGGTACAGATTTCACTGGAAGTGACAAATTTTTCAAAGAAATAAAGGGTTGAATGGTCCCATTCTTGTTTGAAGTGATTGATATCATCTTCTGTCTCAAGCTTAAAGGTTGCGGCTGCTCCCACTCCATTATCAGGTTTGGCAATCATTGGAAGGCCGATTTCATTCACAGCTTGATCAACATCTGCTTCCGTCTTGATAACAGCTCCAGGGACCACAGGGACACCTGCTTTTTTGAAAAGTTTCTTCATTTCAGACTTATATTTCGTCTTTTTGAGATCCTCTGGTTTGGCACCAAAGACATTGAATTGTTCTCTGAGTGTTGCATCCAGCTCAAGCCAGTATTCATTATGAGACTCAATACGATCAATGGGGCCATGTTTATAAAAGAGAAAAGCAACTGCGCGTTTGACTTCATCTATGTTCTCAAGGTTATCTACACGGAAATACTCGGTCAGGCTATTGCGTAAATGTTCATCCAATTGCTCGTAAGGTTCCTGACCAATCCCCAAGACGGTAATACCTTTATTGGCTAGTTCAATAGTAAACTGTTGAAAGTTTTGTGGATAATAGGGAGAAATAACAAGGTAATTCATAGGTAACTCCTTTTATAAATAGAGATTTCCGAGGAAATAAGGCATTTGTTTGCGCCACCATTCCCAGTCGTGGGCGACATCGTGTCCCCATTCAGCAAACCAGGCTGGAATTTGTTTTTGGTCAAAGGCTTCTTTGAGCTTGTAAAAGGATGGTAGCCCGTCTTGTTCCCAAGCACCAAGCCCCGTACAAAGCACAATTTCTGCCTGACGGTAGCGGTCAATAAACCAGCCATCATTCTGATTCCAGATATAGTCTACTGGTGAGTTTTGGTAAATAGCATCGTCGTTGTAGTAATCGCCGACAAAGAAACGTGCGTCGTAAACACCACTGAGAGCAATCACCTTGGTAAAGACGTCTGGATGCTGGAGGAAGAAATTGAGTGCATGGTAGGCGCCCATTGAGCAACCTGTCGTCATCATGCCATCAAACCAACCTGTCTTATGCTTGATAAAAGGAATGGCTTCCTCAATCACGTAGCGTTCGTAGGCACGGTGCATCTCTGCTTGGTCATGACCGTTTTTCCAAGTGGCCAACCAGCTCTCACTGTCAACACTGGATAGGGTGAAGAACTGGACACGGCCTTCCTCTATAAAGGAAGCACAGGCATCAATCATGCCAAAATCATAGTATTCGTTATGGCTACCACCTGATGAAGCAAAGACCACAACTGGAATCCCAGCATGACCATAACGGTTAAGGTACATTTCACGGTTAAGATTGCCACTCCAGTGGCTAAGATGTTCAATATGCATATTTTCTCCTTTCTTACTTTACCAGTTTTCTGCAAAAAATCTCAGACAGTCTGGTAAATTTTCCGACCATGGAATCTCACTATGGATGGCACCAGACTGAACTTTCAGCACAAGATTATCCAGATGTACTCCCCCTGCTATCAAATCATGGTAATAGCGTAGCGATGAATCAATATAGGCTTGCTTGATATTGCCAGCCATCAAGGTCTTGTCTGTATCATCTGCTTCTTCTGTTCCTACATAGATAAAGATCCGCTGGTCAGGCGATAGTTTCTGGCGCTCGATATAGCGGTTAAAGGCTTCTTGGTGCAGCCAGTTGGCAGATGAAAAGACACCTAGACAACCGATTTGGTCTTGATATTCCAAACCGATAAACTGGGTAATATTCCCTCCTAGTGAGGACCCAATCATGGCCGTATGCTGGCGATCAGCTTTTGTACGGTAGGTCTCATCGATAAAAGGCTTGACCACCTCCATGACAAACTCGGCGTACTCCACACCCTTACCACCAAACTGCTGCCCAGGGATAGGAGATTCTTGGAACTTCCAAGCCGCATACTCATTCATCCGCCCCATACCATCATTATCAATAGCAACGACAATCATACGACTAATATCAGGATTGCGCTTAATAGCTGGGATAATCTTCCATGAATGGCCAATGAAGGACTCTTTACTATAAAAAACATTTTGACCGTCATGAAAGTAAACAACAGGATAGAAACGGTCCGTGTCTTTCTCATAATCTTTAGGAAGAAGAACACGTACACGGCGCTCCTTACCAGTGTAAGGAACCTTGAGTTTGTGTTCTTTCATTTTTAGATAAAAGTAGGATTGATTCATTGTCAGAAAACTCTCTATATTCAAAATTTTATCTCATTATATCATAAAAATAGAAAAAAAGTCAGTTTTGCTTCCATTTTTGGATTAGAAACTAACTTTTTCATTTAATTTTCTAAATTCTTTTGGATTTTCTGATTAGAGCAGATGATCAATTAAGTCATCCACTTCATCTTTTTCAGCTTGAGGTGTGATTTCAGTAATCATAATCCCTGCCACTGCTCGCTCAACTAAGCCCTTAACATCCATCCGTTTTTCATACTGCTCTGCATTCTTAATCTTAGGATTGGTCTTAGGACGGTCAGGTGCAAAAATCGTACAACAGTCCTCAAAAGGTTGGATAGAAATGTCAAAGGTATCGATTGCCTGGGCAATGTCAATGATTTCCAATTTGTCCATAGTAACCACAGGACGAATGACTGGAGTGCTGGTCACAGCGTTGATAGTCTGCATACTTTCCAAGGTCTGGCTAGCTACTTGACCAAGACTTTCCCCATTGATGATAACTAAACCATTTCTCACCTCACGAATACGGTCGGTAATCCGCATCATAAAGCGACGCGTCAAGGTCATGAGGTAGGCTTCTGGCGCTTTAGCCTTGATTTCCTCTTGAATCTCTGTGAAAGGTACTTCGATAAACTGGATATTTCCACCAAACTTGGTTAATTTACGAGTCAAATCTTGGGCTTTCTTGAGGGCACCAGGACTAGTATAAGGTGGGCTGGCAAAGTGAACAGCCTCAATATCTACCCCTCGTTTAAGAGCTAGATAACCTGCCACAGGTGAATCAATTCCTCCTGACAACATGAGCATGCCTTTACCAGAACTACCCACGGGTAATCCTCCTGCTCCACGGAAGGTTTCATAGGAAATATAAGCTGCCTCCTCACGAATCTCAACCTGAAGATTAATATCTGGATTTTTCATCTGAGCTTTCACGTTTGGAATAGCCTTGAAAACAGCACTACCAAGAGTTTGATTGAGTTCACGACTATCAAGTTCAAAGGTGTGGTCGCTACGCTTACTAGTGATTTTAAAGGTCATCCCTTCCTTGTAAGTTTCTTTCATAATCTCTTGGACAGCAGACTTCAAAACTTCTACAGATTTTTCAACCTTATATACTGGAGAGAAATTCTGAATACCAAAGACTTGCTTAAGTGATTCTGCAACCGCTGTGTAATCCGCCCCATTGAGGTAAGCGTGGGCACGGTCGCGATCTGCGGTTACCTTAACTTGGGGATAGATAGACAAAACGTCTGAAATATTATTACGAAGTTTATTGATGAAACGCATACGATTTTTGTGTTTGGTTGATAATTCTCCATAGCGAATCATAATTTCTGAATACTGCATAAATGCTCCTATCTTACTTTTCTAGTTTGATTGTAAATTAATTTTAGCTTGGTCAAAAACTGCTCGAGCTGACTCATATCATTTTCAAGGTCTAGGCTTAAACGCACAGCTGACTGGGCCTTATCCTTGTCCACTCCCATGGCAATCAAGGTACCTGCAGGTTTACCAGCCTTGGATGAACAAGCAGAGGTCGTAGAAATAAAAATATCATAGTCTTCAAAGGCGTGAACAACGACTTCACCACGAACACCCTTAATTCCAAAAGTCAGGATATGAGGGGCGAAGCCTTCCTCATCTGAAAAGACAAAAATATCTGGATAGTCTAGAAGGGCTTGACGAATCACTGCCTTCATCTGTCCAGTCTTACTAGTAAAGAAATCTAGCTTTTCCATAGACAAACGGAGGGCCTTGGCTGTCGCTGCAATCCCTGCCACATTTTCAGTTGTCGAACGATAATCACGCTCCTGCCCACCACCTGTTAAAAGCGGCGTAATCTTCTTGCCAGATTTGATATAGACAAAGCCAACACCACGGACACCATGAAACTTATGACTCGAGAAGGTCGCAAAATCCACTCGTTCTGTTAGATATTTTTTAGTCGGAATCTTAGCAAGTGCCTGAACCGCATCAACGTGGAAGGAAATCGTTGGCTTGTCTGCCAATAGTTCTGAAATAGCCTCAATAGGTTGGATAGAGCCGATTTCATTGTTCACAGCCATGACAGAAATTAGGATTGTATCAGGCCGTATCAAACCTGCTAGAGCTTCAACATCCACAAATCCTTGCTCATCAACTGGAGCAAAATCTACTTCAAAACCTTGAGAGTTCAACCAGAGGGCTGATTCCTTAACTGCTTGATGTTCGATGGCTGATACGATAATGTGCTTGCCAAACTGAGCTTTTTCAAAGGCCACACCCTTGATAACCCAGTTATCCCCTTCTGTTCCACCAGAAGTAAAGAAGATTTCATCACTTTTCTTACCAATTAAATCTGCAATCTGTTGGCGGGAAGCATCTAAGATTCGTGTTGCCTGGTCTCCCAAACGATGGAGACTAGATGGATTTCCTAAAATTTTTGAAGCCACCTGCATATAGGTTTCAAGGGCTTCAGGATAGGGCTTGGTCGTCGCTGAATTATCAAAGTAAATCATGTTTTCTCACGCTTTCTAAAATCACTCCTTCTATTGTATCATGAAACGGAGCTTGCGACAAGAAAGGGCAATTCCTCTTTTTTTAAGATTTTTTTAAAGAAATGCGGTATAATAAATTTTAATTAAAGGAGAAAATGTATGTCTAATTATCGTAGAACTTCAAAACCAAAAACAGAACACATCAAAAAAGGCTTCACGATCTTTCAAAAAACCGTTGCTACAATCGCTAGTATCCTTGGCTTAATTACCGCAAGTATCACAATCATGAACGCCTTGGATAATAACAAAAATACTAAAAAAGAACCTACGACAAGCCAGACGACAACCATTGTCAAAGAAATTCAAAAAGAATCCCCTAAGGAAAACACCAGTCCCAATAAGGAAACTAACACTACCCAAGAAAAAACACAGCAAGAGGAAACGCCAAAATCCAGCGTCAAGGAAGATAAAAAAGAAGAGCAGAAAACAGCAACTCAGGATTCTTCTACCCCTGCTCCTACTCAAAGTAAACCTGCCGCTAAAAATGAAAAACAGTCCAATACCCCAACTTCAGAAAACAAAAGTAATCAATAGCCAGTAAAATAGCTTCCCTCCAAACTTGGAAAGAAGCTATTTTTTATTGTTGTAATACTTTTCTTGGTTTGGTACCCTCAGCTGGACCGATGACACCTGCCATCTCCAGTTCTTCCATGAGACGGGTCGCACGGTTAAAGCCAACTGACAAACGACGCTGAATCATGGACGCACTGGCTTTCTGGGTCTCAATGACCAAAGCTTTGGCTTCTTCAAAAAGCGGATCTCCACCAGCATCTCCATCTGAAAATTCTCCTTCATTTTCAGAAACCTCTCCTGGATCAAAACTCTCATCGTAGTCTGCATCTGCCTGAGCTTTGATATAGTTTACGATGCGTTCGACATCGTCATCCGATATAAAGGAGCCTTGGAGACGAACTGGATGATTTTCATCAATCGGTTTAAAGAGCATGTCCCCTCGGCCAAGCAGTTTTTCTGCTCCATTTTCGTCTAAGATGGTGCGCGAGTCTGTCCCTGACGAAACTGCAAACGCCACGCGAGATGGGACATTGGCCTTAATCAGACCAGAAATAACATCAACGGATGGACGCTGGGTTGCAAGAATCATGTGGATACCAGCAGCACGCGCCTTCTGTCCAAGACGGATAATGGCATCCTCTACTTCCTTGCTGGCCACCATCATGAGGTCAGCCAACTCATCCACAATCACAACAATGAGTGGCAGTGGAATCTGCTTGTACTCAGATTGAGCATTAAATTCCTCGACCTTGGCATTAAAACCTGCAATATTACGAACTCCCACCTTGGCAAAGAGTTCATAACGGTTTTCCATTTCATCCACAACCTTTTGCAGGGCCTTGCTGGCCTTGCGTGGATTGGTCACAACTGGAATCAAGAGATGAGGAATATCATTGTAAACAGACAACTCAACCATCTTGGGATCGACCATCATAAACTTGACCTGGTCTGGTCTTGCTTTCATCAGAATGCTGGCAATGATACCGTTAACTGCGACTGACTTCCCAGAACCTGTTGAACCCGCGACGAGCAAGTGGGGCATTTTAGAAAGGTCAAAAGCTCTTGCGGTGCCATTAACCGCCTTTCCTAGAGGAATTTCCAAGAGATTTTCAGGCTTGGTTTGAGATTGTTCCCATAGTTCTCGGAAGGAGACAGTGGCAATCTCGGAGTTAGGCACTTCGATTCCGACTAGGGATTTCCCAGGAATTGGTGCTTCAATCCGAACATCCTTAGCGGCCAGTGCCAGTGCTAAGTCATCTGCTAAATTAGAAATGCGGTTAACCCGTACTCCTACTGCTGGTTTAACTTCATACTTGGTCACTGATGGCCCAATTTCGGCCCGTTCAACCGTTACCTTGATACCGAAGCTAGCAAAGGTTTCTTCTAGGATTTTGATATTCTCTCGGACAATTTTCTTCTCTTTAGACTGGTCTTTGGGTTTATCTGGGGCAAAAAGTTGTAAACTTGGAAGTTTGTATTCAAGAGCCTCCTTGGCTGAAAAATCAACCTGAACATCTTCATCATCGGATCCATCTTCTTTGTCAAGGAATTCAGGCTCTGGTTGAGGCAGGATGATTTCTGGTTCCACCCACTCTTCTTCAGGCATAGGTGGAAGATCCTGAGCAGCTTCCTCTGTCAAAATTTCACCTGTTTCCATATCAACAGGAGGCAAATCGAGTAAGGCTTTCTCAGCCGCTTCTTTTTCTAATCTAGCCTCTTCCTCTGCCTTTTGACGAGCTTTTTCTTCTTGTTTGACAAAGCGTTCCTCTTTTCGACGCTCATGCCCTTCTCTCCATTTAGCAAAGCCTCTACTGAAAAATTCAGCAATATCGTAAACAGACCAAGTGCTTACTAGGAGAGCGCCTGCTAAAATCAAGATAGAACCAATAAAGTAAGTACCGATATTTGAAAAGAGAAAGGCAGTTGGCATATAGAGGCCAACACCAATCAAGCCTCCACCAGCAAAACTGGTCGTTCGAAAACCAGTCAAATCAGTCACAACCTGAGCCATGGTTCCTTTTAGAACTGACTTGTCCAAGCCATATTTCCAAACCAAGTAGGCCTCAAAGATCAGGAGCAAGCCTGCAAATATAGTGAAAAAGCCAGATAGGAGTCCTTCCTGTTTTCGTATCCACTTGAAAAAGAAGAGATAGACCAAAAGGCCAAATATTGCCAGATAAGCTAGGCTTCCCACCAGCAAGCGAATTAAATTGTAAAGGGTGATACCTGCAGCCCCTAATTTAAAAGCTGCGAAAATCAATAAAATCGCGATTCCTAACGAAATCAACATTCGTTGAATCGCTTCTTTTCTTTCGAGTTCTGCTTTAGACGGTCTCCGTCTTGTTTTACTTGTATTCTTGTTTGCCATTCTTCTATTATACCACATTTGACAGACATTTCGGAAAGAGAAAAAGACTGGATAAGTGGCCAGTCCTTAGTGCAATCTTTTTTATCATGATTATATTTAATATAGTTGCTATTATATTTTTATTTTAATAAACAAAGTCTCTATGTTTAGACTTTTAAGATTCTACTTTGAAATTTGTATTTTTTATTTCTTGTTTTCTATCTATTTCCCTATCCGCAACTTCCCAAACACAATCGAAATGTTTTTCCATCATAGAAATGAAATCTATTTCATCATTATTAGTTTTAAAAAAGTCATCTTTTTTAGTAGTTTTACGTTCACCTATCAACACAAAATTGGTCTCCCAATTATATGGAGGCAGAGTAACTCTTAAAAAAGCCTTTGTCGTCTTCATATTTTTCTTTTTTTATAAACCAACATAAATGGCAAGCGATATTGTGTTGAATAATAGCGAATTTCCATTTGTCCATTTTCTATATATTTACTATATTTTTCAGTCACATCTTCAATTTCGGTACTAATATTTGTACCAGGCTTACGCAACTCTTCTTTATTCTCAAGTTTCTCTAAATCTGACAAAAAAGAGGTATAGGTCTGAGAACACAAAAAACGAATTTTCATTCCATTATTCATAGCATTTTCTAAGACCGCTTTATTTTCCGTAAAGAAACCAATTCCCGATATAAAAAACAAATCCAATCTTTTAGTATTTTTACATAACTTTTTAATCTCTCTAGTCGAATGCTTTTTCATTGACACCACACCTTTAAAACCATACGATTTCATTTCTTTTGCAATGCGTAAGTCTCTCATAATTTTTTTCGTTATTAAGTAACCAAAACCACCGATTATTCCAGAAGCCAATAGAGCTGATAAAACTGACTCTACTATCTTCTTCCAATCTAAATTCATAATAAATTCAATTATATTCATTTAAAATACTCTCATTATGTTTTTTCATTTCTATGAGTTTTATTTTAGGATATCATTCAAAAACTTGTTTGTCAAATTCTTTAAAAAAGACTGCACCAAACGGTCCAATCTTTTTATTTTCTATCTAATTTTTATGCTTGAGGTTTGCGTAGGTAACCATAGACCACACCACTGACGATTGCTCCTACCAAGACAGAGGCAAGGTAAAGAAGGGCATTTGAAGTAAGGGCGATTACAAAGATTCCTCCGTGAGGCGCCATGAGTTTGATACCTGCAAGACCAACCAAACCACCTGCTACTGCTGAACCAAGAATGAAGCTTGGAATCGCACGAGCTGGGTCTGCTGCACCAAATGGAATCGCTCCCTCGGTAATAAATGACAAGCCCATGATGATGTTTGTCAAACCAGAGTTGCGTTCTTCTTTGGTGAATTTATCTTTGAAAAGAAGCGTTGCGACAAAGATTGCAAGTGGTGGCACCATTCCTCCAGCCATAACTGCTGCCATAGCCACAGAACCACCTGAAGAAACAGTCGCTGCAAGCGTACCTGTACCAAAGACATAAGCAGCTTTGTTGACTGGTCCACCCATGTCAACAGCCATCATTCCACCAAGGACGATACCGAGAAGGACAGCTGAACCGCCTCCAAGACCACCAAGGAAATCATTCATAGCAGTGTTGATTGCTGCCATTGGGATGTTAACAGCTAACATGACAAATCCAGTCAAGATTGTTCCAAGAAGTGGCAAGAGAAGGATTGATTTAGCACCTTCAAGTGAACGAGGAACTTTAACGTATTTCTTGATAGCAAGAACCAAAGCACCTGCGATAAATCCACCCACAAGGGCACCTAGGAAACCAGATGAGACACCTGCAAGAGTTGACGTTGCTTCACCACCTGCGGCATAAGGGATTTTCCCAAAGGCAAAACCTTCTTTGGCAATAGCACCAGCCACGAAACCTGCTACCAAACCTGGTTTTTCAGCGATAGAGTAGGCAACGTAACCTGCAAAGACTGGAAGCATCAAACCAAAGGCTGCACCACCGATTTTCATGAACATAGAAGCTAGCTCATGGTAAGAACCAAGATTTCCAAGGTTTTCATTTGGCACACCCAAAGCCCCATCAATCAAGAAGGCTAGGGCAATCATGATACCTCCACCGATAACGAATGGCAGCATTTGAGATACACCACTCATCAAGTGTTTGTAGAAAGCACCACCAAGGCTTTGTTTTTCATTGCTTGCTGTTGCAGCTTTTGCACCATTAGCAGCACGGTAGACTTCTGCATCCCCAGAAAGAGCCAAGTTAATCAACTCTTCTGTTTTACGGATCCCGTCAGCTACTGGACGATTGATCAATGGTTTGCCATCGAAACGATCCATTTCAACGGCCTTGTCTGCTGCAATGATAACAGCTTTAGCCTTGCGGATATCTTCTGCAGTTAGTTGATTTCCAACACCGCTAGCACCGTTGGTTTCAACCTTAATCCCAACACCCATTTCAGCAGCCACTTTTTGAAGGGCTTCTTGAGCCATGTAAGTGTGGGCAATACCTGTTGTACAAGCTGTAACAGCTACGATAAAGTCACTAGTTTCATTGGCAGGCGCTTGAACAGACTCTTCCGTTTTTTCTGAAGCTTGGTCAAAAAGTTCAATAACTTGGTCAGCTGACGTTGCTTGACGAAGCTTGTCAGCAAAACCGTCTTTCATCAAATATTGGGACAATTCTGCCAAAGCTGCCAAGTGAGTGTCGTTGGCACCTTCTGGAGCCGCAATCATAAAGAAGAGGTCTGTTGCTTGTCCATCTAAGCTCTCGTAGTCAACACCCTTGTTTGACTTAGCAAAGAGAACAGTCGCTTCTTTGACAGCAGCGTTTTTGCTGTGAGGCATTGCGATTCCGTCACCCAAACCTGTAGAAGTCAGAGCTTCACGCGCCAAAATACCTTCTTTAAATGTTTCAAAATCCGTCACATAACCGTGATCTACCAAGCTTTTAATCATCTCTTCGATGACAGCTGTTTTTTCAGTTGCCTGCAAATCCAGCAACATGACATCTTTTCTCAATAGGTCTTGAATTTTCATCGTTTTTCTACCTCAACTTTTTCATATGTTTCTTTAATAAATTCTGCTGTTGCCAAGTCATCCGAGAATGTCGTTGCTGTTCCACAAGCTACTCCCCATTTGAAGGCTTCTACTGCGTCTTTTGATTTGACAAATTCACCTGTAAATCCAGCGACCATAGAATCACCAGCCCCAACTGAATTTTTGACTGTTCCCTTGATTGGTTTAGCGAAGTAAGCTCCCTCATATGTGACAAGAAGGGCACCGTCACCAGCCATAGAGATAATGACGTTTTGAGCACCTTTAGCTAGTAGCTCACGAGCATATTTCTCAATTTGGTCCAAACTTTCAAGTTCCACTCCAAAGATAGCTCCAAGCTCGTGATTGTTTGGTTTAACCAAAAGTGGCTGATAATCCAAACTATCAATCAAAGTCTGTCCTTCAAAGTCACAAACCACTTGCGCACCAGTCTGGCGCGTCAAGGCAATCAAATCCTTATAGATGACATTTCCTAGATTTTTAGCACTTGAACCTGCAAAGACAACTGTATCTTCTGCTGTTAAACTTGAAAGAATAGCTTTCAATTCTTCTAGCTGAGCTGGTTCAACAGTTGGACCCGTTCCGTTGATTTCTGTTTCTTGGTCCGCTTTGATTTTAACATTGATACGAGTATCTTCTGCTACTTGGACAAAACGTGTCTCGATTTCTTCTTCTGCCAGAGTATCTGTGATAAATTCACCAGTAAAACCTCCGATAAATCCAGTCGCCGTATTTGGAATACCCAAGCGTTTCAAAACACGACTGACATTAATTCCTTTCCCACCAGCAAACTTATCATCACTGTCCATACGATTGACACTACCAACTTGTACTTGGTCCAAACGAACGATATAATCAATGGATGGATTGAGTGTGACTGTATAAATCATACTTCTATTACCTCCGTTTTTTCCTTAATAGCCTGCAAGAGCTCATGCCCTTGACTGGTGATAACAATTGCTCGTTTAAGTGGTGCTACCTTGGCAAAGCAAGTTTGTCCAATTTTTGATGAATCCACCAAGACATAGGTCTGTTTGGCATTCTCCAAAATAGCACGCTTAACAGCTCCCTCCTCCATATCAGGAGTCGTATAATAGCCATCGTCCACACCATTCATCCCGATAAAGGCACGGTCAAAGTGTAATTGGTTAATCTGGTTAAGAGCAACGCCCCCGATACTAGCATCCGTCGCTGTCTTGACGCTTCCTCCAACAATGACAGTCGGAATCTGCTTTTCAACCAACTGAGCCGCATGGTGTATAGAGTTGGTCACAACTGTAACATTCTTATTGACCAATTCATGAATCAAAAAGGCTGTCGTTGTTCCAGCATCGATAAAGATGACATCTTGTTCCTTGATGAGAGAAGCAGCCTTTTGGGCCAGCAACTTCTTCTCTTGAAGGTTTTTGACAGATTTTTCTTGAATGGTTTCTTCTTCCTGTAAGGAGTGGGGGAGTTCTGCTCCACCATGCACACGACGAAGCTTGTTTTCTGCTTCCAACTCATCCAAGTCTCTTCGAACCGTTGATTCTGACGTTTCTAGCAAACTAACTAATTTCTCTAGAGAAACTACATGATGTCGATTCAACTCCTCTAAAATCAGTTGTTTCCGCTCTGTTTTTAACACCGAATCACCTCCTGTTATCGTTTACACTATTCATTCTATCACACTTTCTTTCAAAGTCAAGCACTTTTTGTCATTTTCTTTCAAAATCTATCATTTTTTCTTATTTCTAGAATTTTTATTGCAAGATAAGAGCCTTTGTGGTAGACTATTTGAGTAAGTATTGGAAGATTACTCAAGAGGCTTAAGAGGCCGTGTTGGAAACGCGGTAGGCGTGTAACAGCGTGCGTGGGTTCGAATCCCATGTCTTCCGTGGAAAAGAAAAATTATTTTAAGGATGCGACAAATGTTGTATCCTTTTTTTGTATACCTTTTTTAAAAAAGAGGGTCTGTTTTAGGGTCTGATTGTGACTCCTTTGTTGTATCCTTTTTTCGAAAAAGAATGCCAAGGAATACCAAAGACAAAAATAAAAAACGTTGATTTAACAACGTTTTACCAAGGAATGCGAAAGAATGCAAAGGAATAATGGAGCCGGTGGGAGTCGAACCCACGTCCAAACACCTGCCAACATATTTGTCTACAACCATAGGTTATGTATTATTTTAACAGTCCCTCGACACATAACTCAAGCCTAGAAACTGCGAGTCTATCAATCTCTTATCAAGTCGCTAGACAAGACTTGATCGTATCTCGCTAATAATAAGACCTGTCATTGAACACGAGCAATCCAAATCGGGTCACGCCTGCTGTTTTTTAGGCAGCTAGAGCGTAAGAAGTGTTATTTTTTGCAGTTATATTTAACTGAGCGTTTACGTCGCCACACGAGTCGCAAAATATGCCTCATAATGCCTGTCGAATCCGTAACGACCCCAAAAGACAATAAAACCATTATACCTTATCTAACTCAAAAATGCAAAAAGTAAAGCAACTAACTACAAAAGATAGTCTTTCAAGGCTTTTGTCAAAACCTGATAACCAGCAACACTGAGATGCAACCCATCAGTTGTATATTCTTTTTTTAGTTGGCCTGCTTGGTCTGTCAAACTATCAAAAACTGGCACAAATTCCACCTGCATATAGGCAGAAGCAAGCTCTTGATAGGCTTGATTCCAGTTCCGAATTTTTTCATTCGTTCGGATATAAACCGTCTGCTTGTACTCCTCTCCCTCATTGACTGGCAAAATGGAAAGCAATTTAATCTCAGTCAATGGATAATCGCGAGCAATGGATTGTATGATAGCCTCGAGGTTATTGAGAGCCTCATTCACAGGCACATCTTTTCCGATATCATTTGTCCCAATCAAAAGGACAATTTTATCTACTGCACCACCGTATAGATGGGCATCAAGGTTCTCTAGCAACAGCCCTGTCTGATAACCTCGAATGCCTCGATTGACAATCGTCTTTGCATTCCCAAATAGTTCCTGCAGAGGGTAATACTCAACAATGGAATCCCCAATAAAGAGAATGTCTGGTTCTACAACAGAAACCTGATTTAAGTGACGATACTTGGTTTGGATTTTTCCCTGTTCCTTTAGGAGCCAATTTTCTAATAGCTGTACTGCCACTTCATTCTCCTTTTTCTAACCAGTTTTCCAAGACTTGATAAACTCCTCCTTGGCTGTTAGCTGGTGCTAAAGCAGTCGCCACAGCTTTGGCCTTGTCATCAGCATTTTCCATCGCATAGGCAATTCCAGCCATTTCAAGCATTTCAACATCATTTTCACTGTCACCAAAAGCCATGATTTGTTGGGGGGTCAAGTCCCAACGCTTGAGTAATTCTTCCAAGCCCCATGCTTTATGAATCCCAGCTTGGAGGATATCAATGCAACCATAGCCACTCGAGACAGCCCGAACACGACCATCAAAGAGGTCATTAATCTCTTCCAAGACCGAACTCAAACGCTCCTCACCAACTACCATACTCATCTTGAGCACACCACCAAAGAGGTCAGAAGTTAATTCATCCACAAACTGCATCCGTTGATAGAATTTTTCAATCATTTCTGGAGTCATAAAACTTTCAAGTTCTGTAAAAATCGTACCTTCTTTGACAAAACCACCCTTCATACCCGTTACAACAAATTGATTTTGACACTCTCGACCCTTGAAATGAGCCAAAGCCTTGTCGACAATAGCATCATCCCAAGTCTGAGCTTGAATCAGTTCATTGTTTTCAAAAATACGAGCACCGTTGGCAACAACCAGAACCACTCGATCCACCAAGTGCCCCAGTAGTTGCCTCATGCGGTGAATTTCATTGCCCGTCGCGATGACAAAACGAATACCCCTTTGATCCAACTGATCTAAAATCTTTTCCAAGCGTGGGAGATCAAGCTGACCTCTAGCATCCAGCAAGGTCCCATCCATATCTGTCGCAATTACCTTAATAGTCATTTACTTTCCTCTGGATTCAAGCTAATCCCACTTCAATCCTACATGTTCGTTCATTTCTTTATAGGCTGTATCAATTCGTTCCTTAGTCGCTTCATCTAATTGGTCACGATGACTTCCACCCTCGATAAAATCTTCTAAGATATAGGTTTGGTAAAGGAAGAGTGGATAACCTTCTGGAGAATAGGTTCCTTTTGGTGTACGGTTTACCCAAGAAGGATGTGCTTTAGCAGTTTCGATTGTCGTCTTACCAGCCTTTTTCTTAATGGTCACATCCATGAGAACGCCACGCTCTGTCCACTTAGCATTCTCTTCATCTTGCATAGTTTCGATTCGTTGATTGGAAATGAAGTTCCCCATTGAATAGATGATGAGTTTCTTGTCTCCATCTTTTTCAACCGTTTCAGATGGTTCAACTACGTGAGGGTGCCCTCCAAAGATAATATCCGCTCCCCAATCAATCATCTTGTGATAAAGAACTTTTTGTTCTTCAGTTGGTTCCAAGCGATACTCCACCCCCATCTGAGGCATGATAATGGTGATATCCGCTTCCTTCTCTGCTCGTTCAATTTCAGCCTTCATCTTGTCTTCATTTAGGTCTGAAAGATAGCGGTTATAGTCTTCTTGAGAAATACTTTGCTCAATTCCATTAAATCCATAAGAATAGGCCAAAAGTGCCACCTTAATGCCGTTCACTTCCTTGATAACCAGAGGTGCTTGATCACGTGACTCATGCGTATATACTCCAATAGGTGTCATTCCTGCCTTTTCAATAGCATCTGCTGTTGAGACCACACCTTCTATTTGTGAATCTAGGATATGGTTATGCGCCAAGTCTAATACTTGATAACCGGCATCCTTGATAGCATCCATGACTTCGCCAGGTGCATTAAAGAGAGGATAACCCGCCAAATAGTGGTCCTTGTTTACCGTACCTTCAAAATCACCTATAATTAGATCTGCTTGTTTGAGCCATGGCTTCACATAATCAAAATTTTCATGAAAATCATAGGTTCCATCTTCTTTTAAGGCAGAACGATAAATCGGAATATGATAGAGGAGATCACCGTTGGCCATAATTCTTGCAGTTTTTTCCTCTTCCTGATCTTTAGTATTTTGATTGGTCTTATTAGCTTCTTGAGAAATGGCATCCTTTTTTTGACTGGTTAAAGGGATTCCTTGGAAGCTTTCAAACAACAAGACCAAGCCCATTGATAAAGCAACTGCTAGCAAGAGTATCGCCACAAATCCCTTATTACTCCACTTGCGATAACTCCTTAAAAAGTTTACCAAGCCCTTCATAAAACGAAAAGCTGAACCACGCTGATTTCGATCTTGTCTTCTTTGCATCTTCATTCTCCCTACTTTCTTATGCAAGCCTTTTCTTTTTATTATATCACAGATAAGTAATTCTTTCACAATTGAATCGAACCTACTAGGCATTTTCTATAAAAGCTCGATACCGTAATGCTTCCAATCCTTGTCATTTTGTGTTATCATGTAGAGGTAATGAAAGGAGAGAAAATGTCTGCTATAGAACGTATTACAAAAGCTGCTCACTTAATTGATATGAAAGATATTATTCGCGAGGGGAATCCAACTCTACGCGCAGTTGCTGAGGAAGTCACTTTCCCCCTATCTGACCAGGAAATCATTCTCGGAGAAAAGATGATGCAATTCCTTAAACATTCCCAAGATCCTGTCATGGCTGAAAAAATGGGGCTACGAGGTGGGGTTGGACTTGCTGCTCCCCAATTAGATATCTCCAAACGTATTATCGCTGTTTTGGTGCCTAATATTGTTGAAGAAGGCGAAACTCCTCAGGAAGCCTACGACTTACAAGCCATTATGTACAATCCAAAAATCGTCTCTCACTCTGTTCAAGACGCTGCTCTTGGCGAAGGAGAAGGTTGTCTGTCTGTTGACCGCAACGTACCTGGCTATGTTGTTCGCCATGCCCGCGTTACCGTTGACTACTTTGACAAAGATGGAGAAAAACACCGTATCAAACTCAAAGGCTACAACTCCATCGTTGTTCAGCATGAAATTGACCACATTAACGGAATCATGTTTTACGATCGTATCAATGAAAAAGACCCATTCGAAGTTAAAGATGGTTTACTAATTCTTGAATAAAGAAAATCCCGTTGCAAGACGGGGTTTTGTGTTATAATAGAGGCATGAAAACAAATGATATTGTCTATGGCGTTCACGCCGTTACCGAAGCCCTCCTTGCAAACACAGGAAACAAACTTTACCTCCAAGAAGATCTCAGAGGTAAGAATGTTGAGAAAGTCAAAGAACTGGCTACAGAAAAGAAGGTGTCCATTTCTTGGACTTCAAAAAAATCCCTCTCTGAGATAACTGAAGGTGCTGTTCACCAAGGTTTTGTTCTACGAGTGTCCGAATTTGCCTATACCGAGCTGGATCACATCCTTGCCAAAACACGTCAAGAAGAAAATCCACTGCTATTGATTCTGGATGGTCTAACTGATCCCCATAATCTAGGCTCCATCCTGAGAACAGCCGATGCGACCAATGTTTCAGGTGTCATCATTCCCAAGCACCGTGCTGTCGGAGTTACTCCTGTCGTTGCCAAAACGGCCACAGGTGCTATTGAACACGTTCCAATTGCCCGAGTAACCAATCTGAGTCAAACTCTAGACAAACTCAAGGATGAAGGCTTCTGGACCTTTGGAACGGATATGAACGGTACTCCTTGCCATAAGTGGAATACAAAAGGGAAAATCGCCCTCATCATCGGAAATGAAGGAAAAGGTATCTCTAGCAACATCAAAAAACAGGTCGATGAAATGATTACCATTCCCATGAATGGACATGTTCAAAGCCTCAATGCCAGTGTTGCTGCAGCCATTCTCATGTACGAAGTTTTCCGAAATAGACTATAAAAAAGTTTCCAGTCATCTGATTGGAAACTTTTTTATGATTAACTATGTTCGGTGATAAACTTGTAAGCTTCTTGACCCGCGATAGCCCCATCTCCAACTGCTGTTGTTACTTGGCGAAGGTCTTTCAAGCGAACATCTCCAACCGCAAAGATACCGTCAACTGCAGTTTTCATGTGGTTATCTGTCACAATCCAGCCAGCCTGATCTTGAATATTCAATTCTTTAACAAAATCGCTAACAGGGTCCAAACCAACATAGATAAAGACACCACCGAAGGCTTGCTCTGTCACTTGACCTGTTTTCACATTTTCAAATACGACAGATTCTACTCGGTTTTCACCCTTGATTTCCTTAACTACAGAATCCCAGATAAAGCTGACTTTCTCATTAGCGAAAGCACGGTCTTGTAACACTTTTTGGGCACGAAGTTGGTCACGACGGTGAACAATGGTAACAGTCTTGGCAAAACGAGTCAAGAAGAGGGCTTCTTCTACCGCTGAATCTCCGCCACCAACTACCAACAAATCTTGGTCACGGAAGAAAGCTCCATCACACACGGCACAGTAAGAAACACCACGACTGTTCAGTTCTTCCTCTCCAAGCACTCCCAAAGGACGATGTTTAGAACCAGTCGCTACGATAACTGTTCGAGTTTCATATGTTTGGTCATCAGTAATCACTTTCTTAAAATCACCATGATCTTCTACATTTTCAACATAACCATAAATGTGCTCAACACCAAGATTTTCAAGCGGTTCAAACATCTTTTCAGCCAATTCAGGTCCACTAATATTAGCGTATCCTGGGTAATTTTCGATATCCGATGTATTATTCATCTGACCACCTGGCAGACCACCTTCAATTAAACCTACTTTGAGATTGCTTCGAGCAGCATACAGAGCTGCAGTCATTCCTGCAGGACCAGCACCGATAATAATAGTATCGTACATATAGATTCCTTCTTTCTTGTTGTAACTATCTTTATTCTAACTCTTTCTTGTCAATCAAGCAAGGATTATGCTTTGAAAACAAGAATTAAACTCATAACCGCAAAGGATAATACTGGAACAACCAAGACCCCAATCATAATCATATCATAGAGATGGGCTTGGCGAGCCTTGGCTGTCTTATCAACTCCTGACATGGCTCTCAGTCCAATCCAAATCCCTAAAAAAATCAGGACGAGGATGGTGGTCAAGATCAAACTCTCGAAATATAAAGAAAATAGTTGCAGTAGCATGATTTCTCTCATTTCTATCTTTTTTAAAGAGTAAACTCAGCTAGTCCAGCTAACTGAGTTTTTCTTTATCTATTATATCAAATATAAGTCCGTTTGTAACTAGCGAAGAATTCTTTTGTCCGCTCTTCTTTAGGATGGTGGATAATCTCATCCGGTGTTCCAGACTCAATGATTTTCCCCTTATCTAAGAAGAGAATCTTGTCAGCCACTTGGGCTACAAAGGACATGTCATGACTGACCAAAATCATGGTCTGACCTGACTTCGCAGCATCTGCAATAGATTTTTCTACTTCACCAACCAATTCTGGGTCAAGAGCTGAAGTTGGTTCATCTAAGAGCAAGACATCTGGTTTCATGGCAAGGGCACGCGCCAAGGCCACCCGTTGCTTCTGTCCACCTGATAAATGGCGAGGGTAATGGTTTTCACGGTCAGAAAGCCCAACCTTAGCCAACTCTTCCTTGGCAATCTTAGTTGCTTCTTGGTCAGATAATTTCTTAACCACAACCAAGCCTTCTTTCACATTATCAAGTGCTGTGCGGCGTTCAAACAAATTAAACTGTTGGAAAACCATTGACAGCTTACGACGTAGGGCAAGGATTTCTTCTTGAGTGATTTTAGAAAAATCAACTGAGAAATCATCAATCTTAATCGAGCCACTATCAGGAGTTTCAAGATAATTGAGACTGCGAAGGAAGGTTGATTTTCCAGCTCCTGAAGAACCAATCAAGGCTACGACTTCTCCTTTTTGGATATCCAAGTCCAGATGATCCAAGACAGTCTGTCCTGAAAAGGATTTGCTTAAATTCGAAATCTTAATCATTAACGAAGGTCTCCTTTCACATCTGTTTGCACTGTATCAGGTGCGGAAATAGCCATTTTCCTCTCGATGAAACGACCGAGGCTTTCAATTCCGATATTGACTACCCAATAAACAAGGGCAACGGAGATGAAGCGTTCAAAATAGCGGTAATCAGCTCCACCCAAAATCTGAGCTTGGGCAAAGACTTCCACAACACCCGCACTAAAGGCTAGAGAAGTTCCTTTGGTCAAACCAATTAGGGAATTAATCAAGGTTGGAGTCGCCACAACGGCCGCATTTGGAATAATCACGCGACGATAAACTTGTGCTCGAGTCATCCCCAGACTGCGTGCTGCCTCAATCTCACCAGGATTAACTGAGAGAATGGCTGCACGAATGGTTTCACTGGCATAAGCAGCCTCATTAAAAGCAAAGGCTACAATCGCAAAAGCAGCAGCTGGAATGGCATTGATATTGAGACCAGTTCCCCATTGCTGATTGAGGGCTTTCAAAGCCAAAGGAATTCCGTAGTAGGTCAACATGAGTTGCACCAAAATCGGTGTCCCTTTGAGGAAACTAACAAAGAAGGCCTGCAAGGGATATAAAATTCTGACACGATTGATCTTCACAATGGCAAAAATCAGCGCTAAAACCAAGCCAAAAAGGGCACCACCAATGGTCAACATAATCGTTGTTGGAAGTTGTTGGACAATTCTTGGAATCCCATCAAAGGCCGAACGCAGACTAAACAGCTTGCCATCCGGAATCAATTGCATCAAGTTTTGGTACCAATCTGATGCTAAAATCGTTGTAACATTCATAAAAACATCCTCTCCTGATAATGATTCATTCTACCATACTTCTGCCGTCAATGAAATTATTTGCTACGGTCAGATACAGACTTTGTCTACCTACTAGTTTATCATACTTTGAAACAGGGAGGTTATATATTTTATCTATCAAAGAGATAGATAAAAACTATTTCAATCCCAATTCTTCGTAAGCTTTTCGATAACCGATTTGCTTAACAGTTCCATTCTCCACTAGAATCGGTCGTTTTAATAACATACCGTCGCTTGCTAGCAATTCAGCTGCTTCTTGGTTTGACAGACTTCCTACCTTATCTTTTAGTCCTAGTTCACGGTATTTGATTCCACTAGTGTTGAAAAATTGCTTCAATTCAAATCCTGAGGTTTCTAGCCAATTTAAAATGACTTCTTGGCTGGGTGTTTCTTCCACGATATGGACGGCTTTGTAGTCCACACCGAGTTGGTTTAATTCTTGTTTTGCTTTTTTACAAGTTGAACATTTTGGATATTCGATAAATTCTAACATGTGTTTCTCCTTCTATTTGTTTGTATCTTTAAAATCTGCGCCTTCACTCTCCAAGAGCCATGCCTTCTTTTCCACTCCTGCAGCATAACCTGTTAGACGCTTGCCAGCTCCTAGCACACGATGACAAGGTACTAGGATAGACCAAGGATTGCGCCCCACTGCTCCACCAATTGCTTGAGCAGAAGCCACTTGCAGGTCTTGGGCAATTTGTCCATAGGTCACTGTCTGGCCATAAGGAATTCTCTGTAAATAGGACCAAACCCGCTTTTCAAAATCCGTCCCGATTGGAGCCAAGGGCAAGTCGGATAAAGCCTGAGACTTGCCTTTAAAGTAATCATCTAAACAAGCAATAACTGAATCTAAAATAGGATGACTAACAACTGCTTCTATCGTCTCATATCCTAGTCCCCTCTCAAAATGCTTCTGGTCCTGCACCCAAATGCCATACAGATATTGCTCGTCAGCAACCACGGACAAGGTTCCTATTGGCGAAGTGTAGAGTATTTTTGCATACTTCTTTTGCATTATTTCTTTAATTTTTGATAGGCCAAGCGTTCACCATCTACTGGCACCTTACCGACCTGTTTAAAACCGAGTTTTTCAAAAATATGTTGCATGGCCTTGTTTGCAGCATGCGTATCTGAACGAAAATCTAGATAATCAAAACCTTCAATCAATCCTTCTAGAAAAGTCTGTGCAACTCCCTGTCCCTGCACATCTGCTGCCACAGCAATACGGTGAAAGACTAGGTACTCTGACTCTCCAGCTTGCCAGTTTCCCTCATAAATAGCTTCATATGCCTCCTCTGGACTCTTGGTCACAGCAGCATAGGCTAGTAGTTCTCCCTCTTCCAAGGCTACATAGGCTTGACCCGAGATAATATCATCGATAATAATGTCTGTATTTGGATAGCCATTTTGCCACTGGTCACTACCAGCATCTGCTAAACATTTCTTGGCTTCCTCAATTACCTGCATAATGGCATCTACTTCATTTGGAAAAGCTAAACGAATCTCCATCTTTTGTCCTCTTTTCTGACTAGTTTCTCTCATCATAGCATAATTTAATCCTTTTCACAAGCAGTTAAAACTTGACTTTCTGTTTTTATTATTTTATAATCTAGTTATTAAAACTAGATAAAAAGGAGTTAAAAATGAAAACTACCTTTTCCTACCCAAAATGGGCAGAAATTCCAAATATTGACCTCTATCTGGACCAGGTTTTGCTCTATGTCAATCAGGTCTGCGCCCCTATCTCTCTTGATAAAGACAAGGGCCTAACAGCATCCATGGTCAATAATTATGTCAAACATGGTTATCTGACAAAGCCTGACAAGAAAAAATACCAACGCCAACAGATTGCCCGTTTGATTGCGATCACAACCCTCAAGTCTGTATTTTCTATTCAAGAAATAGCTCATACCCTCAATACTCTCCAAAGTCAAGCCAGCTCAGACCAACTCTACGATGCTTTTGTGAACTACATGAACAATGGGATTAATCCAGAAAATCCTATTATCCAAAGTAGCTGCCAAACCGTTAAACTCTATCATCAAACTCTAGCTTTAATCCATCAGACTGAAGAGGAGAAAATCTAATGAATACTAGTCTTAAACTCAGTAAACAACTCAGTTTTGGAGAGGAGATTGCTAATAGCGTGACTCATGCCGTAGGTGCAGTCATCATGCTCATCTTACTCCCCATTTCATCCACCTATAGTTATGAGGCACACGGATTTTTATCATCTATCGGTGTTTCCATTTTCGTCATCAGTCTATTTCTCATGTTCCTCTCGTCAACCATTTACCACTCTATGGCTTACGGCTCAACCCATAAATATGTGTTACGAATCATTGACCATTCTATGATTTATGTTGCCATTGCTGGCTCATACACGCCCGTCGTCTTAACCTTAATGAATAACTGGTTTGGCTATCTGATTATTTCCATTCAGTGGGGAACGACCATCTTTGGTATTCTCTATAAAATCTTTGCTAAAAAGGTCAATGAGAAATTTAGCCTTGCTCTTTACCTGATTATGGGCTGGTTGGTTCTAGCTATCATTCCTGCCATTATCAGTCAAACGACGCCAATTTTCTGGAGCCTCATGGTAACTGGCGGACTTTCTTATACAGTTGGAGCTGGATTTTACGCCAAGAAAAAACCTTATTTCCACATGATTTGGCATCTCTTTATACTAGCCGCATCTGCCCTCCAATACATTGCCATTGTTTATTATATGTAAAAAAAAGACAAGGTTTTTTATCCTTGCCTTTTAGTTTTAGTACTACTTTGGTTTCAATGTCAATAAGTGTGTTCTTTTTGAATCAGTAACTATTCCAATTTATCTATCTTGAAATAGATAAAATCCCTTTGTAATACTATAAAAAATAACTAACAAAGAAATAACTATAAGACTCGGTTGCCAGAAACCTGATATATCCACTAAACTACGGCCTAAAAATTGGCCAATAAAGCTAACTAAAATTAAAATAATTAAATTGAAAATTGCTGAGACTAATAAAATTAACACCGAATGTATTATTGCCTCGCCTATACGTATTTTAAAGAGTTGTAATCTTGACACTCCCAGTGTCTTTAACTGTTTAATGTCCTCAATATCTTTATTAGAAGATAAAATTGTAAGAGAAATAGAATTAGTAATAATCAGAATAATTGGAGCAGACATATAAGCAATAAAGGAAGCTCTTGCTTCGTTTACTCCGTTTGCTGTATTCATGAATGAATACATATTTTGGGTGTAAAGAATAAACCCAGAAATGAGAGTTACTCCCATGCTCATTGAAGTTTGTATACTTTTCAAATAGCTAGGATTGGATAGTAGATTCCAAAAGCCTGTATTAATTACATAATTTTCAGTTGGAAATATCCTCATTAAAAATTTTATTAGAAACACTTGAATTGATGGAGATAGTGATTGAATAATAAGGATGTGAATAATTAATAAAAATAATATTATGCTTGACTGTGTTGAAATTATTTCTTTGTTTCTGCTAAAATCTGCTGAAACAATAAAACCTATACATAGTAACCATAGGAATAAACGAACAGAGATGTTAACAAAACCAGTTACTGTAACTTTTCTTTTTTCTTTTTGGTTTTAATATTGATGATATTTTAAGTATTCGACTTGAATAAAAGTAATCCCCTATCCCGACAATTGTTGGTACTATAAAAACACTCAATAAAATTGATTGAATGTTGGCTGTAATAACTAAATCAGGTAACTCATATCTTCCTAATAAATTTTGTAAAAATTTGTAGTAACTATCTGCCATGATAAATGAAAGTATTGTACCAATACTACTAACAATCACTGCCATTAAATAAAACTGTCCAGATACTAATAAAGATAGCTGAGTTCTGCTTGCGCCTAAGATAGTCCATAATTGGTAATCCTTTTTAAAGATATCTATTAGCAGTCTTATATTATTTGAAATAAGGAAAAATAGAGTAGTTCCGCCAAAAATTATTAGCATTTGAAAAAGTTGTGAAGCGTTAATATTAGCAGTCTTTATTGAACTAGCAATACCAAATAAAGATGATCCAACAATTAGGCTAGATACAAATAGTAATGGTATCGTTCCTAACCATTGTCTTTTTGAGTACTGAAATTGGTAAATGATTAATTTTAGCATAATAACTCCTCCTCAAATTAATCTTTACTACTTTCAAGTGCTTGGTAGAGCTCATCAGCTGAAGGTTTAACAATTTGTCGAGATATTTTTCCGTCTTTTAAAATGAGTGCTCTGTCAGTTTTTGAAGCCAACTCAATATCATGAGTGACCATAAGAACACATTTTCCTTGACTCGCTAAATTACGAAGTGTTTCAAATATAAGTTTTCTTGAGACGCTGTCCAGAGCTCCTGTTGGCTCATCAGCAAAAATAATTTTACTATCAGCTATTATTGCACGAGTAATAGCCACTTTTTGCTGTTCTCCACCTGATAAGGTAGCAACTAATGATGATAGTTCTGCTTTAAAATTCAAACCATCCAACATTTTTTTTACTTTATTGCTATCAACACTCTTTCCTGAGAGTCTCAGAGGAAGTGTAACATTTTCTAGTACAGGTAGAGCGGGTACCAGATTATAGTTTTGAAAAATAATTGCAATATCTTGTCTTCTAAATTTAGCAAGCTTCCCTTCTTTTAAGGTATATGGATTTACACCATTGATAACAACCTCGCCACTTGTTGGTTCAGATAAACTTGATAAGCAACTTAGCAAAGTAGACTTTCCAGAACCACTGACACCAAGTATTGATACAAATTCCCCATAATTGACAGATAAAGAAACATCTTTCAAAATAGAGACAGTTTTGTCTTGCCCTAACAAAAATTCTTTTGAAATGTTTGAGACTTTAACAGCTACATTATTAAGCATAATAAATCCTCCTGATTCCAGTGTCATATTTGATTTAATTATACAATATTGGAATTCTATTAATATCAAGTAAGTAACTTATGAAACGTATTTTTAATGGATAAAATTTCTATTTCCTCTGGATCTCGAATAAAGGTCTTTGGCGAACTAAGAATTTTCTCTATTACCATAATAGTATCATAAATTAAGCTTGATTGAAAGCGTAAACATAGCTTTATTAAGAGGTACAGCTATTCTATACAAAATTTAGACATAAAACTTAGGTATACTTAATAAATGAGAATTAAAGTTAGCTATAACGAAGATAGTAGCATATGTAAAACTCTAAGCAGGCTCTGCCTGCTTAGAGTTTTACAATCGAATTTCCCAAAGAGGAAGCAAGATGAAAGCCGTCATTGCTTGTGCTCATAAGATTCTCAGAATCATTTACAAACTACTCTCCACCAAGCAGACTTATCAAAAAGAAAAGGCGCTAGGACTGAGGAAACAGTTCTAACGCCAAAACTAAAAAAATTTCAATTACAGTATAGCACAGGAAGTGATTTTTTGAGCTTTTTTACTGTCTTTTTTCTTTACACATTTCGATAAAGTACTGGTGCAAGCGAACATCATCAGTCAATTCTGGATGAAAAGAGGTTACCAGCATATTTTTTTCTTGGGCTGCAACGATTTGATTATCAACTATTGCTAGAATTTCTACACCCTCTCCAACACTACTGATAATTGGACCACGGATAAAGGTCATTGGAATCTGACCAACTCCCTTACATTCTGCTTCCGTATAGAAACTCCCTAGTTGGCGCCCATAAGCATTGCGCTCAACCACCATATCCATAATTCCTAGATGATGCTCGTCCTGAGAAGTAATTTTCTTAGCCAGCAAAATCAAGCCTGCACAAGTTCCAAATACTGGTAAACCAGATAGAATGGCTTCTCGAATGGGAATCAGCATGTTCTGATCACGTAAGAGCTTGCCCATGGTTGTAGACTCCCCACCAGGTAATATCAAACCTGACAAGTCATTCTGATGCTGCTGAAAATCATCTAAATTTCTGATTTCAACACTCTCGACACCTAATTGATCTAGTACTTTTGCATGTTCTGCAAAGGCCCCTTGCAAGGCCAATATTCCGATTTTCATCTATTTTCCTCGCTCAGCCATGAGGATTTGGATCTCATTTTCATTGATACCAACCATGGCTTCTCCTAAATCTTCAGAGATTTGAGCCAAGATTTGAGGATTTCGGAAATTAGTTACCGCTTTGACAATGGCACCCGCTCGTTTAACAGGATCTCCTGACTTGAAAATACCTGAACCGACAAAGACACCCTCTGCCCCTAATTGCATCATCAGCGCAGCATCTGCTGGCGTTGCAACACCTCCAGCTGCAAAGTTTACAACTGGTAATTTTCCATGCTCATGAACGTATTGAACCAATTCTACAGGGACTTGCAATTCCTTAGCAGCAACATAAAGTTCGTCCTCACGTAGATTTTGAATGCGGCGAATTTCCTGATTCATCATGCGCATATGACGAACGGCTTGGACGATATCTCCTGTACCTGGTTCTCCTTTTGTACGAATCATGGAAGCTCCCTCAGCGATACGACGCAAGGCTTCACCCAAGTCCTTGGCACCACAAACAAAAGGAACTTGAAATTCTTTTTTGTCCACATGGAAACGGTCATCAGCTGGAGATAAAACTTCACTCTCATCAATATAGTCAATCTCAATAGCCTCTAAAATCTGAGCCTCAACAAAATGCCCGATTCTGACCTTGGCCATCACTGGAATACTCACCGCTTCTTGGATTTCCTTAATCATCTTTGGATCGCTCATGCGGGAAACTCCACCAGCTGCACGAATATCAGCTGGAATCCGCTCCAAGGCCATAACAGCTGCCGCACCAGCAGCCTCTGCAATACGGGCCTGTTCAGGATTTTGCACATCCATAATTACACCGCCCTTGAGCATCTGTGCCAAGTTTTTATTTAATTCATATCTATTTTCAGTCATTTGTTTTATCCTCATCATTTGTATTGGTAGCTACCATTTCATTTTAAGTCAGAAAAGGATGAACCTCAAGATAAAAAAATCATAATTGTATGGGTACAGAGTAATACTCAATGAAAATCAAAGAGCAAACTAGGAAGCTAGCCGCAGGTTGCTCAAAGTACTGCTTTGAGGTTGCAGATAGAACTGACGAAGTCAGTACCCATACCTACGGTAAGGCGAAGCTGACGTGGTTTGAAGAGATTTTCGAAGAGTATAACTAAAAAACTATCTGACCTTAACCTAAGGCCAGATAGCTCATTCATTTTTATTTTTCAGCTGTAAGAGCAGCCATTGTGATGTAGTTGTATGGTTTGTTGAAGTGTGGCAAGAAGAAGAGGTCTGTCAAGGCCAATTTATCAATTGTCACATGCTCTTGGATAGCAAGTGAGAACATATGAATTCCCATGCTAATTGCAATATCATGTGAAACCATTTGGGCACCAAGAATTTCACGGCTATCTTTGTCAAATACAATCTTAATCGCTACTTCATGGTTGTCATGTTTCATGAATTCTGGTTTTTGAAGATCGTTAAAGCCTGTTTCAGTCGCATTGTAACCTGCTGCTTTAGCTTTTTCAAGAGTCAAACCAGTTGAAACCATGTGAAGACCGTAGATTGAGATACCGTTTGATCCTTGAACACCGATTCCTTCCAATTCATGTCCACAAGCGTTGTAAGCACCAACGATACCAGTACGAACAGCATTTGAAGCAAGGGCGATGTAACTTGTGTCTTTACGAGCGTTGTCATAAACAGTCGCACAGTCACCAACGGCAAATACACCAGGAAGTGAAGTTTCTTGTTTCTTGTCTACAAGGAAGGCACCGTTGCGGAAGAGTTCAATCTTACCATCAGCAAGAGCTGTGTTTGGACGGAAACCAACTGCAAGGATAACCATGTCCACATCGAAAGTTTCTTTATCAGTAATCAAGCGTTCAACTTTACCATCACCTTCGATTGCTTTAACAGTTTGACCAAGCGCCAAGCGGATGTTGTGATCTTCCAAATTCTTCGCCATCATTTGTGTGAAGTCTTTGTCATAGTAACCGTTCAAGACAGTATCAACGATATCAACAAGGACAACTTCTTTTCCAAGACGTTCAAAGGCTTCAGCAAGTTCAACACCGATGTAACCACCACCTACAACGGCGATACGGTCAAGGTGCTGGCTCTTGTCAGCAAGTTTGTTGATCACTTCTTCAGCGTTTTGGTACAATTTTACGAATTGTACGTTTTCAAGAGTTGCTTTAAATTCGCGGTTTCCTTTAACAATTTCAACACCTTCGATTGGTGGCAAGATTGGTGTAGAACCTGTAGCGAAAATCAATTTCTCGTATGATTCTTTGTGCTCTTTTCCTTCAACTTCTGCTGTAACTACTTTGTTATCATAGTCGATTGAAAGAACTGGTGAGTTCATGTACACTTTAGCACCTTTAGCTTCCAATTTTTCTTTATCAGAATAGAACAAGCCTTCAGCACCGTCAATTTGTTCACCAATCCAAAGGGCCATTCCACATCCTAGGAAAGAGATGTTAGAGTTTTGGTCAAATACAACGATTTCGTTCTCATTGCCAAAATTATCCAACATAGTATTAATACATGCTGTACCAGCGTGGTTAGCACCAACTACAACGATTTTACTCATAGAAAAATTCCTACCTTCAATTTTAAATTTACTCTTCTAGTATAACATTTACTGTTAGCGTTTACAAGAGTTTTGCTAATTTTCCTGATTTTTTGTAAAAAAATGTAAATAATCTGTATTTTATCAGCCTTTCTTACAATTACTCTTTATTTTCTGAGCATATTTCTTGACAACTTTACAAATTTTATTTGTGAAAACGCTGACTTTATGGTATGCTAGTATTATGGAAAGAAAATGTAAGAGGTTAATTTTGCAAAAAAATTACTATATTTCAACCTTCTTTTCATAAGAGAAAGGAGTTGGTAGCTTGCCTCTTAGTTCACATTCTGAACGGCTAATGGGAACTACTATCACTATTTCATTAGTAGATGAGCGAGCCGATATCTTGCTCCAAAAATCCTTTGATTTGCTCAAAGAGCTAGAATACCGCTTCAATGCCAATAGTCAAGAATCTGAGTTGATGGAAATCAATCATCAAGCTGGAATAGCCCCAGTCACGGTGCATCCAGACCTGTTTGAACTGATTTCACTTGGATTAGAGCATAGCCTAGCGCCCTCTAGTCATCTCAATATCAGCATTGGTCCCTTGATTCAAACCTGGCGCATCGGTTTTTCAGATGCCAAAGTTGCCCAACCTCAAGAAATTGAAGAGGTTCTCCCTTTAATCAATCCTCAATATATCGAGTTAGATTCTTCTACTTCCACTGTGTTCTTGAAACAGAAAGGAATGAAGATCGATCTTGGCTGTTTAGCAAAGGGATATAGTGCGGATAAGGTTGCCCAATTTCTGAGAGAAGAGAGAGTCACTTCTGCCTTGATCAATCTGGGAGGGAATATCCTGACCATTGGAAAAAATCAGACAAGAGGAAATCAGCCTTGGCAAATCGGGATTCAAGACCCAGCCAATCCTCGGGGAAATCACTTAATGACCATCCCTGTTGTCAATAAATCTGTCGTGACTTCAGGCATTTATGAACGTCACCTGACAGTCGATGGAAAAGATTACCATCATATTTTTGACAGCCAAACAGGATATCCTGTTGAGACGGAACTAGCTAGTCTAACAATCATCTCTGATAAATCAGTCGACGGTGAAATCTGGACAACCCGTCTATTTGGAGAAAGACCTGCTTCTATCCTCTGGCAAGTCGAAAGTTTGGAGGGCATCGAAGCTATCCTCATCGATAAAGAAGGTCACCTAAGCTGTTCTTCAGGAATTCCTACTCTATAGAAACAACTGTTTCAATGGAGTTCTAAAATCGTATTATGTAAAAAGAGAAAGGAAATCTCATGTTAAAACTTATTGCTATTGTTGGAACAAATTCAAAACGTTCTACAAACCGTCAATTGCTTCAATACATGCAAAAACACTTTGCTGAAAAAGCTGAAATTGAACTTGTTGAAATTAAAGACATTCCTGTCTTCAACAAACCAGCTGACAAGCAAGTACCTGCTGAAATTCTGGAAATTGCTGCTAAAATTGAAGAGGCAGATGGCGTTATTATCGGTACTCCTGAATATGATCACTCTATTCCAGCTGTTTTGATGAGCGCTCTTGCTTGGTTGTCTTATGGTATCTACCCACTTTTGAATAAACCAATCATGATTACAGGTGCTTCATACGGTACACTTGGTTCATCACGTGCCCAATTACAACTTCGCCAAATCTTGAATGCACCAGAAATCAAAGCAAGTGTCCTTCCTGATGAATTCTTGCTTTCACATTCTCTTCAAGCCTTCAGTACAAGTGGTGACTTAGTTGACCTTGATGTTATTAAAAAATTGGATGCTACTTTTGACGACTTCCGTATCTTTGTAAAAATTACAGAAAAATTGCGTAACGCACAGGAATTGCTTCGCAAAGATGCTGAAGACTTTGACTGGGAAAATTTGTAAGATAGGAGACCAAAAAGAATGAAATTTGTTGGACTTGTAGGATCAAACTACGATCAATCATATAACCGTAAACTCTTGGAATTTATCCGTCGTCACTTCAAACTCAAATTTGAATTAGAAGTTCTTGAAATTGACGAAGTTCCAATGTTTAACCAAGACGAAAAATGGGACGAAAGTTTCCAATTACGTTATTTATATAACAAAATTACTCGTGCTGATGGTGTTATTATCGCTACTCCTGAGCACAACCATACAATCTCAGCTTCTCTAAAATCTGTTCTTGAATGGCTGTCATACGAAGTTCATCCATTTGAAAACAAACCAGTCATGATTGTGGGAGCATCTTACTACGACCAAGGTACTTCTCGTGCCCAAGTTCACCTTCGTAAGATTCTTGACGCGCCAGGTGTCAATGCCTATACTCTTCCAGGAAATGAATTCCTTCTCGGTAAAGCTAAAGAAGCCTTTGATGTTAATGGAAATATCACAAATGAAGGAACTATTAATTTCCTTGAAACATGTTTAGACAACTTTGTAAAATATGTGGGAGTCGTTTCAAAATTGAAAAAACCAAAACCAATCGCACCAGAAGATTTATATTGTACAAATCCAATTGCAACTACCATTCAAGGAGTTGATCCTGATGATCCTGAATGGGTAGAAAAAGCAGCTGAACTTGTAGGAGCTGTTTCTGGAGATACTTACGTTAAATTAGACCACGGTATCTTGACAGTTAACCAAATTGATATGTTCTTGAAAGCAATGCCATTTGAGTTGACATATGCTGATGATAATAACCAATTCTTGTACTATAATAACGCCCACCAAGATCCAAATACAATGTATGGTAAACGTGTGCGAGTTCAAGCAGGTAGTCGCCTAGGAACAGTGCATGCTTCACTTCCACCTGCAAGAATGAAAAATGTTGAATGGGTTGTCGGCGTATTGCGTAACGGAGATCAAGAATATGTCCGTACAATTGTTCCGGGACAACCAGAAGGTGTAATTAATACTCATAACTATAAAGCAATGTACTATCCAGATGGCTCATATGCTGGAATTAATGAAATTATCTTTAATTTCCAACCATGGCTTGATTGGTACTTGGAAACAACTGGTCAACGTCTAGTTGGTGGAAATGCTTCAGCTTCTGCTGGCGGACATGGTCACGGCGATGCAGATGCTACATCTGGAGCTTCTGATGCAGGTGATGCTGGAGGCCACGGTGGTGGTGCAGACGCTACATCTGGCGCAAGCAACTAATAATTTTAGGAACCATTTTGGTTCCTTTTTTAGTAGACTCTTTATCAACTGTAGTGTGTTACGACTTATTGACTAAATCCCATTCATTGATGTATAATAGATATATTAAACGAACAATGTGATAGAGTGTACAATAATATCTAGTTATTACAACAGATATTTCTCAATTATAGAAATCTATTTTCTAGAGGTGCTTTATGATTCATATCTTTAAATATCTCGATACAAAAACAAAATACCTAACTATTATTGGGGCACTAGCAAATGGGGGACTTGCACTGGGACAACCCTTGGTTGTTTCTAAAGCATTATCTATAGATCAAAATAGTTTAACATATTCGTCTATTTGGAAATTTGCTCTCTTTGGTTTTTCAGTCTATTTCGCTTTGTATAGCCTGATGTTGTTTTGTAATCATGCAAATAATGTCTTTCAACGTGAGATTCAAATGAATATTCGAACGAAATTACTCCAGAAGTTGATAGAAGACAGAGAATATAGTGAAGATGAGAAAATTACCATGCTGACACAAGATATGGAATTTCTAGGAGATAACTTCTTTAGATGCTACATGTCCATTTCATGTTGGGGATTTGGGGCGCTAATTACGGCAATCTATATCATTGCGCAAAATGTTATATTGGGTTCTATCTTTGTTTTCTTTACAATTTTACGTCCCATTCCACAATTTTTAATGAATAATAGACTGAAAAATTCAGGGGAGGAAATGTCTCAGGAAAGAACTGCCGTTCATAATCAAATCTCTGACAGTATTCGGGGTGCTCAGACCTTACGAATGAATCAAGCCTTGTCTGAACATTATCAGCGTGTCTGGAATATCAATCTTCGTTATCAACGAGCTATTCAAAGGTTTTCTTTTACTCATAATTTTGTTTTCTTTTGTAATGGTTTTATGGTATTTCTTAGCCAAGTACTACCTTTAGTATTGGGATTCTTCCTTGCCATGCATAATCATCATGTTTACTTAGCTAACTTGGTTGCTATGTATATTGCTGCCGGCCAACTAGTGGGCCCTATTCAAAATATTATGTATGATGTGGCAGATATGCAAGGCGCTAAAACAACAGTTGATAAGATTTTTGGAATTTTGAATCGAATTGATGATAGAGAAGTGGACAACCACTCAGTCTCTCAAGTAGCATATCTGGAAATTTTTCACTTAAATAAATCATATAACGGTAGGGAGATTATTCACGATCTCAATCTAACGATTCAACAAGGTGAAAAAGTTCTCATAAAAGGGCCAAGTGGCTGTGGAAAATCCACCCTTTTCCGAATGATTATTGGGAAAGAGAAAGCTGATAGTGGGATGATTACTTGTATCACAGAGGATGGCGCTAAAATAAGTAACTTTATTCGTCAAGTGGGCATCATCAACCAGCATCCTTTTCTCTTTAATGATACTGTTCGTTACAACCTAAGCTTGGGACAAGAATTTTCAGATCAAGAGTTAGATGCTGTTTTAAAACAAGTAAAACTTGATTATGAACTGACAAATGGACTTGATTTTGTGATCACTGATAATGGAGAAAATATTTCAGGTGGACAGCGTGTCCGTATCGAACTAGCACGCTTTCTACTTCGTAAAAAGGAGATTTTATTAGTAGATGAGGTAACTGCAGCTCTTGACGTAGAAAATAGCCAGATGGTCCGAGACTTGATTTTCTCACTGCCGATGATGGTGTTAGAAATTGCTCACCATATCAATAACGAAAGTCGCTATAATCAAGTCATTGAACTAAGAAAAGATTGATTTTCTAATGAATCCAAGATATTATACTCAATGAAAATCAAAGAGCAAACTAGGAAGCTAGTCGCAGGTTGCTCAAAGCACTGCTTTGAGGTTGCAGATAGAACTGACGAAGTCAGTAACATATATACGGCAAGACGACGCTTACGTAATTTGAAGAGATTTTCGAAGAGTATTAGATAGATAAATTACGTAACGGATGTAGTTCTGTATCCTACTAGATTAAGTCAGCTAAAAACGACTAGCAGTTTGTGTCTGCTAGTCGTTTTGTTATCGTTTCACCTATCTTTGTTAAAAGAAAGAATAGTTTTTATGAATTTGGATCATCGAGACTACGGCCGTGTAACCCTTTTTCACGTTGGACTTGACGTAGTTTTTCTGGTGTAACATCGTTTCCTTCTTCATCCACAATTTTGATTCCTTCAATGTGGTGACGAACAGCGCGACGATACCCTTCGATGTACTCCTCACGTAGTTTGGCTTGTTCCACTTTTTCTTCTTGGGTCAAGCCTTCTGCTTTTTTCTTTTTAGCAAGCTCGTTAATACGAGCAATTTTTTTCGGATCCATTTCTTCTCCTTTGTGATAAGATAAAGTCCGTTTATCAAATTTTATTTAGTGTTAATTTGGTTAAAACGAGCAAGCTTAGCTGCTTTTTGAGTTAAATGAGACAGGATAGCCAAACGATTTTGACGAACAGCCTGATCTTCTGCCATTACCATGGTATTCTCAAAGAAATTATCAATAACTGGACTAAGCGCAAAGAGTTGTTTCAGTTGCTGACTTGCAGTACCTGATAACACAAGTGTATCTACTGCTTCAGCCAAGGCTTTTTCTTGATCATTTTCAAATAGTGACGAATCAACTGCAGCAACTCCTTCTGCCTTCTCAGCCAAGTTAAAGGCACGAGAAAGTGATTCAACAGATGGTTTGAAGTCTTCTTCCTTGCTTGCTTCTACGAGAGCACTTGCTGCTTCCAGCATCTCTGCCACAACAAAGTTTGATCCTGCAAGAACTGCTTCCTTGATATCTTTTGGAGTTGAACCCATCATTTTATCAACACGAGCCTTGATAAAGTCCATAACCTCTGCCTTATTTTCATAAGTCAAGCTGTCAAATGTTAAAGCATAAAGGCTATTAATCAACTCATCCATAGCAATATGCCAACCAAAGGCATCCAAGATACGAACCACACCTTGAGTTGCACGACGAAGAGCATAAGGGTCATTAGAACCTGATGGAATCAAACCTACTGAGAAGAAACTCAAAATCGTATCCAATTTATCTGCAATGGCAAGCACTGCTCCCACCTTGCTCTCTGGAAGTTCTCCTTCAGCTGATGTAGGCATGTAGTGTTCACGAATAGCAGCTGCAACTGCTGGAGTTTCCCCAGCAAGAAGGGCATATTTTTCACCCATAATTCCTTGGAGTTCGTCAAATTCACCAACCATACCTGTCAACAAGTCAAACTTGTAAATAGCAGCTGCACGGGCTAGGTCAATCGTTTCATACGCTGACAAACCAGCTTTTTCTGCCAAGAGAATAGCAATCTGACCCGTACGAATCATGTGTTCACGAAGAGAACCAATCTTTTCGTGGAAAGTCACATTGTTTAATTTTTCAACAAGGTCTGAAATCACCAATTTTTGGTCTTCACGCCAGAAGAATTCTCCGTCTTCTAAACGAGCTACCAATACTTTTTCATTACCCTTGATGACATTTTCCAAATGCTCTGCGTTTCCGTTACGGACTGAAATGAAGTTTGGCAAGAGTTTGCCGTTTTGATCACGAACAACAAAGTAACGTTGGTGTTCCTTCATCGAAGTCACCAAAACTTCTTCTGGAACTTCAAGGTATTTGGCATCAAAACTTCCCATAAAGGCAGTTGGGTATTCAACCAAGTTCAAGACTTCATTCAGCAAGTCAGCATCAATTTCGATGCGTACACCATGTTTCGCCTCAATTTCCTTAATTTGGTCAACAATCATTTGCTCACGTTCACGTGGATCCGCAATTACAAACTGTGCACGAAGGTCTTCTTCATAACTCAAGGCTGACTGAATCTTGGTTTCTTGTCCCAAAAAACGATGACCACGGCTCACACGACCTCCCTTGATATCAAGGAAATCCAAATCAAACTCTTCTTCATCTAGAAGAACAGTCAAAGTGTGAGCAGGACGAATGTATTCAAAACTATTTCCAGCCCAGTGCATGCTGACAGGGAAAGTCAATGACTTCAAGACATCTACAACACCAGGAACAATGGCTTCAACTGCTTGACCAACTTCTTCCTTAGTGACATAGACATATTCTTCACCCTTGATTTCACGGAATTCGATATCTTCAACCGTCAAGCCTTTTCCACGGACGAATCCTTGAGCTGCTTTGGTGAAGTTTCCATCACTATCCAAGGCAATTTTCTTTGCTGGACCCTTGAAATCTTCTGTCAAATCAGACTGTTTGTCTGCAAGGCCAGTCACACGAACAGCCAAACGACGGGGTGTTGAGAAGGTTTGAATGGCTTCAAAAGACAGACGGTTTTCCTTGAGGAAGGCTGCCATTTTTTCGCCTAGTTGTTTTTCACTTGGTGTGACAACATAGGCTGGTAATTCTTCAAGACCGAGTTCTACTAATAAGTTTTTTGTCATGTTTTTTCCTTTACATTTTCTTCAATCTTTTTTGATATGCACCTTAGGTACTGGGGACGTCGCTAACTAACTTTGTGAGTCTGTATGGAAATCTAATGCAAAATTGATCTAGATTTCCAGCAGTCTCATCAAAGTGGATTTAGCTGACTGATTTTTGAACCTAAGGTTTCAAAAATCCCCTCATAACAGTACAGCGGTGCATATCCCTCTAGCAAATCTTCGACTTGCCTCTAACGATTTTAGAGCACAGTATTACTCACTATTCTGCGTCTTCTGCTAAGAGTTTAGCTCGTGTTGCTTCATCTAAAAGTGGGTAGCCTAGGCGTTTGCGTTCTGCGACAAAGGTTTTAGCTACGACACGGGCCAAGTTACGGATACGGGCGATATAGCCTGCACGCTCAGTTACAGATACGGCACCACGCGCATCAAGCAGGTTAAAGGTGTGTGAACATTTGAGAACATAGTCATAAGCAGGGTGAACTAAGCCTTCTTCTAATGCACGACCAGCTTCTTTTTCAAACTTATCAAAGTTTTCCAGCAACATTTCTTGATCCGAAATTTCAAATGAATATTTTGAATGCTCGTACTCAGGCTGGATAAAGATTTCTCCGTATTTTACACCATCGGCCCACTCGATATCATAGACAGAATCAACTTCTTGAATGTAAGAAGCCAAACGCTCCAAACCATAGGTAACTTCCGCAGTCACAGGGCCAGTTGCCAATCCACCAACTTGTTGGAAATAAGTGAACTGAGTGATTTCCATCCCATCAAGCCAAACTTCCCATCCAAGACCAGCTGAACCAGTAGATGGGTTTTCCCAGTTGTCCTCAACAAAACGAATATCGTGTTCCAAAGGATTGATTCCCAATTTTTCCAAAGACTCAAGGTAAAGTTCTTGGATGTTTGATGGGGAAGGCTTCATAACCACTTGGAATTGGTGGTGTTGGTAAAGACGGTTAGGGTTTTCCCCGTAACGACCGTCAGCAGGACGACGGGATGGCTCTACATAGGCTGCATTCCATGGCTCAGGTCCGATAGCACGAAGGAAAGTGTAAGGACTCATTGTACCCGCACCTTTTTCATTATCATAAGCCTGCATAAGCATACAACCTTGGTCATTCCAAAATTGTTGCAAAGTCAAAATAATTTCTTGAAATGTTAATTTCTTAGACATTTTTTACTCCTTTTTATATAAATTACTTGCGACACAAGTCTGCCTCATCAATCATACGAGGCAAGACGAGTTAGTACTGCTTCTAGCTTAAACAGACCTAAAGCAGTAGGACTAGATATAAAATCAAGGACTGATTTTCTTGAAAGAAGACTCAGGTTCAAAATCAAAAAGAACCGAATTTCAACACCCAAGCCTTACGACTAGGGGCGTCAGAAACGCGGTTCCACCCTAATTTATTACTTCATTGTTTTTGAAAATACTACAGAAAGCGCCAGCTCTTTATTTTGTCCTACTTGGCTCCCACTATCCCAAGCTCGCTTGAAGAACGCCATAAGACTTTCTTTCCTGCTGACTATTATATCAAAAATTAGAACAATGTACAATTCTTTTTATGATTTTCTAAAAATCCATATCATCAACTCGTGGAGCACCCGACTGAACAGCAATCGTTTTTAAGGTTTCTCGTTCCTCTTGACTCAATTCAATTCCAAAGCAATCAAGATTAGCCTGAATACGAGAGGCTGTAACAGATTTCGGAAGTGGTAAAAATCCTTCTGCCAAGCTCCAGGCCAAGGCTATCTGAGCAACAGACTTTCCGTGATTTGCTGCGATTTCTTGCACTTGCTTGCACTTGCTTGCTATCAAATAGTTCTCCCTGTCCAAAAGGCCCCCCAAGCTTCCAATAAAATTCCTTTTTCTCGACAGTAAGCTACGACTTCCTCTTGATACACACCTGGCGCCAAGCGAACTTGATTGACCGCAGGAACAATATTTGCAGTTTCAAGCAAGGAATCCAAATGATGGGGAAGAAAATTACTAATCCCGATAGCACGGATTTTGCCTTTTTGATAGAGGTCTTCTATCGCTCTCCAGACCTCAGCATTGCGAGTTTTCCATGCGTCATTTTCTCTCAAAGGTTTTGGATTTGGCCAATGAATCAAATACAAATCCAAATATTCCAAGCCCAGCTTCTCTAAAGACTCTTCAAAAGCCTGACGAGCTTGCTCATAGCTATGATTTGTATTCCAGAGTTTACTGGTTACAAAAATTTCCTCACGTGACACGCCACTGTCATGAATAGCACGACCAACGCTTTCTTCATTTTTATAGATAGCTGCCGTATCGATATGGCGATAGCCTGCCTTTAAAGCCTCTAGGACAGCTTGATAGGCAATCTCTCCATTTTCAGCTTTCCAGGTTCCAAATCCTAGAACTGGAATTGGAACGCCATTATTCAAAGTATAAGATTTCATTATTTTTCCTTTCTATGTGAAGAAAATCCAAAGAAACAAATTCTCAATGAAAACTTATCTCTTTAGATTTTTTAAATTATTGGTCACGGTTATAGTAGAGCTGGTGAGCTTTGAGACGGGAATCTAATAAATCTGGTATGGTTACAAAGTCATAACCTTGCCCTTTCAAGTAGTCAATAACCTTCGGTAGAGCATTTACCGTCTCAGCATGAATATCATGCATGAGAATAATAGAACCATTCTTGACTTCACGCTGAATTTCTGTCAAAATAGCTGCTTCATTTTTACTCTTCCAATCCAGACTATCCACATTCCACATAATAAAGCTCAAATCGAGGCTATTACGAATGTCGTCTGTAATGGCTCCATAAGGCGGACGCATAAGTTTAGAACTAGAGCCCAGCACCTTAGTTAGCGCATCCTCAGTATCAGTTATTTGTTTTTTAGCGTCATCAAGGGAAAGTTTTGAAAGCACTGGATGGCTCCAACTATGGTTTCCAATGACATGGCCATCTGCTTTCATACGTTTCAGAATCCCTTCATTGCCAGAAACATTCTTACCTAAAACAAAGAAAGTTGCCTTGATACCATACTTAGAAAGTGTGTCTAATGCTTGATTTGTCGTTGTAGGATTTGGCCCATCATCAAAAGTCAAGGCCACCACTTTACGATTTTTCTTTTCAAAATAAGCTTTATAAAGTTCCGCATCCTTATCTAGCAAATATGAGGACTGAATAAGCTCAAAGAAACTAGATACTGGCAAGGCAATCTCATCCAGATTTTCAACTGCCTGACTTGGATAAAGGATAATCTGACTATCCTTATAATCAAAATTCCATGCAGACAGATCTTGGTCAGACAAGCCTTTAACTATCTGATCAATCTTGTCTTGTTCTAATTTCTTATCCTGTAAGAAAGAAGTCAGTTCTTTTATCAGTTTCTCTTTAGCCTTACTAGCATCTGAAAATAATTTATCAAGGGTAAAAGATTTACCATCTTCTGTCAAATGCACTTTCGCTAGACTAGTTTTCTCTATCTCTTCAACTTTTGACGAAGATAAATCATAGACTTGTTTCATCACACTTCGGTTGACAATCCCTTTTAAAGTCGAGTCCTGTTTCTCCGTATAATAAAAAACCAGATTTTCCTTATCCTCTAGATTGTCTTTAATATCCTGTGTCATGATTCCTTTTACAGACGAAATCACTTGCTCGCCTTGGAGAGGATAAAAGACAATCACTTCAGCTTGTCCCTTACGAAAATGCTCCTTCTGATTTCCTTCACTCAATTGATCATCTTTCTCTTTTTTGAGAGATTCAATCTTTTGTTCAAAACTTTGTTTCGTATAGACTTTGTAACCAATCATCGCCCCAAGGACACAAATACTTACTGAGAAGATAGCTACTAGGGCTATTAAACTGATTCTTATCTTATCGTGATTCTCACGTTTTGCTCTACTTTTATCCATAAGACCATCATATCAAATTCAAGCTATAATTTCAATGATTAACGGAGATTAGTATAATATATCAAAAAAAGAGGGACTGCCCTCTTTCTTCAATTCATTTATTTGACTGCTTCTTTCAAAGCATCAACCTTGTCCAGACGTTCCCATGGAAGGTCAATATCTGTACGTCCCATGTGTCCATAAGCCGCTGTTTGTCGGTAGATTGGACGTTTGAGGTCCAGCATTTGGATAATTCCTGCAGGACGAAGGTCAAAGATTTGACGAGCTGCTTTTTCAAGCTTGCTTTCAGCTACTGTCCCCGTACCGAAAGTATCAATACGAACAGACACAGGTTGGGCAACACCGATAGCGTAGGCTAATTGCACTTCTGCCTTCTTAGCAAGACCTGCTGCAACGATATTCTTGGCAATATAGCGAGCCGCATATGACGCAGAACGGTCTACCTTAGTCGCATCCTTACCAGAGAAGGCACCACCACCGTGACGAGAGTAGCCACCATAGGTATCCACGATAATCTTACGACCAGTCAAACCTGAGTCCCCTTGAGGTCCACCGATGACAAAGCGACCAGTTGGATTGATGAAGAATTTTGTTTGCTCATCCAAGTAAGAGACTGGAATAACCTCTTTGATAACCTTGCTAATAACATCATTGTGAATTTGTTCGTTGCTGACTTCTGGATCGTGCTGAGTAGAAATAACGACTGTGTCCACACGTACTGGACGGTCATTTTCATCATATTCAACCGTAACTTGAGATTTAGCATCTGGACGAAGATAGCTGATTTCACCAGATTTACGAAGTTCTGCTAAACGACGAACCAACTTGTGGCTTAGTGAAATTGGCAAAGGCATGAGCTCTTCTGTTTCATCCACTGCAAATCCAAACATAAGCCCTTGGTCTCCAGCCCCAATCAAGTCCAGTGGATCTTGGTCTGCATTCCCACGTACCTCCAAGGCTTCGTTAACCCCTTGGGCGATGTCAGGAGATTGTTCCACCAAAGATGGATGTACTCCCACCGTCTCAGCAGAAAATCCATATTCTGTATTGGTGTAACCAATCTCTGCAATGGTATCACGAACCACACGGTTAATATCCACATAGGCATTTGTAGAAATTTCACCAAAAACGTGGACTGAACCAGTATATACAGCTGTCTCAGCAGCAACGTGCGCCTCTGGATCCTTGGCTAAAATAGCATCCAAAATCGCATCTGAAATTTGGTCTGCAATCTTATCTGGATGCCCCTCAGATACAGATTCAGACGTGAATAATTTACGTTCTGACATAAAAATGTCCCCCCTTAAAAATAGTGTTATAGAGTTACAAAGTACTGATAGGAAAATTCTTAGTTATAAATACCTACCATCTTATCGGGACTATATAACTTCATCATTATATCATTTTTTAACACAATTTGCAGTCTTTAATGTGATCTTTCAATATAGATATTTCGCTTTCATAAATAAAAAGGTTGGAGCTCAGCACTCCAACAATTGCCTTAAAATGTTTGGCGTTTTGCTTTACGCTCTGCACGACCACGAGCGCGATTTTCAGCACGCTTAGTTTTGCGGCGTTTTTCATCAACCGCCCATTGAATTTTTTTCTTATAACCTGGTTTGACTTTTTTCTTTTTCTTTTTGACCAGACCAATCATTTCGATATCAAGCTTATCTTGCTTCTTCTCACGGTTAGCACGACGATCTCGGTCATAGGTATCTTGAAATTCTCCGTCTTTAACCATCTTAGGAGTAAACTTGATTCCCAATTTCTCCAACTCACGGATATCCGAATCATCGCTTGGCTGATAAAGAGTAATAGCTGTACCTGGTAGGCCATTTCGTCCAGTACGACCAACACGGTGAACAAAGAAGGACAAATCTTGCGGAATGGCATCATTGATGACATGGCTGACACCTTCAATGTCAATCCCACGAGCTGCCAAGTCTGTTGCGACAATGTACTCAAAATCCAGATTTTTCACCTGGTTCATGATACGTTTGCGTTCACGAGGGGCAATATCTCCATGAATCTTTGCCACCTTCAAACCTTGAGCAGTCAGGTAAGCATGCAATTCATCAGCACGCATTTTAGTATTGACAAAAATCATTGCCAAATAAGGCTGCATCAACTGAGTCAACTGATAAATTTGAGCGTTCTTGTCACGTCCTTTAGTAGAAATCAACCAATTATCAATAGTGTCAGAAATGACCGTTTTGGTCTTGATTTTCTCCATAACAGGATTTGACAAGTATTTTTTCAAGAATGGTTGCAACTTTTGTGGAATAGTCGCTGAGAAAACCATGAATTGCAGATCTTTTGGAAGACTTCCAGCAATCTTATCAACAGTTTCCAAGAATCCCATATCCAAGGTCATGTCTGCCTCATCGACCACAAAGGTCGTGGCCTTGTGAATAGCCAGGTCACCAGATTTAACCAAGTCGTAGATACGGCCTGGTGTTCCTATAACAATATGAGGCTGATTACTTGCCAATTTCTCAATCTGGCGAGCCTTATCCGTACCACCCACATAATTAACCACACGAATTTCCACTTCTGAGTGGGCAGCAATCTGACGGGCCGCTTGGTAAATTTGAGTAGCCAACTCACGACTTGGTGCAGTAATGACTGCTTGTACACTATCGCTAGCTTCATCTAATTGCTGGAAAATCGGTAACAAGAAAGTGTGAGTTTTACCTGAACCTGTTTTTGATTCACCGACTAGGTCACGACCTACCAAAACAATAGGAATCAACTTATCTTGTACCTCTGTTGGAGTTGTAAATTTTAACTCCTCCAAGGCTTCTCTAATATAGTTTTTAAATTGAAATTTCGTAAATGACATAATATCCTCGATTCTATCTATCTTATCAATTATACCACATTTTATTCCATTTCAGTAGTCTCACTTATAGAGCTTACTTTCAGTAGCTTTTCTAGTCAGAAAAAGGCTGGAATTTGAGAATCCCAACCTCTTTTCAATCTTTATTTCCAGTTTAACATAGCATTCAAGCCATAGTGATCACTCACTTGTGGACTCGTATTACCATCAAATACGACATGTAAATTTTCCACTGTTAACTCCTTGGTAGTAAAAACATAGTCGATTCGAAGGGGTTCAGTGTTCCCTTTCCAGCCATCAATTTCTGGTGGAACGGTATAGCTACCGCTTTTCTCTTGAGCAACTTCAAAGGCATCTTGTAATCCTAATGGACTAGCTAAAATAGCTTGGTAGCCTTCCTGTCCAGCTGGGTTGTTAAAATCTCCAGCTAATAAAAGTGGCTTGTTCAATTCTTTCAAGACATCCTCAAATCGTGCCCATTCTTCTTGGAAACCTTTATCCCACCAAGAAAGGTGGACACTAGCAACTGCAAGCTCCTTACCATCAACTACAGTTTCAGCCAAGGCAACACGACGAGTATGATAGTCTGTTGGATCATCCACATCTGAGACCAAAATTTCTCTAGCTTCAATCGGTGTTTTAGACAAGATAGCCACACCTTCATGGTAGCGGTCATAACCGATATGGTTATAAGCCCAAGTCCAATAGTAATTTTTTCCTTGATCTGACAACTTTTCAACCAAAAGTCTAACATAGTGGTCTTGATGAATAGGCTCAGCTGCTGGCAAAGCTTGATAAAGGTCATTCACCTCCACCTCTAGCGAAGTGATCTCCTGATTGATTTCTTGAAAACAAATTAAATCATAGTCCTTTTCAAGAATATCTTCAAGCAAGAGCTGGAATTTTTTCTCAGCTTCTTTTTCCATCCAGCTATGAGTATTGAGTGTTAAAAATTTCATGCTTTTCTCCTAAAACAAGAGGTTGGAAAACAGCTTCCAACCTCAAGTGTATTACAATTCTACTTTAGCAACTGCTGTTTTAGCTGCAAGAGAACCTGTTTTTTCTAATTTAACTGATTTAATTGCATCACCATTTGTGAAGACAACGACTGTTGAAGTTTCACGACCTGCTGCACGGATAGCATCCAAGTCAGCTGTGACAAGAAGATCACCTGCTACAACTTTTTGTCCTTCAGCAACATGAACGGTAAATGGTTTTCCTTCAAGACTTACTGTGTCCAAACCAATGTGAACCAATACTTCAAGACCTGCTTCAGTCACAAGACCAAGAGCATGTTTTGTAGGGAAGATGCTTGATACAGTACCTGAAACTGGAGATACAATGTTTCCATTTGCTGGTTCTACTGCAAATCCATCACCCATCATTTTTTGAGCAAATACTGGATCTTTTACTTGTTCCAAAGCAACAACTTGACCGTCTGCTACTGAGTAAACTTCCTCAGTAAGCCCTTTGAATTGAACAGTGTTTTGTTGCGCTTCTGTCATTTGACTTGGAAGAGTTTCAGGAATGATTTCACCTGAGTCAAGAATATCTTGGATATCAGATTTCAATACGTCTGCTTTTGGACCGTAGATAGCTTGAACTCCTTGTCCTTTCATGACAAGACCCATAGCTCCTTCTGCTTTCCATTGTTCTGCATCACCGACTTTATCAGCGTCTTTTACAGTAACACGAAGACGAGTCATACATGCATCAACATCAACGATGTTTGCACGACCACCAAGAAGGTTGATAATGTTTACAGCTTGAGAACCTGCTGCAACTTTCACTTCGCTGCCAGCTTCTTCTGAACCTTCAGCAGTTTCGTAGTTTCCGTTACGTCCTGGAGTTGCGTAGTTGAATTTTTGAATCATGAAGTTTGCAATAAAGTACATGATTACGGCAAAGAGAACAGTTACCCAAACGAAGTTAACGATATCCATACCGATACCAGCGCTAATCGCAATAGGTGTACGAGTCAAGAACTCGATTGAACCAAATGAGTGCATACGTAGGTTCACGACGTCAGCCATAGCGAAGGCAGCACCTTGAACAAGTGAATAAACAAGGTACATTGGTGTTGCGATGAACATGAACATGTATTCGATTGGTTCAGTAACCCCTGTCAAGAATGTTGCAAGAGCTGTCGCAATCATCATACCTTTGTATTTGTGTTTCTTGTCAGCATCAACATTACGGTAGATAGCCACAATCACACCCATCAAGATACCGAATGAACCAATCATTTGTCCAACTTTGAAACGAGCTGGGTGAACAGTATCTAACAATTGTTGGTAGTGACTTGCATCTGTACCTTTAAGGTTCACAAGGTCTGTTACCCATGCAAGCCATAGTGGGTCTTGACCAAATACTTGAGTGCCTTTAGCTGCACCTGTCAAAATCTCATAAGTACCACCAAGAGCTGTGTAGTTCATTGGGATTGTTAACATGTGGTGAAGACCAAATGGCAAGAGCAAACGTTCCAATGTACCATACAAGAATGGTGCAAGGATTGGAGCAGTTTCTTGTGAGTTGGCAATCCAGATACCAAAGCTATTGATACCTGTTTGCACTACTGGCCAGAAGGCAGCAAGTAAAATTGCAGCGATTGCTGAACGAAGAATAACTACAAATGGTACAAAACGTTTCCCGTTGAAGAATGAAAGTGCATCAGGAAGTTTACGGAAGTTGTAGTATTTATTGTAAGCAGTTGCCCCTACAAAACCTGAGATAATCCCTACGAACACACCCATGTTCAAGGCAGGTGCTTCCATAACGCTAATGAAGTAATCAGCAACTTTGATTGATCCACCAAAGAGAGTTGTTACCATAGCTTCTGGATTTTTCAACATATCTCCTGATACACCAAAGATTGTACCAGTGATACGGTTAATCAAGATGAAGGCAAGACCAGCGGCGAAAGCACCACCAGCACGTTCTTTAGCCCAGCTTCCTCCAATGGCTAGGGCAAACAAAATGTGAAGGTTACCGATAACCCCCCAACCAATTTGCTCAAGAATTCCACCTGTGATAACAAGTGGTGCAAAAGTTGGGTTAATCATCACAAGTGACTTACCGATTGAAATCATCAAACCAGCAGCTGGCATAACAGCGATAACCACCATCAAAGCCTTACCGAATTTTTGCCAAAACTCGAAAGACAAGACATTTTTGAATGTATCTTTCATCATTCAAATCTCCTTTATTTTTATTTAGGCAAACGTTTTACGAAAACGTTTGCACTTAACTATGTATTAATTATACCACTTTAATTTTTTTTGTAAAGGCTTTTATAAAAAAAAGTATACTTTTTTCTAAAATTTTTCTAGCAAAAAAGGAGATATTAAAATCTCCTCAAATATACTTATATTTATTTTAGATTTTCAAGAAACGTCTCATTGAAATTCCTGATCCCAGTGAACCAATAAAAATTCCAATAACAAACAATAAGGCAATCATCAGTGGACTGAATACCTCTGGTGAAATCATTGAAAGGTTTTGACCAACTAATGACTTATTAACCGATTGGTAAACCATTTGATAAACAACAAATACTAAAACTGATGGAAGGGTTGCGCCAAATAATCCGATGAAAGCACCCTCAAGTAGGAATGGTCCTCGGATATAGCTATTCTTAGCACCAACCAAGCGCATAATTTGAATTTCTCGACTGCGGGAAATAATTGTAATACGAATGGTATTAGAAATCAAGAAAACTGCTATGAAAATCAAGAGGCCAGCAATCACTAGTCCCCAGACACGAATAAATGAGGCTAACTTAAACAAGCGTTCTGTATTGGCACCACCATCTTGAACTTCTGATACACCTTCAATTTTCTTAGCCTCTTCCGCTACTGTCTTTACATCACTTGGTGTGTTAGTATCTACTATATATGCATCATAGAGAGGATTGGCATCACCTTCAAAGATTTTCCAGTTGTCCCCCATTGTCTCAGTTAATTTTTCATATTGTTCTTCTTTACTTGAAAAGGTAACACTCTTAACTGTAGACATACCCTTCAAGGAATTATATACCTTGTGGTAGTCATTATTTGTAACAGTTTGACCTTCTTTTTCAATAGTTTCACTATTATCGGCTACATCCTTACGAATGTATACCATTACTCGGACATTATTTTCAATATCTGTAGCTAGTTTCGCTGTATTGAAAATAACAGAGGCAAATATTGCAACCAAGGTCAAAGTAATCATAACTGAACTGACAGCAGCCACTGTCATCCAGCCATTTCGTTTCAAACTTTTTAGCGATTCAAATAAATGACGAAAAAATCTACTAATCATCGTATCCGTACTCTCCTTTTGATTCATCACGAACAACACGGCCATTTTCAATGGCAATGACACGGTGGCGCAAGGTATTTACAATCTGGCTATTATGAGTTGCCATCAAAATAGTTGTCCCTTGTAGGTTAATCCGTTCCAAGAGATTCATGATTTCCCATGAATTATCTGGGTCCAAGTTTCCTGTTGGTTCATCGGCTATCAATACTTTTGGATTATTTACAATAGCACGCGCAATCGCAATACGCTGTTGTTCTCCACCTGAGAGCTCATTTGGGAAAGAACGAACCTTATGCTTCAATCCAACCAAGTCCAAAACTTCCATCACACGTTTTTTGATAATACGGCGATTTTCCCCAATTACTTCCATAGCGTAAGCAATATTTTCATAGACAGTTTTCTTTGGCAAGAGTTTATAATCCTGAAAAACAACCCCAACACTACGACGTAGAAGAGGGACATCTTTCTTCTTAATCTTAACCAGATTAAAACCAGCAACTGATAGACTTCCTTTATCGATTTTTACTTCACGATATAGAGAACGAATAAAGGTTGACTTCCCTGCTCCTGAAGGTCCTACGATGTAAGCAAATTCCCCTGGTTGAACACTGACCGAAACACCGCGTAGGGCAGTCGTTCCGTTGTCGTATTTTTTGACGACATCTCTCATTTCAATAATTGACATGTGAGTTCCTTTCTATCTTAGCTAATTCGCCACTTAAGATAGGCATCGATAAAACCATCTAGGTCCCCATCCATGACCTTATCTACCTGAGCAACTTCAAAGCTAGTTCGATGATCTTTTACCATAGTATATGGTGTGAAAACATAAGAACGGATTTGACTTCCCCATGTGATTTCCTTTTTCTCACCCTTGAGGGAATCAACTTCCGCAGCTTTCTTTTCTTGCTCCATTTGATAGAGCTTAGCCTGCAACATCTTCATGGCACGATCTCTATTTCCATATTGGGTACGATCGACCGTTGACTGGACGACAGTTCCAGTTGGAATGTGTGTTAAACGTACACCCGTTGAAACCTTATTGACGTTCTGTCCACCAGCACCACCTGAACGGAAGGTATCCATCTTGATATCATCTTCACGTATTTCCACTTCAATGGTATCATCCAACTCAGGCATCACTTCTACAGATGTAAAAGATGTATGGCGACGTTTGGCAGAGTCAAATGGCGAGATTCGCACCAGACGGTGCACACCCATTTCCGACTTGAGAAGACCATAAGCATTAGGTCCTTCAAATGATAAAGTTACCGACTTAATACCAGCCTCATCTCCTGCTTGGTAATCCAAGACTTCTACTTTAAAGCCTTTAGCATTACCATATCGAGTGTACATACGAAGCAACATATCACCCCAGTCTTGAGCCTCTGTACCACCAGATCCTGGATGGATTTCCAAAATGGCATTATTATGGTCATAAGGTTCTGACAAGAGAAGGGTCATCTCATAGCTGGTCATCATCTTATCGAGTTCTGATAACTGTTCGACTAGTTCCTCATGAACTGACTCGTCTTCAGCTAAAAAGTCTAATAAAATTTCAACTTCATCCTGCAACTCTTCCATTTTATGGAAGGTATTGTAGGTATTTTTTAATTCATTTAATTCTTGCGACGTTTTTTGAGCCGCGATATTATCGTTCCAAAAATCAGGTTCTGTCATCTTGTTTTCCAAGATGGCAATCTCTTCCTCTAAACCTTCGAGGTCAAAGAGACCCCCTGAAAGAAGCTAATTTTTCACGATTTGCGTCAATTTTCTGACGAATTTCTGAAATGTCCATAAATACTCCTTTTTTGTATCGTTTTATTATACCATATTCTCTCATTTCTTTCCATCTTTTGCTCTACTCCCCTTTTCATGAAAAAAGAAGCCTTTCGGCTTCCCTTCTTACAAGACTTTTGCTGAAGTACGAGTGATTTCTTCTACTTGAATATTCTCTGATTCAAATTTTTCTTTCAAGGCTGGTAAATCAATTGAGCCATCAATTTGAACTTCGATAATCACCTTACCATCTTTACGTGGAATATTGACTGTATGAGAGATATTCAAATTTTCTTCAACGATTAGAGAAACAATTTTACCAAGAACGCCAACTTCATCTTCTGTAACGAAGCGCACACGAATTCCTTCTTCACCATAACCAGCAATTTCAAGAAAGGCTTGGAAAACGTCACGATCCGTAATAACTCCGTAAACTTGATGGTTATCTACTACAGGAAGAATCCCAATCTTATTTTTCAACATCAGATAAGTTGCATCTTCAAGGCTCGCATAGCCTGAAACAGTGACAACATCGCGAATCATGACATCTTTCACTTTTGTCTTATTTAGAAGATAGTTCATCTCATAGATAGAAAGACTTGTTGCTTTTGATGGACTTGCTTGGGCAATGGTTCCCTCAGTCACCAAACCAACCAATTGATCATTTTCGATAACAGGCAAGCGGTGTAGGCCTTGCTCTCTCATCAAATCTGCTGCATGAGATACTGTTGTATCTGGACTAATATACACTACCTTGCGGGTCATAAAATCTTTAACTGCCATGAGACTTCTCCTTTTCTATTCTTATCCCTATTATACAATCTTTTTGTAAATCTATCAAACGCTTACATTTCTTTTTCAAAATTCAGAAAAGTATGAATAAGCTAGCAAAAAGAGCTCTGAATTCGAGCTCTGTGAATGAAGGATAGAGAGCTTCATTCTGTTTTGTTTCAATGATTAGAAGCTAACCCTCCAGTGCAGATGAAAATTGCTTCGTAATCTCCATCCGCCGACTAAAACAATCCACTGGATTCTGATGATTGCTTCACAATCTCCATCCGCAACCTAAACTAGTCTCCCAGACTATGCGAAGATTGCTTACGCAATCTTCATCTACCGACTAAAACAATCCACTGGATTGTTTTAGCCACCTAGATATGCTTTTCTGACTTCTTCTGATGAGGCGAGTTCTTTTCCTGTTCCTGATAGGACAATTTTTCCTGTTTCCAATACATAGCCTCGGTCAGAGATTGCAAGTGCCTTATTGGCATTTTGTTCAATCAAGAGGACGGTTGTTCCTTGTTTCTGGATATCTTGAATGATATCAAAAATCTCTTGGATAAAGATTGGGGCAAGTCCCATTGATGGTTCATCTAAAAGAAGAAGTTTTGGTGTTGACATAAGAGCTCGTCCCATGGCAAGCATTTGTTGTTCCCCTCCTGAAAGAGTGGCTGCATCTTGGTTCTTGCGTTCTTCAAGACGTGGGAAACGTGAGAAAACCTTCTTCAAGTTAGCTTGATTTTCTTCACGATTTTTCTTTAAGAAAGCTCCCATTTCAAGATTTTCCATAACAGTCAAGCCAGGGAAGACGTGGCGTCCTTCTGGTACTTGTGAAAGACCACCTGCCACGATTTTCTGAGCTGGCATTTTTTGGATTTCTTGACCTAAAAATTCAATCTTTCCTGAACTTGGTCGAACCAAACCAGACAAGGTACGGAGAATGGTTGTCTTACCTGCACCATTGGCACCGATAAGGGAAACAACTTCTCCTTCATTCACTTCAAAGCTTACATCACGGACTGCTTGGATCATACCGTAATGCACAGAAAGATTATCAACTTTTAACATAGACATTAGGCTTCACCTCCTAGATAAGCTTCGATAACGCGTTTATTGGTCTTAATTTCGTCTGGAGTTCCCTGAGCAATCAAACGACCGTATTCAAGTACGTAGATACGTTCTGTTACTTCCATAACCAGATTCATATCGTGTTCAATCAGCATGATCGTAATCTTAAATTCATCTTTGATACGACGAATTAACTCAGTCAATTCCGCTGTTTCCTGTGGATTCATACCTGCTGCTGGTTCATCCAAAAAGAGAATTTTAGGTTCCGTAGCGAGGGCACGAACAATTTCCAAACGACGTTGTTGTCCGTAGGCAAGGTTTTTAGCAAGAGTTTCTGCATCACCATCTAAATCAAAGATTTTCAGCAATTCCAAAGCTTTAGCCTTTAATTCTTTTTCACTCTTGTAAAAAGCTGGCAATCGTAAGAAACTAGCAAAAACATGTTGTTTGTGATGGTTGCCAAAGGCAATCAAAACATTGTCCAAAACGGTTAAATCTTTAAAGAGACGGATATTTTGGAAAGTACGTCCAAGTCCCAAAGAAGCAATCTTATATGGTGCCTTTCCATTCAAAAGGTGACCATCAAGGGTAACTGTTCCCTCACTTGGTTCATAAACACCCGTCAAGAGGTTGAAAAGGGTAGTTTTACCAGCTCCGTTTGGACCGATTAGTCCAACCAATTCCCCTTCGTTCAATTCAAGAGTCACATCTCCAACAGCTGTTAGACCGCCAAAATGTTTGGTTAACTGTTTTACTTCAAGTAATGCCATTAGTTTTGTTCCTCCTTCTTAGATTTTTTAAAGAAACGTGATAGGCTCAATTCCCATGTTCCAAGGAGTCCACCTGGTCTGAAAATCATTACCAATACCAAGGCCAAAGCGTAGATAATCATACGCACGCTAGCAACATCTTGGAGAAGCATATTCAAAATTCCAAGAACAATAGCTGAAACAATGGCACCTGTAATGGAACCAAGTCCACCAAATACAACAATAATCAAAACATTGATTGAGTTGATGAAGGTGTAATCTTTCGGTACAACAGAGCCGATAAATCCTGCCTGAAGTGACCCAGCAATACTTGCAGTGATGGCACCAAAGACAAAAGCGATGATTTTAATTTTAGTCGTATTAACCCCAACTGACTCAGCAGCGATTTCATCCTCACGAACAGAGAGGGTTGAACGACCAATTGGACTTCGCAAAAAGTTCAAGGTTGCAATAGTCGTAATCACGACAAAGAAATAAACCATTGGCCAAGTTGTAAAGTTTGGAATTCCCAAGATACCTGCCGCACCATTTGTAAGGCTTCCACCATTGATAATAAAGATACGGATAATTTCAGAAACACCTAGAGTCGCTACCGCAAGATAGTCTCCCTTCAAACGCAAGGTTGGAATTCCGACAAGCAAGGCAACTGCTCCTGAAAGCAAAGCACCTAAAAGCATAGCTCCAAAGAAGGCACCGTAGGTTGGTGATTTAGAACCAATAATCGCTGCTGCATAGGCACCAATCGCCATGAAACCAGCATGACCAAGTGAAAATTGTCCTGAAAAACCAACGATTAAGTTGAGACCAACAGCAAGAATAATATTAATTCCGATTTGTTGTAAAATCTGTACATAGAATAGATTGAGCACTCCAACTGAAACCAGTACACTAATCAAGCCATAGCCAGCTAACAAAAGGAGTAACCATAGAATATTAACTTTTAAATTTTCTTTCATCGTTTACACCTTCTCTTTCACATTCTTACCAAGGATACCAGCTGGGCGGACAATCAAAATCAACAATAAGATTCCATAAACAATGGCATCACGGAAGTCTGACATCCCAAAGGCTGTCGCAAAGGTTTCCAATAGACCAATTACAAATCCACCGAGAGCTGCACCAGGAATAATTCCGATACCACCAAGTACTGCGGCAACGAAAGACTTAAGACCTGGAGTAACCCCCATCAAAGGCTCAAGAGAGTTATAATAGAGGGCAATCAGAACACCAGCTGCACCCGCAAGTGCTGAACCCAAAGCGAAGGTAAAGCTGATAGTACGGTTTACATTGATCCCCATCAATTGCGCTGCATCGCTATCTACGGATACCGCACGCATTGCTTTCCCCATCTTAGTCTTTTGAACAATAACTTGTAGCAAAATCATCAAAATCAAGGAAATGACCAAAATCATTAACTGTACATTCGTTAAGCTAATTGGTCCCAAATCATAGCGCACTGTTTGAATCGCTTGAGGGAAGGCACGAGTATTAGCACCAACCAGATAGACCATCCCATATTCTAATAGGAAGGAAACCCCAATAGCTGTAATCAAAACCGCAATACGAGTAGAGTGACGTAAAGGTCGGTAGGCAAGGAACTCAATCACGACACCAAGAATAGCTGTCGCTAGCATAGCTACAATAAGAGCTACAAAGAAATTCATTTGGAAAGAATTAATCAAGAAATAACCGATAAAGGCTCCCATCATATAAATATCACCATGGGCGAAGTTGATAAGCTTGATAATTCCGTAAACCATGGTATATCCTAGGGCTAATAGCGCGTATACACTACCTAGAATCAAACCATTTACTAGTTGTTGGAGCATAAGATTCACTCTTTCTATTTATAATTTTGAGGGTTTTCCCTCACTTTTTGATAGGTTCTTAAACACCGAAACAGGGAGTGAGTCAGAGGCTCATTCCCTATTTCAACATTTTTCTATTATGGTTTTACAACTTCTGCTGCTTCAACTTTACCATTGTTCATGGTCATCATGTAAGCAGTTTTGACTGTGTTATGGTCTGCATCGAAGCTTGTTTGACCAGTTACACCTTCAAAGTTTTTTGTTTTAGCAAGGTTATCCTTGATTTCACCAGAGTTTTTAGCACCTTTTGCAGCGTTTGCTACAAGGTGAACTGAGTCATAAGCCAAGGCTGCAAATGTTGAAGGTTCTTCATTGTACTTAGCACGGTAAGCATCAAGGAAGGCTTTGGCTTTAGCTGAAACTTCTACAGTAGTTGAGAAGCCTGAGATAAAGTAGATGTTTGATGCTCTTTCAGCAGTTGCTTGTTGTACAAACTCTTCACCGTTAAATCCATCACCACCAACGATTGGTTTGTCAATTCCCATACCACGCGCTTGGTTTACAATTTTACCAGCTTCAGTGTAGTAACCAGGAACAATGATAGCATCAAAGTCTTTCCCTTTCATTTTTGTAAGGGCTGCTTGGAAGTCTGTATCACCTGCTACGAAAGTTTCATCTGCAACGATTTCACCCTTGTATGACTCACGGAAAGATTTAGCGATACCTTTAGCATAGTCACTAGCATTGTCAGTGTAAAGAACGACTTTCTTAGCGTTTAATTTTTCAGAAACATAGTTTGAGATAATTTTTCCTTGGAAGCTATCTTGGAAAGTTCCGATAAAGAGATAATCTTGACCTTTAGTCAATCCATCTTGAGTCGCACTTGGCGAAATCAATGGAACACCTGCTTTTGTAGCGTTCGCTACCGCGGCTGCAGTTGCACCAGATGTCGCAGGTCCTACGATTGCTGATACTTTAGATTGGGTTACAAGGTTAGTTGTTACTGAAGCAGCCTCTGCTGTTTCAGACTTGTTATCTTTATCAACTACTTCGATTTGTTTTCCGTCGACACCACCTGCAGCATTGATTTCATCAACAGCAAGTTGTGCACCTTTTTGTTCAGATGTTCCGTAGGCAGCTACGGCACCAGTTTCTTCGAAGTTAAATCCGATTTTGATTGTCTTTTCATCTACTGAGTTACCAGCAGCGTTTGACGCTCCAGACTTCACTTCTCCACAGGCTGCAAGAAGTGCTACACTTGCAAGCGCCACAAACGATAGGGCAAATTTTTTCTTCATCTTTTTTGTCTCCTTATTTCTTAAATAAATAGCATGTTAAGAATATACCGAATTATCAGAAAATTGTCAACACTTTTCTTGATTTTTTTCAATGATAACGTTTTCCTCTCGGTAAAGATTACCAACAAAGGGGGTTTCCAGCTCTTGGATATGACAAACTCTGACTTTTTTTATAAACTTTTCCTTGCTCAAGCGCCCGACCAATTGCTCCACTTCTTGAGTTGGAACATAAAGTTGCAAGTAACGATGTTTTTTAGAATGGTAACAAATATCACCGTATTCCTGTAGTTTTTTTGCATCTCGATTGTAATAAAGATAGACAATTAATCCAGAGCGTTCTGCTTTTTCAAACATGATAAATCCTCTTTCTAAGAAATCTCTCCCTATTATATCAAAAAAAGCAAACCCAGTCGAGTTTGCCTTCTATCATCATTAGTTCAATGAATTGTTGGCCATGATTTCATCAATAAAGCCATATTCAAGTGTTTCTTGGGCACTCATCCAATTATCACGTTCTGCGTCTGCGTGGACTTTTTCGATTGACTGACCTGAATTTTCAGCCAAGATTTTTTCCAAAGTGTTACGAGTTTTAAGCAAGTGTTCTGCAGCGATAGCCATATCGGTTTGTTGGGTACCACCACCTGTTCCACCCATTGGTTGGTGAATCATGTATTCAGCATTTGGAAGCATGAAACGTTTGCCTTTTGCTCCACTTGATGCGATGACAGTACCCATAGATGCTGCCATACCCATAACGATGGTTTGGACATCCGCTTTGATAAAGTTCATGGTATCAACGATTGCCAAACCAGCTGAAACGGAACCACCAGGTGTATTGACATAAAGGTAAATATCTTTTGTACTATCTTGGGCATCCAAGAAAAGCAATTGGGCAATAACAGAGTTAGCCATGTTGTCTTCAACTGGACCAGTCAGCATAATGATGCGGTCTTTGAGAAGACGTGAGTAAATATCGTAGGAACGTTCTCCACGGCTTGTTTGTTCAATAACTACAGGAATCATTCATTTCTCCTTTTGAATTTTAATTTTGTTGGTCAAATGACTGAAGATAAGACTATTATAATATCTTGGTCAAAAAAGGTCAAATTTTGCTCTGTTTTCATCAGACAGAAACAAAAATTCAACCTCCTTTCACGATTGGAAATACTTTTCCAAGTCAATCTCTTTTTAATTTTATTTCGTACCGAACAAGCGGTCTCCAGCATCTCCAAGTCCTGGAACGATATAACCGTGTTCGTTCAAACGTTCATCCAAGGCTGCTGTAAAGATTTCTACATCTGGATGAGCTTCTTGAAGGGCTTTTACACCTTCTGGAGCAGATACGAGGCAGACAAATTTGATATTTGATGCGCCACGTTTTTTAAGGGAATCAACAGCCAAGATTGCTGAGCCACCTGTTGCCAACATTGGGTCTACGACAAAAATTTGACGTTGGTCAATATCTTCAGGCAATTTCACCAAGTACTCAACAGGTTGAAGCGTTTCTTCATCACGGTACATACCGATGTGGCCAACTTTAGCGGCTGGAACCAAGCTCAAAAGTCCATCAACCATCCCGATACCTGCACGCAAGATTGGAACGATGGCCAATTTCTTACCAGCCAATTGTTTTTGAACTGTTTTTGTAATTGGTGTTTCGATTTCCACATCTTCTAGTGGAAGATCACGAAGTACTTCATACCCCATCAACATTGCAATCTCATCTACTAGCTCACGGAAAGCTTTTGTAGAAGTATCTGTACGACGCAAGATTGACAATTTGTGTTGAATCAGTGGATGATTAATAACTTCAATTTTTCCCATTTTTGGAATTCCTTCTTTCAATTTATTCTTCTTATTATACCAAAAAACGGTTTAAAAATCTTTCTAAACCATTTGTTTTTGATAATTTTTACATTAAATCTGCCTCTTTAAGAGCTGCCTGTACTGTCTCAAGTGGTAGATGGGTCAATTCTGTCCCTTTTTCTTGATAAAGGTATTGGGCATAGTCGTCCATTCGGTACTGGTTGATGTAAACTACACGCTTGCAGCCGACCTGCAGCAATTGTTTGGTACAATTCAAACAAGGAAAATGGGTTACATAGGCCGTAAAACCTTTAGGAATACCACGCTCAGCACCTTGGAGAATGGCATTAACTTCAGCGTGAAGGGTACGAACACAGTGGCCTTCAATAACCAGACATTCGTGGTCAATACAATGCTCAGTCCCAGAAACTGAACCATTGTAACCAGTGGAAATAACCTTATTATCCTTTACCAGGATTGCGCCCACTTTGGCACGTTTACAAGTGGAACGATTGGCAATCAGTAGGGCTTGAGCTGCAAAATACTCATCCCAGGCTAGTCTTTTTTCAGTCATATCTCTTCTCCTTTTTCTCTATTTTTTAAAAAATGGTAACCGTAAGTCCGCAATTTTTTCAGCTGGTACCTTCATGCCGTCCTTGATCCATTTTAGGAGAACAGATACAATGGCTGAACTCCAGAAGGAATGAAGATAAGAGCTGACACCTTTTGATTTTCCATGGTATTTTTCTAGAAATTCCTGCATGGCTTGGACAAAGATTTTTTCCAGATGGTAATCCAAGGCCAGTTGAATCACTCTGGCTTCCTTTCTGGCCTCGCGGAAAAGGTGAACCCAGACCAGATAAAGATCTGTCTTTAAATCGTAATGATGCAGCTGTTCCATAATATTGTGGACAGTTCGTTTAAAGACACTCTCTAAAATTTCCTCTTTGGAATCATAATTACGATAAAAGGCCGCACGCGAAACGCCTGCACGTTTGACCAATTCAGAAATACTAATCTTGGTCAAGTCCTTTTTTTCCAAGAGCTGCAAGAGGGCTGTTTCAATAGCTTCTCTAGTTAATAAATTGGATTCTTGGTTTGATTTTCTGAGATTTTCAAGAGATTTTTCAGAGATTCTACGTTCAGACATAACATTTTCTTTCTACTTGTCACAACAGACGGATAAGGCTTTTGTTTCAAGGGCTTTCATGATATAATTGTAAAAAAAGACAGAACCTTTGTCAATGTATAAATGGCAAAGATGGAGAATTTCTATGACTTGGAAGATTATTGCTGACTCTGGTTGTGATTATCGTCAACTGGCAAAACCAGCTATTGACACGACCTTTGTAAGCGTCCCCTTAACCATTCAAGTAGCTGATCAGGTCTTTGTTGATGACGCCAATCTTGATATTAACCATATGATGGAAACCATGTATGCAACTGCAGAAGCTTCAAAATCAGCTTGTCCAAGCCCAGATGATTATTTACGAGCATTTGAAGGAGCCAAAAACATTTTCCTAGTAACCATCACAGGTACTCTTTCTGGTAGTCACAATAGTGCTCAACTGGCTAAGAATATTTATCTTGAAGACCATCCTGACACTAAGATTCATGTGATTGATAGTTTATCTGCTGGCGGTGAGGTTGACCTACTCGTAGAAAAATTAAATGACTTGATTGACCAGGGCTTATCTTTTGAAGAAGTGGTTGAAGCTATCACTGCCTATCAAGAAAAAACCAAGTTGCTCTTTGTTCTAGCCAAAGTCGATAACTTGGTAAAAAACGGCCGTTTGAGCAAGCTTATCGGTACAGTCGTTGGCCTTCTCAACATCCGTATGGTCGGAGAAGCTAGTGAAACTGGAACCCTTGAATTACTACAGAAAGCACGAGGGCCAAAGAAATCAGTTCAGGCAGCCTATGAAGAGTTAGTAAAAGCTGGATATGCTGGCGGCCGTATTGTCATGGCTCATCGCAGCAATGAAAAATTCTGTCAACAGCTCTTAGACCTAATCCGTGAAACCTTTCCACAAGCGGATATCAAAATTCTCCCAACCTCTGGTCTTTGCAGTTTCTATGCAGAAGATGGTGGCTTGCTGATGGGATATGAAATTGACTAATTACATTCTTGACAAGAGGTGACTTCATCTCTTGTTTTTTTGTGGTACAATAGAGCTATGAAACATTTTGATACTATTGTCATCGGTGGTGGACCTGCTGGTATGATGGCTACAATTTCCAGTAGCTTTTATGGGCAGAAAACCCTCCTCATCGAAAAAAATCGGAAACTTGGAAAAAACTAGCTGGGACTGGTGGGGGACGTTGCAATGTAACTAACAACGGAACTCTAGATGACCTGCTAGCTGGTATCCCTGGGAACGGACGCTTTCTTTACAGTGTCTTTTCCCAGTTTGATAACCATGATATCATTAACTTTTTTACAGATAATGGTGTTAAACTTAAGGTAGAAGACCACGGACGCGTCTTTCCTGCTAGTGACAAGTCTCGTACCATTATCGAATCTTTAGAAAAGAAAATCACTGAGTTAGGTGGTCAAGTTGCTACTCAAACCGAAATTGTTTCGGTTAAAAAGATAGACGATCAGTTTATCCTTAAATCAGCTGACCAAACCTTCACTTGTGATAAATTGATTGTCACGACTGGTGGAAAATCCTATCCTTCAACTGGATCTACTGGTTTTGGTCATGAGATTGCACGCCATTTCAAACATACTATTACAGACCTTGAAGCTGCTGAGAGTCCTTTATTGACAGAAATCCCTCACAAGGCCTTACAAGGGATTTCTCTAGACGATGTGACCCTCAGTTATGGTAAACATGTGATCACGCACGACCTCCTCTTTACCCACTTTGGATTGTCTGGTCCTGCTGCCCTACGCATGTCCAGCTTTGTCAAGGGTGGGGAGGTTCTCTCACTGGATGTCTTGCCTCAACTTTCTGAGAAGGACTTAGTTGCATTTCTAGAAGAGAATCGGGAAAAATCTCTAAAAAATGCCTTAAAAACTTTGCTTCCAGAACGCTTGGCAGAGTTTTTTGTGCAAGACTATCCTGAAAAAGTCAAACAATTGACTGAAAAGGAACGAGAACAACTTGTACAGTCCATTAAAGGACTTAAAATTCCTGTAACTGGTAAAATGTCATTGGCTAAATCCTTTGTTACCAAAGGTGGCGTCAGTCTTAAGGAAATCAATCCTAAAACTCTAGAAAGTAAGCTGGTCCCTGGACTCCACTTTGCAGGCGAAGTCATGGATATCAATGCCCACACGGGAGGCTTTAACATCACTTCAGCTCTCTGTACTGGTTGGGTGGCAGGCTCAAATCAAATATATAAATAATTGAATGACTAAAATACCAAATAAGAAAGGAAGTCCTTTGGAACATATTATTTTACTAAGAGGTGTTACTCCTAATGGAAAAAATGCTATCCCTAAAATGTCTTATCTAGTAGATATCTTAACAGAAGCTGGTTTTCAACAAGTTCGAACCTATATTCAAAGTGGGAATATCATTCTTGAAAGTGACTTAGATTTAGAAAAAATACGAGAACGTGTTCATACTCTAATAAATGAAAATATTGGTGCTGACTTAAAAATGGTAATCAAGAACAAAAGTGATTTTAAAAAAATTGTCCAAGAAAAACCGTTTGGAGAACACTATCTTTATGACCGTATACACGTGATTTTTTATCAAGAAGCTATTCAAAGTCTCCCTTTAGAAAAATTAAAAATGGATTACGGTGAAGAAGAAATTTGTATCGGTAACCATTGTCTTTACCTCTATCTCCCTAGAACTGCAAAACAAAAGAAACTCCATACCAACTATCTTGAAAAGCTGTTCGGCGTTGATCTGACCATGCGAAAGTTAAACGTGGTAGAAAAATTATTAAGCAAGTAGTACTTGAATTTATTAAAAATCGGAAGAATACTCCTCCGATTTTATTTTGTCTGAGTTTGGACATAGTAGGCAATGACATCTGATGTGTACTGGGCTGTTCCATCTCCAAATTTATCAATATTTTCCTTAAACTCTGGATTATAGACATAGCCTTTTCCAATATGACCAAAGACCTCGATAGAGCAGTCAAATCCATAAGTACGGATGGCTTGCAAGAGTTTGCCTGCTTCTTCTTGGTTTTCAGACGCTGTTATCGGTAGACCAGCTTGAAGATCTTGTGCCAATGTTTGAAAGACTTGATTGAAGGCAGCCGTAGCTTCGTCTTCGTGACCTTTTTGGCGCTCTAACGCTTGGTCCATCACTTCTTGTCCATACTTCTCTACCGCCTCTTGGTGGTATTTTTGATTGTCTTGGTAGTTAAATCCAGCGAATTTCTCTTGAATGCTCATTTCTCTTTCTCCTTTTTGTTCTTGAATGGTTTTTTGCAAGGTAGAAATCAAGCTATCCAGGTGTTGCCTTTCTCGAATCAAATACTCCAACTGCCTAGTCAAATGGGGCAATAAATCTGTCCTTTCTTCCTTTAATAGCTCTGCTATTTTTTCTAAAGAAAAACCTAGATATTTGTAATAAAGAATGACCTGAAGTCGCTCCAAATCCTCTTGACTGTAGGTTCGATACCCCTTTTCCGACTTTAAAGGAACCAAAAGTCCTATCTTATCGTAGTGGTGCAATGTTTTGACAGAGACACCCGAAAGCTGCGCAGCTTCTTTTATATGGTACATGATTTCCTCCTTACAATAATAGTATACCCCCTCCCCTTAGGTCAGAGTCAAGCGTTTTTGTGAGATTTTTTAAAATTTTTGAGAAAGTGTGAAAACTTGAAAATGGTTTTCTTGACAGACCTTAGAAAACATGATAGGATAGTCAAGTCTATCAATCAAAAGAAAAGCTCATCTTGAGTACTGATAAGGCTATTTGCCAAGGGCAGTAGCTTTTTCTTTTGTAACACTAATTTTAGGAGTTTAACTATGTCTGAAAAATCGCAATGGGGTTCTAAACTGGGCTTTATCCTAGCATCTGCTGGTTCAGCCATCGGACTTGGTGCCGTTTGGAAATTCCCCTACATGACTGCTGCTAACGGTGGAGGAGGCTTTTTATTAGTCTTTCTCATTTCCACTATTCTAATCGGTTTCCCTCTTTTACTGGCTGAATTTGCCCTAGGCCGTAGTGCTGGCGTCTCTGGGATTAAAACCTTTGGAAAACTAGGCAAGAATAGTAAGTACAACTTTATCGGTTGGATTGGTGCATTTGCCCTCTTTATCCTCTTATCTTTCTACAGTGTTATCGGGGGATGGATTCTGGTTTATCTGGGTATTGAGTTTGGGAAATTGTTCCAACTTGGCGGAACGGATGATTATGCTCAGTTATTTACTTCAATCATTTCAAATCCAGCCATTGCCCTAGGAGCTCAAGCAGCCTTTATCCTATTGAATATCTTCATTGTATCACGAGGTGTTCAGAAAGGGATTGAAAGAGCTTCTAAGGTTATGATGCCCCTGCTCTTTATTATCTTTGTCGTCATCATCGGGCGCTCTCTCAGTTTGCCAAATGCCATGGAAGGGGTTCTATACTTCCTCAAACCTGACTTTTCAAAATTGACTAGCGCTGGTCTCCTCTATGCTTTGGGCCAATCTTTCTTTGCCCTTTCTCTAGGAGTAACTGCCATGCTAACCTATGCTTCTTATCTCGATAAGAAAACCAATCTGGTCCAATCCGGTATTTCTATCGTAGCTATGAACATCTCGGTCTCTATTATGGCAGGTCTAGCCATTTTTCCAGCTATGTCAGCCTTTAATCTCCAGTCTGAAGGTGGCCCAAGTCTTCTCTTCATCGTTTTACCACAACTTTTTGATAAGATGCCATTTGGAGTTATCTTCTACATCCTCTTCCTCCTACTGTTCATCTTTGCAACGGTCACTTCTTCAGTTGTTATGTTGGAAATCAATGTGGGTAATATCACTGATCAGGATAACAGCAAACGTGCTAAATGGAGTGTAATTCTAGGAATGCTCACCTTCATTTTTGGAATCCCATCTGCTCTTTCCTACGGTATTATTGCTGATGTTCACATTTTGGGGAAGACCTTCTTTGACGCTATGGACTTCTTGGTTTCTAATCTCCTCATGCCATTTGGAGCTCTCTGCCTTTCACTCTTTACAGGCTACATCTTCAAAAAAGCTCTTGCTATGGAGGAACTCCATCTTGATGAAAGAGCATGGAAACAAGGACTTTTCCAAGTCTGGCTCTTCCTTCTTCGTTTCGTCATTCCCATCATCATCATCGTGGTCTTTATCGCCCAATTTATGTAGTCAAAAAGGACTTGAGTAGTGAACTCAGGCCCTTTCTTTTTTATGGATGACTAACAATCAATTCCAGACCTTGCCCTTCTAGGGTCCAAACTTCAACATCACTTGGTAGGATAAAGTGGCTACCTTTTTGGATTGGATAATTTTCCCCATCAACAGTCAGTTGACCTTGGCCAGCTAAGACGCTGAACAGGCTATAGTCAGCTGTCTTTTCGAAGTCAACTTTTCCAGTAATTTCCCACTTGTAAACTGCAAAGAAATCATTAGAGACAAGTAAAGTTGAGCGTAAATCATCTGCTTTGACAGTCACAGGACGGCTATTGGCAGGCTCGCCAATATTCAGAACATCGATAGATTTTTCAAGGTGAAGTTCACGCAAGTTGCCCTTGTCATCCTTGCGGTCAAAGTCATAGACACGGTAAGTTGTATCGCTAGACTGCTGGGTTTCAAGAATCAAGATGCCAGCCCCAATAGCATGCATGGTGCCACTTGGTACATAGAAGAAATCTCCAGCCTTAACAGGTACTTTTGTCAGCAAGGCATCCCAGTTCTTGTCCTCGATTTGCTGGCGGAGTTCTTCTTTGGATTTAGCATTGTGGCCATAGATAATCTCAGAACCTTCATCCGCTGCGATAATGTACCAGCACTCTGTTTTTCCGAGTTCGCCTTCATGCTCTAGTCCATAAGCATCGTCTGGATGAACTTGAACACTGAGCCAGTCGTTGGCATCCAGAATCTTAGTCAACAGCGGAAATACAGGCTCAGAACGGTTGCCGAACAATTCACGGTGTTCCGCATACAAAGTAGCTAGGTCTGTTCCCTCGTAGCGACCATTTACAACTTTAGAGACACCATTTGGATGGGCTGAGATGGCCCAGTATTCTCCGATTTTTTCACTTGGGATGTCGTAGCCAAACTCATCACGTAGCTTGCTACCACCCCAGATTCTTTCTTGCATAACTGATTGTAAAAATAATGGTTCTGACATGTTGATCTCCTATCTGATTTTTCTCCCCTCATTATAGCAAAAAAAGAGTTCGAATTGAACTCTTTTTAATATCTTATAAAGTAGGGAGAAAATTTTATAAAAATAGTGAACAAATCCCTTCTTATGCTATAACTTTTGTTGGCGATCAAAGTCTACTATGCCCTATTTCATACGATAAAAATCAATCACTAGACCAGCAGGGCCTTTAACTAATAAGGACTCTGTTCCCCAATCGGTTACAGTTGGTCCGTTTAAAACCTGGATACCAAGTTCTTTCAACCGTTGGTAATTCTGGTCTACATCCTCAACCTCGATATGAAGAATGATGCCTGACTGAAAGTTTTCCAAAGGAACCAAATGATTTTGGGACAGCATCAGACAGTGACTGCCAATCGTGAACTGAGCAAAACCATCATCAACATAATCTGACTTTTTATCCAAAATACGCTCCAAGTCAGCACAGACTTGAGAAACATCTGAAACGATAATATCTAATTGATTTAAATTCATTTACTATCCTCCATAAAATGTAAAAATGAATAGCACTTGTCAATCAATGGATAGACTGATTGATTGTCAGCAAGCCGTGATTAATAATTGCTGCAATATCTTCAAGACCATGCAAAATAAAACTTCCTATAATCAGTCCTATAATAATTGAACAGATAATCATGGTCATACAGATTAGATAAACATCCTTTTTTTGCATCTCTTTCCTCCTAACGAAATAAGAAAATCCACTTACTACAGCTATTTAAAAAATCTTTCTCCTTTTCATATCAGTTTTATTTTCTGCTGTTATATTTTTATTATAAGATTTTGAGAAAACGCTGTCAACTATTTATATAAAAAGATCGGATTGCTCCGATCTTTTTAAGTTCCACGAAGGAATTATTTAATTACGCGTGATTGCAAACCTTCTTCTTCCAAGAAGAGACGGAATGGTACGAGTTCTTCTGCTTCGTATTTTTCCTTGAAGGCTTTGATTGCTTCTTCTGAGTGAAGTTTTGGATCCAATTCAAGTACTTCTACTGGAAGTGGACGGTGTTGAGTGATGCGAGCATCGATAACAACAGTTTTACCTTCTTTGTTCAATTTAACAGCTTCTGCAACAACTGCATCGATATCTTCGATACGGTTTACTGTAAATCCAACAGCTCCTTGAGCTTCAGCAATTTTAGCGTAGTCAGCGTTTGTGAAGTCACAACCAAACAAGTGTTTGTTTGTGTCTTCGTATTTGTCCTTGATGAAGGCATATTTATCATTTGAGAAGACAACGTTGATAACTGGAAGATCGTATTGAACGTTTGTGATAACGTCTGGGTAGCACATGTTGAATGCTCCATCACCCATGATGTTCCATACTTGGCGATCTGGATTGTCTTTCTTAGCAGCGATACCACCAGGAAGGGCAATACCCATTGTCGCAAAGAGTGGAGATGTACGCCACATGTTCTTAGGTGTCATGTGAAGGTGACGAGTAGATGTTTGAGTAGTGTCACCTACGTCGATTGAGTAGATAGCGTCTTGATCAGCATGTTTGTTGATTGCATTGTAAACTTGGTACAATTGCAATTCACCCTCAGTTTTACCTTCGAGTTTGTTCATGTAATCACGCCAGTTTTGGTTATTCTTAACGTTTGCACGCCACCATGGAGTAGATTCAACTGGGTTTACTTTGTCAAGGATAGCTTTAGCTGCTTGACCTGCGTCACCAAGGATTGAAGCGTCAAGGGCATGACGTTTACCAAGTTTGTAAGGGTCGATATCGACTTGGATGAATTTTTCAGTGTTCTTGAATGCTTCGTAAACTTCAGCAAATGGGAAGTTTGAACCAAGGAAAAGAACTGTGTCTGCTTCAAAGACCACTTCGTTGGCTGGTTTCCAACCAACACGGTAAGCAGAACCTGTCAAACCTTCATAGTTCCATTCAAAGGCTTCAAAGTTTTTACCAGTTGTGATGATTGGTGCTTTGATTTTACGTGACAATTCAGTAATCACTTCACCAGCTTTAACACCACCGTAACCAGCATAGATAACTGGACGTTCAGCATTGTTCAAGATTTCAACAGCTTTGTTGATTTCAACTTCGTTCAAAGCAGGAGCGATGAATGAACGCTCGTATGAACCTGAACCGTAGTATGAGTTTTCGTCGATTTCTTGGAAACCGAAGTTTACTGGGATTTCAACAACAGCTGGACCTTTTTTAGAAACTGCAGCACGGCAAGCTTCGTCGATTACTTTTGGCAATTGCTCAGCGTAAGCTACACGTTTGTTGTATACAGCGATACCGTTGTACATTGGGTTTTGGTTCAATTCTTGGAAAGCATCCATGTTCAATTCGTTAACTGGACGTGATCCAAGGATTGCTAGGAATGGAGTGTTATCCATAGCTGCATCGTAAACACCGTTAATCAAGTGAGTCGCACCTGGACCACCTGAACCAACTGCAACCCCAATTGAGCCACCAAATTTAGCTTGCATAACCGCTGCAAGAGCACCTGTTTCTTCGTGGCGAACTTGCAAGAAGCGGATATCTTTGTCTTCAGCCAAAGCGTCCATCAATGAGCTGAGTGTTCCTGATGGGATACCGTAGATTGTGTCTACGCCCCATGTTTTCAATACATTAAGCATTGCTGCAGATGCAGTAATTTTCCCTTGAGTCATAATGATAACTCTCCTTCAAATATTTTTAAATCTACTAAAAAAGGTTTCATATAATTTTTGAAAACGTTTCAGTAAATTTTTACTCTACTAATTTATCACATTTCGTTCGACTTTTCTAAGAATCTGCTCAGAAGTTTCTATTCTCTATTACAGTACAGTTTGAAAACGGTTTTAGATTCTGTTTTATAATACTCAATGAAAATTAAAGAGCAAACTAGGAAACTAGCCGCAGGTTGCTCAAAACACTGTTTTGAGGTTGTGGATAGAACTGACGGAGTCAGTTACATATATCTACGGCAAGGAGACGTTGACGTGGTTTGAATTTGATTTTCGAAGAGTATAAAAAGCGAGCAAGCCCGCTTTTAATCTATTTTACTAAAGTTCAACAGAAGCGAACTAGTCAGAACAGATACAGAACTAAAGGCCATGGCTAGACCTGCCAGTTCTGGGTTGAGAGCCAGTCCAACACCTGAAAAGAGTCCTGCTGCTATCGGAATTCCGGCGACATTGTAGATAAAGGCCCAGAAAAGATTGAGCAGAATTCGATTAAAGGTTTTCTTACTCATGTCAAAGGCACGAACCACTCCTAGGAGGTTATTAGTTGTCAACACCAAATCTGCTGACTCGATGGCAATATCTGTTCCAGCTCCCATAGCAATTCCCACATCTGCTACACTGAGGGCAGGAGCATCATTGATACCATCACCAACAAAGGCTACTTTTCCAGCTGATTGTAGTTTATGGATTTCATGGGCTTTTTCTTCTGGCAAGACACCTGCAATGACCTCTTCGATTCCGATCTGATCGGCAATAGCACGCGCCACACCTGCATTGTCTCCTGTCAGCATGACTGTTTTAAGACCTCGTTTTTTTAACTGACTGATGGCAAGCTTAGCATTTTCCTTGGGAATATCTTGCAAAGCAAGCAAGCCTTTGATTTCATTATCGACAGCCAAGAACACAACTGTCTTAGCTTCTTTTTCCAGTTCTTCTAGTTTTTCTTGATAAGTGCTAGAAATGTTCATGCCATCCAGCATTTTAGCATTTCCAAGCAAAACTTGTTTTCCATTGATTTGCCCTGAGACACCTTTTCCGTGCAAGGCTTGGAAATTTTCAACAGTTTGAAACTCAAGTCCAGCTTCACTCGCTCGTTTCACAACGGCTTCAGCCAGTGGGTGTTGAGAAGCTTCTTCCAAGGAAGCTGCCAATCCAAGCACTTCTACTTCGTCGCCGATGATATCTGTGACCACAGGTTTCCCTTCAGTCAAAGTCCCTGTTTTATCAAAGACAATGGTTTGGACTTTCTGGATTTCCTGTAGAACCGTTCCATTTTTGAGGAGAACTCCCATCTTGGCACTGCGACCTGTCCCCACCATAAGGGCTGTCGGTGTTGCAAGTCCCAATGCACAAGGGCAGGCGATAATCAACACCGCCACTCCATAGAGAAGCGAAGACACAAAGCTCGCTCCAAGCACAACTACACTATCCCTGAGCAAGACGAACCAAACCCAAAAGGTCACAATCCCTAAAATGACAACTGCTGGGACAAAAATCCCTGAAATTTTATCCGTCAAGTCCTGAATCGGCGCACGACTTGTCTGAGCTTTCTTCACAAAATCCACAATCTGAGCCAAAACAGTCTCTGAACCAACTTTTTCTGCTCTAAAAACAAGTGTTCCACTATTATTGATGGTTGAACCAATAACGGTATCTCCAACTGTCTTGTCCACAGGCAGACTCTCACCTGTCACCATAGACTCATCAATACTAGAGATACCTTCTACTACGACCCCATCAACCGCAATCTTTTCACCGGGACGCACTCGAATCAGGTCACCTACCTTGACTTGGTCCAAGGGGACTTGAACATAGTTATCCTCACGCAAGACTTCTGCAGTTTTAGCCTGCAAGTCAAGTAATTTCTCCACAGCTTGGGAAGTATTTTTCCGCATTTTCTCCTCAAAAACGGCTCCCATAAGAACGAAGAAGAAGATAAATGCAGCACTTTCAAAGTAAACGGGGAGACCAGCGAAGAGGGCAACTAAGCTATAGAAATAGGCCACTAGGGTTCCCAGAGCAACCAAGGTATCCATGTTGGCATTGTGCTTTTTAAAACTAGCCCAAGCACTTTGGATATAAGGACCACCTGCTACTAGCATAATCGGTGTTGTGGCTAAAAAGGTTCCCCAACGCAGGACTTGGTGACTAATGCTACCTGTCGACATCCCAATCATGAGAATCACAAGAGGCACAGTAAAGATACTAGTAATCCAAAAACGCTGTAAAAGTGATAGAGATTTTCGAGTCTTCTCAACTACGGTATAACTTCCCTTTTGCATCTTCATGCCACAAGAAAATTCATGTTGACCTAATTCTTGAGGTGTAAAACGAATGACTTTCTCCTCATCTACGCCGATTGGTTCCAAGATTCCTTCTTCTTCAAAAAGAATTTCCTTATAACAGTTTGAAGATGTCACACGGTGAAAGGTGATCTCAGCAGGAACTCCTTTTTGCAGTTGAATGTGGGCTGGATGGTAGCCTTTGTCTGCCGTGATACGGATTTTTTGAACACCATTTTCAAGATTTGCTTTTATAATTTCAGTCATATCATTCTCCTATTCTACAATCATCTTGCCGTGCATCATATTCATGCCACAAGAGAAACCATACTCTCCAGCCTGCTCAGGCGTGATTTCCACTACATACTCTTCCCCCATAGGCAGGTCCGCATGTACACCAAAATCTGGAAAAACAATTTGGTCCAGACAGGGTGAAGGGTCCTTACGGTCAAAGACAATGCGGGCTGGCACTGATTTCTTGAGGATAATCAACTCAGGCGTATAGCCCCCCATGACCTCCACTCGAATCTCTTGATAGCCCTTTTTTTGCTGGGCCTTTTGTCCAGATTTTTCAGGCTTTTTGAAAAACCAAAACAAGATAAAGGCAATAAGGGCAATACAAATAATGGTTACAATAATATTCAACATGACGTCTCCTTTACATACAATTACATTTTACTTCTGTTACAGCGTTTGATTTCTTCTCAGAAATCACAGTTTCCAAGTCTTTCAAGTCAGCCTGAGTAAAATCACATTCAGTAATCAAATCAGCCAACAAGTTCTTAATCCTACGAGAACAAACCTTGTCCTTTATATCTTGGACAAGTAAATCCCGACTTTGGTCCAAAGTTAAAAGGGCTGAATAGACAAAGAACTTGCCTTCTTTTTTCCTCGTCAGACACTCTTTCTCAACCAGACGAGCCAAAAGAGTTTGAATGGTTGACTTGGACCAGTCGAACCGCTCCGCCAGAATCCTGATCAAATCCGTACTGGTCTGTTCCCCCTGCATCCAAATAATCTTCATGACCTGCCATTCTGCATCTGAAATCTGCATAATCACACCTCCGAAATCTACATTTGTCAATTACAATTATCAGTATACTCCCAAAATCTACATTTGTCAACTATTGTTTTTATTATTTTTTCAAAAAATTGAATTTTAACCATATGATAAAGGATTTTCAGTCAAATCTTACTATATAAACTATAAAAATATGCTATACTAGAGAAAAAAGAAAACAACCACTAGGGGTGCGTAAAGCTGAGATTAACGACTGTTAGACCCTTTGACTCAATCTAGGTAATGCTAGCTGATGGAAGTGGAAATGATAATGGAGACTAGCAGTCTTCTATTGCCTTTCTAAAACAGACTAGCTTGTTCTTAAGAATACAAACTTCAGTTGGTTGGGAGGTTTTAGATGACTTATTTACCCGTTGCTTTGACCATTGCAGGGACTGACCCTAGTGGTGGTGCTGGCATTATGGCTGACTTAAAGTCGTTCCAAGCTAGAGATGTCTATGGAATGGCCGTTGTGACCAGTCTTGTCGCTCAAAATACCAGAGGTGTTCAGCTAATCGAACACGTTTCTCCTCAAATGTTGAAAGCCCAATTGGATAGTGTCTTTTCGGATATCAAACCTCAGGCTGTAAAAACTGGGATGTTGGCAACTACTGAAATCATGGAAATCATCCAACCCTATCTTAAAAAGCTGGATTGTCCCTACGTCCTTGACCCTGTTATGGTCGCAACAAGCGGTGATACCCTGATTGATACCAGTGCCAGAGACTACCTAAAAACAAACCTACTTCCCCTTGCAACTATTATTACACCGAATCTTCCTGAGGCAGAAGAAATTGTTGGTTTTTCAATCCATGATCCCGAAGACATGCAACGTGCTGGTCGCCTGATTTTAAAAGAATTTGGTCCTCAGTCTGTTGTCATCAAAGGTGGGCATCTCGAAGGCGGTGCCAAAGACTTCCTCTTTACCAAGGATGATCAATTTGTCTGGGAAAGGCCACGAATTCAAACCTGTCACACCCATGGTACTGGATGTACCTTTGCTGCAGTGATTACGGCTGAACTAGCCAAAGGCAAAAGTCTTTACCAGGCAGTCGATAAGGCCAAGGCCTTTATCACAAAAGCCATTCAAGACGCCCCTCAACTCGGTCATGGTTCTGGTCCAGTCAACCATACAAGCTTTAAAGATTAAAAAAACTCTCTAGTTCCTACTTTAAGGGAATTAGAGAGTTTTTGATTAGGAAATAATGTCATCTAGCTTTGTTAAAAAAGCTTGCGTTTTTGTCTCTATATCTTCAGCCTGCATCAAATCACGCACCACTGCTACACCAGCTATGCCAGTACCAATAAGTTGGGCAATATTCTCTGATGTCAAGCCGCCAATAGCAACTACTGGAATGGCGACCCTTTGGCAAATGATTTTCAAGGTTGAAATTAGGGTGATAGGCGCATTTTCCTTGGTCGTAGTCGGGAAAATGGCTCCTGTCCCCAAGTAATCTGCACCTGATTCTTCTGCCTCAAGGGCTCTTTTAACTGTTTTAGCTGTGACCCCAAGTATTTTGTCAGAGCCCAAGACTTGTCGGGCAACCGAAACTGGTAGCTCATCGTCTCCGATATGCAGACCTGCAGCATCGACTGCAAGACAAACATCCAAACGATCATCGATGATCAAGGGTACCTGATAGGCATCTGTTATTTCCTTGACTTCTTTTGCCAGTTGATAATATTGATTGGTGGTGATATTTTTTTCTCGTAATTGGACTATGGTAACCCCTGAACGGCAGGCTGTCTCAATCTTTTCAAGAAAGTTTTCCAAGGAATCTTGGTAGCGATTGGTTACCAGATATAGTCTAAGTGCTTCTCTATTCATAAATATCTCCTTTGATAGCATCTAGCCAGTTTTCATCTCTTTTGAGGAGTGAAAGCTGATTGAGTACTTGGTAACGAAATTCTTCCAATCCCATTCCTTGAACAAGAATTCTCTCAGCAGAGATATTGAGATAAGAAACCGCTAAGCATGAAGCTTCAAAGCCAGTCTTTCCTTGGCTGAGAAAAACGGCTGTCAAGGCTCCAACTAAGTCTCCCGTCCCTGTTATCCAGTCTAATTCTGCACAGCCATTTCCCAATATAGCAACTTGATTTACTGAAACGACGAGGTCCTTGGGGCCAGTAACTAAGAATGACATACCTGGATAGGTCTGACACCAGTCTTTCAAGACTTGAAGTAAATCCTCAGTTTCTTGATCTTTAGAACTCGCATCGACCCCAACTCCGTGGTGTTTTAAACCAACAAGACTTCGGATTTCCGACATGTTTCCTTTAAGGACCGTAGGTCTATAGTCTAAAAGGTCTTTAACTAAGCTCTTACGAATGGATGAAGCTGATACACCAACCGCATCTACTACCATTGGAAGAGAAACTTGAGCTGCATAAGAAGCTGCCCTACGGATTGATTTTTCCTTCTCAGCAGACAAATGCCCCAAATTGATGAAGAGGGCCTGACTTTGCTTAGTAAAATCAAGAACCTCACGGGGATCATCTGCCATGACAGGTTTGCATCCCAGCGCCAAAATGCCATTGGCCAGCATCTCACAAGAAATCTCATTGGTGATGCAGTGAATCAAGGAACTTGCTACCAGAGGGAAAGGATTTGTCAATTCCTGCATCAGTTTATCCTTTCATCCAAGAAATATCCCTGCACTTTTTTAAAGAATTCCTGCTTGATTAAAAATCGAAAGGCAATAAAGGAAATCGCCGTACCAATCAAGGTTGCTCCGAAAAATCGAGGAGTGTAGATAAACCAGCTAAGCTTAGCAGCCGATCCTGTAAAGAGTACCATAACAGGATAGGAAACAATAGAACCAATAATACCTGTTCCCAAGATTTCTCCTAGGGCAGAATAGTGAAATTTTCGACCATACTTATAAAAGAGACCTGCAAGGAGGGCTCCAAAAGTCGCTCCTGTGAGAGCTAAAGGCGGAATACCTTGAGTCGTCATACGGATAAAGGCTGTGACTGTAGCCATAGCCAAGGCATACACAGGTCCCATCATGATTCCTGCTAGAATATTGACTACACTGGACATCGGTGCCATTCCCTCAATCCGAAAGATAGGAGTAAGGACTACATCAAGGGCAATCATCATGGATAAAATGGTTAATTTGTGAATTTGTAATTGGTGCTTTCTCATGTTTATTATTCTCCTTTTTCTAAAGACTGTAAATCGCTCTTCCAGGTTTGGTGTTGGTAGGCCATTTCCCAAAACTTGGCTTCCATATGAACACTGATGTGGAAGGCATCTAGCATTTTTTTCTTGTCTGTCTCGTCACTTTCTCTATAGAGTTGATTGACCAAAGCCCCTTCCTCTCTGATTTGCTGCTCCAACTCATCCGTAATATAAGTTTCAATCCATTGTTGGTAGAGAGGATTTGGTGATGGTTTAAGATTAAGTGATTTGCCTATATCATGGTATAACCAAGGACAAGGCAGCAAACTTGCAAAAGCAATGGCTAAGTTCGACTCTGCAAATTGCCGATAAATATGAGAGATATAATGATAGCAGGTTGGAGCGATTGGATGTTGCTCCATTTCCTGATCGCTGATTTCCAATTCCTTAAAAAATTGTTGGCGGATAAATAATTCCCCTTCTACTAAACTCTGAGCATTTTGTTTCAAAAGTCTCTTCATCTCTGGGTTTGAAGTTTTTTCAGCCAAGATATCATAGGCTTTTGAAAAAGCATTTAAGTAATATGCATCCTGTATCAAGTAGTAACGGAAAATGGACGGGTCTAAATTTCCCTCTTGTAACTGTAAAACAAAGGGGTGATGAAATGAGGCCTGCCAAGCTTCCTTGGATAATTCCATCGCAATATCTGTAAATTCCATAATAACTCCTTTATAAAAATAAACTGGTTTGAAGCAATAAAAAGAAAAGCAGGTAGATTAATTTTGTTTTTTTAGGAATATAAAAAGTCCGATAGCGATTCTCCACCTGTGCATGTTCGTCATATCCATGCGCCGACAGGGCTCTCAAGTAAAGATGGCGCCACCTAAAGACTGTCATCAGAACCTTGCTGTAAATCAAGGGCGACCAAAAGTGTAGTTCTTGACCACGTAATAAGCAAGCTTCCTTGAGAGACTTGATTTCTTGCTGAATAAGGGGGAAGGAATTGAATACCACAATCAAGGCATAGGCCCAAGAGCGTGATAACCCCTTTTGAGCCAAGTACAAGAGAAGCTCTTTTAGGGAAATGCTGGAAACAAAGACAAGTCCAATACAAACGGTCACAAAGGCCCTCGTTCCAAGCATGACTGCCTGCGAAACATCCCCATGTAACTGAACGGCCCAATAGTTGGCCAAAGATGGCAAAATGGCAAGTAGAATCATCCACGCCAATACTTTAAATCGACGGTAATAGAGCATAAAGAGAATGCAAAATGTGACTACCGAAAGATTCAGAGCAATCGAAGGAATGAAAGATGTTTCCAGCGATAAAATTAGCAAGAAGAGACTGATAATCGGTATCTGGGTTGCTACTTTGACCATACTATCTCACCTCCCCTTGGGTATTGATACTCTGAGATGTGAGTGGTTTGGTAATTGTCACTTCTTTCACATGACTGAGACCCTGACTAGTCATCTCAATCCAATAATCAACCACAGAGATCAAGGGATCCAAACGATGGCTAATGATCAGAAAACTTCTTCCTTGATTTCTGTCCTCCACAATCCACTGACAAAAATAATGGCAGGCTCTATCATCCAAACCAGCAAAAGGTTCATCTAGTAAAATCACAGAAGCCTTGCTGGTCAAGATGGTCAAGAGCTGAAGAATCTTTTGCTGGCCACCACTTAATTGATAAGGACTCTTATCGAGTGCCTGCTCCAAATCAAAATATCGTAAAGCTTGAAGAATTCGCTGATTTCTTTCAGAATCTGAGCTATCTAATTGAAGTTCCTCTCGCAAACTAACTCGGATAAACTGCTTCTCAGCTTCCTGAACAACACCCGTCAGGTCACGGTACAAACTCTTTTTCTTTTTCAGAACTGTCCCCTTCCAAGTAATGCGCCCCTTATACTTTTGAAATTGAAGAATGGAGCGAAAGAGGGTTGATTTCCCAACACCATTGTCACCCAGGATACAGGAAATTCCTTGGTAGAATGTAAAATCAGCAATCGAAAAGAGGGAGCGATTCCCCAGCTCACAAGTCATACGGTCCATATGAAATAGTTCTGAGCTAGAAGCAACTTCCTTTGAAGCAACCTGTGTCGTCTCAGAGGTAGGAATTTGAAACACTTCCCTTAGTTGTCCGTCTCTTAACTCAACCATATGGTCGATATAGACTTCATAGTCTGATAAATCATGGTCGCACAAAATAACTGTCTTCCCATCAGAGACCAATTCTTTTAGAATCTCCAATATCTCTAACCTGCTCTTGCGGTCAATGGAAGCAAAAGGCTCATCCAAGAGATAGACCCTAGGATTCATAGCAAAGAGAACAGCCAAAGCAGCCTTTTGCTTTTCTCCACCTGATAAGTGATGGATGGGACGGTGCAAAATCGCCTTGCAGCGACATTGCTGGACCACCTCTGCTATTTTAGAATCAATTTCCTGAACGGGATGCCCAATATTTTCCAAGGTAAAAATCAGCTCCTCAAACAAGTTCTCCATGGTAAATTGATGATTGGGATTTTGAAAGAGAATACCAACCATCTGGACACGTTCGATGATAGAAAGCTGACTGACCTCGCTCCCATTTATCAGGACTTGACCGCTATAGGGAAGAGAACTGACTTGGGCAATCATTTGAAAGAGGCTGGATTTTCCTGAACCACTACTCCCAACTAACAAGGTAAAGGCTTGCGCATGAAAAGTAAAATCAAGTGGCTCAGAGAAGATTGGGGACTGAATAGCTCGTAGTTCCAGCCCCATCTATGCCTTGCCCCCAGCTGCAAACTGATGATAGAGTTTGACAATAGCACGAACCAAGATGGTACAGAAGAAAAAGACGGAAATAAAACGTACTACAAGCAAGGAAAGGACAAAAGGAAGGGAGAAGGCGTAGTAACCTAACTTAATGTATTCATAGACAAAGCTAACAAGCGTAATCCCAATACTATTGGCAGTTAGAGAGAGCCAACTTTCATAGCGATTCTTGGTTACGATAAAACCAAGTTCACTTCCCAAACCTTGAACCAATCCAGACAAAAGGGCACCTAGACCGAATTGGCTACCATAAAGGACTTCAGCAAGCGCAGCTAGCACTTCTCCAATCGTTGCACTTCCCACTCTTGGAACAAAGATAGCAGCAATAGGGGCAGCCATACACCAGAGACCAAAGAGGATTTCATTGGCAAAGGCCTGTAAACCAAGAGGGGCTAAAATCAGAGTGAGGATATCAAACAGATAACCTGAACCCACAAAAACGCCACCAAAAAAGATAGACAAGAAAGCAAGTAAAATAACATCTTTTAACTGCCATTTTTTCAACATAAAAAACTCCTTTTTAAAGAAAAGTGGGGCATTCAAGGAGACTTACCTAAATGCTTTGTATCATCTTCATCCAGTTTCGTAAAAGAAAAAACTCTAATTACAGATAGGAATTAGAGTTCAGCTTACAAAATTAGATGTTTTTTTCTTTCTCAAGAAAAAACTATTCACATTTCCCTTCGCCAGTATTAACTGTAGCAGGTTCAATGGGTATAATCTCAGCCTAAAGCACCCCAAATGCCTTTATTATTTAATTATATAATTATTTTAACAGACGATTTATTCCAGTTCAAGAAATTGAACTGGAAATAAGCTAGCCCGTTCTATTGTAGTAAAATCGCTAACTCAACCATACAAACGACCTATTCACATTTGAAGGATAAAAACTCAGCTTAGCAAGTAAGAGAATCCTATTGACTTAGAATGTAAGGATACAAAAATTAAAATTGCTCACTCATTTCTCGAACAGTTTTCTCTACATTTTTAGAGTAGGAGATCGCTGAAATGATTGAAACACCATCTATATTGGTCTGTATAATGTCTTTAATATGTTGCGTCTGTATCCCACCAATTGCAACTAAGGGCATTTGTGGCAATAGTTTTCTCATCAATTTAAGACCCTCATAACCTATAGCACCACCAGCATCATCCTTTGACTGGGTATCAAATACAGGACCAACACCAACATAATCTACATATTCAACTTTTGATTGTTGGAATTCTTCCTCGTTTCTTATAGAAAGACCAATTATTTTATCTGGCATCGATTTTCTAATTTCATCAACACCAAGATCATCCTGTCCTACATGTACTCCGTCAGCATCTATCTCTAATGCTAACTCAATATCATCATTAACAATAAATGGAACATTGTATTTTCTACAAAGATCCTGTAGTTTAATTGCTAATTCGACTTTTTCTTTACCTTCTAAGGCTCCCTCACCTTTTTCACGAAATTGAAATAAGGTTATACCACCTTTTAAGGCTTCCTCAACGACTGTATATAGATCTTTTCCTTGGCAAGTAGTCGTTCCACAAATAAAATATAGTTTTAGTAATTCTTTATGAAACATTTTACTTCACTCTTTTGAATTCCTTTACATCTTCATCTGTAATCTCGTATAAGGCATTTATAAATTCAACTTTAAATGTTCCAGGAAGATGCCCATTTGGACGTTTTTCTGCCATTTCTCCAGCGATATTGTAAACCAACATTGCTGTTTCTAAAGATTTCAATTCTTGACCTTTTTCAAGTCCGATAAAGCTTGCTACTACAGCACCTAATAAACATCCTGTCCCAATAACTTTTGGCATCATAGCACTACCATTATGAATCGTTACCACTTCTCCATTTACCGCAATAGCATCCACTTCACCTGTTACTACTATAGGAATATTGAACTTCTCATTTGCTGCCAGAGCAATTTCGTCAATATTATCTACTCCCGCACTATCTACTCCTTTAGATGCCACATTTATTCCCACTAAAGAAGCAATCTCGCCAGCATTTCCTCTAATCGCAGCTAGTTTGTAATTGTTGATTAGATCATCTGCTACTTTTTTTCTATATTCTCCTGCTCCACAGGCTACAGGATCTAAAACTGCTGGGACATTATATTTCTCTGCAATTTTCAGAGCAGCTTGGTATAATTTCCAATTTTCATCTGTCAATGTTCCTATGTTTATTAATAAACCACCAGCATACTTTAACAAATCCTCTAAATCTGCTGGAAATTCACTCATGGCTGGTGATGCTCCCAGTGCTACTAATCCATTTGCTGTGAAATTTTTTACTACATCATTGGTTATACAAATGACCAAAGGTGCTTTTTCTTTTAATAATTTTAAACTTGTCATATTGAAATCCTTCCTTTTCACTTTATACGATCTACTGATTTCGATTTATCTCTATCTTTCGTTAAGAAATTTTTTCAGTTACATTGAATGATTTATGCTCAATGAAAATCAAAGAGCAAACTAGGAAGCTAGCCGCAGGCTGTACTTGAGTACGGCAAGGTGAAGCTGACGTGGTTTGAAGAGATTTTCGAAGAGAATTACCTCATCAAATTTGTAAATATCCTAAACTTTCTCTAGGCATCATAACCAATATCAAAAAAGGCTAATTCTAAAGCAACTGCTTGATTCCAGCGTTGCTGAAGTTCTGTCAAATCTTCTCGATTTTTCCCGATACGATTAAGCTCATCAACTAAAAATTGAACCCACTCTGCAAAGAAAGGACCTCTGTGGAGATTGATCCATTCCGAATGAATATAGGCTTCAGGTAGAGCCAAATCTTTAGAACCCCAGTCTAAATAGAGACCTTCTGCAATGACCAGCATGACCAAAAGATGAGCATAGTCTGATGAAGCCACAGCAGAATACATCAGATCCTGAAAGGCTTTTGTTACAGGATGCAAGGTCACTTCCAGATAATCATTCTCAGATACTTTTAACTCTTTGAAAGCCTTCTGGAAATAACCGTCTTCGTCTGCTTCAAGAAAACCTAGTTGCTTGGCAAAACGAAGTTTGGATTCAAGCTGGTCTGCGTGGGCTACGCAAGCACCCAGCATGGATAAGAAGGCATCAAAGAAGTGATAATCTTGAATTAGGTAGTCTTTTAAGACCTTATTCTCAATTGTCCCTGCAAAAAGTTCCTTGACAAAACGATGATTGACGGCAGCCTGCCAATCCTTCTGACTGCTTTTTAATAATTCTCCAACAGTCAAACCTGGCTCAAATGCATAGTCTTGTGTTTCCATATTTACTTTTCCTCTCTTTACTCGTTCGTAATCAACAAAACATCAAGAAAATCCTAGTTTTACTTGACCTTTTTCAAGAAAATCAAGGGCATTCAAGAAGAGCTACCTAAACAAGCCTATCCAGTTTTATATAAACAAAAAAACTCCAATTACAATTAAGAATTAGAGTTGACTTACAAGATTAGATTGTTCATTTCGCCATACGAAAAAAACTGTTCACATTTCCCTTCGCCAGTCTTAACTGTATCAGGTTCAATGGGTATCATCTCAGCTTAAAGCACCCCAAATGTCTTTATTATTTAATTACTGCACCAGTATAGCAAAAAATGAAAGCCCTAGCAAGATATTTGACTGAAAAATATGTTTATATAGTTTTCGATACAGATTGACCTTATTTAAACTTCTAAAACACAAGTAAAAACCTCCACATTCAGTGGAGGCAATCATTTTATCAATACAATTTTAAGTCACGAGGGTCAACTGGGAAGGTTGGGTTGTAAGGGTTGTGACGGAGTTTGAAGTGTTTAACATCTTCAATAGTCTGAGTTCCAGACAATTGCATGACTGTCTTCAATTCAGCATTCAAGTGTTCAAAGACTTGACGTACACCGACACTACCACCAAGGGCCAGACCATAGATAACAGGGCGGCCAATAGCTACCAAGTCTGCTCCTGAAGCCAAGGCTTTAAAGACGTGTTGACCACGACGAATACCAGAGTCAAAGACGATTGGCACACGTTTATCAACTGCTTCTGCTACTTCTTGAAGTGAATCAAAGGCAGCTGGCCCACCGTCGATTTGGCGGCCACCGTGGTTGGTTACCCAGATACCAGAGGCACCTGCAGCAAGCGAACGTTCAACGTCCTCACGGCATTGTGGTCCCTTGACATACACAGGAAGTCCTGAGTATTCAGCGATAAATTCTACGTCACGTGGAGACAAGCGTTGTTTAGCTGATTTGTAAACAAAGTCCATTGATTTACCAGCACCTTCTGGCAGGTATTCTTCAACAATCGGCATGCCAACTGGGAAGACAAAACCATTACGCTTATCCACCTCACGATTACCTCCTACAGTAGCATCTGCTGTCAAGACAATCGCTTTATAACCTTCAGCCTTCACACGATCCATGATGTGGCGGTTTATCCCGTCATCTTTACTGAAGTAAAATTGGAACCAGTGAGGTGTCCCTTGAAGGGCTTCCGTAATTTCTGGAAGGTCGACAGTAGAGTAAGAGCTGGTTGTATAAAGAGAACCAAACTCATGCACACCACGCGCAGTAGCCACTTCACCCTGTTCATTTGCCAATTTATGAGCTGCAACAGGCGCCATAATGATTGGTGAAGACAATTTTTCACCTGCAAATTCAATCTCTGTACTTGGATTTTCTACATTGCAAAGAGTATGAGGAACGATGAGTTTGTGGTTAAAGGCACGAATATTCTCACGTAAAGTGAAAGTATCTTCCGCCCCACTAGCGATATAGCCAAATGCTGCTTTAGGAATCACTTGTTGCGCCATGGGCTCCAAATCATAGGTATTGATGAAGTCTACATGACCTTCTGCATTGCTTGTTTTGTATGACATAAAATGCCCTCCTTAATAAGTAAGCGTTTTCTTTGTGTATTACAAAAATATCTTAACTCTTTTTTCAACACTTTTCAAATATTTTGTTTGGAAATTTCAGAAAAATTCTGTCTATGATAAAAAATCCTTATCACGGTAATAAAAAATAGATATTATCCAAGGGAGATTTTAAGTGCTACAATAACTATATTATTTCTAGATGGGAGGTTCTATTTTTGGATTGGTCCATTGTTGAACAATATCTACCACTATATCAAAAGGCATTTCTTCTGACCTTGCATATTGCAGTTTGGGGAATTCTGGGATCCTTTCTGCTCGGTTTAATCGTTAGTATCATCCGACATTACCGCATCCCTGTTTTGGCGCAAGTAGCGACAGCCTACATTGAATTGTCACGCAACACGCCCCTTTTGATTCAACTCTTCTTTCTCTACTTCGGGCTTCCCCGAATAGGGATTGTCCTATCTTCGGAAGTCTGTGCTACTCTGGGATTAGTCTTTTTAGGAGGCTCCTATATGGCAGAATCTTTCCGAAGCGGACTGGAGGCCGTCAGTCAAACCCAGCACGAGATTGGATTAGCCATCGGTCTGACACCTATACAGGTCTTTCGCTATGTAGTTCTTCCGCAAGCAACAGCGGTGGCCCTACCCTCTTTTAGTGCCAATGTCATTTTCCTCATCAAGGAATCCTCTGTTTTCTCAGCAGTGGCTTTGGCCGACCTCATGTACGTCGCTAAGGACTTGATTGGACTCTATTATGAGACAGACATTGCACTGGCCATGTTGGTAATTGCTTATCTGATTATGCTGCTGCCCATCTCACTGATCTTTAGCTGGATAGAAAGGAGGCTCCGCCATGCAGGATTCGGGAATCCAAGTACTCTTTCAGGGAAATAATCTCCTGCGGATCTTACAGGGATTGGGCGTCACGATTGGGATTTCGATCCTATCTGTTCTTCTATCTATGATTTTCGGAACAGTCATGGGAATCATCATGACCTCCCATTCTAGAATCGTGCGATTTTTGACACGATTGTATCTGGAATTTATTCGTATCATGCCCCAGCTGGTATTGCTCTTCATCGTTTACTTTGGTTTAGCTCGAAACTTTAATATCAATATCTCAGGTGAGACTTCTGCTATTATCGTTTTCACCCTCTGGGGAACAGCTGAGATGGGGGACTTAGTCCGTGGAGCTATCACTTCTCTCCCTAAGCATCAGTTTGAAAGCGGACAGGCGCTAGGTTTGACTAATGTTCAACTTTACTACCACATTATCATCCCACAGGTCTTGAGAAGACTGCTACCGCAGGCCATTAACCTTGTCACTCGGATGATCAAAACCACTTCTTTAGTCGTTTTGATTGGGGTTGTGGAAGTAACCAAGGTTGGACAGCAAATCATTGATAGCAATCGCTTGACTATCCCAACCGCTTCCTTTTGGATTTACGGAACCATTCTGGTCTTGTATTTCGCAGTCTGCTTCCCTATTTCCAAATTATCCACACACTTAGAAAAACATTGGAGGAACTAAATGTCTGAAACTATTTTAGAAATCAAGGAACTAAAAAAATCCTTCGGAGACAATCCTATCCTCCAAGGACTTTCTCTAGATATCAAAAAAGGGGAAGTTGTGGTTATTCTAGGGCCATCTGGTTGTGGGAAAAGCACCCTCCTTCGTTGCCTCAATGGCTTAGAAAGTATTCAAGGTGGAGATATCCTTCTGGATGGCCAGTCCATTATTGGCAATCAGAAAGATTTTCATCTCGTTCGCCAAAAGATTGGCATGGTATTTCAAAGTTATGAACTCTTTCCCCATCTAGACGTCCTACAAAACCTCATTCTAGGCCCTATCAAGGCTCAGGGAAGAGACAAGAAGGAAGTAACGGAAGAAGCTTTGCAACTACTGGAACGCGTGGGTTTGCTGGAAAAACAACATAGCTTTGCGCGTCAATTATCTGGTGGACAGAAGCAACGGGTTGCAATTGTCCGTGCCCTCCTCATGCATCCAGAAATCATCCTTTTTGACGAAGTGACTGCTTCGCTGGATCCAGAAATGGTGCGCGAGGTTCTGGAACTGATCAATGACTTGGCCCAAGAAGGCCGCACCATGATTCTAGTAACCCACGAAATGCAGTTTGCCCAAGCCATTGCAGACCGCATTATCTTCCTAGACCAAGGGAAAATTGCTGAAGAAGGAACGGCTCAAGCCTTCTTTACTAATCCTCAAACCAAACGAGCCCAGGAATTTTTAAACGTCTTTGACTTTAGCCAATTTGGCTCATATCTATAAAGGAGATTCTTATGAAACTAATCAAACCACTCTTAACTGTTTTGGCACTTGCCTTTGCCCTTATCTTTGTCACAGCTTGTAGCTCAGGTGGAAATGCTGGTTCATCGTCTGGTAAAACCACTGCCAAGGCTCGCACTATCGATGAAATCAAAAAAAGCGGTGAGCTACGAATCGCCGTATTTGGAGACAAGAAACCCTTTGGTTATGTTGACAATGATGGTTCTTACAAAGGTTACGATATTGAGCTCGGGAACCAATTAGCACAAGACTTGGGTGTCAAGGTTAAATACGTTTCAGTAGATGCTGCCAACCGTGCTGAATACTTGATTTCAAACAAGGTAGATATTACTCTTGCCAACTTTACAGTGACTGATGAACGTAAGAAACAAGTTGATTTTGCTCTTCCTTACATGAAAGTTTCACTCGGTGTTGTGTCACCTAAGACTGGTCTCATTACAGATGTCAAACAATTGGAAGGTAAAACCTTGATTGTCACAAAAGGAACGACTGCTGAGACTTATTTTGAAAAGAATCATCCAGAAATCAAGCTCCAAAAATACGACCAATACAGTGACTCTTACCAAGCCCTCCTTGACGGACGTGGAGATGCCTTCTCTACTGACAATACGGAAGTCCTAGCTTGGGCGCTTGAAAATAAAGGATTTGAAGTAGGAATTACTTCTCTTGGTAATCCAGATACCATTGCGGCAGCAGTTCAAAAGAGTAACCAAGAACTGCTAGACTTCATCAATAAAGATATTGAAAAATTAGGCAAGGAAAACTTCTTCCATAAGGCCTATGAAAAAACACTTCACCCAACCTACGGTGACGCTGCCAAAGCAGATGACCTAGTTGTTGAAGGTGGAAAAGTTGACTAATACTCAATGAAATCACAAAAAGAAATCAGGTAATCCTAGTGACTACCTGATTTTCTATGTTTTAGGCATTTTGCCAATTTTCTTGGTCTTCTTTAAAGCGTTTTAAGAGGTCCAAGCCTTCTGGCGTGATATAGCCTTCTTCTTGAGCTAGGTAAATGAGCTCACTATAGTTTGAAAGTGTGACTAACTTAACGCCAGCATCCTCAAAGTTCTTATCCGCTTTTGGCAATTGGTAGCTGAAAATCGCTACAACACCAAGCACATCTGCTCCTTCTCGCTTAGCTGCTGCAACAGCTTCAAGAACAGATCCACCAGTTGAAATAAGGTCTTCAACCACTACCATTTTTTGACCCTGAGCTACGCGGCCTTCGATTTGGTTACCTGCACCGTGGTCTTTTGGTTTGCTACGGATGTAGGCAAATGGCAAATTCATCTTATCAGCAATGATAGCTCCGTGTGGAATCCCTGCTGTTGCAGTTCCTGCAATCACTTCAACCTCTGGAAAGGCTTCTTTGATAGCATCCACAAAACCATTTTCAATGAGAGTACGAGTTTCTGGATAGGCTAGCGTCACACGGTTATCCGTGTAAATTGGCGACTTGATACCAGATGCCCAAGTGAAAGGCTCCTCTGGTTTGAGGTAAACGGCTTGAATTTTCAAGAGGTGGCTAGCGATATCTTTAGCAAGTGTCATGGTCTTCTCCTTTTATTTTTATAATCTATTTTTTAATTCCAGTCCTGTGTCCATTCATCCTTGATGGCATGATAAGCTGCAACAGGATCTTCAGCTTGGGTAATGGGACGTCCCACTACGATATAGTCACTACCGATTTGATAGGCATCAGCAGGTGTCATCACACGTTTTTGGTCTCCAACTGCAGCTCCCTGAGGGCGAATCCCTGGTGTCAGACAGATAAAATCTGGATTGGTTGCCTGCTTGATGAGTTGAACTTCCTGAGCTGAGCAAACGACACCATCCAAGCCTGCTTCAGCTGTCTTCTTGGCATAGTGAATCACAGACTCTTGCAGGCTGGTTTGGATATTTTGAAAATCCTGCATCTGAGCTTCTGATGTTGAGGTCAGCTGTGTTACAGCAATCAACTTCGCTTGACTTCCAAGACCTTCACGCGCCGCCTTCATCATCTCTACACCACCAGCTGCATGAACATTGGTCATGTCCACACCAAGCTGAGACAAGACCTTCATGGCTGACTTGACTGTATTGGGAATGTCATGAAGTTTGAGATCAAGAAAGACGCTGTGACCCAGACCTTTCAAGTAAGATACAATCTCAGGACCCGTTGCGTAATAAAGCTCCATCCCTACCTTGAGATAAAGGCTTTCTTCTGCTGGAAAAAGAGCTAAGAATTCCTTGACTGCCTCAAAACTAGGAAAATCAAGAGCAATGACTGGACGATGTTCTCGCATAGGTTTCTCCTTCTACCTTTGCTAGTGAGAGAGTCTGGGCAACAGAAGCCACGAAAAAAGGAACCTGCCAACAGCAAGGTTCCACGAAAAATGGGTAGTCTCCACCCTTTCACCGTCTAACCTTAGCTGCCTCTCTGGACTGCTTTAAAGGTTTTCTATTATTCTATTATTTCTACTAGCACTTGTCAAGTAAAAACATGCAACTAAAGAGCTATAGGAGAAAAGGTAAACCTAGCGGCGTGATGAACGCTGACTTGTTTGGTTCCGATTGCTTTCTTCCTCCAATTTTTTCTTCTCTTCTTCCAATTTATTCTGCTGTTCTTCCAGCCTTTTCTTCTCTTCCTCTTTCTGTTTCTTCTCAGCTTCCTTGGCCTCTTGTTTGGCTTTTTCCTCTGCCTCCATAATTAATTTATCCGCAATAGTGTAACTGTAGATTCCAGCTTCCATGTCGACCACACTTGGTTCTGACAATTGTGGCTTAATCTTACTATAGTAAGGCAATTTCTTACTCATTTCAGACAGGGGAACCAAGACTTCGTCCGAATCATTCATAGTCAATCGAATTAAATCTGAAGTGACCTTACTTGGGGCTAGTTCCACCTTTTGGATAGCCGCCTTGAGTTCTGGGCTAATTTGAGAAAGTTCTGACGTAAAGGTCTTGATTTGTTCGCTGTCATTAAAGAGAACTGACAAATAAGTTTCTGGCAGACTAACCAAGCTCACAGAACTGGTCTCAAGCTGACCACTGGAAAGAATAGGATAATGATTTTCACCAGAAACATAGTAGGCAACAATATCATATTCCTTAACCTTGATAGTAAACTTAGTTGGAAATTGATAGACAAGCTGAGCTGATTCAACCCAATAATTAGACTTGATCTGTTCTTCATATTTTGCCTTATCTAGCAGAAGGTTAATCGTATAATCCGAATCCTGAATACCTGAAGCCTGTCGAATATCATCATCTGTAGTTTGTACCGTTCCCTCAATACGGATATCCTTCATAGTCGCATAAGGACTGAGTAAGTAGGCAGAGACAATCAATAAAAGCAGACTTGGAAATAAAATCGTTAAGGCTCGCAAGATATGGAGGCCAGGAATCTTTGCTTTGGCTGGTTTTTTCTTTGTAGCCTTTTTAGCAATGTTTTTATCCTCTTTCTTTGGCTCTTTGGATTTTGGTTCTTCTTTAGTTGCTTCTTTTTTGGCGTCTTCTGACTCTTCTACTTTTTCTTTAACATCTTCCTTAGCTGACTCTGAGTCATTTTGATCAGAGTCACTCTTCTGGTCTTGCTTGTCCTCTGATTTCTCAGATTCTTCTCCCATTCGAGCTTGTCTTTCCTTTTCTTTCTCCTCAGCTAGGGCCGCCTCTTCTTCAGCCTTCTTTTTTAGATATTCTTGGTTTCGTTTCTGCCATTCTGATAACTCTTTAAATTCTTCGAGGATTTCTTTGCCCTCATTTTTCTTATCTTTTGACATTTACTTTCCTTATGATAAATCTTTTTTCAACAATTGATAAAAATCTGCTAGAGATTTCAATTCCTTAGAAGCCTTCATCTTAGCTTGATAGTCTTCCTTGTGGCTTAGTAAGTGAGAAATCTTCTCTTCCAAACTGTCCAAGGTCAAATCGCTTTCTTGAAGCTCTTCTGCATAGCCTTTCTTAACAAAGTAAGCCGCATTTTCAATCTGGTCTCCACGACTAGCTTCCCTACCAAGTGGCACAATAACATGTAATTTCGCCATGGCCAAGAGCTCAAAAATCGTATTGGCACCACCTCGTGTCACAACAATGTCAGCCAATTCCATCAAGGATTGATAGAGATTGGTCACATAGTCAACACGAAAGAGATTTTGGCTCAACTCGTTCAGGCTAGAATCTCCAGTTAGGTTGATAATATTGTAGCGCTCTGTTAGTTCTTTCTTATGGTCTATCACCAATTGGTTAAAGACTCGAGCACCTGCAGAACCACCGACAAATAATACAGTTGGCAATTTGGGATTAAAATGGGTTTGGATATCCACCAATTCATCTGGTTCTGAAGTGTTTTGGTCTGAAACCTTGGTCACTGCTCCCACATGCTCGACCTTAGCCAAGCTTGAAGCTTGCTCGAAGGTTGAATACATCTTCATCGCAAACTTATAGGCAATTTTATTGGCCAAGCCCATAGACAGGTCAGATTCGTGAATAAAGACTGGTACTCCTGACACACGCGCTGCGATAACAGGCGGTACTGAGACAAAGCCCCCCTTTGAAAAAAGAGCCTGTGGGCGAAGTCGCAACATAATAAAGAGCGACTGGACAATTCCCCAACCAACTTTGAAGACATCCAGCATATTTTTCCAAGAGAAATAGCGACGCAATTTCCCAGTCGCAATGGAGTGGAAGGTGACATCTAGACCTGACTTGAGGATTTCTTGGTGTTCGATACCACGTTTGTCCCCGATATAGTGGACTTCCCAGCCATCTTCGATGAATTTGGGTATTAACAAAAGATTGAGGGTGACGTGTCCAACTGTCCCCCCACCTGTAAAGACAATTTTTTTCATATTATTCCTTTAACTCCGCTACTGTGTCGATAAAGAGGTCGCCACGTACTTCAAAGTTAGCATACATATCCCAGCTGGCATTGGCAGGACTAAGAAGAACTACATCTCCTTGAGTCGCTAGCTCGTAGGCCTTGCGGGTCGCATCTGCAATATCAGTGGCATCCACATAAGACACACCAGCCTTGTCTGCTGCCCGTTTGACACGTTCTGCAGACTGACCGAGAATGACCATCTTCTTAAGTCCAGTAATGTCTGGTACCAATTCATCAAACTCATTGCCACGGTCCAAACCACCTGCAATCAAGATGACCTTGCTGTTGTCAAATCCTGACAAGGCTTTTTGAGTCGCCAAGATATTGGTTGACTTGCTATCATTATAGAATTTGACACCCTTGATTTCATCCACAAATTGGAGACGGTGTTTGACACCACCAAAGGCTGAAAGAGTTTCCTTGATGGTTTGATTGTCTACACCACGGAGCTTGGCTACTGCAATAGTCGCAAGGGCATTTTCCACATTGTGGCTACCTGGAACACCGATTTCACTAGCCGCCATAACCACTTCTCCACGGAAGTAGAGCTGGCCATCTTCCAGATAAGCACCATCAACCTTTTCCTGTGTTGAAAATGGAACAACAGTGGCTTGTGTTTTGCTAGCCAACTCTTTTGCCAAGTCTTGGTTAAAGTTCAAAATAAGGAAATCAGCTGCTGTCATCTTGTTTTGGATATTCCACTTGGCTGCCACATATTCCTCAAAAGAACCATGATAATCGATATGAGTTGGCATGAGGTTGGTAATAACCGCAATCTCAGGATGGAATTCTTGAACACCCATGAGTTGGAAAGAAGAAAGCTCCATGACAAGCGTGTCCTTGTCTGTAGCACTTTGAGCCACTTGACTGGCAGGATAGCCAATATTTCCTGATAAGAGACCATGTTGGCCAGCAGCAGTCAAAACTTCCCCAATCATCGTCGTTGTGGTTGTTTTACCATTTGAACCAGTAATACCAACAATCGGTGCTTCTGAAATCAAGTAAGCCAATTCCACCTCAGTCAAGACTGGAATACCTTTGGCCAAAGCCTTTTCAATCATGGGATTGCTGTAGGGGATACCTGGATTTTTCACCATAAGGGCAAACTCTTCATCCAAGAGTTCCAAAGGATGACCGCCTGTGATGACCTTGATCCCTTCTTCCAGCAAACTTTGGGCAGCTGGATTGTCCTCAAAAGGCTTCCCATCATTTACTGTCACAATGGCACCTAGCTTGTCCAACAAACGAGCTGCAGATTCACCAGACTTGGCCAAACCTAAAACAAGGACTTTCTTATTTTTAAATTGATCTATTACTTTCATGTCTCGAACTCCATTTCTACTCTTACTATTTTACCATTTTTATGGAAATAAAAAAGCCACAAAGTGTGTTTGTGACTCTTTCTTCTAACTGATACTCTTCGAAAATCTCTTCAAACCACGTCAGCTTCGCCTTGCCGTATATATGGTTACTGACTTCGTCAGTTTCATCTACAACCTCAAAGCAGTGCTTTGAGCAGCCTGCGGCTAGCTTCCTAGTTTGCTTTTTGATTTTCATTGAGTATGAATCTTTCCATATCATCTATGTGATAAATCGGTAACTCGAATGACTTGGTCCACTTGCTCCCAAATCAGAGGATTGTGGGTCGCAATAATAATGGTCCGATTCGGATTTTTTAAAGATTCTAGGATGGAAAGTAATTCCTCAGAGTTTTTGGGGTCTAGTGAAGCGGTTGGTTCATCTGCGAGAATCAAAGGTGGATCCTTTAAGATTATCTTCGCTAGTGCAACACGTTGTGCTTCTCCTCCTGATAATTCAAAGATAGGTTGCTTTAAATCTAAATAAGAGAGGTTGACACGGTTTAGAGCTTGTTTCATCAAAGAGATTTTCTCTTTTTCTTTCAACTTTTTACCAACTAAACCCAGATTGAGATTCTCTTTGACGGTTTGGCTTTCAATTAAGCCAAAATCTTGAAATAGGTATCCTAAGTAATCTCTAAAGAAAACAGAAGGCTTAATGTCTTTAAGAGAGGTGCTATCATAGATGATTTGCCCTTTGTCATATGGCTCTAATCGTCCAATCATATTCAAGAGTGTTGTCTTACCACAGCCACTTGTACCGATTAAGGCATAAATTTTCCCACCTTCAAAATGAAGATTTGTATCTGAAAATAGCTGACGGCTTCCAAATTTTTTAGATATATTCTTTAGTTCAATCATCCTATTTTCCTTTCATAATTGTCATAGAAACACGAGATTCTTTCTGCGCTTGACGGTAAAGCGTCAAAATTGCACTAGCTAGAAAGACTAATAAAGTGAGCAAGCCAATCACCAAGTCTCGACTGCTTAAAATAAAGAGACTAGCACCAAATACAAAACTGGCAAATTGGCTAACCATATACTGAGCATGTGTTTCAAAAAATCGTAAACCTGAAATTCGTTTAATCAAGATATCTCGGCGGAATTGCTCGAAATATAGAAGATTGACAGAATAAAAGAGTAACAAGGAACTAGCTATTCCAACAATAGCTCCTATGATTAAAGTTGCTGTTTCAGTTTGCACTTCATTATAACGAGTTAGATAAACACTTCTTCCTTCTTTAAGATAGGATACTTGCTCATAAATTCCAGCTTTCTTCAAGAGTTTAATCCCATCTTCATATCCTTTGACAAAGATATTCTTACCAGCATTGATAGACCACATATATTTAGAAATGATACTATCACCTATAGATGTTGGAGTAAATACAACTAAAATCGGATCAGTCAAATACTGAGTGGATACGGGATTCTCACCGTTATTATAAACAAACCGCTTTTCTCCAGTTGGAAGATAACTAACAATCGCTCTCATTTCATACTCTAAAGGAGCACTTGCCTCCTCACCAGATTTTCCATAATCACTCAATTTTTCTTCAAAAACTTTCTTAAGTTCTGCTTCTCGAGAGCGCAAATGTTCTGGGAGCAAGAGGATAAACTCACCTTTTTGGAGATGGGCTAACTTCTGTTTGGTCTCAGCATCTACCACGACCTTTTCCTTGTCCAAATAACTGGGACTAACATAGAGCGTATTAGCATCTGGACTATAGGTATCCAGTGTCTCTCCCTGTTCATTTTTTCTTTGTTCATTTTTTCCTTGAGGATTGGCAAAATGAATGAGATTATCTTTTACAAATAAAGCCTGTTCTTCTTCGATTGCTTCCTTGGCAAAGGCATACCACTTATTCTGATTTTCTGTATCTTTTACTCTATCACCTAAGCCAAAAGAAATTTGATAATAGTCTGCTCTATCCTGCCATGCTTGTTTTGAAATTTCAAGTTCTTTCAATCGTTGGTAAGACGTCAAACCTGTCTTAACAGCGTAGCCTACTGTAAAAACAGCTACTAACTGACACAATAGGGTTAAAGCCATCAAGCGTTTAAGGGGTAATCTTCCCTTAATAACGGGAACTAATGCTTTGTAACTCAAACTCATTAGATAAAGGAGCATTAGTAAAATTGAAATCCCCAATAAAAACAAAAGATAAAAACTAATCCCAAAACCATAGGTGGCTAACAAGATAGGATAAAACAAACCTTGACTAAAAAGAACGACTCCCCCACCTAGGAAGGAAAGGAGGGCTGATAGAAGGAGCCATTTGATATCAGTAGATAAAGAATGCCCCATGATGGATAAGAGAGTCTGACCAGAAAAGAGTTTTATACCTGCTGCTCTCATTTCCTTAATCCTAGTGATAATCACTAAAGCAAAGAAAGATAAGCCAAATATTGCTAAACTAATTAAAATAAGGGGATTTAGTAATATTTGAAAAGCAAGAAAATAGGGCGGTATCTTTCGGTCAGGAATTGCTTTATAACCCAAATCTCCTAATTTATCGGCAAGCTTTTCTTTCGTCAAGGAGCCTGATAAAAGGAGATAACTATTTAGCGGATCACTACGTTCACGACTTTCTTGACTAGCTTCTTGGAATTCTTTTGGTAAAGTTCCCTGACCATAAGTTGCATAAGCAAAGTGAGTCGTCCCATCCTTACTCGGCTCTACGATTCTTCTAGCTATTAAACTCTGTTCTGAGTTTGCAAAATTCTCCAATTCCTGTTCAAATACCTCACGCGTCGGTTCCTGAGTATCCTTTTTGACACGAAGTAAGGAAACGGAATCATAGCTTGCAAATAAATATTGTGGCGCACGTAAGACAATAATCCAAGCAAGGAAGAAGCTGAGAAAAAAAGTTGATAATAATATGAATAGTTTCTTCATAGTAGACTCCTTATAAACAAAATTCCCCTTGCAATTTCTTACAAAGGGAATTATCTAAGAAAACTAAATATTAGTCGTCATAATCATAGTAAAATGATACTTGTTCCCCAAATTTAGTCCAAATCCAAGCCTCTGAAGTTTCTCCTGCAACTGCTTCTCCTTTATTTGAATGACTATCCCATCTACTTACAAGAGAAGAATAATGATATTTTTTACCATGATAGTAATTTGAAAAAGCCCAACCACCTCCTGAGCCTTCTCCATATGTCCATACTCCTCCATCTGGATATTGTACAGCGGCTGATGCAGCTCCCAATAATGTAAAGCTTGAAATAAGAGCTAGAGCAAGTAATCTATGTTTTTCGTTTTCATTTTATTTTTCCTTTCAAAAAAAGCACACCCTGAGTGACAACACGACAAAATAAATCCTCCTCTCTCTTTTTTGAAACCGTTTTCTTTATAAAATAATGATAACATTTTAATTATTATATGTCAATTAATTTTAAGTAAATTAAAAAATTTTTTTCAAATGAACTATTGTAATAATAAAAAATAGATGTCATTAAAAAATTTTATTCCAGCTTTTCCCATTCATATTATCCAAGCAAAAGAGATGATGTTAACTAAAAGGCAATTCAAACTATTGTAAAATTCCTAGCAAAAAAGAGAGCCAAAACTCTCTTTTATCTTCTTTTACTTTTATGGACCGACATGAGGGTAATATCTCGCAAGCTAAAGTATGCTAAGGTCAGCATAGCGACTGCGATGAAGAATTCTGTCGGTAGCTGAAAGATTTGCAGGACAGACAACATGAGCAAAATCAAGAGTGCTACGAAAGCAAAGACGACAAGGACGATATTAACTGTCCCTTTAATGCTTTCTGGTGTCGCAAATACATAGAGTAGTAATAAGAGGATTCCTATGATTAAATAAACCATCTTTATCTCTTTCTAGCTCTTATTCAGCTGATTTTTTCTTCTTGTTAGCTTTCTCACGCTCTGCCTTGTTAAGGATTTGTTTACGCAAACGGATAGACTCAGGCGTTACTTCCATGTACTCATCGTCGTTCAAGAACTCAAGAGACTCTTCAAGTGTCAAGATACGAGGTGTCTTGATAACAGCTGTTTGGTCCTTAGTAGCTGAACGAACGTTGGTCATTTGTTTAGCCTTAGTGATGTTAACTGTCAAGTCGTTTTCACGAGAGTTTTCACCGATAATCATTCCTTCGTAAACCTCAGTACCTGGGTTGACAAAGATTGTTCCACGTTCTTCGATAGACATGATTGAGTAAGTTGTAGCCTTACCAGCATCAATAGAAACAAGGGCACCACGGTGACGTCCACCAATTTCACCTGGAATCAATGGCAAGTATTGATCGAAGGTATGGTTCATGATACCGTAACCACGAGTCATTGACAAGAACTCAGTTGAGTATCCGATCAAACCACGCGCTGGAACAAGGAAGACCAAACGAGTTTGACCATTACCAGTTGAAATCATATCCAACATTTCACCCTTACGTTCAGAAAGGCTTTGGATAACAGACCCTTGGTATTCTTCTGGAGTGTCGATTTGTACACGTTCAAACGGCTCACATTTAACACCATCAATTTCTTTTACGATAACTTCTGGACGAGATACTTGAAGTTCATAGCCCTCACGACGCATTGTTTCGATAAGGATTGACAAGTGCAATTCTCCACGTCCTGAGACAGTCCATTTATCTGGTGAATCAGTTGGGTCAACACGAAGGGAAACGTCTGTTTGCAATTCTGCTTGAAGGCGCTCTTCAACCTTACGAGAAGTTACCCATTTACCTTCTTTACCAGCAAATGGTGAGTTGTTGACCAAGAAAGTCATTTGAAGAGTTGGCTCATCGATGTGTAGGATTGGAAGAGCTTCGATTGCGTCTGTCGGAGTAATGGTTTCCCCGACAAAGATATCTTCCATACCAGAAACAGCAATCAAGTCACCCGCTTTAGCTTCCTGGATTTCACGACGCTCCAAACCAAAGAAACCGAAGAGTTTTGTAACACGGAAGTTTTTAGTTGTACCGTCAAGTTTAGAAAGGGTAACTTGGTCCCCAACCTTAACAGTACCACGGAAGACACGACCGATACCGATACGTCCAACGAAGTCATTGTAGTCCAAAAGTGACACTTGGAATTGCAAAGGCTCATCTGAGTTATCTACTGGAGCTGGGATATGGTCGATAATGGTATCAAAGATTGGTGCCATCGTAGTTTCTTGATCAGCTGGATCGTCTGACAATGAAGAAGTTCCATTGATAGCTGAAGCATACACCACTGGGAAGTCAAGCTGGTCATCATCTGCACCAAGCTCGATGAAAAGTTCTAAGACTTCGTCCACTACTTCCGCTGGACGAGCTGATGGTTTGTCGATTTTGTTAACAACCACGATTGGAACCAAGTCTTGTTCCAAGGCTTTTTTCAATACGAAACGAGTCTGTGGCATTGTTCCTTCGTAGGCATCTACGACCAAGACAACACCGTCAACCATTTTCATGATACGCTCAACTTCTCCACCGAAGTCCGCGTGTCCTGGTGTATCCATGATGTTGATACGAGTTCCGTTGTAGGCAACAGCTGTATTTTTAGCAAGGATGGTAATTCCACGCTCTTTTTCGATATCGTTTGAGTCCATAGCACGCTCTGCCAATTCAGTACGTGCATCAAGAGTCTCTGATTGTTTCAATAATTCGTCAACGAGGGTTGTTTTACCGTGGTCAACGTGGGCGATAATCGCAATGTTACGGATATCTTCTCTTAATTTTGTCATGATTTCCTCTATAGTATTCAAAATTTATTTTCTAACTGAACGATTATACCATATTTTCAAGTAAATAACATAACTCAAGCAAGTGTAAATGTTTTCACTCTGCTTTTCTTTTCGCGTCAAGCCTTTTCAAAGCAAGCGACTTATGATAAGATAGGCACAGTATGCGTTTAGATAATTTATTAGCCCAAGAAAAAATCAGCCGAAAGACCATGAAGCAAGCGCTTCTCAAAGGGGAAATCCTAGTCGATGGTTGCCCAGCCCGCTCCCTAGCTCAGAATATCGATACAGGGCTACAAGAACTCCTTTTTCAGGACCGAATCATTCGAGGTTATGAGCACACCTATCTCATGCTTCATAAACCTGCTGTTGTCGTGACAGCCAACAAAGACAAGGAACTCCAAACCGTCATGGACCTTCTGTCACCTGACATCCAGTCTGACAAGCTCTATGCCGTCGGCCGACTGGACCGAGATACGACGGGACTCCTCCTCTTGACTGATAACGGTCCTTTGGGCTTTCAGCTCCTCCATCCCCAATATCATGTCGATAAGACCTACCAAGTTGAGGTTAATGGCCTCCTGACACCTGACCATATTCAAGCCTTTCAAAAGGGAATTGTCTTTTTAGATGGTACTATCTGTAAACCTGCAAGGCTAGAGATTCTATCTGCAAGCCCTTCTCTCAGCCAAGCCTCTATCACTATTTCAGAAGGCAAATTTCATCAGGTCAAGAAAATGTTCCTGTCAGTTGGCGTCAAAGTCACCTCTCTCAAACGTACTCATTTTGGGCCTTGGAGTTTGGATGATCATCTAAAAGAAGGGGACTATCGACCCCTAAACTCAGAAGAATTAGCAAACATTCGTGAATTTCTCAGAAAAAGTGGTTAAAAAATGAGCTCGGAAATATCCAAGCTCGTTTTCTTATTTCTCAACTTTGACTTTCCCTTTCCAAGAATCCAAACCATAAGAAAGGATATAAATCTCAGAAAAACCTTGTTTTTTCAAATAAAGGGCTGCATTTGTCACACGTTGCGCACGTTGGTTTTCGTAAAGAAGGACAGGTTTATCTTTACGAAGGGCTGCAAGACTAGTCTTCAACTGACTTGAAGGAATATTGCGTGCACCAAGGATATGTTTTCTATGGAATTCAGCTGGGTCGCGCAAATCAATCAATTGACCCGTACGAATCAAGGCTTCAAACTCCTCATTGTCTACAATTTTAGCCGCACGGCGAATACGCAGATAGTTAAAGCCCATCCACGCCAACATTGCCAGTATAAGTGCCCACAAAATCCAAGTAACCATTAGTTCTTTTCTCCATTTTTTTCAATATAATCCAATTCTACCTTGTGCTCTCTGCGAAGAACCGCTTCTGCTTCTAGATAGTCTAGTTTATCCATCAACCCTGCATCGTAAATACGCGAGAGTTCCAGCTTCATCAATTCAATATCATATAGGCGTTTTCCCATGTAAACAATAATACCAAATCGTTTGAGGAATTGCTGCACATCATAGAATGTTTTCATAAGACTCATTCTAGCAAAATTTTGAGTTTTTTTCAAGAAGAGACCTACACAATGCTCCTGATTTTCCTATCTTCTTTGGCGATTCTGACGCAAGTGTGGTACAATAAAAACATGAGAATTCAACAATTACACTATATTATCAAAATCGTCGAAACTGGCTCCATGAATGAGGCAGCCAAGCAACTCTTTATCACTCAGCCAAGTCTTTCCAATGCAGTGAGAGATTTGGAAAATGAGATGGGAATTGAGATCTTTATCCGTAATCCTAAGGGTATTACCTTGACCCGTGATGGCATGGAGTTCCTCTCTTATGCCCGTCAGGTTGTCGAGCAAACTCAGCTTCTAGAAGAACGCTATAAAAATCCTGTCGCCCACCGTGAACTCTTTAGCGTTTCATCTCAGCACTATGCCTTTGTGGTCAACGCCTTTGTATCGCTACTTAAGAAAAGTGATATGGAAAAATACGAGCTCTTCCTTCGTGAAACGCGGACTTGGGAGATTATCGACGACGTCAAGAACTTCCGTAGTGAGGTCGGTGTCCTATTTTTGAACAGCTACAACCGTGATGTTTTAACAAAAATGCTGGATGACAACCACCTGCTGGCTCACCATCTCTTCACAGCCCAGCCTCATATCTTTGTCAGCAAGACCAATCCTCTGGCAAAGAAAGACAAGGTCAAACTGTCTGATTTGGAAAACTTCCCTTACCTCAGCTATGACCAAGGGACTCACAACTCCTTCTACTTTTCAGAGGAAATCCTTTCCCAAGAGCATCACAAGAAATCCATCGTGGTTAGTGACCGTGCCACCCTCTTTAATCTCTTGATTGGTTTGGATGGTTACACCATTGCGACAGGGATTTTGAACAGTAATCTTAACGGAGACAACATCGTTTCCATCCCATTGGACATTGACGACCCGATTGAGCTGATCTATATCCAGCATGAAAAAACCAGCCTCTCTAAGATGGGCGAACGCTTTATCGACTATCTTCTAGAAGAAGTCCAGTTTGATAGTTGAGAAATAATAAGAACCAATATGCAGGCCAGCAACAACCTACGCATTGGTTCTTTTTTACTTATAATTAAAAGTCTCCCCTGCCAACTTATCAGCTAGCTTGGGAAAGAGGGTATAAAACTGATGGGCTAGGTTCAACAAGACTGGAAGATTGAGTTCTCGTTTGTTTTTTCCTATACACTTAACAATCTTTTTAGCCACTGCATCTGGTTCTAGCAGGAAGCGGTCAACCGACTTGAGATAGGTTCCATCTGGGTCGGCTTGGTCAAAAAATCCTGTGCGGATTGGTCCTGGATTGACCGTTGTTACATAAACACCGTAAGTCATGAGTTCGAGACGCAGAGCATTTGAAAAACCAATGGCCGCAAACTTGGTCGCTGAGTAGAGGCTGGACTTCCCAGTAGCTATTAGACCTGCCATACTAACGATATTGATGATATGACCTTTTCGGCTTTCCTTCATACGAGTAGCAAGGCGACGAGACAAGTTCATCAAAGCAAAGGTATTGACCTCGAACATCTGATGAATATCTTGGTCAGAAATCTGGTCAAATTCCTCAAAAATCCCGTAACCAGCGTTGTTAATCAAGATATCAATCTTGCCATAACGGAGATAGAGGTCTGCTACCAGAGTTTCTAAGGCTGAATCATCGGTAATGTCTATTTCAATCAATTCTGCATGGGGATGATTTCCGTAGAGTTGGGCTAATTTTTCCTTATTTCTACCAAGCAAGATGAGTTGGTCTTCTGGTAAAAGTTTGACCATTTCTTGGGCTAGACCACCGCTAGCTCCTGTAATCAGAATAGTAGGCATACTTATCCTTTCTCAGTCTTTTAGATTTCCACTTCTTCCAAGTCTTTGACTACATGCACATTTTCAAAAATTGTGGCAGCATCATTCTTGAGCTTACTGATATCTTTTGAGAGGAAACGGGCACTGATATGGTTGAGCAGGAGGCGTTTGGCACCTGCTTCTACTGCGACCTCTGCTGCCTGCATGTTGGTTGAGTGGCCGTGATTGCGAGCAATTTTTTCATCGCCCTTACCATAAGTCGACTCGTGAACTAGGACATCAGCATTGACAGCTAGACGCACACTAGCACTGGTTTTGCGGGTGTCACCAAGAATAGTGATAATTTTACCCGAACGGGGCGCTGAGATATAGTCAGCAGCCTTGATTTTAGTCCCATCTTCGAGAACAACATCCTGACCGTTTTTGATTTTTCCAAAAAGCGGACCAAATGGGACACCAGCTGCCTTGAGTTTTTCAGCATCCAAAGTTCCTTCTAAATCCTTTTGGATAACACGATAGCCAACACAGAAAATAGTGTGATCCAATTCTTCTGCATAGACTGTAAATTTATCGGTCTCAAGGATTTTCCCTAGAGAATCTTGGTCAAACTCATGGAAATGAATGCGGTAGGGCAGACGAGAACCTGACACACGAAGACTGGTTAAGACAAAGGACTTGATTCCTTGCGGTCCATAGATTTCCAAATCTGTCTGCTCTTCATTGGCTTGAAAGGCACGGCTAGAAAGGAATCCTGGTAGGCCAAATATGTGGTCTCCATGCAGGTGAGTGATAAAGATTTTACTGACCTTCCGTGGTCGAATTGTGGTTTCCAGAATGCGATTTTGCGTTCCTTCTCCACAGTCAAAGAGCCAAACTTCGTTAATCTCGTCCAAGAGTTTCAGGGCGAGACTTGAAACGTTGCGGGCTTTAGAGGGCTGACCAGCCCCTGTTCCTAAAAATTGAATATCCATTCGATACTTTCTAATTAATCAATATATAACATAGCTGTGCGATTTTCCGATCGGAAATAGCGCTTGCCAGAAAAAGCAGCAGCTTCTTGCAGTAAATCCTCTTGGCTGTAGCCTTTGAGACGTTTGCGACCATCAGCCAAGCTTTCCAAATCCGTCAAAGCTGTGAGACTCTCCATGCTAACAACTTCCTCTTCCCCGACAGACTTCAAGTAAATCTTTCCAGATTCATCAAAGACTAGCTGATGGGGGAAAATTTGCGCAATCTCAAAGAGCAAGTCATCTGAGATTACTTCCTTATTTTCAGAAAAAATCCGCCCCAGACCCTCACTCTCATAGCAAAAACCAAAGGATTTACCAGACAGATTAAGGCGAATAAAGGGCTTACTTTCTAGAGTGAAACTTGGCTCAGCATTGTAGAGATTTAGTTCCTGACTGACTTCTCCAAAATAATCCGTCGCAGCCTCAGGACTTTTTTTCTGGTAGAGTTCTGCAAAGTAAGCATTGACCACACTTGGCGGAGGCGTGATGAGTGCCAACTGCTCCTGCTCTGTTTTACCAGCTAGAAGTTGATCCAGATAGACCTTATCCAGACTTGTATAACCTCCATACTTTAGAGCCAAAGTTTTAATATCAGTCATAAAATTCTTCTAACCTCCATTTATTTTTCTCGGAAATGTAGCCTGTAATGACTTCCCCGTCATCCTGATAGTCGCGTTCTTCCAGAATCGCAACACTTTCTAAATCATGAATCTTGTAAGACTTTGAAAAAGGCACGCGCAGGGTAAATCTCTCAAAAATCTCCTTGATTTTCTCTAAAAATAAAGCCTGCAAGTTCTCACGACTATCCTCAGACTTGGCAGAAATGAGGGCATAAGGCGTTTGGGTAGGCGTGAAATCCTCCACCAAATCCGCCTTATTATAAAGAGTCAGGCGAGGAATATCTTCCATATCCAAGTCTTTCATGATGGACAGGACTGTTTTTTCATGCTCCTCGTGGTAAGGATTGCTGGCATCAATAACATGAACCAGAAGGTCCACATGCTTGCTTTCTTCCAAGGTTGACTTGAAACTAGACACCAACTCTGTTGGTAAATCTTGGATAAAGCCAACAGTATCCGTTAAAGTCACCTGTAGATTTCCTCCCAAATGGATACTCTTAGTTGTTGCATCCAGAGTCGCAAAGAGCTCGTCAGCCTCATACTGGGTCTTACTGGTCAAGGTGTTCATGATAGTTGATTTCCCAGCATTGGTATAACCAATCAAACCAATCTTAAAGGTGCTAGACTCCAGACGTTTTTCTCTGACAGTCGCCCGATTTTTCTCAACCACCTTGAGCTGACGCTCTATATCCGTGATTTGATTGCGAACGCTACGACGGTTCAGCTCCAGCTGGCTTTCACCAGGCCCACGGGAACCAATTCCCCCTGCCTGACGGCTGAGCATAATCCCCTGACCAACCAAGCGAGGCAAGAGATACTTGAGCTGGGCTAGGTGGACTTGGAGTTTGCCTTCATGGCTTCGAGCTCGCATGGCAAAGATATCTAGAATCAACTGCATACGGTCAATGACCTTAACACCCAGAACTTCTTCTAGATTGACATTTTGCCGTGGAGTTAAACGGTTGTTGACGATGACAGTGGTAATTTCTTCTGCATCCACCATGAGCGCAATTTCTTCTAACTTACCAGAACCGACGAAGGTCTTGGAATCATATTTTTCACGTTTTTGTCTGTAACTATCTACAACGACTGCCCCAGCTGTCTTAGCTAGACTGGCCAATTCTTCCATAGAGAGATCAAAATTGTCCATGCCCTGCAATTCTACACCGATGAGCAGGACGCGTTCCTCTTTTTTCTCTGTTTCAATCATCTAAAAACTCCTCAATCTGGCTAAAAATACGCTCCTGCACACCAGACTCTCCAATCTGATAAAAGGTGACCTGCATGCGATTACGGAACCAGGTCAACTGACGCTTGGCAAAACGACGAGTCGCCTGTTTAAGACTCTCACTAGCTTCCTCCAAGGTCTGCTCTCCACGGAAATAAGGAAAGAGTTCCTTATAGCCAATGCCTTTGGCAGCCTGCACAGCAGGGTAATGGTCATAAAGCCACTTAGCCTCATCCAAAAGACCAGCCTCAAACATCAAATCCACTCGGTGGTTGATACGTTCATAAAGCTGACTACGTTCATCATCCAAGCAGATAATCAGCGGTTCATACAAGGTCTCTTGATTTTCCAAATCCTGACTAAAATGGGCAATTTCCAAGGCACGCATAGCACGACGACGATTAAACTGAGGAATTTCAAGGCCTGCTTGCTCCACAAGATAGGCTAATTCCTCATCTGTATAAGGCTCCAAACTAGCCCGATAAGCTAAAATCTCCTCATGGGGAGTCTCCCCACCTAGATGGTAACCTTCCAACAAGCTCTGGATATAAAGCCCAGTTCCACCAGCGATAATGGCTAGCTTGCCACGGCTGTGAATATCCTCAATAGCTATCTTAGCTTCTGAAACAAAATCAAAAGCCGAGTAAGACTCGGTTACCTCTCTAACATCGATTAAATGATGGGGAACAGCTGCCTGCTCCTCTGGGCTAGCTTTAGCCGTCCCAATATCTAGACCACGGTAAACCTGCTGACTATCGCCACTCACAACTTCCCCACCAAAGTGCTTGGCCACTTCAATGGCAAGAGCCGTTTTCCCAACAGCAGTCGGTCCAACAATCACAATTATTTTTGTTTTCATCTTTTTTCCTTGAAAAATTCCCATTTTTTCGTTACTATTATTATAACACAAAAAGGTCAGTCAGAAAAATGTGACCTCTTGAGGAGGCTGGCTGATTAAGAAGATAAAGGAGGAAGACTCATGGCTAAAGGATTCGCTAAAGGTCTTGTAACAGGTGTCGCAGGAACTGTCGCTGCAGTCGCAGGTGCAGTATACGCATTTAAAAAGAAAGTGATCGAACCAGAAGAGCAAAAAGCAGCTTTCATCGAAGAAAACCGTAAAAAAGCAGCTCGTCGCCGCGTATCACGTTAAGAAACAAAAGAAGTTGAGATTTATTGTCTCAACTTCTTTTTTCTATTCTTTTAAATAGCTAGGTCAAACTTCAACTGAGGCTTAACAGGGTCATAATCCACCAACTCAAAATCTTCTGCTTTGATATCAAAGAAATTAGTCCCATCAGGAACATTCAAAACCAAGCGTGGTTGGCAGTTTGACGGCTCACGACGAAGCAATTCCTGAGCTTGTTCAAATTGATTGTCATAGATATGGAGATTGTTGATAAAGTAGAAGAACTTCCCAAGCTTCCAGCCAAAATGTTTGGCAATCATCATCTGCAAAGCCACATACTGCATAGCATTGATGTGGTGGGCCACCAGCATATCGTTAGAACGCTGGGTCAAGGTCGCATCCAGATAGATTTCCCCATCTACACGGCGGACATCAAACATGCTCTGAAAGGCACATGGGAGCAGTCCATCTGTTTCTTCGAAAGCTTGGTAATCCCAAAGCGAAATAATATTGCGGCGGTTCCAAGGATTGGCTTCCAACTGCTTGAGAAGCTTATTGATGATATCGTGTTTCTTAACAACAGCACCATAGCGCTCACCGATGGTTCCCGTATCTCCCACTTCCCAGTCATTCCAATAGTGAACATTGTACTTGTCATTGAGAACTTCTAGGCTATTCGACTGATCTTGGTAAATCCAGAGCACTTCCTTGATAGCGGATTTGATTGCAATGGGACGTAAGGTTGTGATGGGGAATTCCCCCTTTGCCAAGTCATACTCGGCAAAGGCACCCGTTATGTACTTGGAGTTAGCAACGGTCCCATCCTTGTACTTGGGACGGGCCTGCTCTGAAAAGACACCGTCTTTGAGGATTCGTTTAATATTTTCTTTAAAAATTGTATCTGCTTTTGTCATTTACTCTCACCTCATTTATAGTCTTAACTAGTATAGCATAAAAAAGAAAGGAGGAACATTACTAACTTTAGGTTAGCATTTTCCCTCTTTTATTATTTTATTGCAATACAAGTGATGCTGCTCCAATAACTCCAGCGTCATTTCCTAGAGTTGCAAGAGCTAATTTAGTGGATGTGCGTACTTGTGGGAAGCTATTTTCGTCGTAGACTTTTTGAACACCTTGTAGAAGGAATTCCCCTGCAGCTGATACACCACCACCGATAACAATTGTTGATGGGTTGAGAATTGAACCGATGTTGGCACAAGCGATTCCCAAGTAACGTGAGAAGTTACGGTAAACGATCAAGGCAAGGTCGTCTCCTTCTTTTGCAAGATCAAAGACAGTCTTAGCAGTTACTTCTTCTCCGTTATCAATCAAGCGTTTCAAGGCTGCATCGCCTTCGTATTCATCGGCATAGCGACGAGTCAAGTTGACAATCCCTGTTGCAGAAGCGACTGTCTCAAGGCAACCTTTCTTACCGCAAGTACATGCAATTGGCTGGTCAAAGTCAACAGTGATGTGGCCAAGCTCACCTGCTGCACCAGCCACACCGTGAAGCAATTTGCCTTCTGCGACAATACCGCCACCAACACCAGTACCAAGTGTCATAAAGACAACATCTGGTTGGTTATCACCAGCACCCATCCAACGTTCACCAAGAGCTGCCACGTTGGCATCATTATCGATGAAGAATGGAATGCCCAAGGCTTTTTCAATTTTCTCTTTAATTGGTTGAAGGGTTTTCCAGTTCAAGTTGTAGGCACCGATAACAGTCCCTTTTTCACGGTCAACCACACCTGGTGATCCCATTCCAATACCTTGGAAGTCTGCTGCTGCCAATCCAAGCAAGTCCAAACGGTGTTGAATAGACTCAATCATATCATCAACGATATGACTTCCCTCATCCAAAATGTTGGTCTTGATAGACCATTTTTCTTGGATTTCTCCTGCTGTTGTTAAGATTGCAAATTTGATAGAAGTTCCACCAAGGTCAATCCCAATAATCTTTTGACTCATCATATTCTCCTTTTTCATTATGAATTAACTGAAAATGCTTACAGTACTAGTATAACAAATTCCACTCATTTATGCAAAGGTTTGCATTAACTTTCTGGATTTTATTCTGACTTATGGTTTCAAGAGACCTGAAGCATCTACATAGTAACGTCCACCATCAACTCGCTCATTCTTAGCCATTTTACCATCCGATTTCAAATAATAATTTCCTTGCCACGCATTACGAGCGTAAGAACCATCTGATTTCAAGTAATACCAAGCTTGGTAAGTAGCATCATAAACCCATTCACTCTGGGCCATTTTACCGTTTGATTTAAGGTAGTAAGCTCCTTGCCATGCATTCTTTGCATAAGATCCATCTGATTTCAAGTAATACCAAGCTTGGTAAGAATCATCATAAATCCATTCGCTCTGGGCCATTTGACCATCTTCTTTCAGGTAATAATTTCCCTGCCAAACGTTTTTCACTGGATTTCCATTTCCATCAAAGTAGTACCAAGCACCATCCTGCTTAACCCAGCCACTTGCTGTTGCTGAACTTGTATCAGTTTGAGTTGTAGTCTCTTGTTTTGCTTTGAAAGCACCTTTTGGGGCATTTTTCAATTCACAAGCTACACCATCATGATCACGGTCTAACTTGGCAGAATAACCAGGATCCCCCTCATGGATATCCGCGTATCCATTCGCCCAAGCTTCTTTACAACTAGAAAAATGAATATTTTCTTCTGCTAACACAGGTTGTGAAAACAAGGCTAAAACTGGCAAGCTAGCCAAACTCATTTTTAAAAATAGACGTTTGTTCATTTTTTCTCCCATAATTATGATATCGATTTCAATAGTATTTTATCAAACTTATTTCAGCAATTCAAGGAAACTTCTGGTTATTTCTGCAAACTCTTTTGGTTTTTCCTTATTCAAAACATGAGGACCGTCTGGGATAATCTGAAATTGGGATTCTGATATTAGTTTATGAATACTTCTCATAGAACTAAGATTCGGTTTATCTTTGCTACCACAAATTAGTAAGGTTGGATAAGGACAAGTTCTTGATATATTCGTTAAATCAAGTGTCTTCAATTCCTCAGAAACTCCGACCATAAAAGCTTTGTTTGCTCCCCGTTTTTCAAAAAAACTTTTTGGAAGTAGTTTAAAAATCATCAACTGGATTTTAAATAAGATATTTCCAGCTAATTTCAGAGGGCAACCTGACAAAACTAAACCTTGAAGATTTGGTAAATCATAACTGGAAAGTTCTAGTGCCAGGACCGCACCTAAAGACAATCCAACCAAAATAAAAGATTCTGTCTCTTGAGCTAGATGCTGATAAACTCGTTCCTTGGCTTGTTGATAGTTGCTAACTGTAGAAGGAAATAACTCGATAGCCTCAGAAGGATAATCTGTCAGTAGATTCCGAACTTCTTTCCAAGACTCTACTGACTGCCCTAACCCGTGTAAAAATACCAGTTTCATCTAGTTCCCCTCTAGGCTTAATTCATACAAGCCTCTCACTGCATTACAGCCGTAAATAGCTTCTGCTTGGGCTAAATCTGCTAAGGTCAAGACTTTCTCTTCTACCTGTCCTGTTTCCAGCAAATGCTGACGATAAATTCCTGGTAAGATACCAAGTAGGATAGGCGGTGTGTAGAGTTTGCCAGCGATTTTCAAGATCAAATTACCAATAGAAGTTTCAAGCAGTTCTCCTGACTTATTGTAGTAAATGATTTCTTGTTCCCCTAGGTTTAAATGCGGTCGGTGACTCGTTTTGAAGTAGGTAAAAGCTTGATTCAAATCCATTTCCTGCAGGCAAAGTTGAGCCTGACAGAAGGTCGGACTAAGGGGTGTTAAGGTTTGGCAACTGAATTCAATCTCTCCCGACTTGCTGAGAGAAATTCGCAAGCGGTAATCTTGATTAGCATCACAAGCCTGACACTCTTCCTCTATCTTTTGTCTTAAGTCTTCTGCATCAAAAGGAAAGGCAAAATAGCGACTAGCTTTTCTCAGTCTTTCTATATGTTGATTCTCAAACAGCAGTTGTTTTTGGCTGATTTTTCCAGTAGTAATCAGTTGGAAACGAGCTTGCTTCCGATAGAGAACAGCTGCCTTTTGATGAACTTCACGGTATTCAGATTCCCATGTGCTATCCCATGTAATGCCTCCGCCTACTCCATAGATAGCTTGCCCCTTGTAGAGTTGAATGGTCCGAATAGCAACATTAAAAATCCGTCGTCCATTTGGAAGCAAGAGACCAATCGTTCCGCAGTAGACTCCACGCGGTTGAGGCTCCAAGTCCTTAATGATTTCCATGGTCGCAATTTTGGGTGCTCCCGTTATGGAACCACAAGGGAATAGAGAACGAAAGATTTCAACAAGGTCAACATCCTCTCGCAATTGACTCTTGATGGTCGAAGTCATCTGCCACACAGTTGAATACTGTTCCACTTGGCACAGACACTCCACGTGCTCACTGCCCACTTCAGAAATACGATTCATATCATTGCGCAAGAGGTCCACGATCATCATATTTTCAGAGCGATTTTTGGGATCCTGTTCTAACCGACTAGCTTGGGCAAGGTCTTCTTGGTCAGTCACTCCTCGCTGAGTCGTTCCCTTCATTGGTCGCGTTGTCAACTCGCGGTCATTTTGCTCAAAAAAGAGCTCTGGGCTCATGGAAATCACTGCCATGTCATCATGTTCCACATAGGCATTGTAGCCTGCCTCCTGCTCTACCACCATACGATTGTAGATCGCAAAAGGATCAGCACTTAAGTCCTGCTTGAGTTGGACGGTATAGTTAACCTGATAGGTGTCCCCCTGCCGCAAATGATGATGAATCTGAGCAATGGCTTTTTCATAGTCATCTGCAGATGTTACTTCCTGCCAATTTGAAGGCAAATCAACCTCATCATAAGTCAAAGGAATAGGGAAGGTCTCTACCCTATCATGAACCGTAAAATATAGTAGGTACTCTCCCAGTAAGGGAGCCTTGTGAACTGCTAGTTTCACTTCAAAAGCAGGTGCAGCCTCGTAGCTGACATAGCCCACCACATAATAGCCTTGCTCCTGGTAGCTTTCCACTTGTGCCAGCAAATCTGCCACTTCTGCTAAATCTCTCGTTTTTAACTCTTTGATAGGCTTGGTAAAAGTGTATCTCTCACCCAAAGCCCTAAAATCAATCACTGTCTTTCTATGCATATTTTAAGTATAGCATAAAAAGGTAGATTCAGACAAAACTGATCTACCTTTTATTATTCTATTATTCCTATCTACTATTTAGTGAATAAATCACCAGCAAATCCATCTGATTTCTGTAAGAGTTGTTTGTAAACTTTTTCTTTAAGTGCAACTGTTTGGTTTGAATTACCAGCTTTCAGGTCATTTTCAATCGCTTTGTTGAACAACTCTTGAAGTCTTGCATAAGTTGAAATCTTCTCACCATTAATTTCAATTTCAACAAAACCTTTTTCACCTTTAGCTTTAACTTCCTTGAACCATTCTTTCTTCCACTCTTCTAGTGTGTGGAATTTACCACCAGACACTTTCTCAATGATAAAGTCATCACCAAGACCTGGTCTGCCAGCTGCTTTAGATTCTTGTTTATACTTGTTCGAAGCATATCCGACAAATCCATTGACATATCCGAAGTAACCCCACATACGGAATGTATTATGTTTGAACGAGATTGAACCAACAGCACTTTGACTTGTGTTACCACCGTAAATACCTGCCATCATATTTACTGTTTGATACGCAGTATCGAAACCTTCAGCACGATAACGTCCGTTCCCTGGCATACCGTGTTTTGTTACAAAGTTATTATCAACTAATTGGTCGATGCTTGTAATTTTCTCAGCTTTCTCAGCGTCGTTTAGGTCACGAAGTTTATCCCATTGGTGCGGTTCACCTTTTAGGCTATTGCGGTCAGCGTTTGAACGCCATTCTTTATCCATTTTCTTGAACCACTTGTCGTTCGTTCCATCATTCTTAGCGATTACTGCATCGGCTTCTAAGTGGTCAAGCATCATAAGAGCTTCATTATAGTTCTTCATATAATGGTCAATCTTCGCACGACTATCCAACATGTTAGGATTATAATTATACCATTGTTTTCCATCATTTTGACGTTCATATGCCATATTAAGACCTAACGCACCATATTCACCATTTGGGTTTGAAACTGACGGCGATTGCAACATACCTTGGGCAAATGCTTCTACGTCAGTACCTTCACGGTGACGCCATCCACCTAGATACGCCATACGGTCATTGATGTGTGTTGTTTCGTGAGTGAATGCAGATGTACCAAAATCACTAATCATACTTGAGATGATATAGTAAACAGCCTCTGAGTTTTGTGGATTAGAGAAGATATAAGCATACGCACCCATACCGTTATATCCGTGCCATTTACCTGTAGGTCCATAGAACTCACGAACTGGAGCATAATCACCATTCTTATTATGACCCATTCGGTCAGCCCATCCATGACCAGGAACCTCTTGGTTATCCCAGATAGCCGATGGAACCATATTTTCAGATTTCAACAACTGATTACGTACATTATCAGCAGCAAGTCTAGACCAGAAGTCTAAGTAATTGATTTGTTCTTGTGCACGTAAATCGATTTCTTTCTTGAACGCTTCACGTTCAGCTTCAGTTTTCTTACCATACTTCTCAAATGCACTAAATGCTAGTGTATTATACGTTGAAATCAAGAACATATGAGCTTTTTTCGTATTAAGAAGTGGTAGGATATAACGTCCATGCTCACCGTTATTTAAGTTTTCGTATAAGTGATATTTCTTATTAGCAAAATCAGGGTTAGATGATTGTTTCTCAACTACATAGTTAGTATGTGAAACAGCTTTCTTATACCAAACATTCATGTCAGTATCTTCTGTAAAGAGCTTCATGTTATATGTTAAGAAGTCATTTAAGTTACCTTTACCTGTTGCTCCCGCAATTACATCACGGTAAGCATCCTGAGTTCGATCACCTTTTAAGTTTTTCTCACTAGAACCAATTTGAATCAATCTATCGATAACGCTAACGTTCTTACCATAAAAATCAGGCTTGAACATCATAAGATCTTTAATGCTCATATCATTGTATTTAAATCCATAATAACGATTTAAATAAGTAAGAGCCATCATAATTTTAGCTTTGTTTTCATCGACTTTCTTGACAAGGGCTTTCATAGCTGCTTCGTCACCGTTTAATTGATGGTCTTCGTTTTCGACTAAAGCTTTAACTAATTTATCCAAATTAGCTTTCGTTTCTTCAAAGCTTTCTTCAAGGAATAGGTTTTTAATATAACCATCTTTACGAGCATCAGTGTTTTCTTCAGCTTTACCACGTTTGTCCATTAACGCACGCACTTCAGGTGAAATTAATTGAACACTATCTAATTTCGTTTTAATCTCACTGATTAGTTGAGTACGGTCTTTAACTACCATATTTGGTGTGTAAACTACATCACCTAAATCTGTAATACCGTATTCTTTTACTTGTTCTACGTTTGACGCAGCTTTAGCTGATACAGCTTTTTCTTCCTTAGTACCATCAGCATAATGAATCATAATATGATCAACATCTGACAAGTCTGTTACAAATTGTCCATCTTTCATACCTGTAACTGATAATACTTCAGTCGTTAATAACTTAGATCCTTCTGGAATCTTATTACCTTGATTGATAATCCACTCTTTATTGTAGAATGGTTGAAGTTTTTCAACATTACGATAAGCAAGTTCACGAGATGCATCGTGGTCTTGAGTAGCTTTGTAAGTATCTGATTTTGATTCCTTATGGTTTAACTTATCTACAAAATGTTCAGTTATTGTATATTCATGTGCAGTAATTCCCATTTTAGCAATTCTTGCATCAGCTTCTTCTTGGGAAACACCTTTCCAACGACTAGAACGAGAATAGGATTGTTTACCTTCACTTACACCATTAACGAATACATTATTATTTCTAACCCAGTTTGCACCAAAGTAATCATCATCCTCTGCATCACGAGAACCGTAAAGAATCTCACCACCATTCTTCACCTTCATCATAGTCACGTTGTTTTCAGCAAGTCCCCATGACCAGTTAGAATGAAGCAAACCACCTGTTTCAAGAGGTTCTTTCACATCTATCGTACCCTTGGCAACAGAGTTCTTCAAACGTCCCCATGCACTAACGTCTCTCGGATTATCACCGTGATTCAATTTAGCAACAAGTCCACCGACCTTAGCTTTATTCCCTTTAATATAGGCATCAATATAAGAGTTATCTGTGTTACTTCTCCAGCTTTCGCTGACAAGTCCGCCAGACCACCATCCTGCGTTCCCTACACTTGTAATATTACCGATAAAGGCTACATTACGCATATTGGATTCATCTAGTTTATTGACCATACCCGTAACGTCATTGTTACCTACAACATTACCTGTTACTTTAATGTTTTCAATCGTTGACTTCTTAAACATCTCACCAAGCGGTGCTGTCTTGTTCGCCCAAGGCATATTGATATCAACATTACCCAGATTAATGTCGTGAATATGAGCATTCTCAGCTTGTGCAAATAACGGACGAGCTAAATTGTGAATAGTGTAACGTTTATCACCCTCACTAGATAGCTTACCAGTGAATTTAGCTGTCACGTAAGATTTACTTGGTGTTGGTACATTCACAGCGTTTAAGTCCGCACCAAGTTTAAACTCACCATTTGGAGTTTTTTGCATATCTTCAATTAATTCTTTGAAATTGTAGTATACATTACCTTCTTTTGCTTTTTGTTTTTCAAAGTAATGTACATACTCTTCGCTTAGTGTATCATCGTCTCTACGTTGAACTAAGTCTGGAGCTTTGGCTACAACTTTGTACAATGTTTTTCCATCAACAACAACTTCTTCAACTGAACTTACTGCAAGTCTTGTCACTTTATTGTCATGAGTTGTTACACGTAAATACAATGGAGAAACGTCTGTCGGCTTTTCAGTTAATAAGCTCTTATCTGTTTCGTTTCCTTCAGCATCTACACTCATTAAACTTGTTTCTTTAATGTTTTTGATTTCAACTTTTTTAAGGTCTAACTGAATTTGTTTATCTTCTAACTTCTCAGTTTCTTCGCCTTCTCCACGATCATAAACCATTGTTGTGGATAGAGTGTAACCTTGATAATATTTCAATTTATCTAAAGTAGCGTTTAATTTATTTTCAGATACCGTTACTTCTTTGACAAGTTGTCCATCTTTATCTTTCAACGCTAATCTGATTGATTTGATTTCTACTCCTGCTGGTTTATTTAATGTATAACTAGCTGTGGCACTCTTCTTCAAGACATCTTTTTCAGTATTAGCCCATTGTAATGTTGGCTTTTCTAACCCTTTTGTGCCTTGCTTAATAATTTTATCTTGAGGTTCTTGGATAACTTTTTCTACTACTCTTGGAGCTTCACTTGTTTTTTCTCCACGAATCGTTTTATAGGTTTCAGTAATTTGTTTCTTACCGTCTACACCTTCTTGAGCAACTTTAGTTGTTCCACGTTTTAAAGTGTCATCATCTTCTGTTTTTGTAGCAAAAGGAATGACTTCTTCTCTTGTCTCAACTTTTGTTCCTTCAATAGGTTTCGTACCTTTTTTAACGACTTTAGAAACAGCGGGAGTTTTTACTTCTGTCGTTGTAGAAAGGACTTTATCTGTTTCAACACCTTCTACTGTTTCATAAGTTGTTTTCGTAACTTGAACTCCTTTAGAACCAGGATTTTCAACTACTTCATCTCCCACATATTTTGTGTCGTCAGGAACTACTTCTGTTGTGAAATCTAATTCACTTTCAGTAGACTTCTCAACTGTACCAGTTGTTACTTTATATTCTGGTAAGTCTAGCACTGGAGACTTCATTTCATGTTCTGGTTCTTGTGTTCCTTTAGTTGAAACTGGTTCTTTATATTCAGGAAGTTCTGGATGTACTAAAGCTTGGCCTTCCTTACCTTCTTCTTGAGTACCTTTCACTTCAACTGGAGCTTCTGGTAATTCGGGTTGCGTTAGGGCTTGGCCTTCTCTACCTTCTTCTTGGGTACCTTTAGACTCTACTGTAGCCTCTGGCAATTCGGATTGCGTTAAAGATTGACCTTCCTTACCTGCCTCTTGGGTTCCTTTAGCTACTTGGTGACTTGGTTCAGCTTGTGGTACTGGAGTTGGGGCAGGTTGCACCTCTTTCTTAGTTCCGACTGCAATGACTTGCGACACAGGATTTTGAACCACTTGATCTTCGATGACTTCTCTAACTTCTTGACCATTGACCACCGAAACTTTGATTACAAGGCGACGCTGACCCTTTACTCCAGTTATGACGATACGAGTTTGTCCTTCTGCTAGATTCGCATCTGGGCTTGTGACCGTTTCAAAAGGAATCTCCACCAAACTCCCTTCCTGTCTTGTCTGATGCTTCTCAGAAACTGGTTTTTCTTCAACAGCAGGAGCAACTGGAGTCTCCACTACAGGCTTTTTGATGACAGTTTCTGGAGTAACCGCAGCTCTTTCTTGAACGACTTCAGTTTTCTCATTTTCTTTTGAACTTTGCTTTTCTACTGGCAACTGAGGCGGTTCAGCTGAAGCTGGTCTTGATGGATGAAGCTCTGCTTCCTTAAAGTATCCGATGTACTCATAACCATCAATGTGAATAATCCCTTCAGCCAAGCCTTCATGTGTAGACGCTGAAATAGTTTGGTTATAAGAAAGCAATTCTTTATTTTCAAACGCAAATGTCCCATAAGGTACAAAGGTGCTAGCTCCTAAAGAACCAATCAAGAGAACACCTAGGACTTCTCTACGACCTTTTTTGGACACCAAAAAGACTGCTAGAGAGGCCGTTGCCAATCCAAGACCTGCTAGAGCTAGCTCCTTACTTCCTGTGTAAGGAAGTTGTTGACTGTTAGTTGCCTTCTTGCGATAAACTACATAAAGAATATCATCATCTTGAAATTCTGTTGGAACCTCATGGTGAATCAGGGCTTTTTCAGACTCGGTTAATTCCTGCTCCGCTAAATAACGGTAATGAACGCTATGAGTTCCGCCAACTTCATTGGCATGCACCTTATCTACTGAAAAGGTACCAGCACCAAAAAGGAAGGCCCCGATGGCTACAGGACCTACCCCAACAGTTAGCTTACGAATCGAATATTTGGTGATTTTTTCTAGTTGTTGTTTTGTTTTTCTCATTCTCACGACTTTCTAATAGAATCTTGCGGATAATGCGCACGCGCACCTCCAATTAATTTTGGGCGACTAGCCAACGCCGTTACATGGGCATGACCAATCTCTCTCAAAAGAGGGCGAATCGGAACCTGAACATGCTTGACATGCATGCCAATTGCAGTGTCTCCGATATCCAATCCAGCATGGGCCTTGATAAATTCAACCTCGACTGGATCTTGCATAAACTTGAAGGCTGCCAACTGACCCGAACCTCCTGCATGAAGGGTAGGAAGGACACTGACCATTTCCAGACCAAACTGCTCTGCAACCTGACGTTCAACAACGAGAGCCCGATTGACATGTTCACAGCCTTGAACAGCTAGATGAATTCCTTTTTCCTCTAGGATATCTAGGATGGTCTTCACAATGATCTCTCCAATTTCTTGGCTGGATTCCTTGCCAATCTGACCACCTATCACCTCACTAGAAGAGAGGCCCAAAACAAAGATAGATCCCTGCTTCAAATTGGCCTTTTCCAATACATCTTCTACAATCTGGCTTGTTTCTCTTTGAATGTCTTTTTCCTTCATACTTGATACCTCTTTTGTCATTATCTATCATATCGTTTTTTCTTGTTTTTAGCAAGATAGACAAACTAGAAAGCTTTCTCAATTACGCATAAAACTCCCAGAATTGACCGGGAGTTAGCTAGTTTCTATTCTATTTATGTATATTTCAACCGTCGTTCCTTTGTCGGGAGCAGAATCAATCTTCATCTGATAATCTTCTCCAAAATGAAGTTTAAGACGCTGGTCAACATTTTGCAGACCAACTCCCCCACGTTTGAGCTGACTTTGACTATTGTCTCCAGTAGATTGGAAGCCAACGCCATCATCCTCAATGCGGATGACTAGTCCTCTATCCTGTTTCTGGACAGAAACTTTAATATGTCCCTGCCCTTCCTTCTCCTTGATGCCATGGTAAAGAGCATTTTCTACCAGAGGTTGTAGCACCAGTTTAGGCAAGACTAAATTATCAAAGGCAGGATTTTCATCAATCTCGTATTCCAGCTTATCCCCATAGCGTTGTTTCTGGATAAAGAGATACTGGCGGACATGATTGATTTCGTCAGAAAGAGAAATCAAATCCTTTCCTTGATTGAGCGCTAAGCGGAAATAGGTTGCCAAGGACTTGGTCACCTGAACCACTCGCTGACTATCCTGAAATTCAGCCATCCAGATGATGGTGTCCAAGGTGTTATAGAGGAAATGGGGATTAATCTGGCTTGATAAAGCTTGAAGTTCATACTGACGGGTCGTTTCTTCTTGCCTGCGAATAGCTACCATCAGCTGATCAATCTGATCCAACATGGCATTGAACTGGCGAGTCACTTCTCTCAGTTCATAGGCACCAGCTTCCTTGGCACGAAGATTCTGAGTACCAGAAGCAATTTCCAGCATGGTTTCTCTCAAATTCTTCAAAGGAGCAATCCAACGCTTGAGACTGAACCACACCAAGCAGAGACAGGCAAGAAGAGATGTGACACTGGCCCCAAGCAAGGTCCACAAGAGCTGACTCCGAACCTGGTCTAACTTCTCCAACGAAGAAACTCCTATAACCGTCCAATCAGTTCCAGCAATCTGTTCCTGACTGACGTAGGATTTGTGGTCAGGAGTATAGCCCTGCCCTGTCTCAATATAGGGTTTCATAGCCTCCATTTCGCTAGACGAACTATAAACTGTGCGTTGAGGATGATAAACAAATTCATGGTTTTCATTGATGATAAAGGCAAAGCCCTGCTGCCCCAACTGGAGCTGGTTGAGATAGGCTTCCAGAGTTTCGTAGGAAATATCCAAACGAAGTACGCCAAGATTGGCTCCCTTTGCATCAACAAGTTCTTGAGTGACAGAAATGACCCACTGACTATCTGATTTACGAGCTGGTGTTAAAACTGGCTTAGCCCCCTGATGAATGGCCTTTTGGTACCAGTCCTCAGACATCATATCTGAGGAGGTTTTCATCTGCACACTGTCATCTGTAGAAATGACCTGACCTGATTTGGTGACCAATACAACAGCTTTCAAGTCCTTGTCTGCCTTCAAGATAGTCAAAAATAAATCTCGAATTTCCTTGACCTTGTCTTGACTGGGATTCTCAGCATAGGTTAGAACATCTGCCTGCTGGGTCAAACTAGTCGAGGTGGTTTCTAATTTTTTGATATAAGACTGAATAAAGTGGCTAGTTTGGCTAATTGTCGTTTGGCTATTGCCCTCAATGCTAGCCTCAATGGCCGAAGAACTAGATTGATAGTAGAAAGTCCCAACCAGAGCTAGGAGAATGAGAAAGACCAGAAAGATGGAAATAACCATTCTGACTAGGAGAGAAGAACGCTTCATCGACCTTCTCCCTTCTTAAACTGACGAGGTGTTACACCTGCAATCTGTTTAAAACGTTGGGTAAAGTAATTCATATCTTCAAAGCCAACCTTTTCAGCTATCTCATAAATCTTTAAATCTGTAGTCAAGAGTAAGAGTTTGGCTTGTTTGACACGCTCTCTTACCAGATAATCCTGAAAAGGCAGCCCCAACTCTTTCTTAATCAAGGAGCTCAGATAAGTCGGACTAAAGCCCAAGTCACTGGCTAAAGACTTTAAACTAAACTGACTGTCAGCCAGATGAGACTGGATTTTCTGAGCCATGTTTCCTTCAAACTTATCAGTTAATAAATCTTGTAACTGCTCTTCCTTTTCTTCCTTGTCCAGCTTTTGCTTGATTTTACCCAGCATTTCCTCAATATCCTGACGAGAAAAGGGCTTAAGCAAGTAGTCATCCACACCGAGTTTGACAGCAGACAAGGCATAATCAAAATCATCGTAGCCAGTCAAAAAGACCAAATGTACCTGAGGATAGGTTTCTCGGACCAGACTGGCCAACTGGATGCCATTTAGTTGAGGCATATTGATATCGGTTAAAATGATATCTGGCACCTGCTTTTGAATCAATTCCCAAGCCTGCCTTCCATTTTCAGCCTGACCAATGATTTCCATATCGTAGGCTGCTACATTGACCAGCTTGGTCAAACCTTGTCTTACCAGATATTCATCTTCTACGATTAAGATTGTATAGGTCATGCTTCTCTCCTTTGTCACTTACTAGTATCAGTATAGCAAAATTCTCCTCTAACTGCTTAGGAAAGTTCTCTTAATCAACATAATCTAGTAAATAAGCATATCCTTTTTCTTCCATTTGGTCTTTGGGAATAAAGCGGATAGAGAGACTATTAATACAGTAGCGCAAGCCACCCTTGTCCTGTGGTCCATCCGTAAAGACATGGCCAAGGTGAGAATCTCCAACTCGGCTCCGCACTTCCATGCGCGTCATATTGTAGGACTTATCTTCCTTGTAGGTGGCAACATCTGGGCTGATGGGCTGGGTGAAACTAGGCCAGCCGCAACCAGACTCAAACTTGTCCTTTGATGAAAAGAGGGGTTCGCCAGTTGCCACATCCACATAGATACCAGATTCAAATTTATCCCAGTAGCGGTTTGAAAAAGCTCGTTCTGTTTGATTTTTCTGGGTAACTGCATACTCCTCAGGCGACAAGGTCTTTTTCAATTCTTCATCGCTTGGTTTAGGATATTTGCTGGCATCGATGACGGGATAGGCAGCCTGATTGACATTGATATGGCAGTAGCCATTTGGATTTTTCTTGAGGTAGTCTTGGTGATAGTCCTCAGCTACCACAAAATTCTTCAAGGGCTCCTTTTCAACCGCCAAAGGTTGGTCGTATTTCTTAGCCACCTCATCAAAGACTTGGTTGATTACTTCCAAATCCTTGTCATCTGTGTAATAAACACCAGTACGATACTGGGTTCCCACATCATTTCCTTGTTTATTTTTACTGGTTGGATTGATAATGCGGAAGTAATGAAGCAGGATTTCCTTGAGGGAAATTTGCTTGGCATCATAGGTGACATGGACTGTCTCCGCATGTCCTGTTTGGTTAATCAATTCGTACTTGGTTGTCTCCCCTCTACCGTTCGCATATCCTGATACGGCATCTGTCACTCCAGGAACGCGTGAGAAATATTCCTCCACTCCCCAGAAACATCCCCCAGCTAGATAAATTTCATGCAAATCTGCGTCTTTACTAATTTCTGTTTTTTTCACTGTTTTTCCTCCTTGGCTAACTGCCGCTTTCTCAATTTGCGAGCTATCTGTCTGCCCTGCATTTCGCATCAATAGAAAATAGAAACCGCTTATGGCTAGGACAAAAATCCCTGCCAAGACAAACAATTTTACTTTATCATTCATGACCTTTCTCTACCCCATTTCTTTCAATGTTTTTAAAATCATATCCTTATCCATAAAACCTGGTTGCGTTTTGACCAGTTTGCCTTCCTTGTCTATAAAGGCTTGAGTTGGGTAAGAACGAACGCCATAACTTTCCAAAAGTTTGCCTGATGGATCAATTAGAACTGGGAAATTTTTATAATCCAAGCCCTTGTACCAGTTCTTAAAATCAGCTTCCGCTTGTTCACCCTTGTGACCAGGAGACACCACTGTCAAGACCACATAGTCGTCTCCAGCATCCTTAGCAATTTCATCCGTATCTGGAAGACTGGCTAGACAGATGGAACACCAAGACGCCCAGAATTTGAGATAGACTTTCTTGCCCTTGTAATCAGACAAGCGGTAGGTCTTACCATCTACTCCCATCAATTCAAAGTCAGCGACTGCCTGACCTTTAGTCACAGTTTGCGCACTGACTTGTTCTGTTTTTGTTTCCTCCTTCATAGTAGATTGGTCTGACATATTTTTAGCCGAACAGGCTGCCAAACAACAGATTGAGCCTACTCCAAGGAGACATGTTTGCCATTTTTTCATTTCTTCTTCCTCTCTATTCAAATAATGTAGTCAAAATGGAAGCATTTCCCAAAAGCACCAAGATTCCCATCACGATAATGAGGAAACCACCCACTTTTTTGAGGGTTCCGAGGTAGGGATGGAGTTTTCGGAAATGTTTCAAAACATAGCTGGAGGCGATAGCTAGAACCAAAAATGGTAGTGCCAATCCCAGCGTGTAAACCAACATGAGACCAGCTCCCTGCCAAGCACCTGAGCCACCTGAAGCCGCCAAGGCCAAAACAGAGCCAAGAACTGGACCCACACATGGCGTCCAAGCAAAACTAAAGGTCAAGCCCAGTAAAAATGCCTGACTATAGCCCTTACCCTTTTGCCCCTGTCTCTTTAATTGTAGCCTTTTTTCCTTGTAGAGTCCCTGCAAATGTAAGACTTCCATCTGGTGCAAGCCCAAGAGAATGATGACCGCACCCGTCACATACTGAAACCAAGAAGCATACAGCAAATTGCCTAAAAAACCAGCTCCATAGCCCAGTAAGATAAAAACAAAGGAAATCCCTATTATAAAGGCCAGAGTTCGCAATAGACTAACAACTGAGATTGAATATTTTCCACTAGAATCCTGAGCACCATCTTTGTCATCCAGTAATACCCCTGCATAGACTGGTAACAAGGGTAAAATACAAGGAGAAAAGAAGGAAAGAATTCCAGCAAGAAAAACACTGATAAAAAAGATTATATTATCCATTGCCTTCCTCCATTCTTTGATTTGATAGGACTATTATAACCCCAAAGTTCCAGAAAAAACAGGGACAATAATAGGGAAAAATAGGAATTTAATCAGGTTATACTTCAAAGAAATCAAAAAAGCATGAGTAAAAGGGTAAGCTATCTTAGGTTTTAGAGCCAACATCTAGTAAACTAAAAACAGATTCTTCCATCTATCACGGAAAAATCTGTCATTGATTTACTGATTTACAAAAAATTCCAATTACGGTTTACGAACCTTATCTTTGCTGGTTTCTCTGTATTTTTTAGTTCTTATTTGCGATGCTCTTTCAATAGTTCTTCAAACTCAGAGACAGTCATACCTAACTGCTGGCTGGCAACCTCAGAAGTCAGAAGACCTTGGTGGACCATATCTAGGAAGGCAAAAAATTTCCCTTCCTCCCTAGCAGTTTCCAAGGCATAGTCCTGCGCTAACAAGGCTTGTTCTTCTCGCATACGTAGTTGACTAAACATCTTCCTGTCCTCCTCGGACCAGCTCTTATAGTCTAGCAGTTGGTCCGCCTGACTGATGGCTCGCTCGGGTTCTTGGGTAAAGGGTTTGTTACCGAAAAACTCCAACCACGGCTTACGAACCTCGTCTTTGCTGGTTTCTCTGTATTTTTTTAATTCTAAGAATGCCATCTTAACCATTATTGGTAATGGTCTTACAACAAGGCCTCAAACTCAGCGACGGTCATGCCTAATTGCTCACTCGCAACCTCTGCTGTTAAAAGATGCTGTCGAACAAGATTTGCTAACATAGCAAAACCACCTTCCGCCCTCGCAGTTTCCAAAGCATAGTCCTGCGCTAACAAGGCTTGTTCTTCGCGTCTGCGTTGTTCACTAAACATTTTCCTGTCCTCCTCGGACCAGCTCTTGTAGTCCAGCAGTTGGTCTGCTTGGCTAATAGCTCGCTCGGGTTGCTGGGTAAAGGGTTTGTTACCGAAAAACTCCAACCACGGCTTACGAACCTCGTCTTTGCTGGTTTCTCTGTATTTTTTTAGTTCTAAGAACGCCATCTTGACTAGATGGTTTTCTTGTCCATTGTTTGTGATGGTTAAAACCTCACCTGTCGTGTCCTCGCGCATACTGAAGCTGTGAAAGGCTAGGTCATCTGAGAAATAATTACTATCTACAATAGCTATTGCGTAAACAGGTGCGATATGCTTGTAACTCTGGTGAGTATTGCCCTCTTGCTGGCGAATTTTTTCTAGGTTTTGATTGACCTGACTACACAAGTAAGCCCATAGGCGATTGATGAAAAAATTCTGATGATGTACCTGAATCTCAATGATAACTTGTGTCCCATTATCTAGTTCAGCTAAAACGTCTATGCTAGTATAGAAATCTTGGGCTGAATATGGTACGGAAGGCAAGACGTGAATGTTACTTCCCTCCAAAATAGTCACATTTTTTGCTGGTAAATCCAACATATCACGGATAAATTGACAAGTGATTTCTGGATTGCTAAAGATTTTCTTAGCAACCAAATCGTTAGTTGGGCTGATGCCCGGATGACGTACAGTCATATTTGCTCTCCTTTCATTATAGCACATTTTTTAATCTAATTTACTAGATTTGATGCTTCTATCTATTTATTCGGAAAAAGAAAGGATAAATGAAATAGTAAATAAAAAATAAGAACAGCGGATAAGCAATAAATGTTAAGCTTATCTATCCTTCTTACTTATCTGATAATAAATAAGGTCCGCAACGTAGTCTTTTCTCTCTACACCATTGGTAATAGTCTTTAGATAGGCCATCCCAGCCTTTTCCATGACACGGCCTGAAGCTGGGTTGAGACTGGCATATCGAGCTTTGACTTTTTGAAAACCTGCTTGAGTAAAACAAAAGTCCAATACAGCTTTAAAGGCCTCCGTCATCATACCTCGGCCCCAATAATTTTTTCCTAAAATATAGCCAATTTCACAAGAAGAATCGTTCTCATCTATTGCAATGATGCTGATATCTCCTATCACCTGCTCGGGGTTTTCTTTGAGGCAAATGGCCCATTTGTAATAGTTGGGATTAGCATAGGAGGAAATCCAATTACGAATCGAATTCCGAGTCACCTCAACATCAGGATGAGGATCCCAAGTAACGTAGGTTAGATTCTCAGCAGATGAAGCCCAATTTTGAAACATGGCTTCCGCATCACTCTCCACAAATCTTCTCAAAATCAAACGGTCTGTCTGTAACGTTTGCGTACCGATTGCTTTCATGACGCTACCTCGCTTTCTGATAGATGATTCTCTGCCCAACCTCAATTTAAATTTACTTTGCTTTTTAATTTCAAGGTGATAAGCTAAAAAGGTCCCCCGGACCTTCCTCGCTTACCTGTTTCCATGCTCGGGGTAAAAAGGACTAAACTCAGTAACAGCTAGGAAACAAGTGTTTTTTCTAATCCCTTGACGCAGTCGCTGTCTGGTTTGAAATGCGCTTTACCAAGCTTTTTCAAACCTAGTCATCGTTGCGGGGGTGAGACAACGAAATCGAACTCTTCGAGTTACCGGACCTACTCTCACTTTTTTATTTCAAGGTAAGAGGCTGAAAACCTCCACTGGAGGTTATTCTTGCTCTCGAGTTTCAAGGCAAGAAGCTAAAAAGGTCCCCCGGACCTCCTCGTTTTCCCGTTTCTAGACTCGGGCTGAAAACCTCCACTGGAGGTTTTCACTCCCAAAAGTCATCAAAAACGGTGATTGGTAGGTGGCGTTTGTGTTGGCCTTTATGCCACCAGTTTTTAATAGTCGCTTGAGCTTCTGGGCTAACTTGTTTGCCTTCGAGGTAGTCATCAATTTCATTGTAAGTGACTCCAAGTGCAACTTCATCAGCTAGGCCTGGTTTCTCTTCTTCTAGGTCTGCTGTTGGGATTTTTTCATAAAGGGCTGGGTCTGCACCAAGTTCCTGCAAGAGTTGTTTTCCTTGGCGTTTATTGAGGCGGAAAAGGGGTAAAATATCTGCACCACCGTCACCAAACTTGGTAAAGAAACCTGTGATATTTTCCGCAGCATGGTCTGTCCCAATGACCGCTCCGCTATGGGCACCTGCCAGGGCATATTGGGCAATCATACGGCAACGAGCCTTGATATTTCCCTTGTTAAAGTCTGAAACAGAGTTACCTGTCGCCTCAACTGCATCTGTCATGGCATCAGCTGATTCCTTGATATTAACTACCAAGCTGACATCTGGCTGGATAAAGGCTAGGGCTTTTTGAGCATCTGCTTCATCAGCTTGCACTCCGTATGGCAGGCGGACAGCGATAAATTTGTAGCTGTCATCTCCTGTCTCTGCTCGCAGTTCTTCCATAGCCAGTTGGGCCAAGCGACCTGCTAAAGTCGAGTCCTGACCTCCAGAAATCCCTAGTACAAAGGTTTTTAGGAAGGGATGTTTTTTCAGGTATCTCTTTAAGAAATCAATGGAACGACGGATTTCTTCTTGGGCATCAATCACTGGTTTGACACCCAGCTCTTGGATAATCGTTTCTTGCAAACTCATTCTTCTTCTCCTTCACCAAGGGCTTCCTTACGCATTTTGTCAATCAAGTCCATCTTGTCTTGCCATACATCACGCGCCAAATCCACTGGATAGTGCTGCGGATTGAGCACGCGCTTGTACTCATCCCAAAGCTTGTCAAATTCCTTACGGGCATAATCCTGAATCTCAGTCAAGCTAGGCAACTTGTAAATCAATTTCCCGTCTTTGAAAATATCCACCAAGAGAGGAACAGCATCAAAATTACGAACGGTCTTCTTGATGTAGGTATAAGTCGGATGGAACATCTTGATTTCTGTCATGTCGCTCACATCCATACCATCATAAGTGATGTAGTCACCTTCTGACTTACCTTTTTCACGACTGGTAATGCGCCACACCTGCTTCTTGCCTGGCGTAGACACTTTTTCCGCATTATTAGAAAGCTTGATTGTGTTGCGCATATTACCATTTTCATCTTCGATGGCCACAATCTTGTAAACTGCCCCAAGAGCTGGCTGGTCATAGGCTGTAATCAGCTTGGTCCCCACACCCCAGACATCAATCTTAGCCTTTTGCATCTTTAGGTTGAGGATAGTATTTTCATCCAAATCATTAGAAGCATAAATCTTAGCCTCTGTAAATCCAGCCTCATCCAGTTGCTGACGGACTTTCTTAGAAATATAGGCAATATCACCAGAGTCAATCCGCACACCCATAAAGTTAATCTGGTCACCTAGCTCACGCGCCACCTGAATAGCAGCTGGAACTCCGATACGAAGGGTATCATAGGTATCCACAAGAAAGACGCAATTTTTGTGGGTCGCTGCGTAAGCCTTGAAAGCCTCATAGTCGTTACCATAAACCTGTACCAAGGAATGGGCATGGGTTCCCAAGACAGGAATGTCAAAGAGTTTACCAGCGCGCACATTGCTAGTTCCATTGGCACCACCAATTACCGCCGCGCGTGTTCCCCAGATAGCCGCATCCATCTCTTGCGCCCGACGTGTCCCAAACTCCATCAAAGGTTCATCTTCAATGACTGAACGAATACGAGCTGCCTTGGTCGCCACCAAGGTCTGGTAGTTGACGATGTTCAAAAGAGCTGTTTCGACCAACTGGCATTGGGCTAGAGGACCTTCCACCTGCACAATCGGTTCATTAGCAAAAACCAAGTCCCCTTCTTGGGCAGAACGAACGGTCAACTCCAACTTGAAATTGCGGAGGTAGTCCAAGAATGCCCCATGATAGCCAAGCGACTCCAAATAGGCGATATCACTATCTGAAAAACGCAAGTCTTCAAGATAGTTCACGATTCTTTCCAAACCAGCAAAAACCGCATAGCCGTTATTAAAAGGCTGTTGGCGAAAATAAACCTCAAAGACCGCCTTTTTATTGTGAATCCCTTGGTCAAAGTAAACCTGCATCATGTTAATCTGGTACAAGTCCGTGTGCAATGTCAAACTATCATCTGGATACATACTTTCCCTACTTCCTTAACTAGAAATACATGAAAATTTTCAAGAACTTTCATGTATTCCAATAAATTAGTACTATTATATCACATTTTAGCTGGATTGAGAAAAGAGTAACAAGCTATTCTCCACTCTCCAGTTCATCCATGTCTTGCTCAAATTTTTTCTGAGCCCATTCGCCATAGCTCTTCAGACCGAGATTGCCGATAAAGACCCACGGAAGGTAAATGACATAAGTAATGACCCAAGCAGACAGGTATTTAACATTCAAAGGATTATGCTGATAAATTTCTATGTTGAATTGATAATTCTGCAACATCAAGAGAGTCGTAATCGCCAAGGTTAGGAAAAAACAACCCAAAATCGTAAAATGAAAACGACTATAGTAGGTCACTCCCAGATAACGGGCACGATTGAAAAAGAAGAAAATTCCTACTATCAGAGTATAGACTAGAAAATTCGGATTAAAAAGAGAGGGAGCTAATACAGCCACCAAATAGCTTAGAAGCGCAAGCACAATGAAGAGGGTAAAGGATTCTGCCCCAGCTTTATTGATTAATTGTTCTTCTCTTTCGTCAAGTAATTGATAATGAATGAATTTATTTACCATCTTCTTCCTCCCAAAATAGTTGGTCTAGGGTTTTCCCTAAACATCTGCAAATAGACTGGCAGAGTGAGAGACTGGGATTGTATTTCCCCGCCTCTATCAAACCAATAGTCTGGCGTGTCACACCAACAGCCTCTGCCAGTTGACCTTGCGTTAAATCAAGCTCTACACGAGCTAATTTTAATTTTAAATTTTTAGCCACCTGCGTCCTCCTTATAGTTTTAATACTCATCTACTCTTAAAAAATCCAAAACTAACACAAGCTGTCAGCTATTTATTATAACCTCATTAATTAGCACTCCAATATTATCTTCAGCCTAAAATCAGTATATTAGATTGTTTGAAATAAACTCCCTAGCTGGCTATTTAGTATTAGCTTTAGTAGAATCTTTTAAACGAGTTTTGATTGCTTGTATTTCTTGTTTAATTTAGTTGCTTTCATATCACTATTATATAATGCTTTTGGAAATGAGTCTAGCATAAGACAAAAACGTGTACACAGCAAGAGCAGGAGCATAGCAAGATGACTGATTTTTTTGCTGGATTTTAAGTCTGCAAAATAATACTAAACGAAACTAAAATGAATACTCCTTGCTTTTCTTAAGAGTGAAAAAATACAATAAAATGATTGTAGTGATTACCACAAGATACTGACTAATAGACATCGTATTTGAAGCAACAAATACAGGTAAGGAATAAAAAGGAAGAAGTTCAATTGCTTTGATAAACAAATCATTACTAGTATTCGTCATAATCGTATTTAATATATTAGGGATAAAGAGTAGTAAAGCTACTAAAATACCAAATACCAAGCCACTTTTCAATTTGTATAAATAGAAAATGTAAGATAATAGAAAATAAAATAGGACTAACAAAATTGTATTGACTACAATGGCTACTATAAAATCTAATCCTAAATCACCTGGAACACCCAATTTACTTACGATGACTAGTAACACAATACCATTCAAAGCATAGATAATGGAAACTGAGATGGCATATAGAAAATTGGACAAGACGTAAATCATCCGATTTTTCTGTTGATTATAAAATAAACTGATCGTATTGTAGGAAAAATCCCTGCTAATAATTCGGTTAGCATGTATAACAGCCATTAACATACCGAGCATAGCATAAAAGTTTGAAATATGCTTAATACCAAGCGATGTCCCTTGAGTCTTTAGAATAAAGAATGTAACCAATATCGGCGGTATAAACGAGATAAGCAAACCGAGATATATTACGCCTGATGAATATAAATCTCTTATATTTTCCTTAAGAAAATTCAATTTATTTAATTTCATGATTATAACCTTTCTTTATTTTGAACGATTTAGATAAATATCTTTAAGCGTCTCTTTTTTAGTTTCAAAATCAACTACTTTAATAGAGTTTTCGTTAAAAAATTTAAAAAGCTCACTACTTTGAATATTCCCAGACATAGTAATTTTCAGTCCCTCTTCCTGAACAATATCCCCAAATTCTTGGTTGGTAATGAAAATGTCTTTATCTGTAGCTGATGAAAAAGCTATCTCAAACAAGCAATTGTGACTATCTTTTCCTACTTTTTGGAATGTCAAAAGCCCGTTCTCCAAGAAAAGAACTTTCTCACAAATTTCTTCAATGTCTTCTAATTTATGACTCGATATTAAAATTCCCACGTTTTCATGTAAAGCTAAATTTTTTAGAACCTCTAAAACTATTTGTGATGATTCAATATCTAAACCATTAGTCGGTTCATCTAAAATTAACACATCAGGTTCTGTAACGAGGGTTAAAAGTAAAGCTAATTTTTGTTTTGTACCCAAAGAATAAGTCTTTACTTTTTTATTAATAGACTGAGTCAAATCTAACTCTTGAATCAAACTTCCAAATCTTTCTTGATTGTAGTCAACACCGTATAAATTTGACAAATATTTTAAATTCTCTAAACCTGTTTTAGATAAAAATAATTTTGGTTCTTCAATTAAATACCCAACATTATCACTACTTATAATATTCCCTGAAGTCGGTTGATTATTCTGAACAAGAATTTTCATCAACGTACTCTTACCAACTCCATTTCTCCCTACTAGACCAACAATTTCACCCTTGTTAAGTGCAAAATTTATATCTTTGAGAATGATTGAATGACCATAATGCTTACTTACATTTATAACTTCCATTTTTTATTCCTCCATTAATATTCTTGGTTTTCTCTTTGATTCTCATTAATTTTAAAAAGTTGCGCCTCTTTTTAACAACATTATATCATATATCTAACCTAATGCAATATATAAATGTCATTTTGTAAAATTTTATTAACAAAAAAACTCTCTACCACAAAAAGATAGAGAGTTTTGACTTTAAATATAGGATTTTAAAATATCGACGACATCACTTCTTTTCTTAACCTGATAGGCCTTGATGCCCAATTTCTCAGCTGCGATTGGATTTTCCTCAATATCGTCTAGAAAGACACAATTTGTAGGATTTAACTAGTATTTATCGAGAATCCCCTTCATACTTATGTCAAGATCCCCTCTTTGCCTTATACTTTCATATTCTACTTACAAATCCTTTTGGTAATAAAATCTTTGCCCTGTGTAGGGATAGTTTTTCAAAGCAAAGACTTCCTTGTAGCCATGTTTCTGATAAAAGTCTGGCGCCTGGAACTGGTAAGTATTGACAAAGGAAAAACAACAGTTTCGATTCTTAGCTTCACTTTCTGCCTGCTGCAATAGTTTTGAACCAATTCCTTGCCCTCGCAGTTCCTCTTTTACAAACAAATACTCAATTTCCAACCAATTTCCAAAAGTCTCTGCTATCAAACCTGCAAGGAGATTACCTTTTTCATCTTCAACATAAAGATTCAATGCCTCACTCTCAGCCTCTTCTCTTTTGGAACGGTTATAAGCACGAATCAAATTCCCTATTTCTTGTGATTTATGGGATTCCTTATTTTCCAATCTAAAGTACATCTAAACCTCCTCGAAAACAACGCATAATATCAAGGTTTTCCAATACCTGATACTATGCGTTGTTCTGATTTTAAAGACTTTTTTCCAACCTCTAGATTTTTGCTTTTCTTCAATCCACTACAATTGACAAAAATCCTACTTATTGATTGGTATTATACCCATTCACCATTTGCATTTACAGTATATCCATCTACTGTTGTGTCAACTGCTAAAGCTCCTGAACTGTAGGCATAGTACCATTTACCAGAAACTGTAAACCATCCTGTTTTCATAGCGCCTGAATTATCAAGATAATACCATGTATCATTATCTTTAACCCAGCCAGTTTTCATAGTCCCTGAATTGTTTAGATAATACCATCTACCATTTTCTTGTAACCATCCTGTAGCCATTGCTCCTGATTTATTCAAATAGTACCATGTACCCTTATCTTGAATCCAACCAGTCTGCATCCAGCCTGACTGATCAAAATGATACCATATACCCTTGATTTGTTCCCAATCGTTTGCTGTATAGGAACCATCTGCGTGCTTATACCACCAGCGATTATCTTCTTTTATCCATCCTACTGTAGTTGGTAAAGCACCACTTGGCAAGCTCTTGTCTGGTGTGCCACTTACGTAATTGTACGTTACACTGTAGGTTGCAGCTGGTGGTGTTGGTATAAAGTTCCATGTGCCTGTTACAGTTTCGTTGGTTGTGCCAACTGTTACGCTTGATTTATCCCAACCCTTGAAATGCCATGTACCTTGGTTTGCAGAATCTGTTACATCCACTTGCCCTGTTGGACTTGCAACGACATCGCCTGTATGTTTGTCACTTACTGCTGTAGGTGCTGTGATGCTACTTGGCAAGCTCTTGTCTGGTGTGCCACTTACGTAATTGTACGTTACACTGTAGGTTGCAGCTGGTGGTGTTGGTATAAAGTTCCATGTGCCTGTTACAGTTTCGTTGGTTGTGCCAACTGTTACGCTTGATTTATCCCAACCCTTGAAATGCCATGTACCTTGGTTTGCAGAATCTGTTACATCCACTTGCCCTGTTGGACTTGCAACGACATCGCCTGTGTGTTTGTCACTTACTGCTGTAGGTGCTGTGATACTATTTGGCAAGCTCTTGTCTGGTGTGCCACTTACGTAATTGTACGTTACACTGTAGGTTGCAGCTGGGGGCGTTGGTATAAAGTTCCATGTACCTATTACGGTTTCGTTGGTTGTGCCAATTGTTACACTTGCTTTATCCCAACCCTTGAAATGCCATGTGCCTTGGTTGGCTGTATCTTCTACGTCTGTTTGTCCACTTGGACTTGCCACTACATCTCCTGTGTGTTTGTCACTTACTGCTGTAGGTGCTGTGATACCACTTGGCAAGCTCTTGTCTGGTGTGCTACTTACGTAGTTATATGTCACAGTGTAGCTTGCAGCTGGAGGTGTTGGTATAAAGTTCCATGTGCCTGTTACAGTTTCATTTGCTGTACCGATGGTTACACTTGCTTTATCCCAACCGTTGAAGTGCCATGTGCCTTGGTTGCCTGCATCTTCTACATCTGTTTGACCTGTTGGACTCGCCACTACATCTCCAGTATGTTTATCACTAACTGCCACTGGCGCTGTAATGTTGCTTGGTAAGCTCTTATCTGGTGTCCCGCTTACGTAGTTGTACGTTACGCTGTAGCTTGCGACTGGTGGCACTGGTATAAAGTTCCATGTACCTGTTACAATTTCATTTGCTGTACCGATTGTTACACTTGCTTTATCCCAACCCTTGAAGTGCCATGTGCCTTGGTTGGCTGCATCTTCTACATCTGTTTGACCTGTTGGACTTGCAACGACATCGCCTGTGTGTCTGTCACTTACTGCTGTAGGTGCTGTGATACTACTTGGCAAGTTCTTGTCTGGTGTGCCACTTACGTAATTGTACGTTACAGTGTAGGTCGCAGCTGGGGGCATTGGTATAAAGTTCCATGTGCCTGTTACGGTTTCGTTGGTTGTGCCAACTGTTACGCTTGATTTATCCCAGCCCTTGAAATGCCATGTCCCTTGGTTTGCAGAATCTGTTACATCCACTTGCCCTGTTGGACTTGCAACGACATCGCCTGTATGTTTGTCACTTACTGCTGTAGGTGCTGTGATACCACTTGGCAAGCTCTGTTCTGGTGTCCCGCTTACGTAATTGTACGTTACACTGTAGGTTGCAGCTGGAGGTGTTGGTATAAAGTTCCATGTTCCTGTCACAGTTTCATTGGCTGTACCAATTGTTACACTTGATTTATCCCAGCCGTTAAAGTGCCATGTCCCTTGGTTGGCTGCATCTTCTACGTCTGTTTGACCTGTTGGACTCGCCACTACATCTCCTGTGTGTTTGTCATTCACTACGGCTGGCGCTGTGATGCTACTTGGCAAGCTCTTGTCTGATGTCCCGCTTACGTAATTGTACGTTACACTGTATGTTGCTGCTGGACTATCCGTTTGTGTTGATCCACCTTTTGCAAAAATGCTAAGTGGAACAGTATCAGATGACCCATCATCTGTATACGTAATCGTTATGGTACCATCATTATTAAATTTATACCCTAACGCTCCAGAAAAAGCTTGAAAAACATCAGTTTCCCCCGCAGATGGATTATGACTTTCTAAAAAGGCTTTAATTTTAGCTTGATCCTCAGAAGTAATATTCCCTCTTAAATTTGAAAGATTAGACAATGTTACCTTGTGATTCTCCAACAATCCTGCCATTAAATCAGTATGTTGGTCTTGGGCAACTGTTGATTCCTTTTTATTCAGTTCCAAAACACTCTCTGCAGAGTTGATAATATTTAATTGTTGAGCAGCGATATCTCCACCCACTGGAGGTAGCACACTTTTTACTAATTGTGCTGTTTCTTTTAACTCTGCATACTTAGCAGTTAGAACTTGATTAATTCTTCTTATGTTCGTTAAATGTCTATTTTCCGCAACCTCTGTAGTTTCTCCTTCTCTAACCTTGATAACAACTGTATTGTATTCTGGATAAGAAGTAATCAACTCATTAATTGTTGTTTCGTAAGATGAGGCATTAGGTTTTATTGTTACTGATTGATTATAAGCTTTTTCCGCTTCCTCTAATTTTGATTTTGCTGTTGTTAATTTCCCCTGAAATTCTTGCCATGCAGATTCTGTATAATCCGCTTCTTTTTTAGTCGATAAAGCTTGAACTTTATCTTTTAAATTCTGAATACTACTTGGCAATACGGTTGAATTTGCCGCTTTAGAGATTGTTGCTAAAGCTTGACGAATATATTCTACCAAAGCTCCATTATTAACAGCTGTCTCATTAATATAATTACTATCTTCTACAGACAGTGCTGCTTCTACATGATTCATCCCTGTCACAGGATTTACAAAAACTAACCCAACTGTAACTGACGCTATTCCAATTTTTAATTTTCTTATTGAAAATTTTCTATGCTTATTCCAAAAGATATCTTTCATCTAACTTTAGCTCCTTAATTTAAGAATGTTTAGTAATATCATTTATTAAGTCACTCATTTATTTTCATTAAATCTAGTACTTGAAGCATATTACCTATCATCTCTGATTTTTAAGACAATAAATTGAATCATTCTAATAAGTCATCTTCCACTAAAAGATTATAAAATGTATAAGTTTACGATGATAATGCTCTCATTTTCATAGCAGAGTCACATCTATCCTTTTTATATCTTTTTGATTAATATTATAGACTTCCTACATAACAGAATTTAATTAAATAATGTTATGCAGGAACATCTATTCTTTAATAACTATGACTTATTTCTAAGATTTTAAGCACTTCTATCTCAATTGTTATGAGACATTTACAAAGTTCTAAACGAAATCATTTTAATTCAAATTTTTAACTACGATTATTCTTCTTTTCTTCTGCCAACATATAGAGCTAGTAGAATACTACTGCCTAGAAGCATTGGAAGATAGTCTGCTTTTGTACCCGTTTTAGGTAATTCACTACCAGAATGCTCATTTACAGCACTAGATTTTTCCGGATTACTTGGTGTTAACCCCTCAGATGTTGGTCCACCTGTATTTTGATTTGTTGAACCTACCGAAGTTGGTACACCTGGGGTTGAGTTCGTTGAACCTACTGAACTTGGTACGCCTGGATTTGAGTTCGCTGGATTTTCTGGAGTTCCCCCACCTGTATTCGTTGAATTTTCTGGTGTTTCACCTTCAGGTTTTGGATTTGTTGGAATTCCTGGATACTCAGGTTTGTCATATACTTCAGGCATTCCTGGTACGGCACTATTAAATTCAGGTTTGTCATGAACTGGTGGGGCTGGCATTGCAAATGTCGGTTCAGCTGGTTTTGGATTTGTTGAAGTTCCTGGTGTGTGTCCACCAGGTTTATCATTACATCCGCATTTACCATCATGAATAATGGTTTTATAAACAATACCATTTACATTAATAATTGTAATAGTATGTGTGCCATTTCCATTATCTTCCACTGTAACTTCTGGTGATTTGCCATCTTTACCATCTTTAATGATTGTTTCTGTTTTACTTCCATCTGGATTGATGATTGTAATCGTATGAGTTCCATCATTATTATTACGAACAGTTACTGTCGGTGATTTTCCATCTTTTCCGTCTTTTCCATCTCTAATAATCGTTGTGTATTGTTGTCCATTAGAATCAACAATAATTACAGTATGAGTTCCATCTCCATTATCCACTATCTTAGCTGTTGGGGATTTTCCATCAAAGATTGTCGTACTTGTTTCTTTTCCGTCAGATCCAATCACTTTAATAGTATGTGAACCATTATGATTATCAATTACTTCCAGTTTTGGTGATTGACCGTCACGAACTATTGTAGTCGTTGTTGTACCATCTGAATTCACAATTGTTACCGTATGTGTACCATCACCATTATTAACAACTTTAGCCGTTGGGGATTTTCCATCACGGACTGTCATTTCAGAAACTGTTCCATTACCATTTTCTACACGAATTGTGTAAGTACCATCATGATTATCTGTAACAGTTGCTACTGGTGATTTACCATCTTTAATGATTGTTTCAGTCGTTGTTCCGTCACCATTTAGAACGGTAATTTTATGAGTTCCATTTTGTTCATCAGTAATAGTTATTTTTGGTGATTGTCCATCACGGATTGTTGTTTCAGTAGTTACCCCATCTGGATTTGTAATAACAATCGTATGACTTCCGTCGTTATTGTTACGAACTGTTGCTGTTGGCGTACGTCCATCTACTCCATCACGACCATTTTTCACAATGAAATTATTCGTAGTTCCATCTGGATTTGTAATCGTTACTGTATGACTTCCATCTGGATTTTCTGTTGTTGTAGCAGTTGCAGATTTACCATCTTTACCGTCTTTGATGATAGTATTTGTAACATTTCCATCTCCATCTGTCACTCTGACGGTATGACTTCCATTGCCATTATCGATTACTTCAAGTTTCGGAGTTTTACCATCTCTAACAACTATTTCTTTAGAAGCACCATCTGGATTTATGACAGTAATTGTATGACTTCCATCTGGATTTTCTGTTGTTGTAATAGTAGCTGTTTTACCATCTTTACCATCTTTAACTTTCGTAGTTGATTCAGAGCCATCTGGATTTCTAATAATAATAGAGTGAGTTCCATCTCCATTATCTGTCATAGTAATAACTGGTGATTTACCATCTACTCCATTTGTTCCAGCTTCTCCTTTATCCCCTTTAAGTCCATCAAGAATAGTAGCAAGAGGTTTTGTTGCATCTAATGGTTGTCCTGGGTTTGCTGGATCTTCTACATAAATCTTCGTTTCATTGCCTTCTTTTTTAGCTATTAGAGATTTACCGTCTAGTCCATTCACTCCATTTCTAACGGTTGTTGTTAATGGTGGTTGGTTATCTGGTTGAGTAATCGTGATTGTATGACTGCCATCTGGATTATCTGTTACTGTTACTTTTGGCGTAAAGCCGTCTTTTCCATCACGACCTGCTGCTCCGGCTGCTCCATCGTTTCCGTTCGTTCCATCATGTCCATTGGTTCCGTTTGTACCATTTTCGCCTTTGTCGCCTTTCGGTCCTTTGATGTTGCCTTCTTTTTCCCATTGTCCATTTTTCTTAACAAAAATATCTCCTATTTCAGTATTAACGTATTTATCTCCGTCTTTTCCTGTTTCTGACGTTGGGTCTGTTTTTCCATTTAAGATATCTTTTCCATCGTCACCTTTTGGTCCTTTGATATTACCTGCTGACTTCCATGTTCCATTTTCTTTGACAAAAATATCTCCTGTTTTAGTATTAACAAAAGTATCTCCATCTTTACCTCGGTTTTCACCTGGGTTTTCTGTTCCATTTAAGATATCTTTTCCGTCTCGTCCATCACGACCTGCTGCTCCAGTTTCCCCAGTCGCTCCGTTTGTTCCAGCACGTCCATCGTTTCCGTCTACGCCGTCATAGATATTCTCTTCACTAATTAATTCATCGCCTTCATCATATGTCCCGTTATTATTATTATCAAAATAAACCGTAATATGAACCCCAATTTGTTTTCCTGTTGGTTGAGCTTCACGATCTTCATCCACGCTTCTTGTTCTTCTTGTTCTTCTAGTTCTAGGATGTGCTGGATCTTCGTAAATTGGTGTTAATTTCACTTTTGGTGTACGACCATCTCTACCATTCGTACCGTTTGTACCATTCTTAACAGTTGTTCTAATCGGTTCTTTACCATTTGGTTGAGTAATCGTTATTGTATAACTTCCGTCATCATTTGGTGTAACACTAATTTCTGGAGTAAATCCATCTCTACCAGGTGCTCCAGGCGTTCCAGGTTCACCCTGTTCTCCTTTTGGTCCAGTTGCTCCAGGATCACCCTGATCACCTTTAGTGATTTTAGGTACTGCAGTTGCTGTAACTGCTGGGCTTGTAGCTTTATTTGCTTCCGTTTGTGTCACGAGAATATTTTCACCTTTTGCTGCAGCTTTGTCTAAAGTAACTGACCATGTTCCTTCAGAAACAGTAGCTGTTTTAACGGTGCCATCTGGACGAGTTACAGTAATTGTCGAACCATTTTCCCCTTTACCTGTAACTGTTGTAGCTTCTTCAACAATAGCATCTACTAATGCTTCCTTAGATGGAACTAGCCCAGAATTTCCTACTACAGTTGCACTAATATCATTACTTTCTGTTTTATTAACTTCTTTTTGTCGAGCAGAAATGCTTTGTCCTTTGACAAGAGGTGTGGTTGTTTCTACCGTCCATGTTCCATCTGTTTTAACTTCAGCTGTCTTCACTGCTCCATCTGGAAGTGTAACGGTTACTGTTGCTCCAGAAACACCGCTTCCTTTAACCGCATTGGAACCTTCTTGAGCTTCTGTAATGACAGGAATCTTAGAAAGAGATTCCACTACATTCAATACAAACGTTTCTTTCGCTTCACCACCACCTAATGAATAATCATTTCGAGCAATAAAAGTAAATACAATACGTCCAGTTTTTGTTGGTGTTCCTGTAATTGTATGAGTTGTAGGGTTATAAGTTAATCCATAGGCTCCTAAGAAATAATTAGCAATATGTGATTCATCAATTCCTGAATCACCCCCATTAACTGCACTACTAAATGCATTAAGTAGTGCATCTGTCCCATAAACACTAGCATGCTCATTTGGAGTTACAGTCGCTGAATTCATTTGAGTTCCAACCTGAACATTTTGTCCATTGTTACTAATGGTAATCCCAGCAGTTAATGGATTTACCTTAATTGTTACAGTTGCCGTTTTATCATTGCCAGTTACTCCATTAGGTTTCGCAGTAACTGTAACTGAGTATTCGCCAACTCTTTCTGGAGTACCTTTAATTACCTTATGTTCTCTGTCGTATGTCACTCCTCGAGGCAATTGACGCTCATCAAGTTCTACATCTATTCCCTCTGGTACATTCAACTCCACTGGAGTAATTGGTGATAGAACTGTTGTTTCTCGCTTTTGATCTTCTATAAAATCAAATTCCTTACGATTCACTGTCAATGGAATATCCAATGTCTTTGTTTCCCCATAATAAGATCCGGAATAGCGTCGCTCTAAAGTTGTAGATAAATGAATGATATGGCTTCCCACAATTGTTGGTCTTCCTGTAATCGTATTATCTGTAGAATTATAACTCAATCCAACACTTGATAAAGGTTGGTCACCTCTAATCCCCTCAATCGTTACGGTTGGTTCAGATAAAGTAGAAATCGAATCCTTACTAATTGTAATTGTCGGTATTTCCTCCTTGGCTGTTATATCAACCCTAGAAGGATTAGCTGTTAAGGTCGGTTCTAATTTAGTAACCGTAAGAACAATCTCTTTTTCCGTCACGCTCCCTCCAAGTGATGAAGGCATTATTGCACGCACATAGAATCTATACATACCTACACCTGCTGTTGGGGATCCCGTAATTTGACGAGTATCTTGATTATAGGTTACTCCATCTGGTGCATATTTAAGGTCGATTGTTGCGCCATTATCAAAATCAGATACTGTAATTGGAGACATTTGTTCATCTGCACGAAATGTCTGTTCCGAACGATCAATTGTAAGATTGGATGTTACAGGTGTAACTTGAATATAAATGTATTTCACAATAGAGTTAGATACACTATCATCAACGTATTGATAATCCATACTAACTTCAACTCGAATACGAGAGGTACCATAAGTCATTTCACTTGGAGTTCCTGTGATAGTTGCAGTATGAGTCGCTGCATCATACGAATAACTCAATCCTTTTGGCAAATTATTAGAATCCACATCTAATCTCGAGTGTGGATTATGCTGAATAGTAATTGGAGTAATCTGAGTCCCGATTGGTGCTATCAATCGTGTTTCATCAGAAGTATGGGCATCTGTTGGATGATTTGGCTGTGCTGCTGAACTAATTGTAAGAATCGGAGTTAATCCTGTTACATTAATCGTATAAGTTGTTACAGCAGTACGTACTTGATTATTTAATCCATTTCTTGTAACTGTAGCATAGATTCTATAATTCCCCTTACTAGTTGGTGTACCTGTAATTTTAGTCCTATCATCACTAATTTTTAATCCTGACCCCTCAAGATTATAACTAGAATAAGTTACTTTGGCATCATCTGGCACATTTTGCAATCCATAACTAGAAATAGGAGTCTTTATTATTTCACCATTTTCATCCATTGTAACAGCTTTAATATTATTGGAGAATACCTCAACTTCTGTAGTTTCACTAGGAACAGTAAATGTTCCTGGATTCACTATCAAATGTACTGCAGTAGACTTAACAATATTTCCCTTAATCGCCAAAATAGGAATATCATAGACTCCTTCATAAAGACCTTTTCCTTTAATAACATTACCAGCAAAACGTGTTCCTTTCGGAAGTTTTGTCTTATCAACTTTGATTGTCACACCTTCACTAGGAGTGGTAGTGATAAACATATCTTTCCATTCTCCGCCCTCAGGAATCTCTTGATTTGGATTTGTAACTGTAACATTCAAATCTTCCACTGTATTAGGTTCTATCTCATAATTAAAATCTGTATAAGTTTCATGTGGTTTGCCAGCACCATCTGTATAAGTTACATAAACACGAGCCTTTTGTGTTGTTTCGGTTTTCTTTAATCCATAGATTGAAATATTAGAATCCACTGGATTTCCTTCGAAAAAGGCATAACCTCCATTAGTTTCTATACGAATACCTGTAATTCGTGAACCATTTTCCATAGAAACTGGAATCGGATTCGGAACCGACCCTTCTCTCCAACGCTGATCCCCAATTGGATTAATAGCGTCTACAATTTCAAACTCAAATGATCGAGCTCCTCCTTCTTGGAAGTGTCCATCAAACGCCTTCACAGAAAATGTATATCTCCCCGGTTGAACTTTTACACCTGCCTTTTTCACTACATACGCTTCCGTTGGATTTCCTTTTTCATCGATTTTTCCCTCGATTGGTCTTAACTCAACACCTTCTGGAAATACATCTGATTTTATATATGCATTCTCTTTATTAAGGACTACTTTTCCTAAAATTTGTTCTTTATCAGACGTAGGAACCGCAATACCGTTCGTTTTCTTATTCACAAACTCTTCATTAGATTCAAACAAAGTATCCGCACTAGTTAAGGCATAAGATTCTCCATAAATCCCTGGATAAATGTGCGACCTCATACCAGATGTAGAATTTTCATAAGTTGTAAAATTTAGTTTAACTTTCTTACTCAGCCCCAAACTATCTACTATTTCAACCGTAATATAATAATTTCCTGCTGTTTTTGGCAATTTCGTAAATTGAAGAAAATATGGAGTACGAGAAAAACTGTCTCTTATATCTTCTCTTATTCTTCCAGTTGATGGGTTATAATCTGCCACTGTTGCAAAGTCCAAAGAATTACTATAGACACCCTTATCTGGAGCCTTATCAGACCTCAAATCCACCAACTTAGCATTCACTCCTTCGGACGCTTCTAAGACTGTGAATTTCTTAATTGAGAGACCTTGTTTGTTATTATTGGCAAAATCTAATGATCTATCCATCGGAGCAAAGATAGGTAGCATTGTATAGTAACGTTTCGAATCTTGGTTAGTATCCCCAACAGTTTGACCTCCCTTTGAAACAAAATATCCAAATGGAGTCACAGGCATGCGTAGTCCATCAATAGTAACTTCCGTTACTGGCTGACCTTGATTCACATACACAGAAGAACCACCATAATTGCTAAAATAACCACCATAAATTGGTGAAACGCCTTCTGCAAATCCACCTATATGGTAATGTCCGGTTGAGTACGCACTGCTTGTAGCAGTGGACTCGTTATTTGGAAAATAATTTACAACATTTCCTGAATCCTCATCCTTATCTCCCAAAATCATAAAACCATAATGTTCTGATGCTGTAATTGTTATAGTTCCCGCCACTTTAATCTCTGGTTGTGATTTAACATAAAAACCAACCTCATAATTCCCCTTCATTTCTCGTGTAGGAGTAAGCGTAGCCTTAAGTTCTCCTTTTTTTGAGTCCAATGTAAAACCTAAGTCTTTTGCACCTTGGGTCAATTCTACGTCTGTTTCTATATTATTATTCGGAAGATTTGACGCACCAATCTTATAAACAATTTCATGGGTATGTTGCCCATTTCCCGCAAAAGTCATACTTTCTTCATTGATATAGTCTTTTGTTCGGTTTTCAAGTGTCAAGTAAGGTTTCCCATCTACAATAGGAGTCGATATTTTCCGTTTATTTCTCACCTTCCCGCCTTCAGAACTCTGAAGGTTAAACGTTACTTTTCCAACAGTACCTTCTGTTAAGGTAAGTTTTTGGCTGGTTGGTGCAGCTTCTGAAAGAACCCAGTCCTTTAGTTTTTCATTTGTTTCTAGAGAAGGTTGAACTGTTACGTCTTTCTTCGCTACCGCTTCACTTGTAGAGACTTTTTCTTCCTTTTCCTCGCTTGCTACGACAAGACCAGATTTTTTATCAACATATTCTACCGTGTATTTAAGAGCAACGGTACGTTCTTTAGGTGTTTCTGTTTCTCCAAAGCCTTCTACTTCATATACAAATACATTGTCTGCTCCCTCAACAATTTCTTTTGTAAAGGTCGTTGGATTTCCATCTGGAACATAATAGTTTTCTAATTGACTGTCATTCGCCAATTCAGCACCAATTTCTGTAACGGTGACTTTTGCTTTTGATTCAGTAGTTTCTACTGTTTTCGTCTTCGTTACTTCATGAACTACTTTGTGAGATTTACGATCTACATAGCGTACTTTGTAGACAATACTCACTGCTCGTTTAGGAGCAGTTGCCTCTTCACCTGGTTTTGCTTCAATTTTTGTTGTAGCAGGTGTAGTAACTTCTTCTTTTGGCTGTGATGGAGTACTGTTTGTAGGATTCACTGCATTGCTTGAAGCATTCTCCTCATTCACCTTAGGTGCATCTGTTGATGTTGATTCAGGTTTAATTGCACCTTCTGTTGGTTGTGATGAGGTAATAATCAAATGAGCCGTTTCAACTGTGGAAGCATTGGGCACATCTGAAGATGATGCATCTACTGGTTTTGGTTCTGGTTTTACATCAGTTTCTTCTGCTTGAACGGCAGGCGCCAATCCTCCCAATAGTAAAGTAGTTCCCATTATACCAATTAACACTGAACTTGCGCCGTAAGCTTTATTCTTACGGATAGAATATATTTGCTGCTGTTCCACTTTTTTCACGTTTCTTATGTCCTTCCTTATTTCTGATGTTAGTTTTTATGATTCAAATCAGGAATATAAATAATCTGCTTAGAATTTTCGAACAGTTCTTCTGAATGAGTAAGCTCATCTTCTAAATGTTCTTTTATACGAACAAAGTCCTCTGTTTCTGAGTTCTCGAAAGCGCTTTTATAACGTAATAAAACTTCTTGTAACTCCTTAGATAACTCCGTCTTCTGTGCGATTACTTTGTTCTTAAGTTCATTCAATGTTTTCATTGTTCGATTAAAGCGTTCGAACTCATCCGAGATGGATTTATTTGCTGTATCAATCATCTCTGTTGCTTGTTGTTTAGCTTCGTCTAACAATTGTTTTGAAAGTTTTTTTGCATCAATGATAGCTTCACTAATCAGCTCTTCTTGAGAGTGGTATTTATATAATTGTGCATTTAACTGTTCAACGGCTTCAGTCTTTCCAAGCAGTTCTTGTTTGAGACGATTATTTTCTCTTTCCAGACTTAGGATTAAGTCGTCTACTTCCTTTTTGTTATATCCAAAAAGGCTTCTTTTTATATCTTCCATAGTTCTTTCCTCTTTTGCAACAACTGAGTGTAGAGTCAGATTTAATATTCGCATTTCTTTATTCTACTTCTTTAAATCATCTCAGTCTGAGTTCCAACTAATTTTTCGCTCTCCTTCATCTCATAGATCCTTTCCTCTACTTTCATTTCGCTTAAGGTTCTAGGTACGAAAAACATATAGCGTTACAATACATGATTTCTAACTGATTCACTTATTTTATGATATTTTAAGTCCCCTGCACATCAGGGTCATTTCTTTACCATTTTATCATTCACATCCTTACTTCTACAATTGTTTCATTAGCATTGACAAAAAACTAATATACTAATACTTTGTTTTTTATGCATAATTTTACACAATCATTTTATACCCCCCCCCCCGAAAATTGTCAAGTGTTTTTATATTAAGTTTTTGTTAAATTTTCTTTACAAAGTAAAACTAACCCTAAGTAATGCTAACATTAGTTAATACTCTTCAAAAATCTTTTCAAACCACATCCGCTTCGCCTTGCCATAGATATGTTATTGACTTCGTCAGTTCTATCTACAACCTCAAAGCAGTGTTTTGAGCAACCTGCGGCTAGTTTCCTAGTTTGCTCTTTGATTTTCATTGAGTTTAAGGATATTTTTAAAGAGTATAACGAAAAACCCACCAACCTAAGCTGATGAGTTTCAAATCTATTTTCTAAATTTCCACTGACTGTAAATCCCGAAACCGATAATCCAGATAGCTGATCCGATTGCTCCTACAAATGTAGACTCTTGTAAAAAGAGGGTTACAAAGACAAAGGCAAAGAAGAGTATGGTTAAAGGATTTAGGAAACGATAGTGGGGCATGAGGTAACCATCCGCCATAAAGTCCGATGACTTGCGGTATTTAAGGTGAGCCACCATAATCAAGATATAAATAGCTACATAAACACCTGATGAAGAAGCTGTTATCAAGGCAAAGGCATCAGAAACTCCTGGTAGGACATTAATAAAAGCAGCTGTAGCAATTAAAATAGTTGAAGCCAAAATTGCATTTTGAGGAACATTATAGCGAGATAAGGTATCTGCTTTAATTGCTTTTAAGAGAGGATTTGGTAAATCCTGAGCTATTTGATACAAATGGCGACCTGTTGAGTAGAGGGTTGAGTTCAGAGCTGATGCTGCTGACGTCAAGACGACGAAGTTAATCAAGGCTGCTGCCCATTTGACACCTGCTAGTTCAAATACCGTAACGAATGGTGAATCTGCTGAGGCTAGTTCTCTCCATGGAATAATAGCCATAATAGCAATTAGAGAACCACCATAGAAAAAGGCGATACGCAAAGGAATTTCCTTAACGGCTTTTGGCAAGACCTGACGTGGATTTTTTGTTTCTGAAGTCGTGACCCCGATAAACTCAATCATGAGGTAGGCAAAGAAGACCATCTGGAAAGCCATCACAAAGTTGACACCACCATTAGGGAAGAGTGAAAAATTATCCGTAATATTGGCCAAACTAGCTACTCCATGAGGTGTCTCAAAACCTGTCAGAACCATAAAGATACCAGTCACAATCATAGCAAGGATAGCTACAATCTTAATCATAGCAAACCAAAATTCAACTTCTCCAAAAAGTTTAACAGCTATTAGATTGACCAAACCTAGAACAGTTAAAAATCCAACTTGAATTAACCAACTAGGCCATGAAGGAAACCAAAACTGAACATAGTGCGAAATAGCCGTAATTTCTGCCATGCCAATAAAGACAACAGATAACCAATAAGACCAGACTGCAAAATGTCCCCAACCCTTACCCAAATGACGAGTAATAAAGTTAATAAAGGTATGTTGCTCAGGATCTTGATAGAGCATTTCTCCGACCGCTCTCATCATAAGGAACATAAAAGCTCCTGTAATCAGGTAAATTAGAACAATCGAAGGTCCTGTCAAACTGATCGAACGACCAGCCCCCAGAAAGAGGCCTGTTCCAATAGTTCCAGCAATGGCCATAACCTGTACGTGACGATTGGTCAGACCACGCTCCATCTTATTTTGCTTCTTTTTTGAACTCATATAGTCTCCAATTCTTTTTAAAGCTAATACTCAACGAAAATCAAAGAGCAAACTAGGAAGCTAGCCACAGGTTGCTCAAAGCACTGCTTTGAGGTTGTAGATAGAACTGACGAAGTCAATAACATATCTACGGCAAGGCGAAGCTGACGTGGTTTGAAGAGATTTTCGAAGAGTATAAAAAGGAGTAATCAGGGCGTTTCCCTCCTTCTACTCCCTTTAATCATTAGGCTGTTTTTTCAACCTTTAAGATTTTTACATCATAGCTGCCCACAGGTGTTTCGACGGTTGCTGTATCACCTGTTTTCTTACCAATCAAGGCTTGTCCAATCGGGCTTTCATTTGAAACCTTACCTGCAAAGGCATCGGCACCAGCTGAACCTACAATGATATAAACCTCTTCTTCGTCCTCACCAATTTCTTGGATAGTCACTGTTTTACCAATTGCGACTTCGTCTTGGGCAACAGAGTCGCTATTGACGATTTCAGCATAACGGATTTTTGTTTCCAAGCTAGAGATTTGACCTTCAACAAAGGCTTGTTCATCCTTAGCTGCTTCATACTCACTATTTTCTGAAAGGTCACCGTATGAACGAGCAATCTTGATACGTTCTACCACTTCTGGTCGGCGAACCAATTTCAATTCTTCTAATTCTTTTTCTAGTTTTTCCTTTTCCTCAAGTGTCATGGGATATGTTTTTTCTGCCATTTTTCTCAACTTTCTTTTACTTTATTTTTTAAAACAAAATTATGTGGAAAACCACATAATTTTAGTTTGAACTACTTGATTGCGTTAATTTATTATTGATATGTTGTGCAACATTTTGGTCATGATCTGCCTTGTTCGTAGCGAAGTATACCTTGCCATCTGTAACATCTGCTACAAAGAATAAGTTATCACTCTTAGTTTGATTGATACTTGATTCAATAGCATCCACACTTGGACTATCTACTGGTCCAGGCATGAGGCCTAGATTTGTATAAACATTATACGGAGAATTGATGGTTGTATCAATTTCAGTATCATCAGCCAGACTAATCTTCTGACCAAGTTTTCCTTCAGCATAAAGAATAGCAATATTACTTTGTAAAGGCATACCAAGATTTAAACGATTGTAGAAGACACCTGCAATCATCTTACGATCTTCAGTTTTCGCTCCTTCTTTTTCTACCAATGAAGCAATGGTTAACAATTCATTGACTGTTAAGTTTTTAGACTTAATTGTACTATAGTGTGGAGTCAAAGTCTTATCCATGGCTGCCAACATCTCGTCAATCAAGCTTTCAATAGTTGTACTTTCCTTGATAGAGTAGGTCGCTGGGAAGAGGAAACCTTCCAAACGGTAACGAGCTCCACTTTCTTTTGTAGGTAAGCTTTCTAGTAAGTTTGAATATTTAGAAATTTCTTGACTGATAAAATTGTCATCTTGAACTTTAGCCAAGAAAGCATCCGCAGTCAAAGGCTCTTTAAAGTTACCTTGCAATTGACCTACCGCTTGGGCAATTTGATCAATCGTGTAACCTTCTGGAATCGTCAAGCTGGCTAGTACAGGTTCTTGTGCTTCAGCTGTACCACCCTTTTGTAATTCCTTGATCAAGTCATCCGTACTCATGCTCTTCTGCAAATTGTAATATCCAGCCTTCAAATCTGAGTAATTCTTGTACTTAGTATACATACCAAAGACAATACCGTGTTTCACCAAACCTGCCTTTTCAAGAGTTGAACCAATTTCTTGAACACTGGCTCCATCAGGGATTTGAACTGTTACGTATTCTTTTGAAGTAGGATCAACTGGTTCTAATGAGGCTAGCACATACTGATAACCGAAGTAACCACCTGCCGAAATCAAGGCAAGAAAAATCAGTAAAGAAATGAAGAAGGCCTTCAAATGTGATTTTTTCTTCTTGACAGGCTTAGCTGTCTCACGACGACTACGACGTGGAGTTTCACTGATGATGTCCACTGTTTCTGTAACAGGTGTCGGTGCTTCTGGACGTGCCTGGTCTTCTTTTTTCTCTGCTGTCTTATAAGAAACAGCTACCCTTGTTGGGGTTTCATTATATTCTCTTTCGACTTGGTTAGGTCTAACAGGACCTGGTCCTGGTCTTGGTCCACTCTCATCTGCTGGTGAAGCAGGAACATCTTGACTTGGATGACTAGGAACTGCTGAAGCATCCTGACTTGGATGGCTAGGAGTCACTGGAGCATCCTGACTCGGATGACTAGGAACTGCTGGAGCATTATTTATAATACTTTCTACCGCTGACAAGGAATCAGCCATCAAGTCCTCAGCAGATGGTCCACTTGTAGGAGTAGAAGCTCCTCTTTCATCTCCTGCTAGAGTCTGATCATAACTTTTTGATTTTTCTAGATCTCGTAAAATCTGCTCTTTAAAGCTTAATTTCTCATCTTCTCTTGATTTTTCACTCAAAAGTTTTTCCTCCTCGTTGACAATCCATAATATTATATCTTAAAAACGAAAGAAAAGCAACCTAGCATGCTTTTCTGGATTATTTTTTATACTCAATGAAAATCAAAGAACAAACTAGGAAGCTAGCCGCAGGTTGCTCAAAACACTGTTTTGAGGTTGTAGATAAGACTGACGAAGTCAGCTCAAAACACTGTTTTGAGGTTGCAGATAGAGCTGACGTGGTTTAAAGAGATTTTCGAAGAGTATTAGCTTCCCAGACCATATCATACCAGGTTTCCCCTGCAAAGGTTGACTGGGACAGGCCTTCATTGACAAATCCATGCTTTTCATAGTAGGCAATGAGATAGTCATGACAGGTTAGGTTAATACCTTCTCTTTCCTGTTTAAGAGCCAGTTCTTTTAAGGCTGTTAGCAATGTCTGACCAAGTCCGAGACCCTGCGCCTCTTTGGCAATGGAGAGACAGGTCACAGAGATATAGCCACCCGACTCATGGCTATGGTCTTCTATCTCTTCTGTAAAAGACTGGTCTTGCAGGTGGCGGTGAGGGCTAACTGGCCCTTCTATATAGCCCATGATTCTACCTTCTTTTTCCGCAACCAGAAAAGAGGTCTGAATTTCTCGCAAATGTGCCTCAAAGACAGATCGAGGAATGGCTTCTTCGACTGAAAAATTCTCTAGTTCAATCTCGACAATCCGATCCAAATCTTCTAATCTTGCTTTCCTAATTTCCATTGTGCCTCCAGATAAAAGGGATTAAACCAAATCATACTAAAACCCTGGCTAGTTGCATAAAGCGAAGTTTCTTCATCAATAAAACCGTTCATTTCAAAATAGGAAAGCAGCTCATCAGGACTCTCCAAACGAATCCCCTTGTACTCCAGCTCAACTGCCACCTCTTTCAAGGCTGCAAGGAGAAGCGTTCCCAAGCCCTGTCTCTGATGGTCAGCCTCAATGACTAAAGAAAGTACTTTTAGACATTGCGGATTGTCTGACTGAGGACTTGATAGAATATAGCCTAACAGTTGATTTTCATCCCTAGCTAGAAGAAAGGTATCCGCACACTTACGGATACTTTCTTCTAAGATATGGGAAGGTTGCTGCTTTTCAGTTAGAAAAGATGAGGTCTGAAGTGCCTCTATCTCAGTCAAGTCAGACTTACTTGCCTGAATAATCTTAATTGGAATTTCCATGGGAATAGCCTATTGAACATTGCTTGTCAAGTTAGACAAGAGACGCTCAAATGAGTATTCATAGGTTTGGATATCTCCTGCTCCCATAAAGACATAGACAGCATTGTCATGGTCAAGGAGTGGAGAAACATTTTCAACAGTGATCACCTGGTGTTTCTTATTGATTTTATTGGCTAGGTCTTCTACCTTGACATCACCATGGTCTACCTCACGCGCAGAGCCATAGATTTGTGCTAGATAAACCGCATCCGCTTGGTTCAAAGCGTGGGCAAAGTCGTCCAACAAGGCAATGGTTCTAGTAAAAGTATGTGGTTGGAAGATTGCTACGATTTCCTTGCTTGGATATTTTTGACGAGCTGCATCCAAGGTCGCAATGATTTCTGTTGGATGGTGGGCAAAATCATCGATAATCACTGTGTCATTAACAATTTTCTCAGTGAAACGACGCTTAACACCAGCAAATGTTTTCAGGTGCTCACGCACTAAGTTCAAATCAAAGCCTGCTGTATAAAGCAATCCGATAACAGCTGTCGCATTCATGATATTGTGACGACCAAAGGTTGGGATATGGAATTGGCCCAATTCTTGACCACGGAAGTGAACGGTGAAGGTTGAACCAGTCGTAGAACGAAGAAGTTCGCTAGCTACAAAGTCATTACCTTCTGCTTCAAAACCATAGTAATAAATTGGTACATCAGACGTAATTTTACGCAACTCTGCATCTTCACCATAGACAAAGAGACCCTTGGTAATTTGTTTGGCATAGTCGTTAAAGGCATTGAAAACATCCTCTAGACTTGTGAAGTAATCTGGATGGTCAAAGTCAATATTGGTGATGATAGAGTATTCTGGGTGGTAAGGCATGAAATGACGCTCATATTCGTCAGATTCAAAGACGAAATATTTGGCATTGGCCGAACCACGACCTGTCCCATCTCCAATCAAGAAACTAGTATCTGTGATGTGAGACAAGACGTGCGACAACATACCTGTCGTTGAAGTTTTTCCGTGCGCTCCAGCAACTCCCATGCTGACAAAGTCGCGCATAAAGCTACCTAGGAACTCGTGGTAACGTTTGTAGCTGATACCATTTTGGTCCGCATAGGCAATTTCGACGTTGTTATCTGGACGAAAGGCATTTCCAGCGATAATTTCCATATCACCGTCTAGATTCTTTTCATCAAAAGGAAGAATGGTAATTCCTGCCTGCTCTAGACCACGTTGAGTAAAGTAGTACTTTTCAACATCTGATCCTTGAACCTTATGCCCCATTTGGTGCAACATCAAGGCCAAGGCACTCATCCCTGATCCCTTAATTCCGATAAAATGATATGTCTTTGGCATGATTTCTCCCCTATTCTGTAATTCTGGTCAGATTCAACTCTTGGGCAACCCGACGTTCTTGTTCTTTTTGTTGATTCTTTTTATTGTAGATTTGGCTCTTATTCAGAAAATCATAGTTGTTTTTCTTTGGAGCAGGTGCTGCTACCTCTTCATTCTTGGTAGAGATAGATTTGACTTCTTCCGCCAAGATGTAATGAGACTGGGTCAATTTTTGGCTATATTTGACAAATTCACCAGGGTTTTCCTTTTGGAAAGGCGCAGTAGGTTGATTTCCCTGTCTAACTAGACTTGGCTGAGAATGGCGTCTTGTAGGAGTGATATCCTTAGTCAGATAACTTGCTGAGCGTTTCTTTTTCAAATCTGCACGCGCTTCTTCACGCGCCACCTCTGCATAGCTCTTTCCTTCTTTTTTAACCCCTAAAGGAGCTTTTTTAGGCTTCTCGACTTGCTTTTCAATCGGTTTTACTGGCGCCTCTTCAGTAATAGGGGCCCATTCCAGATAATTTTTATCACGGTATTCTCCCTTGATATTACTGATAAAGTCAGATTCATCGTAGAGGTCCATAACCGGCATCTCAGTCAGTATGACCTCATCATCTGACACCAATGGAAATCGTTCTTCTCTCATTTTCTATTTCCTTTCAACACTTCATTATAGCGTATTGTCTTGATTTTTCAAGTGCTGGCTTCAGAAATTCCCAAAATTTCTCTAATTTCTGCTAGGGTCAGACTACCACGTGACTCTGTTCCATCCAATACTTGTGACACCAAATGTTTCTTTTGTTCTTGGAGTTCCTGAATTTTTTCTTCAATGGTTCCCTTGGTTACCAAGCGATAGACCTCAACCGTTTCTTCCTGCCCCATCCGATGGGCACGGCTAATGGCTTGCGCTTCCACCGCTGGATTCCACCAAAGGTCAACCAAGATAACGGTATCAGCACCTGTCAGATTCAGACCGACCCCACCAGCCTTGAGGGAAATCAGAAAAGCATCTCTTTCCCCTTGATTAAAGGCCTTGGTCATATCTTGTCTTTCCTTGGCTGGGGTTGAACCTGTAATTTTAAAGGATGTTATACCCAAGTCTGGCAATTCTTGTTCAATTTTCTCCAACATTCCCTTGAACTGCGAGAAAATCAAGACACGGTGTCCACCGTCTGCCACCTGTACCAACAGGTCACGAAGACTATCCAGTTTGCCACTGGCTCCCTGATAATCTTCCATAAAGAGGGCAGGGGTATCACAGATTTGACGCAAGCGCATCAAACCAGACAAGATTTCCACTCGACTACGCTGAAATTCCTGATCTGACACCTGAGCTAAACGGTCTCGCATCTGTTGCAACTGGGCTAGGTAAATAGCCTTTTGCTGGTCTTCCAGTTCATTCTTATAAACCACTTCAATCAAGTCTGGTAATTCAGTCAGAACTTCTTCTTTCTTTCGCCTCATCACAAAAGGCTTGATAAACTGAGCTACGCGCTCGGCTGGCAATTTCATAAATTCTTTCTTGCTTGGCAAAAGTCCTGGCATGACGATTTGGAAAATAGACCACAGCTCACCCAGATGGTTTTCAATAGGAGTTCCTGACAAGGCAAAAACTGACGGCACTACAAATTGTCTCAAGGTCTGGGCTATCTTGGTCTGGGCATTTTTCATGACCTGAGCCTCATCTAAGAAAAGGAAGTCAAAGGCCATCCCCTGATAAAGATCACTGTCCTGACGGAAGGTAGCATAGCTCGTCACATAGATTTGATGGCTCTCAGCAAGAATCTCTTCACGACTAGCCTTTAATCCATGAACAACAGCTACATCCAACTGTGGGGCAAACTTCTGAAATTCATCTGCCCAGTTGTAAATCAAACCAGATGGAGCTAAAATCAAGACCCGACTTTCTTTTGTCACTTGACTGGTCAAAAAAGCAATGGTCTGCAGGGTTTTACCAAGTCCCATATCATCAGCTAAAATCCCACCAAAACCATAATGATGGAGCATTTGCAACCAGCCGATCCCCTTTTCCTGATAATCTCGCAAGTCAGCCTTGACCTGAGTTGCTTGTCTAGGGAAGTCCTCTGGATGCCTCAAGTCGTGGGCCAGATTCTGGAATTCTTGTGAAAAAGAAACACGGTCTCGCCCTTCAAAGAGATGAGCTAAACTGTAGGCCAAGGATTTTCGAGCCTGCAAGGAGCCATCTTTTAGTTCAAACTGCCCCAGTTCCTGTAGATTTTGGCGAATTTTCTTGGTTTCTTCATCGAAAAAGTAGACTTGATTAGACGAACCAATGTAAAAATCTTGATTGGCAAGCAAGGCCTGCATGGCTTGGTCAATTTCCTCTTGGGCAATATCTTGAAAATCGAACTGAATTTCCAAGAGACCTCCCTTGGAGGCAATCTGCACCTGAGGACTTGCTAGACTATAAAGTTCTTCTAGCTTGTCTGATAGGTCAACATTTCCGAGTTTTTCAAAGATCGGAATGATTTCATGAAAGAAATTATAGACAGACTCTGCTTTTAGAGCCTGACGCCAAGATTGAAAGTCTGCTTCAAATCCCGCAGCCAAACAGGCTTGGAAAATTCTTTCTTCTAAGTCAGCATCACTCGAAAATGGTAATTCTTCTAACTCTTGTCGGCTAGATACCTGTATATTTCCATAATCAAACTGAATTTCTAAACGAATCCGATCATCCTCTTCCCTGTCAAAGTAAAACGATGGAGAAAACGTTTTGATTTGTAACCGTTCCGGAGCTGAGATTGTCCCCATCTGGCTAAAAAGAGTCAGACAAGAAGCCAACTTATCTCGGTCACTGCTATCAAATTGCAGGTATTTCTTTCCTTGTTGATCCAAAGGCAGTGCTTTGATTTCTTTGAGAAGATGCAACTGCTGGTCAGTTAGAAAATAAACCTGCCCTCTATGGAAAAGCACAGCTCCCTGATAAAAGACATTGACCCTTGGACTCTCACTGATTTCCATTTCAAAATAATCCGAGTATGCTGTTACTGTAAAGGCAAAGAGATTAGCACTTGCATGCAAATCCTGAAAAATTAGGGTTTGGTAGCTATCCACTTGGTGGTCAAATTGAAAATGGGGCAAGGTCATCAATAAATTCACACCCTGCTCAAAAAAGGTCAGAGGGAAAAAGAGGTGTCGACCTTGGTTGTGGAAAAAGAGGTCTGGAGCCTGTCCTTCCTCCGTTAGTCCCCGCAAGAAAGTCAGAAGTTCTTGACTGGCCTCATCAAAGGCTTCCCAAGAAAGAGACTCCTCATAGGTTTTTCCAATCATATAAGGCTTTCTCTTCTCAACAACTTTTAAAAAGAGTGGGATATCCCGAATGACGTAGTATTTTTGGCTATTGATTTGCCCGATTCTCAGAGTCCACAGGATATGATTGGTTCCTGCTTCCACCTGACCCACAGCCGACAACTCATAGGAGCGGTCTGATTTTGGAGACAAGATTCGGTCCAAAAATTTGCCACCCAAGGTCACCTTGGTTTCAACGGCCTCTTTTTCTTCATGACCTTCTTCCAGACTCTGCAAGATTACCTGACCACGCTCATCATTTTTTAGAAAATGCTCCAGCGCTGCCAAATGCACACAGTAGCCCCTCTTTTGGAAAAAATCGCAGGCACAAAAAACCAAATCATCCTCTAAACTATAGCGCAGTTCTTCTTCTGCAACGCGAGCGTAGAGCCGATTGTTCTTTTCCTTGATAATGTCAACCTTACCAGTTTCATAAAGGGCAACGCCTTCGATACGGACTTTCCCCGGAATCAATTTAGCCATATTTCTACCTTTACCTTATCTTTTTATTATACCATATTTTCGCCCATGAAAATAGCCTCCTAGGCAGACTTTTCTCCTAGAAGGCTGGATTTTTAACGTTTGGTAAAAGTCGTCACAATTCGCTGACACACTTCTTGCAGCAGAGATTTAGGCATAGCTACATTGAGGCGGGCATGGAGACTTCCTTCCTCCCCAAAATCCAAACCACGATTGAGGATAACCTTGGCTTCATTTCTCAACAGCTCTTGCAATCTTTCATCAGTCAGGTCATAGGCTGAAAAATCAAGCCAAACCAAGTAGGTTCCTTGCGGTTTCATGACCTTGATTTTAGTCTCTTTTCCAAATAAATCCACCACATAATTGATGTGGTCTTCAAAGACTTGCTTGAGTTCCTCTAACCAATCCTTACCATAGCGATAAGCAGCTTCTGTCGTCAAATAACCCAAGCCTGAAATTTCATGCTGATTATTGGCTAACTGGCGTTTCTGGTAAGCCAGTCTCAACTTAGGGTTTTCAATGACTGCATAGGAATTTTTTGTCCCAGCGATGTTAAAGGTTTTAGTGGCACTGCTCAAGACGATTGCAAATTCTTTAAAGGCAGGGTTAATAGTATTGAAGGAATGATGCTTATGACCAAAGAGGGCCAAATCTTGGTGAATCTCATCGGAAACCAAGAAAACACCGTGTTTTTGGCAGAGTTGACCAATCTTCTCCAACACTTCCTTTTCCCAAACACGTCCACCAGGATTGTGAGGGTTGCAAAGAATATAGAGTTTGACCTCCTCTTTCACCAAATCCTTTTCAAGTTGATCAAAGTCAATCTCAAACAGACCATCCTTTTCCACCAAAGAATTAGTAATCAATCTGCGATTATTTAACTTGACACTGCGAGCAAAAGGTGGGTAGACAGGTGTGTTAATCAGAACCGCTTCGCCTTCTTTTGTAAAGGCTTGAATAGCTGTTGAGATGGCTGGTACCACACCCTCGATAAAGACAAGGGCCTCTTTGTCAAAGTGATAACCATGTTGTGTCGCTTCCCACTTTTGAACTTCCTTAATTAACTCTTCACTGGCATAGGTATAGCCATAAACCAGTTGGTCTGCGTAAGTCTGCACAGCTTGGCGGATTTCAGGCAAGACCACAAAGTCCATATCCGCTATCCAAGCTGGTAGGACTTCGCTATCCGTTTCCGCCTCTTTCCATTTGTAGGTATGGTGTCCTAGACGATTGGGCAGGCTTGTAAAATCATATTTTCCCATCTTTGTCTTATCCTTCCAAGGCTTGGCGCAAATCCGCAATCAAATCTCTAGCATCCTCAATCCCGATTGACAAGCGCAAGAGGTCATCTGTCAAACCATAAGAATGGCGCACTTCTGCTGGAATATCGGCGTGAGTTTGTGTCGTTGGATAAGTAATGAGACTTTCCACCCCACCCAAACTTTCTGCAAAAGAGAAGACCTTGAGACTGTTCAAGATATGCGGAATGCGTGTTTCATCCGCTACTTTAAAGGAAATCATACCCCCTCGACCAGTGTAGAGAACTTCCTTAACTGCTGGAGAATCCTTCAAAAAGGCAACCACTTCTTGGGCATTGGCTGTTGAACGTTCCATACGAAGAGACAAGGTCTTGAGACCACGAATCAATTGATAACTGTCAAACGGAGACAGGACTGCCCCTGTCGTATTGAGATTGTAGAAAAGCTTCTCGTATAGTTCTAAACTATTGGTCACAACCACTCCAGCCAAGACATCATTGTGCCCTGCCAGATACTTGGTTGCTGAATGCAAAACGATATCAGCGCCGTCTTCAATCGGACGTTGGTAGATAGGGCTGTAGAAGGTATTGTCTACCACCACTTTGGCACCCTTAGCATGAGCTAATTTTGCTAGTTTTTCGATGTCAAATTCCAACATCAAGGGATTGGTTGGCGTTTCGATATAGAGAACATCCACGTCCTTCTCTAACTCAGCAATCAACTCTTCTTCTGTATTGGCATAGGTAAAATGGAAACGGCCTTCTTGCTCCACTTGGTTGAACCAGCGGAAAGAACCGCCGTAAAGGTCACGCACTGCCAAGACCTTACTTCCTACTGAAAAGACGCTAAAGGCCAGTACAATAGCTGACATCCCTGAGCTAGTCGCTAGGGCATAGTCTGCTGACTCAATAGCCGCCAAGACTTCTTCCGCCTTACTGCGAGTTGGGTTTTTGGTGCGTGTATAGTCAAACCCAGTAGATCGACCAAACTCTGGATGCTGATAGGTCGTTGAAAAATGAAGCGGTGTCACCAAGGCTCCTGTCGCTTCATCTGACTTAATACCCGCCTGGGCCAAAATTGTGTTAATGTGTAATTCCTTGCTCATACAATTCCTCCAAATCTATAGTAACTATTGTACCACTTATTTTCATCAACTCATTTTCTTCTTTTCAAGAGCTAGTTATAGTTTCAAACTATAGACTTATCTAGTAAAGCTAAAAAGAATCCAGAAAACACTCCAGATTCTTTTATGAAAATGATTGCTAGAGTTTACTTTGACTGAAAGAAATCCTGTTGAACCAAATAGTCATAATGCTCTTTGTTAAATTGATACTGGCCCACACGCTGACTAATCTGACCGACATCCACGGAAAAAATATAGTCTTCATTTTGATAGTGCCAGTTCAGCCTAACTGTATTCAAGACTGTCTTATAAGTAAAATCTTGAACTTGATTCCAAGGCATCTCTACGACTTGATTAGAACGATTTTCAGTTATATCACTGATGTCCATCAAAAAAATCCCCTTAGGTGTGAATGCCAGAATTTTAGGCTTCACACTCGACTGAACATAGTAGGAACCACCTATAATGAAAAAATCAATAAAGGATTTCAACCATGTCTTTTTCTTGAAAGCCATCAGAAAATTATTTTGCCCTTCAATGCGACAAGTTGAAAGAAATGATTCAATCTGTTTTTCTGTTGCAAACTCCATAATAGCGCCCATGATGATACCTCCATAACGATTAGTAAATAAGCAGATAAGTATACTTCACATAAAAGAAGAACTTATCATTTGTTGCATTTTATCTTACTTTTTCAGTAGACGGCATCCCTCCTATAAAATCATCCTAGCATGTGTATACTTCAGTTAACACTGGAAGAGGATTTAAAAAAATAGCTTTTCACAACTTTTATTATATTCATTATATCATAAATTTGATAAACGATTTAAAAAATGTAAGCACTTTCCTTCCAAAATTCACATTAGTCCATTAAAAAAACGACAGCTTCCTTCGAAACCATCGTTTTTCTTGAAAAATCCTTATTTGACATGTTTTGCCAATTCTTCTTGGGCTTTTTTATTAGATTCTTCTTTTTCTTTCAACCATTTTTCTTTAGCTTTTTCAAATTCGTCTTTTGTGACTGTTTTATCTTGTACTTTGAGGTATTTATATGATTCGATACCTTTATTACCAGCTAGTGAATATGGTGAAGAGAAAGGAACTGTTTTTCTCAATGTTGGTGTTCCACCCTTAGAAACATTTGGAATTGCTAAAGCACTATCTACCAACCAAGCTTGGATCTCAGCATATTTTTCATAGCGTTTCGCAAGATCTTGTTCCTTGTTAGCTTCTTCCAACATTTGAGTGTAGACATCTAGTCCAACAGCCTTGGCCTTGTCATTGGCTTCACCTGGCTCTAAACCTAGATTTTGCATCAAACCACCAGAATGAACGTTAAAGACATCAAGGTAGGTTGAAGGATCTTGGTAATCAGGACCCCAACCACCGTTGTATATATCATAATCCTTCTGAGCTGCTGTCTGAGCCAAATAGCTTGAATTGTCATAATCTTCAGTAGAAAGTTGTTGAATATCAATTACAACATTTTCTGCACCTAAAGCCGCCTCAATAGATTGCTTCATAGAGTTTGCCTCTTGGACAATCTGTTTAGCAGCTTGGTCAACAGTCATGTCCAAGTGGATAGGGAATTGAACTCCTTTGGATTGGAGTTCTTTCTTAGCTTCTGCAAATTTAGCCTTGGCTTTTTCAGCATTATAGTATGGATCCTGAGCATCCGCAAAGTTGATTCCTTGCCATTCCTTACCATAATTCACCATCTTAGAGGCTACTACTTCACCAAAGTCTTTTCCATTGATACTTACAAATGTTGGAGGAACGACGAGGTTACGCAAAATCTTAGTTGCCCCCTCTTCTCCCTGAGATTGAGCCCCGTAGGCTGTACGGTCATAGGCAAAGTTAATGGCTTGACGGAAGTTTTTATTCAGAACTGCTTCTTGAGTCGATTTCTTCTCAGCATCACTTGTTTTTGAAGTAAATTTATAAGATTTTCTATCTAGGTTAAAGTTTAAGAAGTAAGATGTAGCATCTTGCAAGCTATAAATGATATTATCCTTATTCTTCTCTTTAATTCCTTCAAAGCTTGAACTGTTTGGATAGAGACGAGCGTAGCTATAAGCCCCCTCGACAAAGTTACGAGCCAGTGCATCTTGGTCATTACCATCATAATAAGCCAATTTCACATCATCTACAAAGACATTTTTGGCATCCCAGTAGTTAGGATTTTTCTTGAATTCGATGACAGATTTTGAAACAAAAGATTTCATCAAGAAAGGTCCATTGTACAAAATGCTAGATGGGTCTACCTTCCCAAAATCATCCCCTTTTGATTTCAAGAAATCCGCATTGACTGGGAAGAGAATGGTTGAAGTTGTTTTTGAGTTCCAGTAAGATTCTGGTCGTGTCAAAGTATATTGAACGGTTTGGTCATCAAGAGCCTTAACTCCGACAGTTGAAAAGTCGCTTGTTTTACCGTTAATGTAGTCATCCAAACCTGCTACGGATTCTTGCACTAAGTACAAGGCTTCTGATTTTTTATCAGCTGCATATTTCAGACCAGTGACAAAATCTTGGGCAGTAACAGGAGCATATTCATCTCCATCTGCAGTATACCATTTAGCATCTTTACGCAGTTTGTAAGTATAGGTCAAACCGTCTTGAGAAACACTCCAATCCTCTGCCAAGGACGGGACATAGTTCCCATATCGGTCATTTTCCATGAGACCATCTACCAGATTGGTTACAATATCATTGGTTGTTGCACGGTTTTCTGCTAGATAGTTCAAACTTGATGGGTCACTTACGTAAACATAGTTATATGTTTTTGACCCTGTGCTAGAATTTCCACACGCGCTTAATAAAATACCTGCACTTAACACGACACCTGCAAGTGCTGCATACTTGGCCTTAGACTTTTTCATCTCCAGAACCTCCTGATTTAAATATTTGTCTTATTATACAACTCGTGTTTTATTTAGTCAATAGTTTTTTTAAAAAAATTAATCATTCCATCTACAAACTATAGAAATTATTCTACAAAATAATAAAAAAGAGAATAATTCAAGCATTTCATGATAGAAATGTTCAAATTATCCCTTTTATTTATAAAAATTTATTGAGAAATTCTTAATTTTGCTCGCAGGCGATCTGCTTGAGCTTGTCCAATCACCTTGTCCAATAGACGGGTACGAAGACTCATGACTCCATAAACACCTCCACCCATGGCACCGACAAGGGCTACATATAGAAAACTCCACAAACGCCCACTTGGTTGGAAGACAAATCCTAAAATCCACTGCAATGTCCCAACTACTAGAAACATGAAAAGAGTTAACAAACTGATTAAAATGGTTCGCTTCACAATCACCTTGCGCTTGACACCCGTTACCTTACAAATATCCCGATACATCAAGACATTAGGAATAATGAGACCGATTGTTGTGGAAATCAAAGGACCATAACTGTGGAAGAGAGCAATAGTTGGAATTTGCAATACCAACTTGGCAATCGAACCATAGATAAAGTAGAGAACGGCCTTTCGGTTGCGGAACATGGCCTGAAGCATTGGTGACAAAACCATGTACAAGCCTAAAATAGTAGACTGCAAAACTGCAAAGACAAACAAGCCCATGGCCAAGCTATCTGGTTTGCCATAGAAGACTGTATAAAGAGGTTCTCCTACCATGACTACTCCAACCGTTGCTGGTAGCAAGAATAGGAAAAGCATAGTGATGCTGTCCTGAACTAGACGAGAAGCCGCCTTCAAGTCCCCCTTAACATAGTTTTCAGTCAAAAGTGGCAAGCCTACACTCCCAATCGAAACCCCAACAGAAATGAGAATCATGGTGATTTTATTAGGATTGGCAGAGAAATAAGAAAACATGACAATTAAGTCTTCATTACTATAGTTGGTAAACCAGCTCATACTATTGATAAAGGTCATCTGGTCCAGAATCTGGAAAAGCTGGATGGCAGACCCTGTAAGGATAAAAGGAATGGCTTCCTTAATGGTGTCGACCAAAAGACGCTTGCTGTTAATCTTATCCCTTGTTTCAAATACTCTTTTGAGTAACCCTTCTTGAGCAAGGAAATAGATCAAGACTGCAAAACTGGCTACCATGCCTACAAAGGCAGCAAAGGTGGATTGGGTAACCGCTGCTAGATAATCTCCTGAACCGAGCTTCATAATGATAAAGGTTGCTAGAAGCATCCAGATAACACGAATGACCTGCTCAGCGATTTGGCTCATGGCATAAGGTTTCAGGTTATTCATCCCTTGGAAAAATCCTCGAATGACACTCATAGATGGGAAAATCAAGACCGCCCAAGCCAAGCTCTGCATGATTGGGATCAGATCTTTGCCCACGCCAGACAAGTCTGCTAGCCAAGGAGCAAAGACATACAAGATTAGGGCAAAGACTAGACCTAGTCCTGTCATAAATCCTAAAAAGCTCCGAATCAGGGCAAAGCTATGCTCCTCTTCTCGCATGGTATTATATTTAGCAACTTGCTTTGCCACCGCAACTGGAATACCTGCTGTTGAAACCAGCAAGAACCAGGCATAGATATTGTAGCCCATGGTAAAGAGACCATTGGCCGTAGCCGCATAAGACCCCATCCAGATGTACCATGGGATGATGTAAATGGCCCCGAGTAGGCGACTGATAAAGTTACTAGCCGTTAGCCAAGCAGTCCCCCGTAACATCTGGGCCTGCTGGCGATTGTTTTCGTGCGACATAGATTCCTCATTCAATTTTGATAACTAGGAAAAACTCCTTATCTTCCATTATAAACTTTTCCTTGTCACTTGTAAATTTACGACTTTCGGTTTACAATAGAAAGTATGATTAAGATTGAAACCGTATTAGATATTTTAAAGAAAGATGATCTCTTCCGTGAGATTATCGACCAAGGACATTATCACTACAACTACAGAGAAGTTGTTTTTGATAGCATCAGCTACGATAGCCGAAAAGTAAAAGAAGACACTCTTTTTTTTGCAAAAGGCGCTGCCTTTAAAAAAGAATACCTTCTTTCTGCTATAACACAAGGCTTAGCTTGGTATGTAGCTGAAAAGGACTACGAAGTCGGTATCCCTGTCATCATTGTGAACGATATAAAGAAAGCCATGAGTTTGATCGCCATGGAGTTCTATGGTAATCCACAAGAGAAACTCAAAATTCTCGCCTTCACAGGGACAAAAGGAAAGACGACAGCAGCTTACTTTGCTTACAACATCCTATCTCAACGTTACCCAACCGCCCTCTTGTCAACCATGAATACGACTTTGGATGGCAAGACTTTCTTTAAATCTTCATTCTCAACACCTGAAAATATCGACCTCTTTGACATGATGGCTCAAGCTGTTAAGAATGGAAGAACCCATCTTGTAATGGAAGTCTCTAGTCAAGCCTATCTAGTCCATCGAGTCTATGGTCTGACCTTTGATGTAGGTGTCTTTCTTAACATCACTCCAGATCATATCGGCCCGATTGAACACCCTAGCTTTGAAGACTACTTCTACCACAAGCGTCTTTTGATGGAAAATAGCCGAGCAGTCATCATTAACAGTGATATGGACCACTTTTCTGTCTTGAAAGAACAAGTAGAAGATCAAGAGCATGATTTCTATGGTAGCCAGTCAAGTAACCAAATCGAGAATTCCAAAGCCTTTAGTTTTTCAGCTACGGGTAAACTCGCTGGTGATTATGATATTCAACTGATTGGCCACTTTAACCAAGAAAATGCAGTTGCTGCTGGACTTGCCTGCCTCCGTCTCGGAGCTAGTCTTGAGGACATCAAGAAAGGAATCGTTGCAACCCGTGTTCCTGGCCGTATGGAAGTCCTGACTCAGAAAAATGGTGCTAAGGTCTTCATCGACTATGCCCACAATGGTGACAGTCTGAAAAAACTCATTAATGTGGTTGAAACTCATCAAACTGGAAAGATTGCTTTGGTGTTAGGTTCTACAGGAAACAAGGGAGAAAGCCGCCGTAAGGACTTTGGCCTCCTCCTTAATCAACACCCTGAGATTCAAGTCTTTCTGACTGCTGATGACCCCAACTATGAAGACCCAACGGCCATTGCAGATGAAATCAGTAGCTACATCAATCATCCTGTTGAAAAGATTGCGGATCGCCAAGAAGCCATCAAGGCAGCTATGGCTATCACAAATCACGAATTAGATGCAGTTATTATCGCTGGTAAGGGAGCCGACTGCTACCAAATCGTCCAAGGCAAGAAAGAAGCCTACCCAGGAGATGCAGCCGTCGCGGAAAATTATTTATAATCGAAAAACAAGGCTAGGAGGCATTCCTAACCTTGTTTTAATTTTTAATACTCTTCGAAAATCTCTTCAAACCACGTCAGCTTCACTTGCCGTATATATATGTGACTGACTTCGTCAGTCTTATCTACAACCTCAAAACAGTGTTTTGAGCTGACTTCGTCAGTTCTATCTACAACCTCAAAGCAGTGCTTTGAGCAACCTTCGGCCATCTTCCTAGTTTGCTCTTTGATTTTCATTGAGTATAAAGAAAATTAATCGTTCCTTATCAAAATCAACAGCCAACTCATACTTTCCATCTTCCTTTTGGACAATATAGCCTAGAACGACTAAACTGTCCACAAAGATATCACGACGTTTCTGCATGAGCTGATCTTTTTTAAGAAATTTCAACAAAAAAGTCGTCATATATTTGAGAGCATACTCAGGATTAACATCTCCCAAAATGGCATAGAGTTCCTGCTGTTTTTCTGTCAAAGGATACTGATTTTTGACCTTGTAGAAATAATTGGACAAGGTCATTTTTGTTCGCGCAAAATCCGTCTTTTCAACTAAAATAGCTGCATTTGTTTGATTGCGCAATTCTGTCTCAAAACTCTTCTCCAACAAGGCTTGATAGACTGGACTATCTTCGCTGACAAAAATCTCTTGGTCCAGTTCGAGACTATCAAGTGATTCCAGCAAAGGAAGATTGAGGTAATAACGCTTATTTTCTCGTAGAATCAATCCAGCCTTGATATACTCTTCCATGAGTTTATCAACTGCTACATATGGGAATTGGGCCTTGATTTCTCGTAGAATCACATCATCATGCTGGTCCAGATAGCGGATCAATTCTCCAAAAAAAGGCTGTCTCGTCAAACTAGAGGGATTAAAAATCTGAATCATGAAGATTCCTTTCTTTACATTCTAACAGAGGCGATGCTGCCAACTGACTGGGATTGGTCCCAGCTTGATTCAGAGGAACAGGCAGACCTAGTTCTCTGTAATACTCTCTCCAAAAATCACTAATCTCCTGCTCCCCATCCCCAAATTTCATGGGAATAGTTTCAAAAATGGGGAGAATTTCTGCCATGTACTGGGAACAGTAAAAACCTTCTCCATCTGGATAGAAAGAAACATTGTAGGGTGCTCCAAGATGTCTGCAAGCTCTCTCCTTGACAGACTGGATGTCTAGTTCTGGGTAAACATAGAGGTCGTACAAGTGATTGGACTCAAAGAAATCTGCTGGTTCCTGACAGATAACACCCACCTTTCCACTAGCATGGTAAATCATCCCATCCAAATAAATGGCAACATGACTATAGTTGCCTGTGGAAGTCTGGATGGCCTGTCCCATGTCCGACTCATCTCTCACAAAAATCAAATCGCCATTTGCTAACATGCTTCACTCCTAGAAAAAAAGGAGCCGAAACTCCTTTCGATATAAGGCAAACTAGCCTTTCCTATTTTGAACTGACACCCAAAATCTTAGGCATTAAAACTTTCAGTCAATTGAGGCACCACTTGTTTCTTACGTGAAACAGCACCAGCAAGGAAGGCATGGTTGTTTTCAAGTTTGAAGTTGAAGGCTGCTTCGACCTTGTCCATGTTAGCACCAAGTGCTAGGATTTCTGAGTTTGAGTTGACGATATCTGTAATCATCAAGACAAAGTCAGAGTAACCATTCGCTGTGTTAGCAGCTTGCATTGCAGCTTCGATTTCTGCTTGACGTTCCAATACTTCAGCGATGTCAACTGTGTTTACTTGAGCAACACGAACATTATTTCCGTTCAATTCAAAAGTCTTAGCATCGATGTCAATCAATTCTTCAGCAGATTTGCTAGCCAAGTTTGTACCAGCTTTCAACATAGCCAAACCATATTCTTCCAAGTTTACACCAGCTAATTCAGCCAATTCTGGAGCAATGACTTTATCTGTTGGGTGTGTTGTTGGTGATTTCAAAAGAAGGGTATCTGAAATCAAACCTGAAAGCATCAAACCAGCAATCTCTTTAGGAACAGCTACATCATGTTCTTTGAACATACGGTAAACAATTGAAGAAGCTGATCCAACTGGTTCCAAACGCATGTAAAGTGGGCTTGCAGTTTCAAAGTTAGCCACACGGTGGTGGTCTACAACACCATAAACTTCTACTTCAGCGATATCTGATACAGATTGTTGGAATTCATTGTGGTCAGTCAAGATAACTTGCTCTGCACCCTCTTCTTTAGCAGAAGTGATAACACGCGGTGCTTCCACACCAAAATAGTTCAAGACAAAGGCTGTTTCTTCATTTGGAGTTCCAAGGGCAACAGCTTCCGTATCCAAACCATAAGCTTCTTTTGCAAGGTAGGCAAAGGCTACAGATGACCCGATGGCATCTGAGTCTGGATTTTGGTGGCCAAATACTAGAATCTTAGACATGATAATACCTCATTTTGTTTATTCTCTTTATTGTAGCATTTTTTTCGATTTTTGACAAAAGTAAGAGGAGTCAAAGGGCTCCTCACTACTCTTCAAAATAACTGAGTAAATTTCTATCTTGATTTTCAGATAAAAATTGCTCCTTCTGCGGTCGTTTCTTACGCTTGAGCAGGGCTTCTGCCGACATAGCTTCTTCCTTACTGGAAAAACCTTGAGCATAGATGAGTTTGACTGGTAAGCGGGCTCGTGTATATTTGGCCCCCTTCCCACTATTGTGGACAGCGAGGCGTCTTCTCACATCAGTCGTATACCCTGTATAGTAAGATCCATCACGACACTCCAGCACATACATATAAGCCTTATGATCCATAATAAATCTCTTCAAGTTCGGGAGTATAAGAACCATCACCATTGTGGACAATCAAAGGAGGTAAGACCTTAAAGCCACTTGTAGAGCCATCCTTGATAGCCTCAATCAAGAGCATATTGGCTTCCTTTTCCCGCTTTGGATAAACAAATTGCAGGCGCTTGGGAGCTAGATTATGGCGTTGCAACATGTCCAAGATATCCAAGAGTCGATCAGGTCTATGAACCATGGCCAAACGCCCATTGGACTTGAGAATACTTTGGGCACTACGACAGATTTCTTCCAAATTGGTCGTGATTTCATGGCGCGCCAAGAGATAATGTTCACTCTCATTCAGATTGGAATGAGGATCCACCTTGAAATAGGGCGGATTACACAAAATCATATCCACCTTACTCCCCTGAATGTAAGCAGGCATATTTTTCAAATCATCACAGATGACCTGCATTTGCTCCTCTAATCCATTCAAACGGACAGAGCGTTCAGCCATATCCGCCAAACGCTCCTGAATCTCAACAGCCAATATCTGTGCTTGAGTACGAGTACTAGCAAAAAGCCCCACTGCTCCATTTCCAGCGCAGAAATCCACAATCAAGCCCTTCTTAGGAAAACGTGGAAAGCGTGACAAGAGAACACTATCCACCGAATAGCTAAAAACCTCTCTATTTTGAATGATTTTGATATCTGTCGAAAAGAGCTGGTTAATGCGCTCTCCTGATTTTAATAATTGTTCTTCTTCCATGGTCTTATTATAGCAAATTTATATTAACATTACAAAGAATATAGATTTCTAACTAATTCTTCTGCTTCTTCAAATGTTGAAGGGCTTCCTTGGTCCAAATTGGCATCATTCGTTTGAGAGGCGCAAAGCCGTAGTTAAAGCGGTCGCTTGAAAAGCGTCTCCGTCTCGGAAACTGGTGCTTTTCTTCCTCCAAAGTACGGATAGAAAGACTGGCTTTCCCTGTAAATTCATCTAAATCCACTACCTGAACTTGAACCTCTTCATCGACTTTTAAGGCTTCATGAATATTTTCAATAAATCCTGTTCGAATCTCTGAAATGTGAATCAGCCCCGTATCACCCGTCTCTAACTCAACAAATGCACCGTAGGGCTGAATCCCTGTAATACGCCCCTTTAGCTTATCACCGATTTTCATCTTAGTCCTCGATTTCAATTGTTTCAATCACAACATCTTCAACTGGCTTGTCCATAGCCCCTGTCTCAACAGCAGCGATAGCATCCAAGACAGTGTAAGATGCTTCATCAGCTATCTGACCAAAAACCGTGTGACGGCGGTCTAGGTGTGGTGTCCCACCTTGGTTTGCATAGATTTCCGCAATCGGTTCTGGCCAACCACCACGAGCAATTTCTTTCTTAGAATAAGGCAAATGTTGATTTTGCACGATAAAGAACTGGCTGCCGTTGGTATTTGGACCAGCATTGGCCATAGAAAGGGCACCACGGATATTGTAAAGTTCTTCTGAGAACTCGTCCTCAAAAGATTCGCCGTAGATTGACTCGCCTCCCATACCAGTTCCAGTTGGGTCTCCACCTTGGATCATAAAGTCCTTGATAATACGGTGGAAAATGACTCCATCATAGTAACCATCTTTTGATAGAGCTACAAAGTTAGCTACTGTTTTAGGAGCATGTTCAGGGAAGAGCTTGATACGCAAATCACCGTGATTGGTCTTAATAGCAGCAAGAGGACCTTCTACTGTTTCAATGTCTACTTGTGGAAAATGCAATTCTTTTTCTACCATACCAAATCCTTCTAAGGCATCAAAAATGCCATCTTCTTCTAGTGTTTTCGTTATATAATCTGCTTTTTCTTTGATTTTTTCATGAGAAATTCCCATTGCGACGCTGATTCCAGCGTAATCAAAGAGTTCCAAGTCGTTGAGTCCATCTCCAAAGACCATGACGTTCTCTGGTTTCAAGCCTAGGTGTTCCACAACCTGTTCCACACCTGTCGCTTTGGAGCCTGAAATCGGCACAATGTCAGACGAATGCTCATGCCAACGAACCATACGAAGTTTGTCTGAGAGACTATCAGGCAAACGCAAGTCATCTCCTTTATCTTCAAAAGTCCACATCTGATAGATATCTTCTTTTTCATGAAAATCAGGATCCACATCTAAATCTGGGTAAATTGGATTGATTGCTTCACTAATCATATCGGTGCGAATCGACAACTTGGCATCATGACTCCCAACCAAGCCATACTCAATTCCTTCTTGCTTAGCCCAGGAGATATACTCCTCAACATCTGACTTCTCAATCTGATGTTGATAAATAACCTGACCTTTTTTATCTTCGATATAGGCCCCATTTAAGGTCACAAAAAAGTCAGGTTTGAGCTCACGAATCTCTGGCACGACACCAAAAATCCCCCGTCCAGAAGCAATACCTGTCAAAATTCCTTTCTCACGTAATTGCTTAAAAACAGTTGGGATTGAAGCTGGAATAAAACCTGTCTTTGAATTCCGCAATGTATCATCAATATCAAAAAAGATAATCTTGATCTTTTTTGCCTTGTATCTTAATTTCGCATCCATCTCACTACCTCTTTCAATCTAACTCTTTCCATTATACCATAAAGTAGGCAAATCCCCTATGTTCAAAAAGTTTCCAGTTTTTATTGTAATACTCTTCGAAAATCAAATTCAAACCACGTCAACGTCGCCTTACCGTACTCAAGTACAGCCTGCGGCTAGTTTCCTAGTTTGCTCTTTGATTTTCATTGAGTATAAGTCCTTTTATGAGAAAAGAAACATGTTTATGAAAAAGCTCCATCATGCTCTTAATGTGTTCTCTTGTTTTCAAACAAACGAAAAAGAGAGCCACCAGCCCCAACTCGCTCCCCCATTTCAAAGCTCGTGAAAAAAAAAAGACCCGTCGGGGGTCTTAATTCGCTTTCTTGTTTTCAAGCTCATGAAAAAGAGGCCCACTGGACCCAACTCGCTCTCTCATTTCAAAGCTCGTGAAAAAAAGACCCATCAGGGTCTTTTCTTTAATCTTCGTTTACGAAAGGCATCAAAGCCATTACGCGAGCGCGTTTGATAGCTGTTGTTACTTTACGTTGGTTTTTAGCTGAAGTTCCTGTTACACGACGAGGAAGGATTTTCCCACGTTCTGAAACGAAACGGCTAAGAAGCTCAGTATCTTTGTAATCAACATATTCAATTTTGTTTGCTGCGATGTAATCAACTTTTTTACGGCGTTTGAATCCGCCACGACGTTGTTGAGCCATGTTTTTTCTCCTTTATAATTTTAGTTGTCCATTAGAATGGTAAATCATCATCTGAAATATCCAATGGATTTGTTGCTCCAAATGGATTTTCATCACGTGAAAAGTCTGGTACTGAATTTGTAGGTGCTGAATAGTTTGCAGTTGGTGCAGAGTAAGCTCCACCTGTATGACCCTCACGCACACTACGGCTTTCCAACATTTGGAAATTCTCAGCCACGACCTCTGTCACGTAGACACGTTGTCCTTGCTGGTTATCGTAACTACGAGTCTGGATACGACCTGTCACCCCGATAAGTGAGCCTTTTTTAGCCCAGTTAGCAAGATTTTCAGCCTGTTGGCGCCACATAACGACATTGATAAAATCAGCCTCACGTTCGCCATTTTGACTCTTAAATGTACGGTTTACTGCAAGAGTAAAAGTCGCAACTGCTACATTTGATGGGGTATAACGCAACTCAGCGTCACGTGTCATACGCCCTACAAGTACAACATTGTTAATCATAGTTTACCTTCTTACGCGTCAGTTTTGACGATCATGTGACGAAGAATGTCAGCGTTGATTTTTGAAAGACGGTCAAACTCTTTAAGAGCTGCGTCGTCGTTTGCTTCAACGTTAACGATGTGGTAAAGTCCTTCACGGAAATCTTGGATTTCGTATGCAAGACGACGTTTTTCCCAAGTTTTTGATTCAACAACAGTTGCACCGTTGTCAGTCAAAATAGAGTCAAAACGTGCTACCAAAGCGTTTTTAGCTTCTTCTTCAATGTTTGGACGAATGATATAAAGAATTTCGTATTTAGCCATTGATATGTTCCTCCTTTTGGTCTAATGACCCCAAGACTTAGCAAGGGGTAAGTGAGGTTCGCTCACAATAAACTATTATACTAGAAAAAAATTTTTTACGCAAGTAAAAACACCTAAATAAAAAAAGAAGATGACGAATCATCTTCTCAAAAACTATGAGTTTTTAGTCTTCTTTTTTCTTGCGAGCAAGAAGTCCAAATCCACCTAGGGCTCCAAGAAGTCCAAGCGCTGCGAGGCTAGCGTTAGCTTCTGTACCTGTGTTAGGCAATTCTTTTTGACCATCAACATACTTAGGTGTTGCTGGTTGAGTAGCTGAATCAGTTGGTACTGATGGTTCAGCTGGTGTTGGAACAGCAGGTGGGGTTGGAGTTGTTGGTTGTTCAGGAGTCTCTGGTGTTGATGGAACTGGTGCTGGTTCCGGCTTAGGCTCTAGTTTAGGCTCTGGCTTAGGCTCTAGTTTAGGCTCTGGCTTAGGCTCTAGTTTAGGCTCTGGCTTAGGCTCTGGCTTAGGCTCTGGTTTAGGCTCTGGCTTAGGCTCTGGTTTTGTATCTGCTTCATAGTATACATCAATTGTTTTATCATCTGTTGTTGATGTTACTTCTGTCGCTTCTACTCTTGTTACACTTGGAACTTTGTAGTTTGCTATTGATTCTGGTATTATTTCTGACCAACTGCCTTTGCTCCATTCTCCGTATGTAACTTCTCCAGTGACTTTATTTGTTGTTTTTGTTCTTGATAACGTCACGCTTTGTACCGCTGGATCTTTCAAGACTTTATTTGTACCTTTTTCTAGGTAGTTGATTGTACGTGTGATTACTTTTGTTTCCACTTCATCTTCTTTTGCTTGTGGATACTTCACGACTACTTCGGCATTTTCCATTGTTGGTGTTACTGCCACTGACGCTACACTTGCTTTATCTGGTGTTCCATAGTTTGCTACGGTTGGTGAGGATTGTTCTGCCCAACTTCCTTGTGACCATGTTCCTTCTTCAAGTGCATTCGTTACTTTGTTTCGTTTGTTTGTTCTTGTGAGTGTCACCGTTTGTACTACTTTTGGTGATACTTCTGTTGTTTCGTCGCTTGCATCTACATACTTAATTGTACGTGTGATTACTTTTGTTTCTACTTCGTCTTCTTTTGCTTGTGGATACTTCACGACTACTTCGGCATTTTCCATTGTTGGTGTTACTGCCACTGACGCTACACTTGCTTTATCTGGTATGCCATAGTTTGCTACGGTTGGTGAGGATTGTTCTGCCCAACTTCCTTGTGTCCATATTCCTTCTTCAAGTGTATTTGTTACTTTGTTTCGTTTGTTTGTTCTTGTTAGCGTAACAGTTTGAACTACTTTTGGTGATACTTCTGTTGTTTCGTTGCTTGCATCTACATACTTAATCGTACGTGTGATTACTTTTGTTTCCACTTCATCTTCTTTTGCTTGTGGATACTTCACGACTACTTCGGCATTTTCCATTGTTGGTGTTACTGCCACTGACGCTACACTTGCTTTATCTGGTGTTCCATAGTTTTCTACTGTTGGTGAGGTTTGTTCTGCCCAACTTCCTTGTGACCATGTTCCTTCTTCAAGTGCATTCGTTACTTTGTTTCGTTTGTTTGTTCTTGTGAGTGTCACCGTTTGTACTACTTTTGGTGATACTTCTGTTGTTTCGTCGCTTGCATCTACATACTTAATCGTACGTGTAATTACTTTTGTTTCCACTTCGTCTTCTTTTGATTGTGGATACTTCACGACTACTTCGGCATTTTCCATTGTTGGTGTTACTGCCACTGACGCTACACTTGCTTTATCTGGTGTTCCATAGTTTTCTACTGTTGGTGAGGTTTGTTCTGCCCAACTTCCTTGTGACCATGTTCCTTCTTCAAGTGCATTCGTTACTTTGTTTCGTTTGTTTGTTCTTGTGAGTGTCACCGTTTGTACTACTTTTGGTGATACTTCTGTTGTTTCGTTGCTTGCATCTACATACTTAATTGTACGCGTGATTGTTTTTGTTTCTGGAACATTTTCATACAAAGTATCATAAACATAAGTTACAGTGATTTCTTCACTGTTAATAACACCTTCAACCGGAGCCGAAGTTTCTTTGACTCTCATATATCTATACGCTATTTCATTATATGTAAATTCATCAGGACGATATTCTTCTGTATCTACATTATAATCTTTTGTATAAGCTCTTTTTTCAATAGCTGTTATTGTTGGTTTAATCGTATTTCCTTGCATATCTTCATATGCAATTTTGACAGCTCCATTTTTTATATTTTCTATTTTAATAGTAACAGAAGCTACATTCGCCTCATTAAATATTTCCTCTGCATTTGTTTTTGCTGCTGCTGAAATATAAGCTACCTGTTTATCTTTTGCATCTTTAGAAATTCTTGCTGGTACTAAAAATTCATTTGATAATCCCGGATTTAATGTAGTTCCTTGATTAGAAACAAACTTAACGGCTGTAACCTTGCTCCAATCTGTCACTTGATCAGCTGTTAAAGTTGTTGCTGTAGCAACTTCATTTGCATTTCCGTTAATTGGAGAAGTTAAGTAGTATGCTGTCCATCCTGCAGGAGCTATTGCTTCTCCTGTAGCTTCCACATCAAATGCAGAATTACGATTTATACTTGTATCAACAATATTCTTGTCCCCTTGTTTAGGTAATGTCACAAGCACTTCATTATTCGATAATTTTGAATTATCTGTATTTGATAATGTAAAACGATATGTTACATCTGTTTTTGGAGCTAAATTCTGTAACGAAGTTGTGTACCCTTCTCGTTGATCATTTTTATCTGTTACATCTACGTGTAATCGTGTCGCTGATGTATTACTTACAGGAATTTCATAAGTGAAAGTTGATGTATTGATAATTGTCTTATCTCCATCAAATTCATTATTAGGATTTAATCCATGTAGGAATCTATTTTCATCCCAAACTAATGTATATTTCAAACGATAACTACCTGTTTGAACCCACTGTGCTACATTAAACTCTAAATCTGGAGTTACATTCTCACGAGTATTTGAATCCTTCGGATCAATAATCAATACACGTTTACCAGTATTTTGATAATTATCATCTTTAGTTACAAGCGGGCTATTTCCGGCGTAACTAAAACCATCTGGTAACTCTACAATAATTTTAGGATTTTGTGTACCTAAATAATCTAATTTTTTATCTGTAGTAGCACCATGTGAAGTATATGTACTATATACACGATTTCCTAAACCTGAAGGAGAGTAATCATAAGCTTCTATTCCAGAACTTAATGATTGTGTTTTATTCCCTGCTAGAACCGTTTCTATCTTCCCAGTTCTCGGTGTCAATTTTAAAGCTGTTCTAGCATCTGCTAAAATTGTTTTAGAAATACTTGTATTAACCACATCTGTATCTTGAGTTGAAACTTTTGCAGTAACGATACTCTTAGCTTCTTTTCCTTCCGCTACCATTTGTTTAGCTTTTTCTAAGCCTTTTAAGTTTTGATGTAAATAAATACCAGCTTGACTAAGCGTATCATTTGTAAATGTCATTTCACCTTTTGGCTTTAATAAAACTCGGGTTGTACCTTCTGGTAAATCTATTGATGTACCTCCATTCTTTTTAAAGGCAATTTCCCCTAACTTCGTTTCCGTTTTACCATTTACAGTATATACTTCAAATGTATTGCTTGTTCCTAGATTATCTGGCGCATACCAAGCTGCATATGCTCCATTCTTATTCCAAGTCCCATAAAATTCAATTGATCTCTTTTGATCAAAATCACTATCAATCGTTAATTCAACTTCCTTAACTTTTGTCGGAGTGTCAACACTTCTCCAGAAAACAATAATTCTCTTATCATCTGTTTCCGTATTAATTCCAGGAATTGCAATATTCACTCTATTTTCATGATTCTGTTCATTAGTAAAGTTATTAATTACTAATGGGGGTTGTGCTCCTGCTGCATTTGGCGTTGCTCCACCTCCATTATCTTTATAAGGATTCACAGCCTTCACAACTAACGAAGTTGTCCCTTGACTTGTATTCGTTTCTCCTGATTTATCTGTATAAATTACATTGTCTGTAAATGTAAATTCTTTTCCTTTTAAAAACTCTTCTAATGTACCTGCCTGACGCATATTGATACGAAGTGTGTCATCACTAGTATTGTTACCTTGATTAAATACAGCTTTTGCATCTGGTATTGTTCTTATATAACGAGCAATATTTCCTTCTTGTGTCCATCCAGCGTTGATTGATGTTTCAGACACTACAGCTCCTGTCGGTAAAGTAATAGCATGTTGGATTTTATTGACGGCAGCAACTTCTTTATTTAATGTCGTTAATTTTAAAACTAATTCTTTATTCTTAGTTTCATCAATAGTGTCTCCTGGTGCATTTGTATTAAATAAAGCTAAATCTCTAGCACCACTTTCACTGTCCACATGAATACTAGCATATCCACTCTTATTTGTATTTGCTACCACTGACTTAGTAGTCTTCTCAGGTGAAATAGGATTTCCATTTTTATCCATTACTTGAGAAGTAATAGAAGTTTCTGAATTGCGACCGGTTTTATATTTATCAAATTTATAACTAATATTGAAATTACCATAAGAACCACTTGGAACTTCTCCAGTATAAATCTTATACTGTGTATTCGTTACTTTTTCCACCCTTAAAGCTGTACCAAATTGTACATCAGTAATAGGCTCATTCTCAGGTAAATTCACTAAAATATAAGAACCTTCTTCTAATTTTGAAGGAGCTGATACATCTAACCTAAATGTAGAAATAATTTGTTCTCCTACATTATATTCTGTTTGGTTTCCTACTATATGTCCTTGTAAACTAACTCTATTTTCAGTTGTTGCTTGTGTTTGATTAGTAGTTGCTGATGTACTATTTGAAGTACCAGTATCTCCTGTATTAGCTGCAGATTCTGTTGTTGAACTCGGTGGATTTGTTGTAGTAACCGGTACATATGTAATTTTATATTTATTTTCCCCAACAGATTGTAGGCTTGTCGCAGTAAATCCTGGATACTCTTTCTTTAATTGTTCAAGATTTGCTGAAAAATTTGATTTTAAAATAGCTACATCTTCTACTACTCCACCTGGTTTCTCATGAGTTACCATTACAAATTCTTGCGTATCTGCTACTACTGAATTACCTGTTCCAGTTCTGTTGTAACCACTATCTGTTACACTTGCAATCGGTGCATCTATTTCATCAGCTTCAACATGATAACCCAAAAAGAAGCCAGCCCCGATTAAAACACTCGCAGCACCAACTTTTAATTTTTTGATCGAATATTTTTCGTATCTATTTCCACAAAAATATCGATGATCTTTTTGTTGTCTAGACAATTTAAACATTGTTTACCACCCTATATATATATATATATATATGCACTCACGAGTACATATATTCGTTTAATTATATCATATTTCAAAGTAATTTTTAAGTAATTTGTCTATTTTTTTCAAAATTATAAAATTTTGTGTCCTAGGTACAGAAAAATAATATTATTAGGCTACTTCCAAGTATGCTTGAATATATATTGCATAAAAATGCAAATAAATAGGGTGATAAATCATCTTTTAAAAAATGATAATATTTTTCAATCTCGACATCAAAAAAAGTAAAAGGCCGATAGAACCTTTTACTTTCATCTCATTATTTACGGTTTAATACGGTGCAACATACGTGGGAATGGAATAGCTTCACGGATGTGTTTTGTTCCTGCTGCGAAGGTTACCATACGTTCGATACCGATACCAAATCCACCATGTGGTACAGTACCGTATTTACGAAGGTCAAGGTAAAATTCATACTCTGTACGATCCATGCCAAGTTCATCCATCTTAGCAACTAATGCATCATAGTCTTCCTCACGCATAGATCCACCGATGATTTCTCCATAACCTTCTGGTGCAAGCAAGTCTGCACAGAGCACGCGCTCTGGAGTTCCAGGAACTGGTTTCATGTAGAAGGCCTTGATGGCTGCTGGATAGTTCATGACAAATGTTGGCACACCAAAGTGGTTTGAAATCCAAGTTTCGTGTGGTGAACCAAAGTCATCACCATGCTCAAGATGCTCGTAGTCAGCGTCTTCATCATTTTCATGCTCTTGCAAGAGGTCAATGGCTTGATCGTAAGTGATACGTTTGAATGGCTCTGCAATGTAGCGTTTCAAAAGTTCTGTATCACGTTCCAAAGTTTCTAAGGCTTGAGGCGCACGGTCAAGAACACCTTGAAGAAGAGCTTTCACATAAGCTTCTTGCAAGTCAAGTGACTCATCGTGTGTCAAGTATGAGTACTCTGCGTCCATCATCCAGAACTCAGTCAAGTGACGGCGTGTTTTTGATTTTTCAGCACGGAATACTGGACCAAAGTCAAAGACACGGCCAAGGGCCATAGCACCTGCTTCTAGGTAAAGCTGACCTGATTGGCTCAAGTAGGCTGGAGTTCCGAAGTAGTCCGTTTCAAACAGTTCTGTTGAATCTTCAGCCGCATTTCCTGAAAGAATTGGGCTATCAAACTTCATGAAACCGTTCTTGTCGAAGAACTCATAAGTTGCGTAGATGATAGCGTTACGGATTTGCATCACCGCTACTTGCTTACGAGAACGTAGCCACAAGTGACGGTTGTCCATCAAGAAATCTGTTCCGTGTTCTTTTGGTGTGATTGGGTAGTCTTGAGATTCACCAATCACTTCGATGTCTGTAATGTCCAACTCATAGCCAAATTTAGAACGTTCGTCTTCTTTGACAATCCCTGTCACATAAACAGACGTTTCTTGGCTCAAGCGTTTGATGACATCAAACTTCTCAAGTCCCACTTCTTCACCAAATTTTTCGACAAAGTTTGGTTTAAAGGCCACACCTTGGAAGAAGGCTGTTCCATCACGCAATTGCAAGAAGGCAATTTTCCCTTTTCCTGATTTGTTGGCAACCCAAGCGCCAATCGTCACTTCTTGACCAACATAGTCTTTTACATCAATAATCGTTACACGTTTTGTCATTGTTTTTCCTTTTCTTTTATTTTTCCATAAATGCTTTCAAGCGTTTAACTGCTTCTTTAAGGGTATCTAAGTCCGTCGCATAGCTGAGACGAACATTTTCTGGTGCTCCAAAACCTGCTCCTGTAATCAAGGCCAGACCAACTTCTTCAAGAATAGCCGTTGTAAATGCTGTTACATCGCTATAATCTTTCATCTCCATAGCTTTTTTGACATTTGGGAAGAGATAGAAGGCTCCTTGCGGTTTGACCACTTCAAAACCAGGGACTTCACACAAGAGTGGATAGATGGTATTGAGACGTTCTTCAAATGCTTGACGCATAACTTCCACAGAATCTTGCGGTCCAGTTAGGGCTTCGATGGTTGCATATTGTGAAACAGCAGTTAGGTTAGAAGTTGTTTGACCTGTCAATTTGCTCATAGCAGCAATGATTTCTGGATCACCCACTGCATAACCTACCCGCCAACCTGTCATGGCATAAGCTTTTGATACACCGTTAATGACGATGGTTTGCTTGCGAATGGCTTCTGATAGACTAGAGATTGGTACGAACTCATTCCCGTTATAGACCAAACGACCATAAATATCATCTGCTAGGATGAGAATGTCATGTTCAACAGCCCAATTTCCGATAGCTAGTAATTCTTCACGAGTATAGATCATACCAGTCGGATTAGATGGCGAATTCAACACCAAAACCTTGGTCTTGTCTGTGCGAGCTGTTTCTAACTGCTCCACAGTTACTTTAAAGTGATTGTCTTCTTTGGCTTGGACAAAGACTGGAACACCACCAGCCATCTTGACCTGATCTCCATAGCTGACCCAATATGGGGTTGGGATAATCACTTCATCACCTGGATTGACCACAGCCATAAAGAAAGTATAGAGTGAGAACTTAGCACCAGTAGCAAATGTGACTTCGTTGGCCGCCACGGAATAACCATAATAACGCTCAAAATAGGTATTGACTGCTGCTTTTAACTCAGGCAAACCTGAAGCTACCGTATAGAAAGAAGCACGTCCATCTCGAATGGCTGCAACAGCTGCATCTTGAATATTTTTGGGAGTATGGAAATCGGGCTGACCTAAAGTTAAGAAAAGTACATCTTTTCCTTCAGCTTTTAACTTCTTTGCTCTTGCATCACTAGCCAGAGTGACGCTTTCTTCCATTTCTAAAACACGGTTGGATAGTTTCATAGGCCCTCCTTATTGACCAATGCTCCTGTTTCAAAATCTACTAGATAAAAATCAGAGCCTGACTTGACTTCCCAGATTGGCTTATCTTGATAACGGCCAAATGTTATCTTGTCAATCTCACCAGCTCCTTTTTCCTTAGAAACCGCTTCTGCTTTTTCTTGTGAAACACCTTGATTTAGCTGATAAACGTAGATTTTATGGTCATCTTTTCCAATCAGGACAGCAAGTGCTTCTTGTTTTTTATTACGACCAAGAACGCTATAATAGGATTCCAAGCCATTGTATAAGTCAACCTGATCAGCCTGCTCTAATCCTGCATACTGCTGAGCTAATTTTTCTCCTTCACTTTTAGCTGTTTGATAGGGTTTCATACTCAGAAACACCAGATACAGAAAGGAAGCACTGATAACCACCAACAAAATCGTCATCCCTAGACCATACTGCCACAGTAGATTATTTTTTGCTTTGTTTTGTCTTTTTTTCACTCGTCTATTTTACCATCTATTAGGCTTTATTACAAGTGAATATAGGAATACTCATAGAAAATCTCTTCAAACCACGTCAGCTTTATCTGCAACCTCAAAGCAGTGCTTTGAGCAACCTGCGGCTAGCTTCCTAGTTTGCTCTTTGATTTTCATTGAGTATAAGCAACCAATTCTATTTCTTCCTTCAAAGTAAATCGATTTTTCTTGATTAAAACCGAGCAGGAAAAGTAAATACAGCTCCAAAATCAACCTATTAAAAAACCTGAGCTTGGCACTCAAGTTTTCGTAATTTTTTTGATTTATGGAATCACTTTATCATCCATTCTTTTAGCCATTTTTCCTAAAAATATAGGCAGTAGAAGGCTAATCATGACTAAAAAGGATCCTAGATAAAGAAATGTTACTACAAAGCCTAAATTGTCAATCAACCAGCCTGTCAGTGGGAAGAACACAATCATACTCAGACTAAACATCATAGAGTAGACACTCAGCATGGTTGCCCTTACTTCACTTGGAAGCCGCTCTTGCAAATCATTGTCAAAAATCGGCTGAAAAAGAGCATATAGAGCATTACTAATCAAATAAATCAAAATATAGATTAGAGGTGTTCCAAAGTAGGACAGCAGGTAGGTAACTCCAGTCAGCAGGACGAGGATAGGGAAAAGTTTCAAGGCAGCATAGTTCTTTCCAATCTTACTCGCTAGATAGACTGCGAGGATATTCAAGAGACTTCCAAGTAGCATAACTGCTGAAATTTGCCAACTACTTAAATCTGGCAACTGATTTTGATAGTAAAAATAAAACATGCACATGAGTACTCCGACAATCTGAGACAAAATCATCCAGTTGAAAAGCATGGGATTTCTCTTCAACTCATCCTTAACAGTCCAAATAATCTGTCTCATGGTCACACTATCAGTTTTTTCTACCTTAATACTAGGTTCTTTCAGCATCCAAATCAGGAAAAGAACTATGATAGAAGTCGCAATCATGATATAGTAGGTCAGGTGCAATTGACCATGGACAAAAAATCCCGCCAACACTGTCCCCAAAGACCGAGTTCCTTCTGCTACTCCTGACATAAAACTTGAAATAGATAAGTAACACTTCTTGAGTCCAGCCTCTACAGCCGAGTCATATACCATTGCTGCGCTTGTGCCTGAATCAAAATTATAAGACAAGGCACTTACCGCCATCGCTAAGGCATAAATCCAAAAATTTCCCTGCCCAGCCAACATAAGAATAGAAGACACAATCCCTGCTATACGACTTAAATAAAGGTTGGTCTTATAGGAATAGCGGTCAGCTAACATTCCAGATGGAATTTCACAGAGAAGACTGGTCGTATGAAAAATACTTTCCAGAAGTCCAATCTGCCAAAGAGACATACCGTTTTGACTGAGAAAGAGAATCCAAAAACTGGTAATCCCTAGAAATGCAAAAAACTCAACTCCGGCCATCAGGCCAATATTTTTCCGATAATTTCTTATTAACATCTTTTCTCCTTTAACAAGTGTATTATTATTTCTTTTGTCCGTCACTTGTTAATCTGTATCTTACATGATCTCCACCCCTTTTAGAAGCATTCTTCAATGCCATTATTGTTCCTTTAATGATTTATGAAATGATACCAGAAAATAGCTGTTCTGCGGTTTCTATTGCGAGTTTTCTTGTTTATTTTAGCACTTATGTCATCATATTACAAGAGAATATAGGAATACTCTTCGAAAATCAAAGCAAACCATAATCTAAATGAATTCTTTTACTTTTTCATCTAAATGTGACTAGAAATTATACAGTTTTATAGTCTTCGACTAACTCTGAGCAAATTTCTTGCAAGTCCTTTTGTTTTGTTGTAATATATTTTATAACAACGAGAGAGTTCTCGGAAATTTAAGAAAAAGGAGACACATCATGTCTAAAAAAGTATTATTTATCGTCGGATCACTACGTCAAGGTTCTTTCAACCACCAACTGGCTCTCGAAGCTGAGAAAGCACTTGATGGTAAAGCAGAAGTTAGCTACCTTGATTATTCAGCCCTTCCTCTCTTCAGCCAAGATTTGGAAGTTCCAACACATCCAGCTGTAGCTGTTGCTCGTGAAGCGGTTCTCGCCGCGGATGCTATCTGGATTTTCTCTCCAGTCTACAACTTCTCTATCCCTGGAACAGTGAAAAACTTGCTTGACTGGTTATCTCGTGCCCTTGACTTGTCTGATACACGTGGCGCTTCTGCCCTTCAAGACAAGTTTGTCACAGTATCGTCTGTAGCCAATGCAGGTCACGATCAACTTTTCGCTATCTACAAGGACCTTTTGCCATTTATCCGTACACAAGTCGTTGGTAATTTCACTGCTGCACGTGTTAATGACTCTGCCTGGGCAGATGGAGAATTGGTTCTTGAAGAAACCGTCCTAAACTCACTTGAAAAACAAGCGGAAGACTTGGTCGCAGCGATTCAGTAAAAATAGAAAATTTTAAGAAGTCTAAATCAATTATAGCCACCTCATAGGGTAGCATTTTTAGACTCAATCAAGATTTTCAGACAAACATCAGCCATCCAAAAAAACCTTGAGCGTTACCACTCAAGGTTTTTAGCAGTCTTTTCCATTATGGAAAATCGTCCTAAGAATATTCTTTCATTCGAGATCTATCACTTATCATCTTCTTTCGAGAAATTAGTGACTGCTTTTGGCTGATTAATCTTCTTTTCTTCGTCCTACATATAGGCTCAATAGAATACCGCTACCTAGAAGAACAGAGATATAATCAGATTGGCTTCCAGTTTCAGGTAATTTGTCCCCATGATTTTCTTTATCTGTAGTTGGTGCTACTGGGTTAGCATTTACTGGAGTTGCTGGTTGAGCCGGTGTTGGTACTACTGGTTGTTCTGGAACCACTGGTACTGGTTTAACCGGTACTTCTGGTGTTGGAACAACTGGAGTTGGTTGTACTGGCACTTCTGGTGTCGGTACATTTGGTGTTGGTTGCGCTGGCACAGGTTTAACCGGTACTTCTGGTGTCGGCACATTTGGTGTTGGTTGTGCTGGTACTGTTGGAATATCTAATTCTGGTACTTCAGGAACTTCAGGCATACCTGGCACACCACCGTTGAATTCTGGCAATTCGTAAACTGGTGGTTCTGGCATTGCAAACGTTGGTCTTTCTGGTACATTTGGTGTTGGAGAAACTGGTTTGTCATTTGATGGTGTTACTGGTTTGTCTTGACATCCACATTTACCATCCTTGCCGTCTTTACCGTCGCGACCATCTCTACCATCTCTACCATCTTTTCCATCTTTAACAACTGTTTTTGTCACAGTTCCGTCAGAATTGATGATTGTGATTGTATGACTACCTTTTCCATTATCTTCAACAGAAACTTTTGGTGATTTACCATCTTTACCGTCTTTAATCACCATTTCTGTCTTACTTCCATCAGGATTAATGATTGTAACAACGTGAGTTCCATCGTTATTATTTTTAACAGTTACAGTTGGTGAAACTCCATCTTTACCGTCCTTACCATCTTTGATAATAGATTTGTATTCACGGCCATCAGAATCAACGATTGTCAATGTGTGAGTTCCGTCTCCGTTATCGACGATGTTCGCTTTTGGTGATTTACCATCAAAGATTGTAGTTGTAGTTTCTTTACCATTAGCACCTGTCACTTTAATAGTGTGTGAACCATTGTTGTTATCAATAATTTCAAGTTTTGGTTCTTTACCATCACGAACTGTGGTTGTAGTAGTTGTACCGTCTGAGTTCACAACTGTGATCGTGTGAGTGCCATCTCCGTTATCCACAACCTTAGCAGTTGGTGATTTACCGTCACGAACTGTGGTTTCAGAAACAGTACCATTACCGTTTTCTACACGAATTGTGTAAGTACCATCATGGTTGTCAGTAACAGTCGCTACTGGTGATTTACCATCTTTAATGATTGTTTCAGTAGTAGTTCCATCACCATTTAGAACTGAAATCTTATGAGTTCCATTTTGTTCGTCAGTAATAGTAACTTTTGGTGATTTACCATCACGAACTGTGGTTTCAGTTGTCACACCTTCTGGATTTGTAATAACGATTGTATGACTTCCGTCTCCATTATCACGAACAGATACTGTTGGAGTACGTCCATCTACCCCGTCACGTCCATTTTTCACAACAAATTCATTCTTAGTTCCATCTGGGTTAGTGATTGTTACTGTGTGACTTCCGTCTGGATTTTCTCTTGTTGTAGCTGAAGCAGCTTTACCATCTTTACCATCTTTGATAATAGCATTTGTAATATTACCTTCTCCATCTGTCACTTTAACAGTGTGAGTTCCATCGTTATTATCTGTTACTTCAACTTTTGGAGTCTTGCCGTCTTTACCGTTTTTAACAACTGTTTCTTTAGAAGTTCCATCTGGATTTGTTACAGTAATTGTATGGCTTCCATCTGGATTTTCAGTTGTGGTGATAGTAGCTGTTTTACCATCCTTACCGTCTTTAACTTTAGTAGTTGATTCAGAGCCATCTCCATTTCGAACGGTAATAGAGTGTGTTCCATCTCCGTTATCTGTTACAGTAACAACTGGTGATTTGCCATCTGCACCATTTTCACCTTTATCACCTTTTAACCCATCTAAAACTGTGGCAAGTGGTTTTGTAGAATCCAATGGTTGACCTGGACGTTCTGGATCTTCCACAAAAATTTTAGTTTCATTACCTTCTTTTTTAGCAATTAGAGATTTTCCATCTTTACCATTTTTTACATTTACAGTAACAGGATCTTTTCCTGGTGTTGTAATTGTAATATCTGTACTATGTCCATCTGTTCCTGGTTTAGCTGTAACTTCTGGTGTATCTCCTTTTGCTCCTTGAGGTCCTCTTATATTGCCAGTCTTGTTCCATGCTCCGTTTTGTTTTTTATAGACATCTCCTGTTGAACTATCAATATAAGTATCTCCATTTTTCCCATCTTTTGGATTTGGTGCAATATTTCCACTTAAAAGTTCAGATCCATTACGTCCGTCTCTACCACTAGCACCATTTTCTCCATTAACTCCGTTCAATACATCACGTTCACTGATTAACTCATCTACTCCAGGATCGTAATGATTATTTCCATTATTATCAAAATAAACTGTAACATGAGTACCATCTGCGTTATCAGAAGATGTTGCTCTAGAATTAGGATGTCCTGATACTTCATCCGGGTTATTTCCTACACTTCTTCTTGCTCTTCTAAAGGAATCTTCTCCATTAATATATGGTTGTAAATCAATTTTAGGAGTTCGTCCATTGTTACCATTATGTCCATCTAGACCATCTCTAACTGTAAATGTTACTGGTTCTTTTCCTGGTGTTGTAATGGTTACAACTGTACTATGTCCATCTGCTCCACGTTGAGTTGTAACTGTAGGTGTTTGTCCATTTTGACCATTCGCTCCAGTTTCACCTTTAGCTCCATCATGAACAAATACTGTAGTCGGTTGTGACCCATCGTGATTATCGACAGTAATCTCTACTCCCTTATGATCAACTTCTTCCTTACGAGCAGCAGTTACAGTTGGTGATTTTCCGTCTACCCCATCTCTAATTACTGCAAGAGGTCTGTCAGGGGTTAATGGTTGACCTGGATTTGCTGGATCTTCTTGATAAACTTTTGTTTCTTTGCCTTCTTTAACAGTGAGCAATGACTTACCATCACGTCCGTCAGCACCTTTAGCTCCATCTTTAATCATTTCTGATCCTAGAAGTTCATCAGTTCCTGGTGTGTATTTACCATCATTGTTTTCATCAGTATAGAAGGTAACAATTGTATGAGATGGATTTCCATTTTTGCCTTCAACACGAAGTAAATCAACTTTTGGAGTTTTGCCGTTTAACCCATTTTCACCATTCTTCACATTTACAGTAACTGGATCTTTTCCTGGAACTGTAAATGTAATATCAGAACTATGCCCATCTTTTCCTGGTGTTACAGTTACTTCAGGAGTTTTCCCATCTTCACCTTTCTCTCCGTCTTTAACGATGGATGTTTGAACGAGCGTATCTGTGCCTTCTGTATAGTTTCCATCGCCATCTTTGTCAATGTAGAAGGTTAGAGTAGTTTGTTTCTTGGCTTCATCACGTTCTGCTTTGACTTTTGGTGTTTGGCCATTTTCTCCATTTTTAACGATTGTTGTAAGGGCTGGGCGACCTTCTGGTTGTGTAACTGTAATCGTATGACTACCATCATGGTTGTCTGTCACTGTTACTTCTGGTGTGAAGCCATCACGACCGTTTTCACCCTTGTCACCTTTCGGTCCTTTGATGTTGCCTGCTGGTTCCCATGCATTGTTCTTCTTAACGAAGACATCGCCTGTTTCAGTATTAACGAAGCTATCTCCATCTTTGCCGTCTCTTGGTTGTGGATCTACTTTTCCGTTTAATACTTCTTTACCATCACGTCCTGCTTGACCTGCTGCTCCGTCTTGACCGTCTTTGACAATAGAGGTTTGAACGAGCGTATCTGTTCCTTCTGTATAGTTTCCATCGCCATCTTTGTCAATGTAGAAGGTTAGAGTAGTTTGTTTCTTGGCTTCATCACGTTCTGCCTTGACTTTCGGTGTTTGGCCGTCTACTCCGTTTTTAACGATTGTTGTAAGGGCTGGGCGACCTTCTGGTTGCGTAACTGTAATCGTATGACTACCATCATGGTTGTCTGTCACTGTTACTTCTGGTGTGAAGCCATCACGACCATTTTCTCCCTTGTCACCTTTAGGACCTTTGATGTTGCCTGCTTGTTCCCAAGTATTGTTCTTCTTAACGAAGACATCTCCTGTGGCAGTATTAACGAAGCTGTCTCCATCTTTTCCGTCTCTTGGTTGTGGATCTACTTTTCCGTTTAATACTTCTTTACCATCACGTCCTGCTTGTCCAGCTGCTCCGTCTTGGCCGTCTTTAACGATGGATGTTTGAACGAGCGTATCTGTGCCTTCTGTATAGTTTCCATCGCCATCTTTGTCAATGTAGAAGGTTAGAGTAGTTTGTTTCTTGGCTTCATCACGTTCTGCTTTGACTTTTGGTGTTTGACCGTCTACTCCGTTTTTAACGATTGTTGTAAGAGCTGGACGTCCTTCTGGTTGTGTAACTGTAATCGTATGACTACCATCATGGTTGTCTGTCACTGTTACTTCTGGTGTGAAGCCATCACGACCATTTTCACCCTTGTCACCTTTTGGACCTTGTTCTCCTTGAGGCCCTCTAATATTACCGATTTTCCCCCAAGCTCCATCTCTCTTTTTATACACATCTCCTGTTGTAGCATCAATGTATGTATCACCATCTTTACCATCTTCTGGCCTTGGAGCTATAATTCCACTTAATAATTCAGCTCCTCTTATAGCATCTTTACCATCATTACCATTCTCTCCTTTTGGAGCAGGAGGAATAACAGTACTTGATATCAACTCATCACCTTCATCAAATACACCATTATGATTATTATCATAATATGCTTTTATTTCGGTTCCCGCATATTCACCTGATGGTTTAGGTTGAGTTGATGTTGGTTGTGATGCTGTTGAACCTGCAGTTGATGGTTGTGAACCTGTTGAACCTGTAGTTGATGGTTGTACTGTTTCTGATGACTCAGTTGCACTTCTATCTTCATCTGGTAATGCTCTTCTATTTCTTGCACTTCTTGATGTTCCAGAAGGTTGTGAATTAGAAGTTGATCCAACACCTCTTCTAACTGCTTCCACCAATGCATTTAAGTCAATAGTTGGTGTACGTCCATCTTTACCATCTTTAATGTTAACTGTTACAGGCTCTTCTCCAGAAACTGTAAATGTAATGTCACTACTATGACCATCTGCTCCACGAGCAGTTGTCACTTTAGGAGTTGCACCCTTGTCACCTTTTTCACCTTTGGCTCCATCTGCAATTACAACTTCTTTTAGTTTTGTATCGCCTGCATCAAATTCGTTGTTATCATTTTGGTCATAATAGAATATAACGGTCGTTGTTTTATCTGCGTCATTTCGTTGAGTCGCAACTAATGGACTTGCTCCATCGAAACCATCTCTTACAACAGTACTTGTAACATTACCTCTACCGTCGTTAATCGTGATAGTATGAGTGCCGTCATCTTTATTATCTTTAACGGTTACGGTTGGAGTTACACCGTCACGACCTGCCTGACCTTGGTCTCCTTTTTCACCTTTAGCTCCAGTGAGTCCACGTTCACCTCGGTCTCCTTTTTCACCTTTAGCTCCAGTTAAACCGCGCTCGCCTTGGTCCCCTTTTTCACCTTTAGCTCCAGTTAGACCGCGTTCGCCTTGGTCTCCTTTTTCACCTTTAGCTCCAGTGAGTCCACGTTCGCCTCGGTCTCCTTTTTCACCTTTAGCTCCAGTTAGACCGCGTTCACCTTGGTCTCCTTTTTCACCTTTAGCTCCAGTTAAACCGCGTTCGCCTTGATCTCCTTTTTCACCTTTAGCTCCAGTTAAACCGCGTTCACCTTGGTCTCCTTTTTCACCTTTGGCTCCATCTTTAATAGCAATTTTTTGAACAAGTTCATCTACACCTTCTGTATAAACCCCGTTGCCATCGTTATCAAGATAGAAAGTAAGATTATTTGTATCACCGACTTTATTTTGATCAACACGTGGTTTTACTGTATCGATTAGCTCTTTAGCAACACCAATTTGCAGAATACGTGGCTTAGCTTCTTTAGTGACACTATTACTAATTGGTAATCCTAAAATTGTTTCGTTACCAAATCGATGAACTTTATAGGTAATTTGACGTTGTCCTTTTTCACCTTCTCTGACTAATCTAGTTTGGCCTTCTGGCAACTTACTTGTTGGAAGATAGACAGTTTGGAAGTCAATATCTTCTGTAACAACCTTGTTACTAGAACCACCATTTGGATTGGCATCCAAGTATAGTGGGTTTGCTCTATAATAATAGTTAGAGTTACTGTATGGATCATTGCTAGTAGCGGCACCGCCACCACCTTGGTCCACGTTAAAAGTAACAGGTTTCAAACGGACAGACAAATCACCATTTGGATTGTTGATTGGCAAACTGAATCTGATTGTCTGTTGCATACTTGTTTCAGTAGCAGAGGTCATAGTATATCCTGAGTGAGATACAAAGTTGGCACCCTGGCTAATAGGTTTTGATTGCTCTCTTAATCTTGGAGTTGTGATAGTTGCATTTGAAGGATTTCCAAATCCATCCCCTTTATCCAAAATAAAGTTATTATTAACAAATTCACCTGGACCAGAATATTGAATTGTGAAATTCAATCTATTACCTTGACGTACTGTCGTCACATCATAATGAATTGAATTACCACCACGTGCGTTCCCGTAGCCACGAAAACTGTAACTACGACCAGCTTGACTGATATCTGTAAATGCAACTGTATTCCCAGAACCTGAGACAATCGGGTTGGCTGGATTGCTAGAAGCTCTAAAACCACTTTGTCCCTTATCCAAGTCTTCCTTACGGATAGCTGGATTTTGATGAGCATCAGAAAGGCTCAAACCTGGTTTCAAAATTTCATTAGTTGTTTTTGGAGCTGAAAACGCTTCAACTATAGCAGCTCTGCTAGTTGGCAAAACAGCGCTATCAAGAACTGAACGATCAGTCGTTGTTGCAGCTGGTTTAGCTTCTTCTTTGGCTTCTGCTGCGTCAGCTTTCTTCGCTACAGGAGTTTCTGATACAGTTCCTTTATCGGAGTTAGAGCGGAGTTCCAGTCCAATGACAGCTGATTGAATAGAAGACTCTGCTGCTGATATTTCAGCTTCAGATGCATCTGCTTTCCCAAGCAAACCTTGACCAGCTTGGATACTTGCTTGCAACTTAGCAGCACTTGCTTCTGTATATAACTTGCTCTCTAGTTTTTTTGCACGAGAAAGAGCCGTTAACAATTTTGATTTATCAACTGCCCTTTGATGAGAAACTTCCTCTTTTTCCACTTTAGGTTCTTCAACCTTTTCTACAGTTGCCTTAACAACTTCAGATTTAGCTGGAGTCACCTCTACTGGATTAACAACAGTTGGAGCTGCGTAGGTAGTTTCTTTCTTAGCTGTAGAAACTTCTGCTGGTTTAGTAGTTTCTGCTATCTTATCAACAGAAACACTGTTAGTAACTTCTGCATAATGTTCATCTGCTTGTACTGTTTGGGAGTTGGCTCCTGCTCCTAGGACTAAGGCTGTTCCGAGCAGTACACTAGCTGCCCCAAAGTGATACTTGCGAATAGAGAAACGTTGTTGCATTTTATACCAATCAAATGATTTTCTCTGTGCCTGTTTCATATTCTTTACCTCAATATAATTTTATACTATACAATTTACATCTATTTTATATATAATTCAATATAGTTTTATCAATTAACATATAGTATTTTTTCCCTCAAGATTCATTTAAATTGTTCTAATCAAAGTGAATTTACTGACAAAAAAATGATTCTCATATTTTGGTACAAATGGTACAGAAAAATAATATAGAGGTAAAAATGTAATCTCAAAATTAATACAAATATTCCAGTAACATTTAATTGCCTTCCTATATTCGATTCATAAATATTGTTTTAAGATCAAATCGGATTATTCTCCATCTTAACAATATCAACATTAGCATTTTTATTATAGACTATGATATAATGATCTTAGGAGGATAGAACCCTATGAGATCTCTATTATCTACAAAAGAACAACGACAATTACGACTACTTGAAATACTCATTCAAAAACGAGATTGGATACGTCTAAACGAATTAGCACAAACTTTAGAATGCACCGAGCGTATCCTGAAAAATGACTTAAACGAACTACGAACAGCATTCCCAACCTTCAAAATCCAATCTTCTATCAATGGCATTATGCTAAATCTAGATACAGCGGCAAGTATAGAAGATATATATATTTATTTCCTCAGTCATTCCCAATCTTTTCAGTTATTAGAATATATGTTTTTTAACGAAGGATTGCCTATTTACCGAACTGTAGAAAAACTGCATTCTAGTAATGCCAATCTTTATCGTTTAGGAAATCGAATCACCACCATTCTCTCGAAACAATTCCAAATTGAACTGTCTTTTACTCCAACATCCCTGAATGGAAATGAAATCGATATTCGCTATTTTTATGCCCAATACTTTTCAGAGCGGTATTATTTTCTAGACTGGTCTTTCCCAGATATTTCTGAAAAAGTTATAACAGAGTTCGCTGACTACTTCTATAAATCTACAAATTACCCAATGCGATTTGCAATCTATAGAATGTATAAGCTGATGCTCGCAATTAGTATTCATCGAGTAAAAAATGGACATTTCATTGATTTACCGAATCATTTTTACCAAGACTACTATCCTGTTTTAATGAATTTACCAGATTTTGAGTACAAGCTTGCATACTTCTCTCAACAATTTGGACTGGAAATGACTCCAGATATTGTGACCCAAATTTTCATTTCCTTTCTTCAAAATGATATTTTTCTAGATCCACAGCAATTCTTTGATTCTCTAAATAAAAATGATGAATCTCGCTATTCTTATCAATTATTAAGCCAAATTTTGGAACGATTATCTAAAGCATTTAATATTAAATTTGCTAATCATGATGAACTCATTTGGCACCTACATAATACGGCTTATTTTGAAAGACAGGAAACCTTTTCAACACCACTCTTATTTGAGCAAAAGGGAATTACACTAGAAAAGTTCAAGGTCTATTTCCCAGACTTTATGGAAAGTGCAAGACAAGAATTAGCCGCCTATCGGCAAGCAATTGGGCAACATGATTATCCTGAACAATTAGAGCACTTGATTTACACCATCTTCACCCATGCAGAAAATATCACTACTCAATTATTAGCTAATCGACCGCCTATCAAGGTTTTGATTATCAGTAACTTTGACCATGCCCTATCCCTCACCTTGATGGATATGCTTTCCTATTACTGTAATAATCGCTTTACCTTCGATATTTGGGATCAATTGGAAACAAGTCCTGAAATTTTAAATCAGACAGATTACGATATCATCGTGTCTAATTTCTATATTCCAGGAATTACTAAGAAGTTTATTTGCCGAAATCACCTGTCAATCATGGATTTGGTTAATCATCTTAACTGTTTATCAAATGAGATTCATATATCCAATACTTTATAAACTAAAAAAGTCAGCATGTTCCCGCTGACTTTTCTCTTATCTGATTTCTATACTTCCTTTACAAAAACCAATTCCCGTGGCTGGGACAGGTCTTCTCTGTAAACAAATCCTGCAAAACTTAAGTGGCGAGCCTCCTCCACCGTTTGTACTTGATTTTCTATCAGGGCTGTTAGAAAGGCACCACGCGCTTTCTTAGAAATAGTTGAGTGAATTTTCAACTGACCGCCCTTATCCTCCATAAATTTGAAGGTCAGCATTTTTTCTCTAATTTCCTTAGAAAATACAGTCTCAAACTCGGACGACAAGAGAGAAAAAATCACTTCTTCCTGCGTCACAGCTTCATCATAGGCTGCCTTCCAATGACTCTTTAAAGTCTTACCAGAGACTTTTAACTTCATCAAAAAGTCCAAACGGTGAGGTGGCATAGGTGACAAGGCTGGAACGACACCGTACAAAGCTGAGGTAATAAAGACATGATTTTCAAGATAGACTTGTTCTGCCTCGGTCAGTTTGTCTCGCTTGATATGGCGATACATGAGCCCATCAAAAAGTTTCAAGGCTGGATAGTGTTGAGCAGTTTGGCTTGTTAAAGCTTGGATATTTTGAAATTCTTCCGCTGCCTTCTCAGCTGATACCTTGTAAAAACTCTCCAATTGATTAGAAGAATAGAAGGCCAAGGCATCAAGCACGGCCTGACTTTCTGGTTTTAAAGGAGCGGATTCAATACTTGGCAAATCTGTGTTCATTTCTTTTGCTGTTGGGATTAAAATTTTCATATTGATAGTGTAGCATATTTTTTAGCCACAACCAAGAAATTCATCTGAAAAACCTCGGTTTGACCGAGGTTTATCTTACTGCACTTTAAAGGTCTTGAGATAATTGTCTTTTCCTACTTGACCTTCAAAGTTTTTACCATTTTCTAGGTAAGGAAGTTCATCAGATACAGAAGCTTTGACCTTGTAAATCTTGCCATCAACTTTAAAGAAGTAGACGGTATCGCCCTTGATAACAGCTGATTTGAGGTCTGCTACCACACCCTTGATGCTTTCTGTTGTTGCATTGTCAATTTCAAGATCGTTTTTATTGGCGTACTTGCTGAGTAGTTCTTCCACTGTCGTGGCTACGATAACATTTTGGTACTCAACTGCGTCTACCAGAGCATACTCTTTAACCAGACCAGCATTGTCCTTCAAGCCCATGATATACAGAGGCTTGTCATTGAGGTTGATGAGGATTGGGAAGGTTGCCTTGTAGGACTTCTCCTGGACAGCACCTTCTGCTGATTCACGGGCTGATTCTTCAGTTGCAGAAGCCAAGTTATACTTGGTAATTTCTCCTGTCCGCATATTTTCAAGGATGAAACCAAGATTACTTTCATCTGCATTGGCTGACGTCACACCTGTGTAGAGATAAATGTCATTGCCGATAGACAAGTAATTATAGCCCTTGGTAGTCTGGGTCACGTTTTTCTTGGAAATCATGGCATTCCAGAAACCGTCCTTGTACTTGCCGTTATAGTTGATTTGTTCAATGGTTTCCTCAGCTGGATAAACCCTGTCCACCCATTCTGGAACATCTGACAAGCTGTATTCCTTGGTTTCTCCATTTGTGGCATCCAAGATAATGACTGAAACAGGACGAGGAACCGCTAAGCCAAATTTCTTTTGGTAAACCGTTGCCACATAGAAAGGATTCCCCTCATCGTCCACCTCGAAGGATGGAGTTTTAAAGATTTTGGTTGGGTACTTCAAGCGCAGGTGGCGTTTGACGTCGCGGTTAAAATACTCTGAATCAGAATACTTGATTGGTATCTTCAACTCCACCAAGTTGGCATTTCCAGTTACCATGTCCACCTTGATATACTCGCCGATTCCCTTAGCTTGATTATTAAACCACTTGATAGGGTCTGCGTATTCTAGTGGCGTAACTCGATAAGGTTTCCCATCAATCGTCAGTTGGGTATAGGTATCTGCCGCTACGTATTGCGACACCTTATCCGTTAGAGAACCCAAGTAGCGGTCACCAATTTTTTCAGCAGTACTTCTATCTAGAATAGGAACCTTACTGGTATCACTCTTAGGAAATTCAGTAAACTCTTTTTCCGTAACTGTGACTACATTGGCATAATTTTTAGCCTGAAAAATGCTGGAAGTCACCAAGGAAACCAAACCTGCCAAGAGCAAAATTCCTCCAATAGAAGCTAAAAGAATTTTCCCTAACCGATTGATTTTGAAACCCTCTAAATTTAAGGCAGCTTCCGCCTTGCCGTGGCGCACATGAACTGTTTTGACCAGATTGATTCCCTTGCCAAAGCCAAATAAGACTGCCACAAGCAGCAAATGACCACAGAGGAAAAAGAGGAATTCCCAGCTGGTCAGGTTAAGGGGCGGTAAAAAGATATACCAAGTCGTTGCGATAAAAATAAGTTCAAAGACTATCCGTTTCATTTGCTTTCCTCCTAAATGATTCGTCCTTCCAAGTGATCCAGTTCATGCTGGCAAATCTGTGCTGGGAAGCCTGTCAAGGTCATGGTCTGTTCCTGCCACTTGCTGTCACGATAGGCAACCCTTATGGTTTCATAACGCTTAGTTTGTCTCACACCCGTCAAGGACAAACAGCCTTCCTCTGTCTCATAAGGTCCTTCAAAGGACAGGAGCACTGGATTAAACATGACCACGGGAACCAAGCCAAGATTAAAGATAATCACGCGCTTCTGCATCCCAATCATATTGGCAGCCAGACCAACACAGGTCTCACGATTTGCTAAAAGCGTATCCTGTAAATCTCTGGCAAGATACAGATCATCCTGACTTGCCGGCTGAGATACTTGAGATAAAAACAAAATATCCTTCACAATTTTCTTTTCCACTTCCTCACACTCCTATTAATGTTTACTATATTATAGCAATTATAGCACAAAAGCCGATAACTGCAAGCCCTTTCCCTCAACTGTAGCAAAAAGCCATCCGAAGATGACTTTCTTTTTAAATCGCATTCTTGTCAAAGCCAAGTTTGCGTTGGATAAACTTAACGATTTCGACAATGATAATCATTGAGAAGCTTCCAGCCATAACGATTCCCCATTGTGACAAGTCTAGTTTGGTTACATGGAAGATTCCTTCAAGCGGTTCTACAACGATTGTTGCCATGAGAAGAATGAAGGATACCAAGATAGACCAGTTAAAGGTCTTAGACTTGAATGGACCAACTGTCAAGATGGACTGGTAAACAGACTTGACATTGTAGGCATGGAAGAGCTGAATCAAACCAAGGGTTGCAAAGGCCATAGTAAGGGCATCTGCATGAATGGCATGATTGTCACCCACATGAACTGGGTAAGCAAGGGCAAGTCCATAAACACTCATAACAAGGGCTGCTTGGAGTACACCTTGATAGATGATAGAACTGAAAACACCACCTGAGAAGAAGCTTGCCTTGCGTCCACGTGGTTTATGGGTCATAACACCTGGCTCCGCAGGTTCAACACCTAGAGCGATAGCTGGGAAGGTATCCGTTACCAAGTTGATCCACAAGAGATGAACTGGCTGCAAGACGTCCCAACCAAACAAGGTTGATAGGAAGATAGTTAATACTTCAGCGGTATTGGCAGAAAGTAAGTACTGAATGGTCTTTTGAATGTTTGAGAAGACCTTACGTCCTTCTTCAACTGCGACGATAATAGTTGCAAAGTTATCATCCGCAAGAATCATGTCAGAAGCCCCCTTGGAAACCTCTGTACCAGTGATTCCCATTCCAATACCGATATCTGCTGTTTTCAGAGCTGGCGCGTCATTAACACCGTCACCTGTCATGGCAACGACCTTACCTTGTTTTTGCCATGCCTTGACGATACGAACCTTGTGTTCTGGAGACACACGGGCATAAACAGAGTATTGACCAACTACTTTTTCAAAGTCTTCATCTGACAGTTCATTGAGTTCAGCACCAGTTAAAACGTGGCCCTCTGTATCGTTTGCGTCAATGATTCCCAAACGTTTGGCAATAGCTTCTGCGGTGTCTTGGTGGTCACCTGTAATCATAATTGGACGGATTCCAGCTTCCTTGGCTACACGAACAGCCTCAGCAGCTTCAGGACGTTCAGGGTCAATCATCCCGATCAAACCAGTAAAGATTAAATCATTTTCAAGCTCTTCAGAAGTGAGGTTTTCTGGAATGCTATCGATAATCTTATAGGCACCTGCAAGGACACGCAAGGCTTGGTGAGCCATTTCAGAGTTGTTTGTATGAATGAGGTTTGTAACCTTCTCATCAATCGGAGCAATATCCCCAGCCTTATCACGAAGAACACAACGTTTCAAAAGTTGGTCGGGCGCACCTTTGACTGCTACAAGGAAACGACCATCTGACAATGGGTGAACTGTTGACATGAGCTTACGCTCAGAGTCAAACGGCAACTCAGCCACACGAGGATATTTCTCTAAGAAACCTTTAACATCGTAGCCCTTGTCCAAGGCATACTGGATGAAGGCTGTTTCAGTAGGGTCACCAATCAGGTTTCCTTCCACATCAATTTTAGTATCATTTGCCAAGACAACGGAACGAAGTAGTGGCATTTCAAGACCTAGTTCAATATCATCAGCTGAGTCATGTAGAACCGCATCGTAGAAGACTTTTTCGACTGTCATCTTGTTCATAGTCAGCGTACCAGTCTTATCAGAAGCGATGATTTCTGTTGAACCAAGTGTTTCAACTGCTGGCAACTTACGAACGATAGAGTTTCGTTTGGCCAAAACTTGAGTACCAAGGGCAAGAACGATGGTTACGATAGCAGGAAGCCCTTCTGGAATGGCTGCAACAGCAAGCGCAACAGAGGTCATCAACTCACCGAGTGGATTTTTCCCTTGAATGAAGACACCCACTACAAAAGTAACAAGGGCAATGACCAAAATTGCATAAGTCAAAACCTTAGAAAGGTTGTTCAAGTTTTGTTTGAGTGGTGTATCCGTTTCATCCGCATCTTGGAGCATGCCAGCGATATGACCAACTTCCGTGTACATACCTGTATTGACAACAACACCAAGACCACGACCATAAGTCACATTTGAGTTTTGGAAGGCCATATTGACACGGTCACCAATACCAGCATCTGCAGCAAGTTCAACTGTCAAGTCTTTTTCGACTGGCACAGACTCACCTGTCAGGGCAGCTTCTTCGATTTTAAGCGAGTTGGCTTCTAATAAACGAAGATCCGCTGGTACAACATCACCTGCTTCAAGGGCAACAATATCACCTGGTACCAATTCTTTAGAATCAATCTCAGCCATATGACCATCGCGAAGAACGCGGGCAGCTGGACTAGACATGGATTTGAGGGCTTCGATTGCTTCTTCTGCTTTCCCTTCTTGGTAAACACCAAAGGCAGCGTTAATGATAACCACGGCTAAGATGATAATGGCATCTGCGATATCTTCCCCACCAGAAGTCACGACTGACAAGATTGCTGCCGCAACTAGGATGATAATCATCAAATCCTTAAATTGCTCGATGAATTTGACCAGGATTGATCGTTTCTCGCCTTCTTCGAGTTCATTGTGGCCAAATTCGGCAAGGCGCTTTTCCGCCTCACTTGATGACAAACCTTGCTCGGTCGCATCCACAGCCTGCAAGACCTCTTCAGGACTCTGAGTATAAAACGCTTGGCGTTTTTGTTCTTTTGACATGTGTCTCCTCCTTGACATTGTGTGCAAAACAGACTCTCTTTTCCCTCATCGTATCTTTTCACGACAAACAAAAAGAGACCTGTTAATCATAACAAGTCTCGCTGTTTAAGATAGTGCCGGAAAGCATACTTTTCAGTATGAAATTCGGAATGACGACACTATCACAGGTTTCTGCCAGCTACTCCCTTGAGTAGTTCTATTATACCAAATTTTGAAAAGTTTTCAAAGAATTGAATCATCTTAGACAGTGAAACTATCATGACTAACCATTGCTATTTCATCAATAATCAATAGTTAATACTTGAACACTCTCTCTATTATTCGAAATCTCTTCATCAAGATAGTCTACAGTAACATCTGTTGTATGCAAGTCATAACGCAACAGAAACCATAAATATCCTTTAGATAGTGATTTTCTTTTTATTTGAACTACTGTAGGAATGCCTTTCTTATAGGATACACTTCTTAATCTTTCCTCTATTCTATAACGATCTGCTGTAAATTTACCTGTAATAAATTGATTAAATGCCTCTTTATTAATGAAAGCAACAGCTATCAATACAATAGAAAGCATATAGAGAAAATATTTAGAAAGCTGTACTGAGTATTTTAAAGAATAAATGACCATAATCCCCAAAACAAATAATACAATTGTCATATTATATCTACTGAAACTATCTAAATTTTTTGCTTCATCATAGGGCATTGATACAATGTACATAGCTAACAAATTAAGATGATAAATAATATAAGTTAAGCTAGGAAAAACGACTAACTCTATTCCCAATATTTTCTTTTTAGCTAAAATACAATAGATTAAAACTCCCCCTATTAGCACAAGCAAAATTAAAATAATATTATCAAATGAAAAAATTCGTTGAGCATATTGAAACATTATCTCAATTATTTTGCTTTTTCCTTTATCTAACAAATTCTCCTTATAACTCACTAAACTAAATGAATGTTTTGACTTATTTCCTGCAATAAAAACATAAGAAACATGTGCTTTCCATAAAATGTTTACAAAGACAATCCCAACAACTACATAGAATGTTTGTAACCAAATATGAAACCGTAATTCTTTTCTCATTCTAAAAGAATAGAAAATCATGAGAAATAGTGCAGAAATCACAAAAAATATACCACTTGTTTTTACAGATATCAAAAATAAAAAATTAAACTAAGCTGATAAGTTATTTTTTGTAAACTCTTTTGATAAAAGACAATTATGTTGATAGTAGCCAATGCTAATGATGTCAACAATGTATCTACAAGTAAATCATAGGGCTGAATATTTACTATAAAGAGTAGTATGATAAACATTATGACTGGGATACTATACTTTTTCGAATTTCTAGAAATCCATACAAAAAATGTAAAGCATGTACTAAGTACTAGCCAAGATTGGGCAACACTCATAAATCCTTCAGAATGAAGACCTGTAATTTTTGACATATAGTAAATAAAGCTGGCACTACCTGTCGCATAACTTTGAAATTGTATTAGGTCAGATTGAAAATTAGGAAATTGATTATATGTTACAATTTCTTTAGCTACTATCCCCCAATGTGAAAAATTATCATAATGAATCCATAAATTATCTTTTAAAAGGATAAATAAGAATACCATAGCAAGAAAAAACAAAAGATTTGCTGAATATATTTTTTATCAGTTATCAAATAAAGAGAATATTTATTCAGAAAGATTCCTATACAAAAAAGAACAATCGAGGTCAGCTTCAATATATTCAAAAGACCTGAAAGAAAGATGATTGTCCCAATACCTGAAAAAACTACAACTGGAATAAAAGAAACTTCTATTTTCGTCTTTAATCTAAAAAAACTGAAATATCCAAAAATTGATAAAAATAATAAGAGCATTCTAAAAACAATTAGCATGGTAACTCCTTCTCTCTAAACACCCACCTTCTTTGAACTTGATAACTGGCGAGAAATAAGATTGTATCGACTACTATTTTAATAGCTGTTTCAGAACCAGAAAACATATTCCAAACAACTGTCACCATTGCTGCAGACAACAACATTTGGAAAGCAGCCAAGCTATAGTATTTCACAATCGTTTTATAAATTCTTTTTTCACCATCAAAGACAAAATTCTTATTCATTGTAAAATTAAAATAAGATGAAATTATTCTTGCCAAAATAGTTGATAATAGAATCAACGGTGCCCCCCTATGAATTCCTACAGATAGGGAAAGCCAAAGGAACAACTGAAACAATCCAATATCAACTAAAAAGGAAGAAAGAGAAGATAACAAATATTTAAAGAATGATGCAAAGATTACTTTATAAATTCTCAATGAATCTTTAATAGGATTGAAATGAGTTTCAGCATTCCCATCAAAGTAAATAGTTTCAATCCTTATTTCTTTGATGGGAATTGAATTATCAAATGTATGGATTAACATTTTAGTTTCATACTCAAATCGTTCACCTGAAATCTCCAACATTTCATGTAAAATTGCCTTTGGAAAGCCTCGAAGTCCAGTCTGAGTATCTGTAATTTTTCTACCATAAAGCAATTTAAATACTAATTTTGTAAGCTTATTCCCAAATTTACTTTTTGGTGGAACATTTTCAGAATCAAAATCACGACAACCTAAAATGAGTGAGTCAGGATAATTAGAAATTGTCTCTACCATAGATAAGACATCTTCAACCCTATGTTGTCCATCCGAATCAGCAGTGACAATCCCGTTATATTCTTCTACATTTGGCATTGTCAGAAAATAGTTAAAGGCATTTTTTAAGGCACGACCCTTTCCTAAATTTTTTGCATGGGTTAATATCTGACATCCTTGTTTATCTCTTAGTTGTTCAAAAATATAACCACATTCTGACCTACTTCCATCATCTACAATTAGAATATCTTCTAACCCAGATTGCCTTAATTTTTCTATGTATTGAATCAAATCAAGTGGAGGATTTAGGGCAGGAATAACAATCAATGTTTTCATATAATCTCCTTTGGTATCTGCTAATATTTTTGTATAAAAAAGCATAAACTTCCAGATATCATTTTATCATGTTTCCTAAAAAAAAAGCATTTTCTGCTTTGTATTTTCTTAATTTTACCCTTAATTTTATCCATCCTATTTGAATTTTCCCTTGAAAACCAGTATAATGGTAGAATGCTATGTGACTAGAAAGGAAGTTGAATGAAGCAATCTATTTCAAATCTCAAGTTAGCTGAGCGTGGGGCCATTATCAGTATTTCAACCTATTTGATCTTGTCTGCGGCCAAATTGGCAACTGGTCATCTTCTTCATTCATCCAGTTTGGTGGCTGATGGTTTTAACAACGTCTCGGACATCATTGGAAATGTTGCCCTCTTGATTGGGATTCGTATGGCGCGCCAACCTGCAGACCGTGACCACCGTTTTGGTCATTGGAAGATTGAGGATTTGGCTAGCTTGGTCACTTCTATTATCATGTTCTATGTTGGCTTTGATGTGCTAAGGGATACCATTCAAAAGATTCTCAGTCGTGAAGAAACAGTCATTGACCCTCTGGGTGCAACTCTAGGAATCATTTCTGCAGCGATTATGTTTCTAGTTTATCTCTACAATACTCGCCTCAGTAAGAAATCCAACTCCAAGGCGCTAAAGGCTGCTGCTAAGGATAACCTTTCTGATGCTGTTACCTCTCTTGGTACTACCATTGCCATCCTAGCTAGCAGTTTCAATTATCCCATTGTGGATAAACTGGTCGCTATCATCATCACTTTCTTTATCTTGAAAACTGCCTATGATATCTTCATCGAGTCTTCCTTTAGTCTTTCAGATGGTTTTGACGACCGCCTGCTTGAGGACTACCAAAAGGCCATTATGAAAATTCCCAAAATCAGTAAGGTTAAGTCTCAAAGAGGTCGTACCTACGGTAGCAATATCTACCTTGATATTACGCTAGAAATGAATCCTGACTTGTCGGTTTATGAGAGCCACGAAATCGCGGATCAAGTCGAGTCTATGTTGGAAGAACGTTTTGGAGTCTTTGATACCGATGTCCATATCGAGCCAGCACCTATCCCTGAGGATGAGATTTTAGACAATGTCTACAAAAAATTGCTTATGCGCGAACAATTGATTGATCAGGGAAATCAACTGGAAGAATTCTTGGCTGACGATTTTGTCTATATTCGTCAAGATGGAGAACAGATGGATAAAGAGGCCTATAAAGCCGAAAAAGAGTTGAATTCAGCTATCAAGGATATTCAAATCACTTCCATCAGTCAAAAGACCAAACTCATCAGCTATGAGTTAGATGGTATCATCCACACCAGTATCTGGCGTCGCCACGAAACTTGGCAAAATATCTTCCACCAGGAAACCAAAAAAGAATAGAGAAATCCTGTCCATGAGACGGGATTTTTCTATTCTTCTAGCTATCAAAGTCACTTAGGTATTCATAGCGTTCGTATTTTTCAAGGAGTGCTTCGTTTTTCTCATCCAGTTCTTTTTGGAGTGTCGCTAGCTTACCAAAGTCAGAGCCGTTGGCCTGCATCTCATCTTCAATAGTATCGATACGATTTTCCAAGGCTTCAATATCGCCTTCAATGCTTGCCCACTCCTGCTTTTCTTGGTAGGTCATGCGTTTCTTGTCTTCTCGAACCTTGACGACTTTTTCCTTTTCGGCTTTTTGCACTTGATTGGCCATCTCTGTTTCAAAGACTTTTTCATCAAGATAGTCGGTATAATGACCAAAGAAAGGACGAATCTTGCCATCCTCAAAAGCGAGAATCTTGGTCGCTACCTTATCCAAAAAATAGCGGTCGTGACTAACAGTCAAAACTGGACCAGCAAAGCCTTGCAAAAAATTCTCCAAGACTGTCAAGGTTGCAATATCCAAATCATTGGTTGGCTCGTCCAAGAGAAGAACATTTGGTTTTTCCAAGAGCAATTTGAGAAGATAAAGACGTTTTTTCTCTCCCCCAGACAATTTCTCAATCAAGGTTCCATGCGTCGAACGTGGGAAAAGGAACTGCTCCAGCAACTCTGCAATCGAAGTCGTAGAACCTCCGCTGGTCTTGACTTCTTCAGCCACTTCTTGCAGGTAATTGATCACTCTCTTGCTCTCATCCAAGCCCTTAATTTGCTGAGAGAAATAGGCAATGCGAACTGTTTCCCCAATCACAACTTGTCCTGCTGTCGGCTCAAGAATGCCTGCAATCAAGTTAAGGAGAGTTGATTTCCCAACACCGTTGTCACCAACAATTCCAATACGATCTTTAGCTTGCACCAAGAGATTAAAATCTTGCAAAATAGGCTTGTTTTCATAGGCAAAGGAAACATCCTGAAACTCGATGACTTTCTTCCCAATCCGACTGGTTTCAAAGTTCATGGTCAAGTCTGTTTCAGCAACGCCACCTGAGACTTCTTTCTTCAAGTCGTGGAAACGATTGATACGAGCCTGCTGCTTGGTCGCACGCGCCTGCGGTTGTCTGCGCATCCAGGCCAATTCTTGTTTGTAGAGTTGTTCCTTTTTGTGAAGAAGAGCCGCGTCGCGCTCATCCTGTTCTGCCTTTAGGCGAACATAGTCCTGGTAATTTCCCTGGTACTCGGTCAAGCCTGCGCGATCCAATTCGAAAATCCGAGTTGACAAAGCGTCTAGGAAATAACGGTCGTGGGTGATAAAGAGAACTGTCTTCTTAGAATTTTTCAAAAAGAGGGTCAGCCACTCAATAGTCGCAATGTCCAGATGGTTGGTCGGCTCATCCAAAAGCAAGAGATCGTGGTTGCCAAGTAAGACTTGCGCCAACTGAACTCGTCTTCTCAGACCACCTGACAATTCCCCAACAGGAGTCGATAAGTCCTGAATACCCAGCTTACTGAGAACGGTCTTGACCTGACTCTCAATTTCCCAAGCTTGGAGAGAATCCATTTCAGCCATGACCCGTTCCAAACGAGCCTGCTTGTCCTCACTGTAGTTGAGCATGAGGAGTTCATACTCACGAATGAGTTGGATTTCCTTGAGATCGCTGGAGAGAACCGTATCCAAAACTGTCTTACTATCATCAAAATCAGGATCTTGAGTCAAGTAACCAATCTGGTAATCATTCTTAGCTGAAAAAGGACTGACATCCCCATCAAAGCCAGAAACACCAGAAAGAACATCTAAAAGGGTAGTCTTACCAGTCCCATTGACACCGATTAGACCAATTCTATCCAAGTCATGGATAATAAAGGAAATATCCTTAAAAACGGTCTTATCACCGACGGATTTACTTAGTTTTTCAACGATAAAATCACTCATTTTTTCTCCCTCAGGTAATTATCGATGGCTTGACGGTCATTTTCCAATTCTCCATCAACAATGGCAAACTCAATCTCTATTAAAATATCTCCCAAATCTGGGCTAGGCTGGTAACCATATTCCTTGATCAAAATACCACCGTTGATTTGGATTTCTTTCTTATCATGAATGGTCAGACTCTGATAGGTTTCTGTGATGGCTTGTGGGTTGACTGGTTTCCCTTGAGCCTGACGAAGATTTTCAGCCTGTAAAAGTAAATCCAAGTCAAAGCGGTAACAATCGCGCTTGCTCAATTCTCTCTTTTCACGCAGAGCCAAAATAATCAGCAAATCCTGTACCTGCTTGGCAAACTGACGTGAGGTCTTCCAAGCTTTCAAAAATGGCTGCGCATTTTCAATCTCCAAAGCCCACAGTAGAGCCGCCCAGGCTTGTTCAGAGGATTCAAAGGTGAAATTAGACTCCAAATCAAACAATCTGTTGAGCTTGTCCTGGCTAGCTGCCATATCAGGGAGATAGTCATAAGCTTGACTCTCAATCATGGAAGCCAAGCCCCTTCTCCAAAATGGAGCCAGCAAGAGTTTATCAAACTCAACAAAAGTACGCTCTACAGAAATTTTCTCCAAAAGTGGCGTCAAGGTCTTCATAGCTTTAAATGTTTCTGACTCAAGCTCAAAGCCAAGACTGGCCTGAAAACGGAAACCACGCATAATCCGTAGAGCATCTTCGTTGAAACGCTCACTAGCTACACCAACCGCCCGCAAAACTTGATTTTCCAAATCTTCTAAACCACGGAACAAGTCAATGATTTCCCCTGTCTCGTCCAAGGCAAAGGCATTGACTGTGAAATCACGGCGCTTGAGGTCTTCTTCTAGCGAACGCACAAAGGAAACCGCACTGGGTCTTCGATAGTCCACATAGACATCTTCTGTCCGAAAAGTGGTTACCTCATACTCCTCATCCCCATCTAAGACCAAGACGGTTCCATGCTCGATTCCGATATCGGCTGTTCGCGGAAAAATCTGCTTGGTCTCCTCTGGATAAGAAGACGTCGCAATATCCACATCATGGATAGGACGATTGAGGAGAGCATCTCGAACAGAGCCCCCAACAAAATAAGCTTCAAAGCCTGCTTCTTTAATTTTTTCTAATACTGGTAAAGCCTTCTGAAATTCAGAAGGCATTTGCGTTAATCTCATAATAAGTGTTCTAATCCATAGACAAGCTCATGACGCTTGACAACTTCTTTAATTCCCAAATTGACCCCTGTCATGAAGGAGCTGCGATCATAGGAGTCATGACGGAGGGTCAATCCTTCTCCCTGATTGCCAAAGATGACTTCCTGATGGGCTACCAAGCCTGGTAGACGGACAGAGTGAATCCGCATGCCATCAAAGTCAGCACCACGAGCACCAGCAATCAGTTCTTCTTCATCAGGCGCACCTTGCTGGATAGACTCTCGAACTTCCGCCATCAACTCAGCTGTTTTAATAGCTGTTCCACTAGGAGCATCCTTTTTCTTGTCATGATGGAGCTCGATAATCTCCACGTTTGGGAAATATTTAGCAGCCTGCGTCGCAAATTGCATGAGCAAGACAGCACCCAAGGCAAAGTTAGGGGCAATCAAACCACCCAAATCTTGGGCACGTGAAAAATCTTTTAGCTCTGCAATTTCTTCACTAGTAAAGCCTGTTGTTCCAACTACTGGAGCAAAGCCATTTTCAAGAGCAAATCGTGTATTTTCATAGGCAACAGCTGGAGTAGTAAAATCTACCCAGACATCCGCTTCAAAGCCTGCTAAATCAACCTTATCCTTAAAAACAGGAATTCCCTGCCATTCTGACTCAGACTCAAAAGGATCCAAAACTGCTACCAAATCCAAGTCTGGATCATCCAAGACCATCTGACAAGCAGCTTGGCCCATCTTTCCCTTAAAACCAGCAATAATTACTCGAATACTCATCTCTACTCCTGTCTAAGATACAAAATCTGCAAGAACACAAAGTGAAAATAGGAGTTCTGATCAAGGAGTGTCTACTCCTTGGAAGAACTATCTTTTTCACACAGGGTTCCAGGCGTGTTCAATTATCAAGATTCAAAGGACCTTAGTTGCCCATGAAAAATAGGGGATGGCGCTGACTTTCCATAAAAGGCAAGACAGGCATCTTTTTTCAAGAGGAAGCTAGTCCGTGTTCAATTTCTAAGATACAAATCCTTCTTGACTAGTCTTGAAGTGCTAACTAAATCACTGGAATATAACCCAGAGCAATACTTCCTGATCCTAGGTGGGTCCCAATGACACTGCCAAATGTAGCAAGTGAAATATCCGTACCCACTCCAGACTCAAGCAAGTGTTGACGCAATTCCTCAGCCTTTTCAGGAGCATTTCCGTGAATGACAATGATACGGTATTGGCCTGAAGCTGTGGCTTCCTTGATAATCTCAATTAAGCGCTTGGTTGCTTTCTTTTCAGTACGAACTTTTTCGTAAACTTCAATCACACCTTGATCGTTAAAATAAAGGATTGGCTTAATGCTTAGCAGATTGCCCAAAATCGCAGCCCCATTTGAAAGGCGCCCACCTTTTACCAAATGATCCAAATCATCCACCATGATAAAAGCTGACGTACGACTAATTTGAATAGCTAGCTTATCCTGAATAATGGCAAAATCATCGCCCTGGTCGCGCCAGTTAAAGACACTTTCAACCATGATACCCAGCGGAGCACTTGTAATCAAAGTGTCTGGAAAAGCAATGGTTAAACCCTCATAGTCATCCACCATATACTGGATATTTTGGTAAAAACCTGAAATTCCAGAAGATAGGAAAAGTCCCAAGGCATGGGTATAGCCTTGTTCTTTGAGCGAAGTTAAAATTTCATCTAACTTGGCAATGCTTGGTTGACTGGTCTTAGGCAATTCAGAAGTCTGAGTCATTTTTTGATAAAATTCCTCAGCAGTCAGATTGATACCTTCGACATACTCCTCACCATCAATATTGACAGGAATATCCAAGACAAACAAATCTTCTCTTTGTAAGGTCTCTGCACTGAGATAGGCAGAGGAATCTGTGATAACAGCTAGTTTCATATTAGAACTCCAAATTGATTCCTGGTAAGTCTAATGCAATTTCAGTCACTTCGTAAGTCAAACGATTGAGCATGTTCAAACATGGACGAGCCAAGGTTTCCACTTCTTCTTGGTTCAATTCACTTGGTTCATTGACAATACGACCATCGATATGATTTACCTGTGAAATGGTTCCACTAATGACAAACTTATCAAATACAATCATAAAACTCAAGACGACAATTAAGGAAGTCACTTGATTTTCTTGATCATGTTGAATCAATTGAAAGTTCACATCCACCTTGGTTTCAGGAGCTCCATTTTCATTTTCCCATTCAAAATTACGCGCATCAAAATGATACTGACTAACAAATTCTTGTTCACGTTTAAGATTCATGTCTCTCTCCCTCGGCTACAATATTATAAGCTATTGTACCATAATTTTTTATTTTCATCTAGTTTTCTAGGATTTAGTCAATCCCGATTTCATCTCGAACCACATCTGCAATGGTATCAACATAGTAGTCCACTTCTTCTGTTGTAGGCGCTTCTGCCATGACACGCAAAAGGGGCTCTGTTCCACTTGGGCGGACAAGGATACGGCCATTCCCTGCCATTTCTGCTTCCATCTTCTCGATAATTGCCTTGATAGCTGGCACTTCCATAGCCTTTTCCTTCATGGCATTTTCCACTCGGATATTGACTAATTTTTGTGGATAGATGGTTACTTCTGCTCCCAGCTCTGACAAGCTCTTACCCGTTTCCTTCATGATTTTAGTCAATTGGACTGCTGATAATTGACCATCACCTGTGGTATTGTAATCCATCAAGATGACGTGCCCAGACTGTTCACCACCAAGGTTGTAGCCTGATTTTCTCATTTCTTCAACAACGTAGCGGTCTCCAACTGCAGTGACTGCCTTGTTAATGCCTTCACAGTCCAAGGCCTTGTGGAAACCTAGGTTAGACATAACGGTTGTCACAATTGTATTTCGGGCCAATTGTCCTTTTTCAGAAAGGTATTTCCCGATGATATACATAATCTTATCACCATCGACGATGTCGCCATTTTCATCAACAGCAATCAAACGGTCACTGTCCCCATCAAAGGCCAAACCAATTGCTGACCCGCTTTCTTTAACCACTTCTTGAAGGGCTTCTGGGTGTGTTGAACCAACATTAAGGTTGATATTAAGACCATCTGGTGTTTCTCCGATAACCGTCAATTGAGCACCGAGATCAGCGAAAATCTGACGGGCACTTGTAGACGCTGCACCATTGGCTGTGTCCAAGGCAACCTTCATTCCTTCAAGGGGAGTTCCAGTTGAAACCAGATAGCTTTCATACTTACGCAAGCCTTCTGGATAATCTACCAAGGTTCCCAAACCTTCTGCACTTGGACGAGGAAGAGTATCTTCCGCAGCATCTAACAAGACTTCAATTTCTGCTTCTTTTTCGTCATCTAGTTTGAAACCATCCCCACCAAAGAACTTAATCCCATTATCAAGAGCTGGGTTATGGCTAGCAGAAATCATGACACCTGCACTTGCTCCTTCAGTTTTGACCAAGTAAGCTACTGCTGGTGTTGCCAGAACGCCTAGTTTATATACGTGAATACCAACTGAAAGAAGACCAGCTACCAAGGCAGATTCTAGCATTTCTCCTGAAATACGTGTATCACGTCCCACAAAAACTTTCGGTGCTTCCGTTTCATGTTGACTGAGAACATAACCTCCAAAACGTCCTAGTTTAAAAGCCAATTCTGGCGTTAGTTCTACGTTAGCTTCTCCACGGACTCCATCAGTCCCAAAATATTTACCCATTTTTATAAAATCCTTTTTCTATTTTTAATTCGTTTTTGAACTAGTTGCTTTCGTTGACGAAGATGTCTCCGACGAACTGCTTGTGCTTGAACTTGGTGCTACTGGTTTTGTAGTGACCTTCATTATTGTATCAAACGGAGTGATCACTACTGGTAAGACAACCCCATTACGGTCGATTGCCTGCAAAGGTACCGAACCACTATAATTACCTGTAATCCGTTCGCTAGTAGGCAGAAGCGCAATAACTTTGTCAATCTTAGCTAATGTTTCCTGGTCAGTTGTGACCGAAACGCGTTCATTTGACACGGTTACACTATCAATTTGTAGCTTGGGATCAATCTGGCTTTGGTCAACTTGTGGCACAACAAGCATCCCATCTCTCTTAACCTTCTTCCCAACTTTCACTGTAATCTTTTGAGGCGTTGCCACAGCGGTCAATCCACTTGGAAGATTTTCAATGTTCAAGGGAACTTCAATCGTTCCAACACTAGCATCTGTCAAATCCGCTGTAACCTTAAACTTACGAGTACTTTCCTGCATTTCGCTCGCCAAAGTCACACGATTGGCACCTGTCAGCACAACTGAAACTTCTGAAGCAAAACCACTAATAAAGTATTGACTATTATCATAATGAATGTCTATAGGAACATTTGCTACCGTATTGGTGTAGGTTTCCGATTTGACCTGCCTTACAGTATTATTATTTTGAAAGTTGGTCGATGTTGCATAGATAAATAAGACACAAGCAAAAAAGAGAGATGAAATGATATATAGACTATTTTTTCTCATATTTCCAACCTCCTAGCAAACGGTCCTTGAAACTGACTTTTTCCTCAACGGTTGGCAAAAGAAGTGCTCGTAATTCTGCTTCAAATTCCTCAAGAGTCAAGTCGTGCTTGAAGATCCCATTGTAGGTAATAGAAATACCACCTGTTTCCTCTGAGACAATAAAGGTCAAGGCATCGGATACTTCTGATAAACCGATAGCCGCCCTATGTCTGGTTCCAAATTCCTTGGAAATCCCTGTCCTTTCTGTTAAGGGTAGATAGGCAGAAGTCACCGCAATCCGATTTTCTCTGATGATCACAGCACCATCATGTAGGGGAGTGTTAGGAATAAAAATATTGATGATGAGTTCTGCCGAAATATTGGCATCCAAGGGAATCCCTGTCGCAATGTATTCTTGCAAGGTGCGAACTCGTTGGATGGCAACCAGGGCACCAATCTTACGAGGGCTCATATATTCAACTGACTTGACAAAGGCACGAATCATTTGCTCTTCTGCACTAATTTGACTAGTAGAAAAGAAATCTGTCGCCCTTCCCAAACGTTCCAAACCAGTCCGAATCTCTGGAGAGAAGATAACAACCGCAGCAATAACACCATAAGTGATAATCTGATTAATCAACCAAGAAATCGTTGTTAAACCAAGGATATTGGCCACAACCTGGGCTAATACAAAGATCACGACCCCACGCACCAAAATCATAATCTTAGTACCAGCTATCGCTTTTGTAAAACGATATAAAACATAGGCCACAATCAAAATATCAAACAAATTGATGGCAATACTCCAAGGACTAGAAAACAAGCTAGTCCAATATTGCAGATTGGATAATTGTTGAAAGTTCATCTGCTGTCTCCTCTCTGTCCAAACACGTTCCTTTCTATTATACCATTTTTTCTGACATTTTTTCCCCTATCCTACTTCATTTTAAATTAAAGAAAAAATATGATAAAATAAACTGATACTCAATGAAAATCAAAGAGCAAACTAGGAAGCTAGCCGCAGGCTGTACTTGAGTACGGTAAGGCGACGCTGACGTGGTTTGAATTTGATTTTCAAAGAGTATGACTAGAAAAAACAAAGGAGAAACCATGTCTCAACTCTATGATATCACTATTGTAGGTGGTGGCCCAGTCGGACTTTTTGCAGCCTTTTATGCCCACCTACGCCAAGCCAAGGTCCAAATCATCGACTCCCTTCCCCAACTAGGTGGACAGCCCGCTATTCTTTATCCTGAAAAGGAAATCCTAGACGTCCCAGGTTTTCCAAACCTGACTGGAGAAGAGTTGACTAAGCGCTTGATTGAACAGCTAAACAGCTTTGATACCCCTATTCATCTCAATGAAACAGTTCTTGAAATTGAAAAACAAGATCAAGGCTTTGCCATTACAACTTCTAAAGGAAGTCACCTGTCTAAAACAGTTATCATTGCTATGGGTGGAGGGGCCTTCAAACCACGTCCGCTGGAACTGGAAGGGGTTGAGGGCTATGAAAATATCCACTACCACGTTTCCAACATTCAGCAATATGCTGGTAAGAAAGTGACGATTCTTGGTGGGGGAGACTCAGCTGTGGATTGGGCTTTGGCTTTTGAAAAAATTGCACCAACTACCCTTGTTCACCGTAGAGATAATTTCCGTGCTTTGGAACACAGTGTGCAAGCCTTACAGGAATCTTCTGTGACCATCAAGACACCATTCGTCCCTAGCCAACTCCTTGGAGATGGAACAACGCTCGATAAACTTGAAATCACAAAAGTTAAATCTGATGAAACCGAAACGATTGACCTAGACCACCTCTTTGTCAACTATGGTTTCAAATCTTCTGTCGGTAACCTCAAAAACTGGGGTCTGGACCTCAACCGCCACAAGATTATTGTCAACAGCAAGCAAGAATCCAGCCAAGCAGGTATCTATGCTATCGGTGACTGCTGCTACTATGACGGAAAAATTGATTTGATTGCGACAGGTCTCGGAGAAGCCCCAACCGCTGTCAACAATGCTATTAATTACATTGATCCTGAACAAAAAGTACAACCAAAACACTCAACCAGTTTATAAAAAAGAACCACGAGTCATAGGATTCGTGGTTTTATAGTTCATCGGCTAATTTATTTATCTTTCTGAGTCTGTGGTTGACACCACTTTTGGTCAGAGGGGTGCTGAGGCTATCTGCTAACTGCTGGATAGAGTAGTCTGGGTGCTGAATCCGCAGTTGCGCCACTTCCTGCAAATCCACTGGCAAATTTTCTAAGCCCATAATATCTTTGATTTTGCTGATATTGTTGATGGTCTTCATGCTGGCAGAAACTGTCCGAGCGATATTAGCTGTCTCGGCATTATTGGCCCGATTGAGGTCATTACGGGTTTCTCGCAAAATCTTAACCCGCTCAAAATCATCACGCGCCTGCATGGCTCCGATGACAATCAAGAAATCCATAATATCTTCAGCTCGCTGGAGGTAGGTCACAGCCCCCTTCTTACGCTCAAGTACCTTGGCATCTAGTAAAAATTGCTGGAGAAGAGAGGCAATCCCTTGCGCGTGGTCCAGATAAACAGAACTGATTTCCAACTGATACTTGCCAGATTCAGGGTCACGAATGCTGCCATTTGCCAAGAAAGCGCCACAAAGATAAGCACGACCTGCTTCCTCATCTGATAAAATCTCCTCATCAATACCTGTTTCCAGACCAAAGAAGGAGTCGGCCAAGTGCAAATCACTCAATAAATCCTGCACCTTTTCATCAGTAAAGACAGTATAGACCCGATTCTTGCGAAGATTACTTCTTTGGTGGTGGCGAATTTCTGATTTGATTTCATAGAAATGAAGAAAGGACTCATAGAGGTGACGAGCCAGTTTGGCATTTTCTGTCACGACAGACAAGGTCAGGCCCGAGGTCGAAAGACCGATGCTACCAGACATCTTGATAATGGCAGATAATTCATGTCGGCTCAGATGGTGTTGACCCAGAATTTCTTCTTTTACTGCTACTGTGAAACTCATTTTCTCACCTGTATAATCCGCATCAACTCGTCCACAATCAAATCCCCATCGTGGAAGGCACCTCCATTTTCCAGGCGAAGGAAGTTGGATGAAATCACTCGCGGAACTTGTTTACAAAGGCCAGCAAAGTCATGTTCCACCTGGACCAAGTATTCATCAAAACGGTTGGAATTCATGTATTCCTGAGGCACTTTTTCGATATTCACCAAGACAGTATCGATAAAAGGTCGGCCAAGGTGACGATGCAAGACTTCCACGTGGTCGCTATCTGTAAAATGTTCCGTCTCCCCACGTTGGGTCATGATATTGCAGACATAGGCTATTTCTGCCTTGGTTTCCAAAAGCGCCTGCCCGATTTCTTTAATCACGATATTGGGCAAAATCGAGGTAAAGAGGGAACCAGGTCCGAGGACAATCATGTCACTTTCAAGAATGGTCTGCACTACTCTACGGCTAGCCAGAGGTGTATCATCGTTGAGCGTATTGGTCACATAGACATGGTCAATCATGCCTGGATGGTCTGCAATATGGCTCTCTCCAGCCACTTCTGTCCCATCCTGAAAGACTGCATGAAGGGTCAAAGGATGGTCACTTGAAGGATAAATCTTCCCAGTTGTGTGGAAAAATTTGCTCAGTAACTGCATGGCATTATAGGTCGAACCCTGCATTTCTGACAGACCTGCAATAATGAGATTGCCCAATGGATGGCCAGCAAAGGCTCCTGCATCCTCAGAGAAGCGATACTGAAATACCTTCTCATAAAACTTAGGCATATCCGACATGGCCACGAGAACATTACGAAGATCACCTGGCGGTGTCAATTGTTGCATATTTTTTCGGAGTTCACCTGATGAACCACCATCATCTGCCACCGTTACAATAGCAGCAATTTCCACATCTTTTTCACGCAGACTTTTAAGAATGACGGGGATCCCAGTCCCTCCACCAATCACTGTTATCTTTGGTTTTCTCATGAACGGTTTACCGTTTCCTTTCTTCGGTCTTTGTCGCGATGCCCTTCATTGACAGGCCAAGTCTTGGATAAGTCCTGCGCCAAGCGTTTAGCAAAGGCCACACTACGGTGTTGTCCACCCGTACAACCCATGGCAATGGTTAAAACTGACTTACCTTCCTTTTGGTAACTTGGCAAAATCGGCTCAATCAAGGCCAACAAATGCTGATAAAATTCTTCTGACTCAGGATGGTTCATGACATAGTCATAAACTGGTTCATCCACACCCGTTTGGTTTCTCAGTTCTGGAAGGTAATAGGGATTTGGCAAAAAGCGCACATCAAAGACCAAATCCGCATCAATTGGGATTCCATATTTAAAGCCGAAAGACATGACTTCGATACGGAAAGACTGGGCTTGTTCTTGATCTGAAAACTGCTCTGCAAGGGTTTTACGCAGCTCACGTGGAGTAAGTTCAGTTGTATCCACCACATTTTGGCTCATATTTTTCAAAGGTGCCAAGAGCTCACGTTCCAGCTTGATTCCATCCAAAATCCGTCCATCTGCTGCTAGTGGGTGACTCCGTCTGGTTTCCTTGTAACGAGCGACCAATTCCTTATCAGCTGCATCCAAAAAGAGAATTTTGAAGTCCAGTTCTTCCTTGTTTTCCAACTCATCCAAAACAGCTTGAATCTCTGAGAAGAAAGAACGGCTACGCATATCTACTACCAAGGCCAACTTATGGTCGTCTTCCTTTGTTTCCACCAACTGCAAAAACTTAGGCAAGAGAGCTGGCGGCATATTATCAATAGTAAAATAACCCAAATCTTCGAAGGACTGAATGGCAACTGTTTTCCCTGCACCACTCATTCCTGTCACAATCACCAAGTGAAGTTGTTTCTTTGTCATCTTTTTCTCCTTATATCAAAAGAAGTTTGGCAACACCAAACTTCAACTAGCTTATCCAATCTCTGCGATGACTTCAATTTCGACTTTTACATCACGAGGAAGACGAGCTACCTCCACAGCTGAACGAGCTGGAAATTCCTCTTTAAAGGCCGTTTGGTAAACCTCGTTAAAAGGAACAAAGTCGTTCATATCGCTCAAAAAGCAAGTTGTTTTGACAACATGGTCAAAGTCAGTTCCCGCTTCTGCCAAAATAGCACCGATGTTTTTTAAGACCTGTTCTGTCTGTTCTTGGATCGTTTCTCCAACGATTTCCCCAGTTTCAGGAGAGAGAGGAACTTGACCACTAGCAAACAAAAGGTTGCCAACGATTTTTCCTTGAACATATGGTCCGATAGCCTTTGGAGCTTTGTCTGTATGAATTGTTTTTGCCATTTTCTTTTCCTCACAATTTTTCTAAGATTGCATCCCAAGCCTCATCCATCCCTGCCTTGCTGACAGATGAAAAGAGGATAAAGTCGTCACTTGGGTCAAAGTTTAATTTCTTTTTGATTGCTGATTCGTGCTTGTTCCATTTACCACGTGGAATCTTGTCTGCCTTGGTCGCCACAATGATGACTGGAATCTCATAATACTTGAGAAATTCGTACATCTGCACATCATCTGCTGATGGGTCATGACGGAGGTCAACTAGACTGACCACTGCACGGAGATTTTCTCGAGTTGTCAGATACTCCTCAATCATGCGCCCCCACTTTTCACGCTCTTTTTTGGAAACACGGGCATAACCATAACCAGGCACATCCACAAAGCGCATCTTATCGTCAATGTTAAAGAAGTTGAGAAGCTGGGTTTTCCCAGGTTTCCCTGACGTACGAGCCAGATTCTTACGATTCAGCATAGTATTGATAAAGCTAGACTTGCCAACATTTGAACGCCCTGCAAGAGCGATCTCTGGCAGTTCATCCTGCGGATAGTGGGACTTATTAGCCGCACTGAGCAAGATTTCTGCATTGTGTGTATTCAGTTCCATAGTCACCTCTAGGCTGTTTCTAGGATTGGTTTATCCGTTCCATCGACAGCTTCTTTAGTGATGCGGACCAATTTCACATTTTCCTGACTCGGCACTTCAAACATGACATCTAGCATTGTTTCTTCGATAATCGAGCGAAGACCACGCGCCCCTGTCTTCCGTTCGATAGCCTTATTGGCAATTTCCTGAAGGGCTTCATCGTCAAATTCCAACTCGACATCATCATAAGAAAGCAAGGTTTGGTACTGTTTCACCAAAGCATTTCTTGGCTCTTTCAAGATACGAACCAAATCATCTACTGTCAACTGTTCAAGAGCAGCAAAGACAGGCAAACGTCCAATCAACTCAGGGATAATACCAAATTTTTGAATATCTTCTGCGATGATTTCTTGCATGTAGGAGCTGTTTTCATCAATCGCCTTATTGTTTTGACCAAATCCGATGACTTTTTCACCCAGACGTTGTTTGACGATTTCTTCAATACCATCAAAAGCACCACCCACGATGAAGAGGATATTTTTGGTATCGACTTGAATCATCTCTTGTTGTGGATGTTTACGTCCACCTTGAGGCGGAACACTAGCAACGGTTCCCTCGATAATCTTGAGAAGGGCTTGTTGCACACCTTCACCAGAAACATCACGTGTGATCGATACGTTCTCGCTCTTCTTAGCAATCTTGTCAATTTCATCCACATAGATAATGCCACGCTCTGCACGTTCAATGTTAAAGTCAGCAGCCTGCAGGAGTTTGAGGAGGATATTTTCCACATCCTCACCAACATAACCAGCCTCAGTTAAGGCTGTCGCATCCGCAATCGCAAAAGGCACATTCAAGCTCTTAGCCAAGGTCTGGGCAAGGAAAGTTTTCCCTGAACCAGTTGGGCCAATCATTAAGATGTTTGATTTCTGCAAATCCACATCTTCTGACTCTTCACGCGTATCGTGGAAATTGATGCGTTTGTAGTGGTTGTATACTGCTACTGCTAAAGCACGTTTGGCACGATCTTGACCAATTACATAGTGGTTCAAGATATGGAGGAGTTCGATTGGTTTTGGAACTTCAGACAAGTCTGCCAAGACTTCCTCCGCCAACTCCTCCCTAATGATTTCCTGGGCCAACTCCACACATTCATTACAGATAAAGGCGTTGTTCCCAGCGATTATTTTTTGTACTTCTTCTTGGCTTTTGCCACAAAATGAGCAATAAACCATCATATCATTATTCCTATTTGTAGGCATGATTTCCTTCCGTTCTATTCTATACTGTCATTCTATCTAAAATAAGGTCATGTAAAAAGCATGGATACTATTGACCAAGTTGGTAAAGGCATTTAACCAGAGCAGGACAGAAAGTCCATAACGCTTTTTACGAAAAGCCTGTGCTCCTGCAAGCAAGCAGACCAAACACAGCATGGCTGTGAAAAAACCAAATATACTACGTTCCATTAGACTTCCTTTCTCTTGCGGTATTGGATAGTAAAATCATAAGGATTTTTCTCATCTTTGGCGTAAAATTTGCTTGAAACTATTTCAAAAATAGACAAGTCAAACTCTTCAGGAAAATAGGTATCTCCCTCTACCCGAGCATGAATGTGAGTTACAATCACTTCGTCAAGGTAAGGTTCAAAAGCCTGAAAAATTTGCTTTCCACCGAGAATATAAAGATTCTTATCTTGAGCCTGATACCAGCCCAAGACAGACTGAACATCATAAAAAGTAGTAACCCCATCTATCTTTTCTTCAGAATTACGCGTCAAAATCAAGGTCTCCCGTTTTGGAAGCAAGCGACGCCCCATCCCATCAAAAGTCACGCGTCCCATCAAGATAGCATGATTCAGAGTTGTTTCTTTGAAGTGTTGCAGTTCTGCTGGCAAATACCAAGGCAGACGATTGTCCTTACCAATTACACCCTCTTCATCCTGGGCCCAAATAGCTACGATTTTCTTAGTCATGCTTCCATCCTTTTTACTGATAGTACTATTTTATCAAAAAAGTCAAAAAAAGACTGGTTTGGAATAGCTTACAGAATAGAAAAAATCTGTAAGATTCATCCTACAGATTTTTATATGATTATTCTATTTCTTACAAACCAGGTGCTTGTCCAAGTTCTGCCGCAATCATCCAAACTGTTTTCTCAAGTTCAGCCTTAGCACCAACAAAGATATCGTTTGTAACATCATCGCCTTCTTCGTCAGTCACATCCAAGGCTTTTTGGAAAAGAGTGATGAGGTAGCGATAAATAGCTAGAACACGTTCCAAGCTTTCTTCAACGTTACGGAATTCTCCTTCTTCTTCTTCGATTTCACTGTGTTGAAGGAACTCTGTCAATGTAGAGAATGGGCTTCCTCCAAGTGTAATCAAGCGCTCGCTGATTTCATCCAATTGACCATCAAGAGCATCCATGTACTCATCCATTTTTGGATGCCATACAAGGAAACCACGACCACGCATGTACCAGTGTACTTGGTGCAAAGCAACGTGGGCTACGTACAAATCAGCAACAGCTTGATTCAAGACTTCCTTTGTCTTTGCCAATGCTACTGGTGCTGCTTTTGTTAATGATGTTACGTCTTTTACTGCTTCTTTTTTCAATTCTACCATTGTTTTTACCTCATTCATTATTTTTTGTAACCACTTCTTAATGATTACTACCTTAGTATACTACTAATAAAAACCAATAGCAAGCCAAAAGACTCACATGAGAAAAGTTGCAATAGACTGATAATTTAAGAATTCTGTAGAGTTTTTTTGATTCAATTTCATGTCCCTTTTCTTCAGTAAAGCAAAGAAAAAGAGGATGCAATTTTCTTGCACACTCCTTTCTCAAACTTATACTCAATGAAAATCAAAGAGCAAACTAGAAAACTAGCCACAGGTTGCTCAAAATACTGTTTTGAGGTTGCAGATAGAGCTAACGTAGTTTGAAGAGATTTTCGAAGAGTATTATATCTTAATACCAAACGCTGACATCAACACGTCCACGAATTCCTTTTAAGTATTCAGATGAAGTATATTGCCATCCTTTTTCACCTGAATAGTGAGGATTATTCCAATCAAGCGCATCCGTATAGGCTGCAACCCAGTTGACATGTTGTAAAATATCTGGATGATTCAAACGAGTTTGCAAGAGTTGACGATAACTATAAACTTTCACATTTTGATAACCAGCCTGCCTCATTGTTGTCATATACTTGTTGATAATCTTGACCCAAGTTCCAGTATCACTTGGAGCTCTCTTGGTCTTATTTACATATTCCCAGTTCTCAACATCGTAGTAGATAGGATAAGACAGGTTCATCTTGTATTTTTTCAAGAGTTCAATAGTCTGATTGGCATCATTCTCAGCATCGGTCTCATTTTCTGCATAGGTGTAAAGATAGACACCATAAGGAATACCCAAACGATTAAGTTCTTGAATATTATAAGCCAGTTCTTTATCTTCTACACCACTATAACCCAAACGAACAATAACACCATCTACTCCATTATCATCGATGACTTTCTTCCAGTCACTGATACGACCATTGTGCTCGCTAACATCGATAACCTTTTTAACTTGATCAGTCCCAACTTGTTCTTCACGATGGTTAAAGAAATAACGTCTACCATTTCGATGAACCCAGCCAACATTCAGGTCTTTCTTTTCTTTTAACTCACCTGAGTCAGAAAAAATATAGCGAGCATCATTCATGACTAATTCACCAGTCGCCATAGCACCACTTTCTGTCAAATAGTAGTTACCCTGCCACTCATCTTTAGCCATGTAACCCCACTTCTTGAAATAGTACCACTTTCCGTCTACCTTTTGCCACTCTTGATTAGCATAAGAGCCATCAGACTTGAGATAGAAGTAAGACGAATAGGCTGGATCATAGAGCCATTCATTTTGCATCATGGCACCTTGAGCATTTAGGAAATAACTTCCCTGCCATTGGCTTTTAGCCATATAGCCCCACTTCTTGAAATAGTACCATTTACCTCCAACAGAGTGCCATTCCTGGTTAGCATAAGAACCATCGGACTTCAGGTAAAACCAGTTCTTATAGGCATTATCATAAACCCATTCATTTTTGGCCATATAACCACCTGATTTCAGGTAGTAATTGCCCTGCCACTCGTTTTGAGCATAACGTCCGTCTGACTTAATATAAAACCAAGCCTTATAGTAGTTATCAAAAATCCACTCACTCTTGGCTTTGGAACCATCAGCCTTTACATAATAATCCCCATCCCAGTGGGCAGAAGCATTGGTCTTTACTCCTTCGCTCGTTTGAGTTTTATTAGAAGACTGATTTTGCTCTGAACTACTTGAAACTGTCCTTGTATCCTGCGAAGTTTTTGAAGCTTCAGTTTCATTTGCAGCAACATGACTAACTGCCAAGCCTAGTAAAAAGATACTTGCTAATCCAATTTTTCCAATCTTTGTTTTCAATCTTTCCTCTCCTATAAAAAATGGAACAGACATCTCAATGCTGTTCCACCTAGCTTTTGCTACTGATTATTTTACAAAGTCAAGCAAAGCCAAGAAGCTTTCTGCTTCAAGTGACGCACCACCTACAAGGGCACCGTCAACGTCTGGACAAGCCATGTATGAAGCAACGTTTTCAGGTTTAACAGAACCACCGTATTGAACACGAACTTTATCCGCAACTTCTTGACCAAAGTCAGCAGCTACAACGTCACGAACAACTTTACACATTTTTTGTGCGTCGTCTTGTGAAGCTGATTTACCAGTACCGATAGCCCAGATTGGCTCATAAGCGATAACTGATGCAGCAACTTGTTCAGCAGTCAAACCAGCCAATGCAGCAGATACTTGAGCACCTACAAACTCAGCAGCTTTACCAGCTTCGTAAGTTTCAAGTGACTCACCACAACAGATGATTGGAAGCATACCGTTTGCAAAGATTGCTTTTGCTTTTTTGTTAATATCTTCGTCAGTTTCATGGAAGTAGTCACGGCGTTCTGAGTGACCGATAACAACGTAGTCAGTACCGATTTCTTTCAAAACTTGTGGGCTAGTTTCACCAGTGAAAGCACCTGCATTTTCAAAGTAGCAGTTTTGAGCAGCAACTTTAAGGTTTGAACCTTTAGCAGCAGCAAGAACAGCTGTCAAATCAAGAGCTGGAGCTGCGATACCTGCTTCAACAAGGTCTGATGAAGGAAGTTTTGATGCAACTGCTTCAACGAATGCTTTAGCTTCTTCTGGATTTTTGTTCATTTTCCAGTTACCAGCGATAAATGGTTTACGTGACATTTCACATACCTCTTTTTTCAATTTATTTTCTATTTATTTTATCACAATTAAACACAGCTTGCAAATCTTACTTGGATTTCAAGCCTGCTGACATGGATTAATCCTTCCAGAGATCCATAGCATTTCTGAAATCCGCAGATACCTGTGTCAACTGAGGATTGCTTGCTTCTCTCTCTGCCCGCTTGGTCTCAATTTGAGCCACACTTTTAATACCTTCATGGCGCCAATTTCTCAAAATTGCCTGAATGTACTTCCAGTTTGCTTTTCCATTTAAAACAGCTTCACGAAGAGCTTCCTTAATCAAATCAGCACTGGTTCCATCTTCCTTAAGGGTCTTAGTCAAATCTTCAATCTCAAAAGGCGTCAACAAGCGTCCCAACTCCTGCTGGAAGGTTTCTACCAAAGCCTTAAGCTGGTTTTGAGGTGTCAACTGGTCTGAACTCGAAGCACTAGCTCCAAGCAAGTCATCCAAACGTTCCAAGGCTAGACTGGCATCAAAGAGCAATTCAATTTCGCCATTCAATTCGATCGTTCGATACTGAAGGAGTCCCCTCTCCGTCAGATTGGAAATAGCTTGATTGACATCTGAAATTTCCTTGCCAATCCTGTCAGCAATCTGGCTTGGTGACATTTCTTCCAAGCCTGTCGTATTTTGCAAATAGAAAAATTGCCAGACTAGAAAATCATCGCTGGAAGGAAAGAGTTCCTTAAAATGCAAGAGCAGGGCACTCGGTAAAACCAAGTTCCCTGATTTAAAAGCGTCTAAATATGTCATAATTCCTCTTATAAATACCCAAATGCGGATGCATCATCTTCTATTTTTCTCCAGTCAAAAGGGGTTTCCTGATAGACCGCATAGTTTACCCAGTTACTGAAAAAGAGGGCTGCTGATGAAGACCAACAAAGACAAGGTGTCTGGCTGACATCATCATCCTTAAAGTAATTTTCTGGAATATGAGGATCCAACCCTGCATCACGGTCTCGAAAATACTCTTTTGCCAAGGTATCACGGTCATATTCCAAATGCCCAAAACTATAAATTTCTCGTAAATCACGACTGGCCAAAATCGAAACCCCAACCTGCGACCCTTCGGACAATATTTCGAGATTGGTCTTATTCAGAATCTCTTCCTTAGAAATCTCTGTGTGCCGTGAATGAGGGGATACGTAGCTATCGTCAAAGCCTCTAAAGAGAAGGTGCCCTTCCTTTAAAGTGTCCTGAGGATAAATCCCTGATAACTTACTGTCCATCTGGTATTTTTCCACTCCATAACGCAGATAAAGCCCCGCCTGAGCACCCCAACAGATATGAAGCGTCGAATAGACATGGTTCTTAGACCACTCAAGAACCTGACTGAATTCCTCCCAATAGTCCACTTCCTCAAATGGTAAATGCTCAACTGGAGCCCCTGTGATAATCATCCCATCAAAATACTCATCCTTGACTTCTGGAAAAGTTTTATAGAAGGTCTCCATGTGTTCTGAACGAGTTGTTTTAGAACGATGGCTCTCCATATAGAGAAAATCAATGTCCAGTTGTAGGGGTGTATTGGCCAAATGGCGCAATAACTGAGTCTCTGTCACCATTTTCTGTGGCATAAGATTTAAAATTAAAATCTTCAAGGGACGGATATCTTGGTGGGCCGCACGTTGATCATCCATGACAAAGATATTCTCTGTCCGTAAAATCTCAACAGCTGGTAATTTTTTATCAATTCGAATCGGCATAACCCTCTCCTAACTGTACTCTTTCAGGAATAATTGCTTGTGTTTGAAACTCTTCGAAAATCTCTTCAAACCGCGTCAACGTTGCCTTGCCGTAGATATGGTTACTGACTTCGTCAGTTTTATCTGCAACCTCAAAGATGTACTTTGAGCAGCCTGCGGCTAGTTTCCTAGTTTGCTCTTTGATTTTCATTGAGTATGAAACTAAAACTCAAACACTCGTTTCCTTTATTATACTGTAAGAAGATATAGTTTTCAATTATAGTTTTTCTCTAACTAGCTATAGTCTATTTTTATATCCTAATGTAGAGAAAACAGCCCTAGGGACTGTTTTTCATTAATAATGCATCAAAACTTTGTAGTCGTAGTCACCGATTTTTTCACGGCCGTTCAATTCATCCAATTCAACAAGGAAGGCACAACCTGCTACAACACCACCAAGTTTTTCAATCATCTCAATAGTTGCCTTAACAGTTCCACCTGTTGCCAAGAGGTCATCTACGATAAGAACACGTTGACCTGGCTTGATGGCATCTGCGTGCATTGTCAAGGTATCAACACCATACTCTTTTTCATAGTCCGCAGAAATAACTTCGCGCGGCAATTTTCCTGGCTTACGAACAGGTGCAAAACCAATTCCCAACTCAAAAGCAACAGGACAACCCACGATAAAGCCACGAGCCTCAGGTCCTACAACCATGTCAATTTTCTTGTCAGTAGCATACTGAACAATTTCACGAACAGCGTAGCTATAAGCATTTCCATCAGCCATCAAAGGACTGATATCACGGAAGGTGATGCCTTCCTTTGGATAATTTTCAATTGTTGCAATGTAATCTTTTAAATTCATCTTTTTCTTTCTTTCAAATTTTTTACTCTCTATTATAGCATATTTTTAAGAAAGAAAAAAGGAAAAGTTAACTTCAATAATTATCTAAGGATTTGACCTTTTATGACTAGCCATCGCAATAAATCCCAATTTCTTTTTATTCTTAGCAAACATTTTATACATCGTTAAAAACTGCTTTCTATTCTCCTTTTTACAAGCATTTACACAAATTTTCAAAGTTCCTAGCCAACCTTCGTCATAAATCATACCTGATAATTTCATTAATGTCATTTCACCAGTCAATACTTTCACATCACAATAACCTGATTCTATCATCACTTGCTCCCAACCATCTTGGGTTAAAGGACCTACATTTACATGAATTGCTTGTGACAATTCCTGTCTGACAGACTCTTTAGCTTCCTTAAGAAGCACATCATGTGTCAAGAGAATACCTCCAGGTTTTAAAACCCTTAGATACTCCATTACACATTTTTTCTTAGCTTGATCAGCTTGCATAGTCAGCATAGCCTCATTTATAACAATATCAAAACTAGCATCTTCATAAGGAAGTTTCATTGCATTTGCTCTTTCAAATCTGATTAGATGCCCAACACCTGCCGTTGCAGCAGATTTTTTAGCCACTTCTAAAGCTTGTCCATCCATATCAACAGCAGTTATCTTACAACCAAAACGCTGTGCCAACTCAATTGCTGTAGTTCCCCTATTACACGCAACCTCTAGTATTCTCTTTTCTTTTGAAAATTCTCCTTCCGCAATTAGCCAATCTGTGGCACGTTTTCCACCTGGACGTAAGCGTTTTTTCCCTAGTTTCGCTAAAAACTTATGACCTGCTTCTGACATTTGAACACCTCTGTTTTTTTCTTCATTATAACATAAAATTATATTATCTGACAATTCTAATCTATTATTTGATAAACTAGAATCAAAAACATATAGTCTTCCATGACTATAGCATAAATCTATTAGCCATCTCTCTAGTTCAAATTCAATTGCTCACGTAGTTTACTCATATAGGTTCACTAGTAGATAGTCCTCAAAGAGGAGTTGCATCTCAGATGAACGACATGCTCGTCGTATCCAAAAAAACGAGCACTCTCGTACTCGTCTTTGTTTATAAACTACTGATTAAAGTGAGTTTACGTCAACTTTGATACCAACACCTTGAGTAGTTGTAATAGTCAAGTTTGTTACGTAAGTTCCTTTAGCTGTAGCTGGTTTTGCTTTTTGGATTGTTTCGTTGAAAGCTTTGAAGTTTTCAACCAATTTTTCAGCTTCAAATGATACTTTACCGATGATTGCTTGAACGTTACCTGCACGGTCAGCACGGTAAGTGATTTTACCACCTTTAGACTCTTCAACTGCTTTAGCAACATCCATTGTTACAGTACCAGTTTTAGGGTTTGGCATCAAGTTACGTGGTCCAAGGACACGTCCAAGACGTCCAACAAGAGCCATCATGTCAGGTGTAGCGATAACTACGTCGAAGTCCAACCAACCGTCGTTGATTTTAGCAACAAGGTCATCTTCACCAACAAAGTCTGCACCTGCAGCTTTTGCTTCTTCAGCTTTTGCACCACGTGCGAAAACAAGAACGCGTGAAGTTTTACCAGTACCGTTTGGCAATACCATTGCTCCACGGATTTGTTGGTCAGCTTTTTTAACGTCGATGTTCAAGTTGTAAGCAACTTCTACAGTTGCGTCAAATTTTGCAAAGTTAGTTTCTTTTGCAAGTGCTACAGCTTCTTCTACGCTGTATGCTTTTGTGCTGTCGATTTTCTCAAGAGCAGCACGAAGTTGTTTGCTTTTTTTAGCCATTTTCTATTCTCCTTGTAAGTGGTTCAATCGATTTTCATCTCCCACGTCACTTCTCGAAATGATGAAGTCTTGCGGGTTTTCAGTCTATTAGATTCTTTTTCTACTTCGTTAAGCTCCCTTGCTGTACTCAAGTACAAGCCTCAGTCACTTGCCTAGTATGAAAAGTAACTCATAGACTGCTGTGAGATTTTCTACTATGTTATTGATTAGTCAACAACAGTGAATCCCATAGAACGAGCAGTACCTTCGATCATACGCATTGCAGACTCTACGTTTGCTGCGTTCAAATCTGGCATCTTAGTTTCTGCAATTTCTTGTACTTGCGCACGAGTAACTGTAGCAACTTTAGTTTTGTTAGGTGTACCTGATCCTTTTTCAACACCTGCAGCTTTTTTCAAAAGAACAGCAGCTGGTGGTGTTTTAGTGATGAAAGTAAATGATTTATCTTCGTAAACTGAGATAACAACTGGAATGATCATACCAGCTTGGTCAGCTGTACGAGCGTTGAACTCTTTTGTGAATCCCATGATGTTGATACCAGCTTGACCAAGAGCAGGTCCAACTGGTGGAGCTGGTGTAGCTTTACCAGCAGGGATTTGCAATTTTACAAGTTTTTCGACTTTTTTAGCCATTTTTAAATCCTCCTTTGTGGTTTTGGCGGTAATTAAAGATTTTTACCTCCCACAAGTATGCTTTACACATACTCATCTATTATACACTATTTATCTAGAATTGCAAGAGAAAAGTTTATTTTTAATCGACATAATCTCCGCCTTCAAAGCCGTAGTATTCTTCTAAACTAAGACCAGTCTCAGCAATTTCTTTGGCTTCTTTTCCAACATAACGAAGGTGCCATTCTTCAGCCATATAGCCTGTTTCTTTTTCCTTACCTTTGAGATAACGAACAACAAAGCCATAATCAGCAGCGTGGTCCAAGAGCCATTGAGCTGCTTTTTCTTCTGTCACCAATTCTCCATTTGTGCTAATCACATCAAAAGCCAAACCTGTTTGGTGTTCGCTATAGCCAGGACGGGCAGAGTAACGGTCAGCTGCCGCCTTCCCATCTTGGTTGACATAATCTTGATAGAGCTTAGTCTGAGTCTCATAACTTCTAAAACCACTGTAATGGTCGCTGATTGGGAAACCTGCCTCTTGCATAGCTTTGATAAGTTTGAGCAACTCTGCCTTGGCTATTGGGTTTTCCCCTGGATTATAGTCTTTAGACAATGGATAGTGTTTATTGGCTACGATGATTTCATCGTATTTTCCTTGGATACTGTAATAGTCTCCTTTGTTGACCACTTCTGCTTTTTTCTGGGTAGCTCCTTGAGATTTACTGCCAACTGTTCCATCAGTCTTGGCGGTTTGTTCTGTCTTAGCTGCGCCATCTTCAGTTTTTGCTTTTTCTTGTGAACAAGCTGCTAGACTCAAGGCTAGCAAGGCTGTCAAGACAAGGTATCTTTTTTTCATCTCTACTCCTTTATTTCTAATAGTTTATCTAGTTCTGACGATAAACATTTAACTAGTTTTTTAATCTCATCTGGTTTTGCTTTCCAGATTTCTGAGGTCATTTCTTCAAAGGGAACCCACCAAACTGGACCACGACCTTTAAGACCGTGGCCGTTCATATCACCTGTTCGTCTAGGAAACAGATGCCAATGAAGATGGGCATCGCCATTTCCTAGAAGTTCGATATTCATTTTCTCAGCTGCAAAGGCCTTAGCAACTGCCTCTTGGACCATACTCATTTCTTCTAGAAAACGGAGTTTCGTTTCCTTTTCTAAATGGTGCAATTCGGTAACATGTTCTTTGGCTAGAAAAAGACTATATCCTGCAAAATACTGGTGATCTCCAATGACAAGATAGCCTGTTTCCAACTCTTTGACAAAATAGGGATTTTCTCCCTTCTTGATGAGCTCAATTCTCTGACATATAAGGCACATATTAGTCCACCAACTCACTCTTAAGATAAGCATCAACCATACGTTCCGTTGCGACCACCGAGTCAATATGGGTACGCTCATAAGAATGGCTAGACTCGATACCCGCACCAAGAAGGGCATGTTTAACCTCTGCCCCTGCAGACATGGCTGCTGAAGCGTCCGAACCATAAAATGGATAGATATCCAACTTAAATGGAATATCTTGCTCTTTCGCCAAGGCGACCAAATGTTGACGGAAGTCATAGTGATAAGGCCCTGAGGCATCCTTGACACAGATAGATACTGTGTACTCATCTGTTTGCTGGTCATCGCCCATAGCCCCCATATCCACAGCCAGATATTCTACTACCTGAGCAGGGATATTAGAGTTGGCACCGTGACCTACTTCTTCAAAGACTGAAAAAGCAAAATGGGTTGTTACGGGCAATTCAATCTTCTCTTCCTTATAAATACGAAGTAGGTTAAGCAAAATCGCTGCACTGACTTTATCATCCAAATGACGAGACTTGATAAAACCTGTCTCTGTTACGACAGTTCGTGGGTCAAAACTGATAAAATCACCGACCTCAATCCCCAAGGCACGAGTTTCTTTTTCATTTCTTACTTTTGCATCCAAACGCACTTCCATATTGTCTTGCGTGCGTTCTGCAGTTCCTGCATCCTTGTAGACATGGCAAGAAGTTTGGTGGATGAGAATGGTTCCTGATACTTTTTGACCTGTGCTAGCTACATGAACGGTACAGTTTTCTCCTTCAATCATGTTCCAAGGAAAGCCACCGATACGGTCCAATTTGAGACGGCCGTCTGGTTTGACAGCGCGAACAATAGCACCCAGCGTATCCACATGGGCAGTCACATAGCGTTGTTGTTCATCATTTTGACCTTTGATAGTTACATTGACACCGCCCTTGGCTGTGCGAATCGGTTGGTAACCGAAGCCTTCTAGAGTCTTTACTAAATAGTCCGAAATCTCACGAGTGAAGCCCGTTGGCGACGCAATGGCTGTTAGTTCTTTGATATATTCTACTGTTTGATTCATTTCTTCACCTCTTTTAATACCTATTATAACACATTTATCATCGGATAAAAAAAGAAAATCACTCCTGTAGACTTAGCTACAAAAGTGATTTCAGTGATTAATCCATTTCAAAAACATCGCTTTCTTGCTTGTTTGGTAAAACTAATGAGAGCAAGATTCCGACAATAGCTGGCACCAACCATGGAAGAGATGCCTTAGCAAAAGGAAGAGCGTTGACAAGATTTGCAAGAAACTCAACCTTAAATGAGCTTCCTAATACGCTTGCAATGGCAATAGCTGTAACAACAGCAATTGTCAACTGCATACCTGGTTTTGAAAGAGCGACAAATTTGTTGACAATGACAATCATGACGATGGCAATCGTGATTGGATACAAGATAACCAGTACAGGAATTGAGTACTTGATAATCGCATCAAGACCCAGATTGGCAATAGCAAATCCAATCAAGGTAAAGGCTGTCGCATAAACCTTGTAGCTGATTTGTGGGAAACGCTCATTAAAGAACTCAGCTGTCGACACAATCAAACCAACTGTTGTTGTAAAGCAGGTTACAGTAACCATAGCTGCAAGGAAGAGTTGAGCTGTTGAACCAAAGATTTCTTGAGTAGCTTGTGACAAGATATAAACACCCGGTGTTCCACCCTTCATCGCTTCAGCAGGTACTGGGAAATGATTTCCAAGGAAACCTAAACCGATGTAAAGAGCACTGAAAGCAAGGGCAACAACGATACCAACAACCCAAATAGTTGAAATATATTCTTTTTTACTTGAAAATCCAAGTTGTTTCAAGGTTTGAACTGCGATTACGCTAAAGGCAACTGAAGCAAGGGCGTCCAAGGTATTATAACCTTCTAGGAAACCTGTACCAAAGGCAGAAGCTTGATAAGCAGCTGACGCAGCTTGAGGACTTGTTCCACCATATTTGATAGCTCCTAGAACAACCAAGATAACAATCAAAATCGCAAAGACTGGTGTTAAAACACGGCCGATACGGTCCAAAATTTTTGATGGATTAAGCGAAATTAAATAGGCTGCCGCAAAGTAAAGAAGAGTAAAGACAATCAAACCTAGACCTTTATTCGCATCCGACAGAAGGGGGCTAATCCCTACTTCGTAAGCTGTTGTAGCTGTACGTGGGATGGCAAAGAATGGGCCAATTGACAAGTAAAGAACTGAGAGGTAAAGAGTCGCAAACCAAGGCGCTATCTTTGTTGAAATCTCGTAGATATATCCTTTAGGATTGAGCGTTCCAATAATAAGAGTCAAGACGGCGATACCGACACCTGAAAAGACAAAACCTGCAATGGCAGGAAGAAAATGTTCTCCAGATAGAGCACCTAGAGAAGGCGGAAAAATCAAGTTCCCCGCACCAAAAAATATTCCAAACAGGAGCAAACCTGTTAAGGCACCTTTTTTAGCCATGAAAATCTCCTTCATATTTATAAAATACTGACTTAGTATACCATGATTAGGAGTCTGAAAAAAGCATCACGAAGTAAAATGTTAAATGTTTTTAAGATTCTAAAAAGTATGAATTATCTAAAAATAAAACTCTCCTACCTAGACAAAACCAAGTAGGAGAAAATTCTTATGTTTAGAGTTCTTCAAAGGCAGTCATACCACCTTGAACATTGATAACCTCATAACCTTGTTCAGCTAGGAATTGACAAGCATGCGCTGATCTAACCCCAGCTTTACAAATGACATAATGCAAGAGGTCCTTGTCCAACTGATCATAGCTATCAGCCAATTGACTAAGAGGTAGGTTGTGAGCACCTTCTAAATGAAGAGCTTCAAACTCATCCACTTCTCTCACGTCCACGAGAGAAGGTTGGTCGTTTTGGTAAAGCTGGTAAAATGCGTCAAAGGTTATTTCTTTCATTCTTTTTCTCCTAATACTCTTCGAAAATCTCTTCAAACCACGTCAGCGTCGCCTTACCGTAGGTATGGTTACTGACTTCGTCAGTTCTATCCACAACCTCAAAACTGTGTTTTGAGCTGACTTCGTCAGTTCTATCCACAACCTCAAAACTGTGTTTTGAGCTGACTTCGTCAGTTCCATCCACAACCTCAAAGCTGTACTTTGAGCAGCCTGCGGCTAGCTTCCTAGTTTGCTCTTTGATTTTCATTGACTATAAAATAGTTTTAATTCTTTCTTTCAAATCCGGCACCACTTCTGACTCAAACCAAAGATTTTTGGCCATCCAGATTTGATTTCGCGGCGAGGGGTGAACTAGTGGAAAATAGGTTGGCAAGTAGTTCTGATAGTGTTTTACCCGTTCTGTCACCTTACCACTGATTTTCTCCTGCAAATAGTAGGCTTGGGCATATTGCCCAATCAAGAGGGTCAACTGAATATCGGGCAATTCTCGCAAGAGCTGCGGATGCCATTTTTCTGCAAAGCCAGTACGAGGTGGAAGATCACCCGACTTGCCATGCCCTGGAAAGTAGAAATCCATAGGCAAAACAGCAAAATAGCCTGAATTGTAAAAGGTATCTTCATCCACACCGAGCCAGTCGCGCAAGCGGTCACCACTTTTGTCCTTCCAGTAAAGGCCTGCTTCTTGAGTTTTAAGTCCAGGTGCCTGACCGATGATATTGATGCGAGCAGTCTTTGGCGCTGCAAAGAGAGGCTCTATTTCGCGTTCGGTATAGCTGGCATTCTGCGGATCTGCCATAATAGCCTGCTTGATTCTTTCGATTTGAGACATCTATTTTCCCTCCAAAAAGAAGTCTAAGCATACAATCTCAGACTTCTATCGTTTTATTTGATCAATTCGTAAATAGCTTCGGCATAGATTGCTGCTGCTCGGAAGAGATCATCCAAGGCGATAAATTCATTAGCTTGGTGCATAGTGTCAATTGAGTCTGGGAACATGGCACCATAGGCAACACCTCGTTCTAGCAAGCGACCAAAGGTACCACCACCGATAACTTGTTCATGACCTTGAAGACCAGTTTGTTTTTCATAAACATTCAACAAGGTTTGCACAAGCGGATCTTCCATTGGCACATAGTGAGGGGTGTGACCGTGTTCAGAAAGGCTAACAGAAGCAACTGGCAAGTTTTCAAGGATTGACTTAATTTGTTCTGGACTTGTCCCTTTTGGATAACGGATATTAAGGGCAATCGTATTGTCAGCACTTGTTTCGTCAAAGCGGAAGACTCCCGCATTCATAGAAAGGGCACCCATCTTTTCATCCACATGGGCAATCTTGAGATTTTCCCCCTCATGATCGTTCAAAAGAATTTTTCCAGCGATGTCAAGGTAATCTTTAGCTGGTCCAGCAAAGTCGAACTGGCTGAGGAAGAGGGCAAGGTAGGTCGCACCATTGACACCTGAAGCAGGCATGGCACCATGGGCTGATTTACCAATGATGGTCACCTTGTATTGACCAGCTTCTTCTTGGATTTCTCCTCTAAGTTTGTGTTCTGAAACAAAGGCATCTAGTTTAGCTTGTAAGTCAGCCAAGTCACCTGAAACAACTGCTGTTGCTGATTCAGGTACCATGTTTTCACGCAAACCACCTGTGAAGCTGTGAAGACGAGCTGCACCTGTATTTTCACCTGCAAAGTGGAGGTATTCTGTGATGTTTCCTTTTTCACCATTGATGATAGGGAACTCAGCGTCTGGAGAGAAACCGAAGTCTGGTTTCGCAAGTCCTACATGTTCAAAATAGTAGTCCATGTCTGCCCAGCCTGATTCTTCGTCTGTTCCGACAATAAAGCGAACTTTCTTAGAAGTTGGAAGACCCAATTCTTTGATGATTTTCAAACCATAGTAACAAGCTGTTGTAGGACCCTTGTCATCTGATGCCCCACGCGCATAAAGGCGACCGTCTTTGATAATTGGTGTATAAGGGTCTGTGTCCCAACCGCTACCAGCAGGCACTACGTCCATGTGGGCAAAGATTCCGAGAACTTCTTCTCCATCACCAAACTCGAAATGTCCTGCGTAATTGTCGACATTCTTAGTTGGATATCCATCACGGTCTGCGATTTCAAGGAATTTTTCCAAGGCTTTTACTGGACCAGGTCCAAAAGGATGCTGCGCATCAGCCTTGCTATCATCACGTTCTGAGTTGATTTCCAAAAGGCTAAACAAGTCAGCCAAGAGGTCTTCTTTGCGTTTTTCTACTTCTGCTGTAAAATCAATTGCTGTCATATTATCTTCCTTCTATCTTTTCTCGATGATTTCATCTACTGGCAAGCGGTAGCTTGGTTCCAATTTTTCATCTGTGTACCCCACTGTAATCAAAAGTTCTGGACGGAAACGGTCTTCGATATCCAAAACTTCGTTGGCTTTTGATTTATCAAACCCAAGGATCAAATTCGATCCGATTCCTTGGTCTGTCAATGCAAGAACCAAATTCATAGCAACCAAACCTGCATTGAGGGCTAGGTAGTCACTGACTTGTTGTTCATTGTAGCGTGCAAATTCAGCTGGCAAATTCTTCATGAAGTATTGAAGTTGTTCTTCTGAGAAATTCTTTGCCCCACCGACACGGGCGATCTTACGAGCACGTTTAGCCAAATCTGTGTCTGTAAATAAGGCAATAGTTACAGGAGCTGATGATACCTGCTCAAAGTTGGAACCATAAGCCAATTTTGCTAGTTCGGCATTTTTCTCACGAACCACCACAAATTTCCAAGGCTGGCTGTTGTGGGCGCTTGGTGCCAAGGTTGCGATTTCGATAGCCGTACGCACATCTTTTGGATCAACTGGCTTATCAGTGAAATGCTTAGTCGCATGACGTTTTTTATTTAATTCAAGAAATTTCATAATCGATTTCCTTTTCTAATTCTACTGCTTCCATTCTACCATAATTTGAAAGAGCTTGCAGAGATTTTTCATAGAAAGAAATTGGAACAAGGATAAGCAACCGAATGAAGAAAATCATTTAAATAAGGAAGCCCCTCATCCAGTTCCAATTAATTTTCAGTTGCTTAAAGAAACTAGTCCATCTGATATTCTGACTTTATAGCCTCCAAGAAATTCTTCACATCTTCTACATACCCATGTTTTTCAATTAAGCTGGCTAAGAGTTCCAGATTGTGCCCCTGATAGTTATCGTCACGACGCAGTTCTTCATACATTTCAATAAAGGGAAGCCCCTTGGATTTGGCCAATTCCAACTCCGCTTCATAGTCATAAGCGACTTTACGAAATAGGATATTTACCAATTCCCCATCTTCAACTTCTATCACGGCATACTGGGCACGGTGATTTTTTAACGCCTCCCAATTAAAATAGGGCATGCCAATCGACCCTGGATTGATGATTTGTTGCCCTTGACTGCCATAACGAAGCAACTGCTTGTGAACATGACCATAGACTGCTACGTCCGTTTCCTCATCTAGGAGTTGGTCAAATTTCTCTGTATCATTCCCAACCAACAAGTCACCCCCATAATTTTTGTCAGGTAAATTATGTGAGAGAGAAAAACGCAATCCCTCAACTTCTTTCTTTTCCAGCAAAGGCAAGCTTCGTAGCCAGACAATCGTTTCAGGATCCATTCGCTCCATCAAAAACTGGGTCATGCGCATTGACTGGATTTCTTGTGGATGTTCCAAACCATATTCACCATCCAAGGCCTCAAGGACACAATCATCCCAATTGCCTCGAACACTGGCTGTGATAGGAAGGTCCTTCAGCAGGGCTACCAAGTCATTTGCACCTGGACCAGGAAGAAAAATATCTCCCAGAAGCCAGTATTCACTGACTCCTTGATTTTTAGCATCTGCAATCACTGCTTCTAAGGCCGTCGCATTGCCATGAATATCTGATAAAATTGCGATTTTATGGTTCATGATGGTCTCCTTTTTCTATTTCATCTAGCCAATTGTGAAACTCCCAACGAAGAGGATCTTCCTTGCCTATTCTTCGCCTCAAATGTTCTTGATATTGAAGATAGAAGGCGTAATCTCCCCAGCTACTCCACGCTTGAGAAGGTCTTGGGATACACAACTTTTTATTAGCCCTCTCTAACACGATGTTATCTATCGGTACGTGTAAAAAAGGAAAAACAGAGTCTAGAGGTACAACCTCAAGCATATACAGATACTTGAAAGTCATATTAATCCACTTTTGAGCATGACCATAAGTGAATCGAATCCCATTTGAGCGATAGTAGTCTATAACACTATCACAAGTCCTATGATGCCAACTATCAAAATCAGTTTGACACAACTCGTCTCGATCCAAGAGATTTAAAATCGCTTCTTTGATACACTTAGAAGGCTGCTTTCTCATCTCCAAGCGCTGTTCATCTGGCATGTCATGAAATCGCAAGGTTCGATTAAAATCAAGATAGGCTCGAGTAGTTGCAGCTAAAAATAAATCTTTTGAATTCCCAAAGTAAGCAAATCGTAAAAAAAGGAGTATATCTCTGTCAATCTCAATCTTATTCATTTCTTCTACTTTCTATCTAGATACTTATTCTAATTCTTTTAATGGTTCCGCCACTTGAGGTAAGGCTTCTACCTCCTGCGGGTTCAACTTCCTCTGCACAGTTTCTGCAACGGCTCTAGGTACTCCAACTTCGACAATCTCATCCACACTGGCTTCCTTGATTTTGGTCAGAGACTTGAAATGCTTCATGAGATTTTGCTTACGTTTAGGACCCAGACCGTCAATTCCATCCAGTTGTGATGAGAAAGAATTTTTGGAGCGCAGTTGGCGGTGGAAGGTGATGGCAAAGCGGTGGACCTCATCTTGAATGCGTTGGAGGAGGAAAAATTCCTGAGAATTGCGAGACAACTCCACCACCTCAAGCGGATCTCCAAAGAGCAATTCATGGGTTTGGTGCTTGTCGTTCTTTTGAAGCCCAGCAATGGGAATATCCAAGCCTAGCTCCTCTTGGATGACTTGCTTGGCAATATTGACTTGACCTTGTCCCCCATCAATCACAATCAAATCTGGCGGAGTCAAAGCCTCACGCTGGACTCGACCATAGCGCCTGCGAATGACCTCTCTCATACTGGCATAGTCGTCTGGTCCAACCACAGTCTTGATTTTGTACTTACGGTAATCTTTTTTACTTGGTTTGCCGTTGACAAAGACCACCATGGCTGAAACAGGACTAGTTCCCATGATATTAGAATTATCGAAGGACTCGATGCGAACTGGAGTCGGAATTTGAAGCAAGCGTCCTAGATTTTCAATAGCCCCTTGAGTCTTTTCGACAGATTTTTCTAACAAATTGAACTTCTGCTCTAGACTTACTAGAGCATTCTTTATAGCCAAATTGACCAGTTGCTTTTTCTCTCCACGTTGGGGCTTGAGAATCTTGGTATCCACCAAGGCCTTGACTGCTTCTTCATCGATATCCTGCGGAATCAGCACCTCATTGGGAACCAAGTGAGATTTTTCTTGATAGAATTGTCCCACATAGGTCAAGAAGTCCTCATCTGGATCATTGTAGTAGGGGAAGAGATTAACATCGCGTTCAATCAGCTTGCCTTGACGAACAAAGAAAACCTGAACACACATCCAGCCCTTGTCCACATAGTAGCCAAAAACGTCACGATTTTGGAGATCCTTGGCCATGACCCGTTGCTTGGTCCGAAGGGTTCCAATGGCTTGAATTAGGTCACGGTATTCCGCTGCACGTTCAAATTCCATAGTCTGAGCTGCCGCTGCCATCTTCCCCTTGAGGTCATCGATGATTTTGTCATCCTGCCCTTTTAGGAAATCAGAAACCTCCTGAGCCATGGACTTGAAATAGGCCTCATCCTTCTTACAGATGGTGTGGGCCATACATTGGCCTATATGGTAATAAAAACAAACCTTAGAAGGAGGATTGGTACACTTGCGAAAAGGAAAAATCCGATCCAGTAGCCGCTTGATTTCATTAGCCGCCCCCACATCTGGATAGGGACCAAAGTAGAGACCACCGTCCTTTTTGACCTGACGAGTGATAATCAAACGAGGATAGCGCTCATTGGTGATTTTGATGAAGGGATAGGACTTATCATCCTTGAGCATAATATTGTATTTAGGCTTATTTTCCTTGATCAGGTTGATTTCTAGGAGAAGGGCCTCAATATTAGACTCCGTAACAATAAATTCAAAATCTACAATTTCAGACACCAGAGCCTCTGTCTTGGTATCGTGACTCCCACGGAAATAGGACCTCACACGGTTGCGCAGGTTTTTAGCCTTTCCTACATAGATAATGGTGCCGTTTTTATCCTTGTGAATGTAGCAACCAGGGCTGGTCGGCAAGAGCTCTAGTTTTGATTTAATCAAGTTATTCATAGTTCCATTATAGCAAAAAAGTAGGGAAAGATAGTCCCCTACTCATTGGTCTCATATAATTTTCGAAGGTTTGCAACATCCTCTTCCTGGATACCATAAAAAGAACCTGCTGGTTGCATGACAGACTTCTCATCTGTATGGTCCAAGCCGATCGCATGCCCCAACTCATGTTCTGCCGTATGGACAATGCGCTCATAGGAATAACCATAGTCTGGATTGGACAAATAATAATGATTCAACCGCACCGTTACAGACAAGAATTCCCCCGTCAAGAGATTGGTCTGACTTTCCGCCTCTCCTGCTACAGGAGTGTTTCCGTCGTTCATCTCAGTAGCAAAGATATCCGCCTTGCTGGACTCAGTCACAAGTTCAAAGTTAAAAGCACCAGTTTGATTCCAATTCTGAATCGCTTCTAAATAAGCCTTTTGAAAGCCTGAATCCATCTGCGGATCCAGGTAAATACGAGCAGAAGCCTGTGGCCACCTTCCTTCAGAATGCTGGTGGCTATCTGTCTGGTTCAACTTAGGCAGTTGCCCTGTTTTTTCCCATTGGTCGATACTTTGTTGACCAATTTTTACTGACCGCTCTGCTTGCTTTAGCGCTTCTTGAAAATCCCCGTTCAGATACCATAGAAATCCAAAAGCAAGACCACATAAGAGCAAAACGATCCAAACCAGGCGCCAAAACAAACGCCACACAAAAGAATAGAAAGCCCCTATCAAACGAAAAAGCCAGCGCATGTCCCTCCACCTTTCTAGCAAATAAAGGCTATTTTACTAAAACAAGCTGAAAGAAAGCTAAATACTGGCTTTCCCATCTTAACGTCCTAATATTTTTTTGACTAACTGAATAGCTTTGTATTTTAAAGGCGATGGATGATAACGGAAAGTCCCTGCTTTTCGTACAATATAGCCATTAAAATTTTGTTTAAAACGCAAAACACCATCACTACCATCAAAAATCCCTTGAATCCCTAGGAAGTTGTATTGATGGATGTTTCGTTGCATTGTCTGCTTCATCGCATGATATTGAAGTAAAAATGGAGCTGAGAACTTCTGATACTCTGCGTACGACCCACCAAACAAGTAGGTTGCCTCTGTATTTGTGTAGATTATCAAAGCACAAGCTAGAACAACATTGCCAGACTCACTATCCAAGCTAGTTAGAAAATCTTTTTTCTTTTGCAAGGCTTGGTATTGCTGATGAAATTGTTTCGACTTCTTGTCAAGACTAGCCATCTTCACATTTAAAGCATCTATAGACTGTTGCGGATTGACTTCAGCAATTAGGAAATCCGCCTTATCTCCAAACATATCATACAATTTAAAGTAATAATCTAAATTTTTATCCTCAAAACCTTGTCTTTTACCTGTTTCTTCAATAATTTTTTTGAACGTTGGAATTTCTTCCCGTTCTGCATTGCGAATAAGAATATTAAAATCAAAGGCCGACTGAATGTTGCGAATACTATTTTTATTAAAGGTTTTCAATAAGGAAACATCATCATAATCTTTCAAATCTTTGATATAATGCCAACTGACTTCTCCATTAGGATAACCTCTTGTCAATCCATCAAATTGATAACCTAAATCAGTCAAATCTTGAATAATACTTTTTTTCTCAGTATCTATTGGATTACCTTCACTATCAAAAGTTTGATAAGTTTCATAAGGTTTTACAAGCAACTCTAATACACCATTTTGCTTGGCATATTCTTTTAACTCTTCATAAAAAACTGGAAGGGCATCTTGTTGGGTATAAATCGGCCCCGAATTGAGCTCCATATGCAGGCCACCCAGCATGGGCAAGCTATAAACCAGAGCTGCAACTTGAATTTCTCCTTCTTGTTTCAAAGCAAGATAAACAATTCGAACCCCTCTTTTTTCTAACAAGTCCCCCATTTGAACAGATTGCATAAAGGAACGAGAAGAAACCTGATCAGAATAAGTCTGAAACTCTTCTCTCGTGAGTGTAATTAGTGCCATATACTTACTTTCTATGTTTTTTTCTTAATGTTTTACGGAAATCAAGAGCGATTCTTAACAGAGAATAAAGAGGATGGATGGGCATTGTAAACTCACCCAAGTATTCTTCAATCGTTGGATTAAATTTTTCCTTAAAATGGTAAAGTCCACCATTGAGAGAGTTTTCAACACCACCTAAATTTTGCCACACCATACCTCGCTCAAAGGCATAGCGAGCTGTTTCATACCAAGTCAAAATAGGAGCTTTATAACGTCTAAAATCTTCATCCATTCCTGCGTATAGATTGACAGAAGTTTGTCCGAATTCTAAAGTCAAGGTAGCCGCTAAGGGAACTCTTGCTTGACCTGCATCCATATATTCCTGCAGGAAAGTCAATTCCTCTACCAAACGCTCTTTTTCCTTCTTCTGGGCTTCTACTTTTGAAGTTCGAGTCGACTCAGTAAACACCTCTTCCAACTCTAAGTTTTTCGCTAACTGTTCTTCTAATTCTCGTAAACGCTTAGCGATATCCAGAGTAGCCAGCGTAATGTAGGCCTTGTCCTTGAAATTATCTAACAATTTTTTATAATATGCTTCATTCCTCAAATGGATATCTTTTCGCTTCTCAGTTTTTTTCATCAAAAACGAGAAAGATTCCAACAATTCATCTCTACCAATCTGAATCTCTACACCCTTATTTCTAGCTGATCGAATGGCTTGTTTTGTTGACTTGCAAAGTTTATCTTTTGTAAAATTTTCCTTGTATACTTTTGCCTGAATACGAGGCTGAATGGTGTCCCCCATTTCCTCTGTTTTTCCTGACCACCTTACTCCCATTTGTTGCAAACTATCAATAATAGCCAGATTTTCAGGATATTCTGTCTTTTCCTGATTGATTAAACTTTGAGACAGGCAAATACTTGGATCAAAAGTCACAAAAATAGCTCTCTTACTGCGAGCATAAGACTTAATGGACTGAATGACAAAACTCAAGAGTTCAGCATCCTTATAATCTAATACAGGACCTCTTGGGATATAAAACATTCTATAGCCTAGAGGAAGAGTTTTAATCAAAATACTAGCTGTAGCCAGTAATTTATCTCCTCGGTAGGCGCCAAACTTTTCATGTTGCCAATCAGACTTAACCTCTTCCCAAGCACTACTTTGTAATACATTGACTAATTCATGTTCTTTAACAAACTGATCATATTCTAATGTGGGAATGCCAATTTGATAACGATACATTTCTTACTCTCTTTCCAACAATAATAGAATTTAACTACTATTCTACTACTTTCGTTTAGAAAGTCTAGTAAAAACATATTTTAGTTTCTATTCCATAGAAGACATGGTTATTGAAAGAGTAATACAAACTAAACTAGCTTAATCTCTCTTCTAATTTGAATTCGATTGGTAGGGTTGCTAAAAAACGTTCCAATTGTTTTTCCCAGTAGTACCATTCGTGAGTTCCAGCGCTATGGCTATAGGTCACATCAAAACCTAGTTTTTTGAGATTTTTCACTGCTAGATTATTGGCTTCATACAAGAAATCCTGTTCCCCACACCAAGTCCACAGCTTGGTATTTTTATCCGATTTTTTAGCCAGACTTTCAAGAGAATAGGGGCTAGCTGTCCAATCTTTAATCTCCCCAAACACACCTCTCCAGTAAGCTGGTGTTCCCAAGTTTTGGCTTTCAGGAGAAAAATCTTGAAAGCTGAGGGCGCCTGAAAAGCTTGCTGCATGGGAAAAACGATTTGTAGCAAGAGCCAATTTAAAGCAGCCGTAGCCTCCCATAGAGAGACCAGCGATAAAGGTCTTTTCACGCTTACTTGTCATATTAGGGAAGAAGCGTTTCAGAACCTGTGGCAATTCCTCTGCCAGAGCTGTGTAATAATCAAAACCATACTGGGTATCGGTGTACCAACCATTACTGGTATTGGGCATGACGACGATGAGATTAGTCCCCCGAAGCAAGCGTTCTACATTGGTCCGCTTGAGCCAACTATTATGGTTGCCAGACATCCCATGCAAAAGGTACAAGACGGGAATATCTTTACAATCTGGTTCTTCCACTCGATTGGCATCAGGGTAGAGGACATTCACTCCCCACTCCATATCCAAAACTTGTGAGTAATACTCGATTTTCATTACTGCCATATTTTTTCCTCTATTTTTCTATAAGAAAAAGCCGAAACTCGACTTTCTCTCTATTTATTTTAACAATTATTTCGCTTCCATGACTACTGGTAAAATAGCTGGACGACGTTTGGTTTGGTCAAAGAGATACTTGGTCAGATTATCACGAACCTTCCCTTTAAGATCTGCCCAGTCAAAATCATCTCCTTGAAGATAGTCTTCTACCGTTTGGTTAATCAATTCTGAACTTTCACGGAGAATATCGCGACTCTTCTTGAGATAAACAAATCCACGCGTATGAACACGAGCCTTGGCCACGATTTTCTTCTCACGACGGTTAACGGTAATTGCTACGATGAAAATGCCATCCTCTGACAAGACCTTACGGTCACGAAGGACTACATTGCCAACATCACCGATGGCATTTCCATCAATCAAGACATCCCCTGCTGAAACTGCTCCAGCTGGGACAAAGTCTCCATTCTCATAAGCCATGCTGGTTCCCTTTTTAGGGATAAAAATACGTTCTGGCAACATTCCAACTGCCATAGCAGCCTTAGCATGGGCATCTAACTCACGGTATTCCCCTTGAATTGGGAAGAGATACTTAGGTTGCAAGAGATTAATCATCAACTGCAAATCACGCGCATTTCCATGACCTGACACGCGCAAGCTTTGGGTGATCAGTTTGACAACCCCGCCAGCTTGGTAAATCATGTTTTCCACACGCGCCATAACTGCTTCTTTGGCGATAGATGGAGTCGTTACGATATAGACTAGGTCACCGTCCTTGATTTCCACATAACGGTGGCGACCAATCGACATCTTGCGAAGACCATTGATAGGCTCACCCATACGACCTGTCTCAAGGATAATCAACTCATGGTCTTCAAAGCGAGACATATCTTTTGGCTTAATCAAAAGACTCTCGTTAGCTAGAGACAATTTCTTGAGACGAATAGCAGTACGGACGATATTTTCAATATCAAACCCTGTCAAAACCACACGACGACCTGTCTCATCCGCAGCGTCAAACACCTGCTGGATACGAGAGAGGTTGCTGGCTACTGCTGCAACGATGATACGTCCCTCCCAGTCCGCAATGGTTTGGGTAATTTCATCCCCAACTTCACTTTCGCTAGCCACCTGAACATTGCTATCTGCATTGGCTGAATCACTGAGCAGAGCTAAAACTCCGTCACGACCGATTTCTGCCAAACGAGCGAAGTCTGTCGCATAGGATTCACTAGCTGTCTGGTCAAATTTGAAGTCACCTGTATAAACGATACTACCTTCAGCTGTCTTCAAGACCACACCTAGACTTTCTGGAATAGAGTGGGTCGTACGGAAGAAGGACACCACAGTCCCTCCAAAATCAATCTCCGAATCCTCATCGATGACATGGAAATCATTGAATTTCTTAACCGTATCATTTCCTTTAACAAAGAGTTTTGCCAACTCAATGGTCAACTCAGAGCCAAATACAGGTACCTTGGCTTCAGCCAAGAGATAAGGCAGAGCACCAATGGCATCCGCATGGCCGTGGGTCAAGAAGACCCCAGCGATACGGTCGCTATTTTCAAAAAGGTAGTCCATATTTGGAATAACGACGTCCACCCCTAGTTGTTCATTTTCAGGGTATTTCAGACCTGCATCCAAAACGAAAATAGACCCATCGATTTCAGCGATATACATATTTTTCCCATTTTCACGTACACCACCAAGTGTTGTTAAACTGATATTACTCATTTTTCCTCCGAAAGCTTAATTTATCTTGATTATAGGGTTGCTCACCCTTTTATTCTAAAAGCACTATTACTTTTATACTCTTCGAAAATCTCTTCAAACCACGTCAGCTTCCATCTGCAACCTCAAAACAGTGTTTTGAGCAAGCTGCGGCTAGCTTCCTAGTTTGCTCTCTGATTTTCATTGAGTATTAGCCGAATCTTTTCCTACCATTATACCATTTTTTTGATGATTTTCAAAATGAAGATTTGTTTTCAAAAAAGAGCTGGTTGCCCAACTCTTTCCTACGTCTACTCTTTTTCCATTAAAAAGTCATAAATTTCTTGCACGGTACCCAGCGCCATCATTTCTTGGTCTTTAACGGTTTGTTTGAGATTTTGGTAAATCTGACTTTCTCCTATCTCTCTCTTTGGCGCTTCTTTATTGACTGTCATAACACCATCTTTGATCGTCACAAAGCCTAGTTCTTCGAATACTTGAATCATCTTGACCAGCAAGATTTGTTGAATATTAAGATAAGTAGCCAAATCCTTCAGCTTATAGCGAATATCAAACTCTGGAAACTGGTAAATGGTCTTGTACAATTTAGCAAACTGCTCTCTAGTCCCATAACCTGTCAGATAATAGGCCTTATCAATGTCATTTTTGAAATAGACCGCAGAGAAATGCTGTTCCTGAAAAATGGTCTTCAGAAGGGTAATATCCTCAGGAATTGTTTTCACAACAACCGTGTCACTAGTCGCTAAATCCGGCACTTCCCCAGCAAAATCCAAGACTGGAACTCCTTCTGGCAAGACTGCATTCTTCCCACGGATGTTAAAGAGTTGAACCCCCTCCACACGCGCATCCACCATCATCAACTGGAGAGCAGTTTGGCCATTCCATTGGTTGACAGACAATTTGACTGCCAACTCTAGATTCTTGATTTGAGCAAATTCTGTTGCCCATCTACCTTGACCGAATGCCACCACTTCAAAACTAGCCTCACCCCTAGAGATTTTCAATTTGAGATGGGCATTGCCTGCCCCCATGGTACGGGCACTTTCGACCTGAAAATCCTTAATATAAAAGACAGGTTTCTGATTGTCCATGCCAAAAGGAGCTAAACGTTCAAAGTTCTTGACTGTTTCAAGGCTCAAAGTCTCCAAATCCAGCTCTTCATCTAGATTTAACTTATTTTTGCCACCAGCATCTGCACCTTTTTCACGGACATAATCTTCCAAGACCTGAGATAAATCTGAAAGCTTCTCAACTTCCAGCGTCATACCTGCTGCACCTGCATGGCCTCCAAAGGCGATAAAGAGGTCTCGACGGGGATCTAGGGCTTCAAAAATATCGACTGCTTCCACACTACGAGCACTTCCCTTGGCACGACCGTCTTCTATATTAAGAACGATGACTGTCTGCCCCAGCTCTTCCAACAAACGACCAGCCACGATTCCTAGAACCCCAGGATTCCAGCCTTCCTTAGCCAAGACCTGCACCTTCTTCTCAGAATCCACCATGGTCTTAGCTTCTTCATAGATTAACTGAACGATTTCCTTGCGCTCTTCGTTTTTCTGATGAATCATGAGGGCAATCTCATGCGCTTCTTCATCATCAAATCCAGTCAGCAAATCGATGGCGGGATTGGGATCGTCCAAGCGCCCCAAGGCATTTAAACGAGGAGCAATCTGGAAGCCAACCGTTTCTTCTGTTACTTCGTTGGCAGCAATCCCAGCCATATCTAGCATTTCTTGCAGACCGATGCGCTGAGTATGGTCCAACATTTCTAAACCATATTGAACCAAGATACGATTTTCATCCGTCAGGCTCACCATATCGGCAATAGTTCCGATAGCGACCAAGTCAAGCAGTTCCACTTGCACTTCTTCTAAAAGGGCACAAGCCAGCTTGAAGGCCACTCCACAACCAGCCAAATATTTGAAAGGATAGTCCGCATCTGGATGTTCAGGATGGACAATCGCATAGGCATCTGGCAGGGTTTCAGGCATGGAATGGTGGTCGGTCACAATGACATCCACTCCCATAGACTGGGCGAGTTCAATCGCCTCATGACCCGCAACCCCATTATCCACTGTCACTATCAAGGAAATCCCTTCTTGCTCGATAAAGTATTTATAGACACTGGCATTAGGTCCATAGCCATCAGTGAAACGATTTGGCAAGTAAACACGGCACTCAGCACCAAGCTGTTCCAAACTTTCCTTCACAATCGAAGCCGAAGTCATGCCATCCGCATCGTAGTCTCCATAAACGAGAATACTTTCCCCTTCTTCAATGGCCTGACGAATCCGTTCCACTGCCTTGTCCATATCATGGAGCAGATAAGGGTCGTGCAAGTCCTCCAAGGAAGGTTCTAAAAACTTCTTCAGACTTTCTTGGTCCTGAATCCCTCTCTCAAATAATAACCGAGCCACCTCAGGACCCAATCCAGCCTTCTTGGCTATCTTTGTAAAATCCGCATCTTCTACCTGCGGGGCAAACTGCCATTCATAAGTAGGTGTTATCAAAAAGACATCCACTCTTTCTAAGAATTCTATTGCTTCATTATAACATGATTTAGGCTTTTTCTCTATCCAGATTGCTTTTTTATAAAATTTTAATGAATTTTTTCAGATATGATTTGACAAGGCCATTCTTTTGGTGTAGAATCGTGTTATAAAATCTAACACAAAGGAGATTCTTTATGGCTTTAGTAGAATTTGAACACGTCGAAAAATATTACGGAGACTACCACGCACTCCGTGATATCAATCTCCGTTTTGAAAAAGGACAAGTTGTTGTCCTCCTTGGCCCTTCTGGTTCTGGGAAATCCACTCTGATCCGTACCATCAATGGTTTAGAGGCTGTCGACAAGGGAAGTCTTCTAGTCAACGGTCACCAAGTTGCTGGTGCCAGCCAGAAAGATTTAGTGCCTCTTCGCAAGGAAGTCGGCATGGTTTTCCAGCATTTCAACCTCTACCCACACAAAACAGTGTTAGAAAACGTAACACTCGCACCCATAAAAGTTCTAGGAATTGATAAAAAAGAAGCTGAAAAGACAGCCCAAAAATATCTGGAATTTGTAAATATGTGGGACAAGAAAGATTCTTATCCAGCCATGCTTTCTGGTGGACAAAAACAACGGATTGCCATCGCACGCGGACTCGCCATGCATCCTGAGCTACTCCTCTTTGATGAACCAACATCTGCTCTTGACCCTGAAACCATCGGCGACGTTCTGGCTGTTATGCAAAAATTGGCGCATGAGGGTATGAATATGATTGTCGTTACCCATGAAATGGGCTTTGCCCGTGAAGTTGCTGACCGCATCATCTTTATGGCTGACGGAGAAGTTTTGGTGGATACGACAGATGTCGATGACTTTTTCGACAATCCAAGCGAGCCTCGTGCCCAACAATTCCTCAGCAAAATTATCAACCATGAAAGTGACAAAGTCAAATAAGGAGGCGCCTATGAAAAAGAAATTCTTTTTATCAGCATTATTGATTAGCCTTTTCGGCCTTACTACTGCAAAACCAGTTCAGGCTGATACTAGTGTCGCAGATATTCAAAAGAGAGGCGAGCTAGTTGTTGGTGTCAAACAAGACGTTCCTAATTTTGGTTACAAGGACCCCAAGACAGGGACTTATTCTGGTATCGAAACTGACTTGGCCAAGATGGTTGCAGATGAGCTCAAGGTCAAGGTTCGCTATGTGCCTGTTACCGCGCAAACCCGTGGCCCCCTTCTAGACAATGAACAGGTCGATATGGATATCGCGACCTTTACCATCACAGACGAGCGCAAAAAACTCTATAACTTTACCAGTCCCTACTACACGGACGCTTCTGGCTTTTTGGTCAATAAATCTGCCAAGATCCAAAGCATTGAGGATCTAAATGGTAAAACCATCGGAGTTGCCCAAGGTTCCATTACTCAGCGCTTGATTACTGAACTGGGTAAAAAGAAAGGTCTAACCTTTAAATTCGTCGAACTTGGTTCCTACCCAGAATTGATCACTTCCCTTCACGCCCATCGTATCGATGCATTTTCCGTTGACCGCTCGATTCTATCTGGCTACATCAGCAAACGGACAGTACTACTGGACGATAGTTTCAAGCCATCTGACTACGGTATCGTTACCAAGAAATCAAATACAGAGCTCAACGACTATCTTGATAACTTGGTTACTAAATGGAGCAAGGATGGTAGTTTGCAAAAACTTTATGATCGTTACAAGCTCAAACCATCTAGCCATACTGCAGATTAAGGAGGACACCCTATGACAGATTTATCATCTTGGACAGCCTATTTTCAGGATTTTGGACAATTTTTCAATGGTTTCCTCTTCACCCTTGCCCTAGCAATCGGATCCCTTATCCTAGCCATGGTTTTGGGCATCTTCTTTGGAGCCATGTCAAGCAGCAAACGTCCTATTTTGCGTATTTTAGCTCGCGTCTTTGTCGAATTTTATCAAAACACTCCCCTCTTGGTGCAGTTTGTTATCGTTTTTTATGGTCTACCTCTTATCAGTGACCATATCATCATGATTCCGATTTATTGGACGGCTGTTCTCTGCGTGGGTCTCTATCACGGCGCCTATATCGCCGAGGTGATTCGCTCAGGCATTCAGTCTATTCCTAGCGGTCAAATGGAGGCTGCCTTGTCACAAGGATTTACCTATATCAGTGCCATGCGCTTGATTATCTTACCTCAGGCCTTTCGTATCATTCTCCCTCCTTTGACCAACCAAATCGTCAACCTCATCAAGAACACCTCGACAGTCGCTATCATTTCTGGAGTGGACTTGATGTTTGTGACCAAGTCCTGGTCAGCTCTTAACGGAAACTACATTCCAGCCTTTCTAGGCGCTGCCCTGCTCTACTTTTCTCTTTGCTTCCCTGTTGCCCAGTTTGGTCGCAAGATGGAGCAAGCCAACAAAAAAGCCTATTCACTTTAGGAGGTTACTATGGAATCCATTTTAGAAGTTTTGACCCCAGATAACCTAATCTTTATCTTTAAAGGATTTGGCTTGACCCTCTACATTTCTCTGATTGCCATCGTCCTCTCTACACTTATCGGTACAGTTCTAGCGGTCATGAGAAATGGGAAAAATCCTATCTTGCGTATTATTTCCAGCATTTACATCGAATTTGTACGTAATGTTCCCAACCTTCTCTGGATTTTCACTATCTTTTTAGTGTTCAAGATGAAGTCCACTCCAGCTGGTATCACTGCCTTTACTCTCTTTACCTCAGCAGCCTTGGCTGAGATTATCCGAGGCGGCCTCAATGCCGTGGACAAGGGGCAGTACGAAGCAGGAATGTCACAAGGATTTACTTCTGCACAAATCCTCTACCACATCATTCTTCCACAAGCTATTCGTAAAATGCTGCCAGCCATCATTTCTCAGTTTGTGACCGTGATTAAGGATACCAGTCTGCTTTACTCTGTTATCGCCCTACAAGAACTCTTTGGAGCCAGCCAAATTCTCATGGGCCGTTATTTCGAACCAGAGCAGGTCTTCAGTCTTTATATCCTGATTGCCCTCATCTACTTCAGCTTTAACCTAGCAATCTCTAGCCTGTCACATATGCTAGCAAAACGTTGGCAACAAGCTGCAGAATAAAAACAGCTCTCCAAGTACATTGGAGAGTTTTTTGATGAGAGTAGATATTTATAGACCTCAATTTGACACCATACTTTTTCTATGATAAAATGTAACAAATTTATTTACAACAAATCGAAATCTAAATGAAATGGAATTTTTTTATGAAATCACTCAAAGGAATACTCTTTATCATAGCTAGTTTTATCTTGACTATGTTGACTTGGATGAACACTTCTCCCCAATTCATGATCCCAGGACTAGCTTTAACAAGCCTATCACTGACTTTTATTCTAGCCACTCGTCTCCCACTACTAGAAAGCTGGTTTCACGGTTTGGAGAAGGTCTATACTGTCCACAAATTCACAGCCTTTCTCTCCATTATCCTACTAATCTTTCATAACTTCAGTATGGGCGGTTTGTGGGGCTCTCGCTTAGCCGCTCAGTTTGGCAATCTTGCTCTCTATATCTTTGTCAGCATCATCCTTGTCGCCTATTTAGGAAAATACATCCAATACGAAGCTTAGCGATGGATTCACCGCCTAGTTTACCTAGCCTATATTTTTGGACTCTTTCATGTCTACATGATCATGGGCAATCACCTCCTCACATTCAGTCTCCTAAGTTTTCTTGTTGGTAGCTATTCCCTTTTAGGCTTGCTAGCTGGTTTTTATATTATTTTTCTATATCAAAAGATTGGCTTCCCCTATCTAGGGAAAATTACCCATCTCAAACGCTTAAATCACGATACTAGAGAAATTCAAATCCATCTTAGCAGACCTTTCAACTATCAATCAGGTCAATTTGCCTTTCTAAAGATTTTCCAAGAAGGCTTTGAAAGTGCTCCACATCCCTTTTCTATCTCAGGCGGTCACGGCCAAACTCTTTACTTTACTGTCAAAAATTCAGGCGACCATACCAAGAATATCTATGACAATCTTCAAGTCGGCAGCAAAGTAAGCGTAGATAGAGCTTACGGGCACATGATTATCAACCAAGGACGAGAAAATCAGGTTTGGATTGCTGGAGGTATTGGGATTACCCCCTTCATCTCTTACATCCGTGAACATCCTATTTTGGATAAACAGGTTCACTTCTACTATAGCTTCCGTGGTGAGGAAAATGCAGTCTATCTAGATTTACTCCGTGACTATGCTCAGAAAAATCCTAATTTTGAACTCCATCTAGTAGACAGTAGGAAAGATGGCTATCTTAATTTTGATCAAGAAGAAGTACCCGAACATGCAAGCGTCTATATGTGTGGTCCTCTTTCTATGATGAAGTCACTTGCCAAACAGATTAAGAAACAAAATCCAAAAGCAGAGCTTATTTACGAAGGATTCAAGTTCAAATAACCACTCATACTCTCCTGGAATTTCCCAGGAGTTTTTTCTATTCAATCGCCAAAAAACACCGCCAGATTTCTAGCAGTGTTTTGATTTTCTTTATCTTAGTAAACTGTTCTTTCAGTTTCTACATCGAAGAAGTGTGCTTTGTTCAAGTCAAATCCAAGTTCAACTGTTGCACCTGTTTGCAAGTAGTCACGAGCATCAACTTTAGCAACGAATTCGTCTTTACCAACTTGGCAGTAAAGGTGAGATTCTGAACCAAGCAATTCTGATACAGAGATGGTAGCTTTTACTACTGAATCTGGGAATGTTTCAAGGAATGCTTCCTCTGCATTCACGTCTTCTGGACGGATACCGAAGATCAATTCTTTACCTTCGTAACCTTTTTCACGAAGAACTTTCAAAGCGCCTTCTGGAACTTTCAAACGGAAACCGTCTGAAACAATTTCGCTACCAACCAATTTCACATTGATGAAGTTCATAGCTGGGCTTCCAATAAATCCTGCTACGAATTTGTTAACTGGGTTTTTGTAAACTTCTTGAGGAGAACCAATTTGTTCTACACGTCCGATAGTACCTGTACCAGCAGGGTTCTTAGTTGCTGACATGATAACAATACGGTCTGCAAGTGTCATCGCTTCTGTTTGGTCGTGAGTTACATAGATAGTTGTAGCTCCGATACGACGGTGGATTTTAGCGATTTCAGCACGCATTGATACACGAAGTTTGGCATCCAAGTTTGACAAAGGTTCGTCCATCAAGAATACTTTTGCATCACGGACAATGGCACGACCCATGGCAACACGTTGACGTTGACCACCTGAAAGGTCAGCAGGTTTACGTTCCAAGAATTCTTTCAATCCAAGGATTTCAGCTGCTTCTTGCACACGTTTGTCGATGTCTTCCTTGCTGTATTTACGCAATTTCAAACCGAAAGCCATGTTGTCATAAACAGTCATGTGTGGGTAAAGAGCGTAGTTTTGGAATACCATAGCGATGTCACGGTCTTTTGGAGCCACATCGTTGACAACCACGCCATCGATAGATGCAGTACCTTCTGTGATGTCTTCAAGACCTGCAATCATACGGAGAGTAGTTGATTTACCACATCCTGAAGGTCCTACGAAAACGATGAACTCTTTGTCTTTGATGTTCAAGTTGAAATCTTCAACTGAATAGTGTTCGCTGTTTGGATATTTTTTGTAAATATTTTTAAGATTTAATTCTACCATGAGGTGAACTCCTTTTGTCTTTTGATAGTTTCATTATATATGAAAACGCTTTACTTTTCTATGGCAAGGTGACCAAAAAATAAAAAAGTTCTGTGCAACTTGCACAAAACTTTAGAGAATATCTGGTAAAATCAACTGATAACACAAGGTCAGGTCGGTCAATTCCTTCAACTGCAGGCCTGTCAATTCTTCCCATTTATCAATCTTGTATTGAAGAGAATTGCGGTGCAGGTAGAGTTGTTGGGCTGTTTTAGTCAGAACAGCACTGTTTTTCCAGAGAGAAAGAATAATTTCCTGTATCTGATCCTGATCCAAGATCATCTGGTGCAGGCATTCTTTAATGACTCTCAGATCTACGAGCCTTTCTCCCATGCTCCAAAGATAGAGTTGTGAAAAGGTATGAACACCTTGGTAACCCTGACGCCACCAAGTCTTAAACAAATCCCGCTCCGCTTTGATCAAGTCTGATAGGGCTTGATATACCGTCTGAGACCAAACCTGACCCAACATGATAGAGAGACGAAGTCCAAAGTCATACTCAACCGCTTCAATTGTATCACTTAAAATAGCTCGTACAGAAGTGTACTTATCTTGTTGAAGCACGAAAACATAATCCTGAGCTCCGACCTGAAGCACCGTCTGACAGTTGGGAAAAAGAGTCCGCATCATATCCAGCCAAGAGGATAGATTTTCCTGCTGAAAATAGGAAAGATGGCAATAAACCAGCTGAATCTTTTTGAAAGCTTGCGGTGCCTGTCCCTTCCCCTCAATCAGATAGGGATACCAAGGATTGAGCGAACGAGCCTGCTCCTGCTGGGTCAAAAGAGAAATCAACTGCTTTTCACGCTCGCTGAGCCCAGCTTCCTCCAGCAAAATCCACTGCTGAGAAGCTAAAGGGAGAGTAAGGTATCCCTCTTTCTCTACTGGTTGATCTGAAATCTGCGCCTCAGGAAACCAGTCTTGTAGTTCTTTTGCCATCATGTCCTAGCCCTCCACTTTTTGGATGCACCATGAAATTAAGCTCTCAAGACGTTCCTGATTTTCAGTCATATGGAGATAGCCCATCACAGCCTCAAAACCTGTGGACATGCGATAAGTCACCACATCGGCATTTTTAGCCTTTGTGTGGCTATTGGTATTGCGGCCACGTTTATAGATTTCTTCTTCTTTTTCCGTCAGGACTTGCTCCTCCAACATAAGGGAAATCAAGTGTGCCTGAGCCTTAGCTGACACATACTTGGTCGCCTCTTGGTGGAGTTTATTGGGTTTGGTCATGCCTTTAAGAATGAGGTGACGGCGAATATACATAGAATACACCGCATCCCCCTCAAAGGCTAGCGCAATCCCGTTAATGAGATTGACATCAATCACGTGTCCACCTCACTCCATCCTTGGTGTCAAGGAGCTTAATTCCTTGAGCAGCCAATTGGTCACGGATTTGGTCCGCTGTAGCAAAGTCACGATTGGCACGCGCTTCTTGGCGTTTTTGGATCAAGTCTTCAATCTCTGCATCCAAAACTTCCTCAACAAAGACAATTCCAAAGACTTCTAACATACTCGCAAGATCCTGCTTAACACTTGCATCATAGTTGCCAGAGTTAATCCACTTAGCCATTTCAAAGACGACTGTGATACCGTTGGCAGAGTTGAAATCCTCATCCATAGCTGCTACAAACTTATCTTTAAATGCTTGTAACTCTTGGGCGTCCACATTTCCTGTAAATGGTTGCTCATAAGTGTTCTTTAGATACTTGAGATTGGTCTCCGCATCCCGCACTGCCTTTTCCGTAAAGTTGATAGGCTTGCGATAGTGTTGAGTTGCAAAGAAGAAACGAAGCACTTGCCCATCAAGAGTTTTGAGGGCATCATGAACAGTGATAAAGTTGCCCAAAGACTTGGACATCTTGACATTATCGATATTGACAAAGCCATTGTGCATCCAGTAGTTAGCAAAGGTCTTACCTGTTTTTGCTTCTGACTGGGCAATTTCGTTGGTATGGTGAGGAAACTCAAGGTCCGCTCCACCACCGTGGATATCAATAGTATCGCCTAAAATTTCTGTCGACATGACTGAACACTCGATATGCCAGCCTGGACGACCAGGTCCCCAAGGGCTATCCCAAGAAATCTCACCTGATTTAGCAGCTTTCCAAAGGGCAAAGTCCACAGGATTTTCCTTACGTGCCGTTTCTTCATCGGTACGACCTGAAGCACCTAATTCCAAATCTTCCAAGGTTTTGTTAGCCAATTTAGCATAGTTGTGAGATTTTTCCACACGAAAATAGACATCTCCTTGGCTCTCGTAGGCAAATCCTTTTTCAATCAAGTCTTCCACAAAACGAATGATGTCTGCCATAAACTCCACCACACGAGGATGGCGAGTCGCAGGTTTGACACCCAAGGCCGTCACATCCTCGCGAAAGGCAGCGATGTACTTGTCCGCAACCTCCTGAGGCGTGATTCCTTCTTCCTTGGCACGGTTGATAATCTTATCATCCACATCCGTAAAATTGGAAATATAGGCAACCTCATACCCACGGTATTCAAAATAACGTCGAATGGTATCAAAGGCCACCGTTGAACGGGCATTCCCCACATGGATATAGTTATATACCGTAGGCCCACAGACATACATCTTTACCTTACCGTCCTCAATTGGGACAAATTCTCGCAAATCACGAGACATGGTGTCGTAAATTTTAATCATAAAATAATAGTCAGGAAAGCTAAAATCCAAGAACAGTTAGTTTCATCACTAAGAGTTCAATTGAATTTCAGTCCGAATGTCTCTAGACTTCGGAATCCCTTGCTCCTTTCTCATTCAGATAAACTACCTGTGTCTGTTTGACAAAGCCAATTTTTTCATACAAGCGCTTGGCACCTACGTTGCTGTCTTCTACTGCAATCTGAAATTCCTTATCATTTTGCTCAATGAGTTGGTTGACGAGGGATTTTGCCAAATAGCTTCCATAGCCTTTTCCACGTTCAGGTTCCGATATTGCCAAACCGTAGAAGTAATTCGTATTAGTCGATAAATCTACCGTGCAAGTCCCAATAACCTGACTGTCTTTTAATAAAATATATAGGTGACTTTCTGGATCCTTCAGAGCTTCGGCGACATATCTATCTACAACTTCTCTCGATTCATGTTCCTCTGAAAATGCCTGAAATTTTAATTGACTAATTTGCTCTTGATACGAACTATCTGCTAACAAAACTTCAAGATTAGAAAGTTTTGCTAACGGATATGGTCTTCTATCCTTACCCAACCAGGTTTCTGTCTCTTCATCCTCAACCAATCCCCAGTTATTGACAAAATCAGGATGACGTTCTAGAAAAATACGTTCCGTCTGAAAAGTGACTGAATTAATAGAAAAAGAAGCCGTTTCTTTCTCAAAACTAGTAACCAATGCACGCGCAATTCCCTGACGACGATAATCTGGATGAACCAGTATCGTCACTTCTACATCTTGATCATCTGCATAGACAGTTAAGAGACCAACAAGTTCGCCTTTTTCATAATAAAGGAAAAAGGCGGGCATGTTTGGGTCAAAATTAAGCATGTTAGAAAGATAGGGATCACGATAAGTTCCATCATAGGCTTGGCAACAGTCAATTAGTTTTTTCACCTCAGATAACTCTTCTTGGCTCAACTTATTTCTTGCTTGAATCATATAAGTATCCTCTACAAACCAGATGATCTGTGACTGGCTTCTTTAGCCTGCTCGAGTTTATTGACATAGTACTCTCGTCTTTCTTCGACTTCGTGAATGACAGGCTCATCCTTCTGTCCATGAACTCGGACAATCTTAGCAGGAATACCGACAACCGTCACATCACTAGGTACGTCTGCCACAACGACTGCTGCTGCACCGACCTTGGCATTTTCACCAATTTCCACTGGACCGATAACTTGGGCATGAGCGGATATCAGAGCTCCCTTTCGTACAGTCGGATGGCGTTTGCCAACATCCTTCCCTGTTCCACCAAGAGTCACTCCGTGATAAAGGAGAACACCTTTTTCAACAATCGCTGTCTCCCCAATCACCAGACCAGAGCCATGGTCGATGAAAACACCTGAATCAATCTGGGCACCTGGATGAATCTCAATCTGAGTCCAAAAGCGCCAAAACTGACTGTGCATACGAGCCAGGAGTTTGAAGCCATGCTTCCAGAGAAAATGGGAGAGACGGTGGGCCGCCAAGGCCTTGACACCTGGATAAGTCAGCAAAACCTCCAAAGTGGTGCGGGCCGCTGGATCATTTTCTTTTACGATATCAATGGTTTCGCGCCACCATCCCATACATTTCTCCTTTTCTTATTCTGAATCTTTTGGTGTTTCTGTAAATTCTTTCTTAGGTTTGTGGTCCTTGTGATGACGTGGTCGATGAGGACGCTCAGACTTCTCACCCTTTTCATCACGTTCAGGTTTTGGAGGACGAGGAAGAAGGGCCTTCATAGAAGCATCCACACGTCCTTTTTCATCAATCTTGATAACCTTAACATCAACTTCATCCCCGATTGCTACCAAGTCTTCGACATTATTGGTACGCGTCCATGCCATCTCAGAGATATGAACAAGGGCATCTGTCTTATCAAAGAGGTTAACAAAGGCACCAAATTTCTCGATACGAACGACTTTAGCACGGTAAACTTCATCCACCTTAGCTTCACGAACCAAACCAGCAATAATCTCTTTAGCACGGTTGATAGCACCTTGGTCGCTAGAGTAGATAGACACATTTCCTTCTTCGTCAATATCAATCTTAACGCCTGTTTCAGCGATAATCTTGTCGATGGTTTCTCCACCCTTACCGATGACAATCTTAATCTTGTCCACATCAATCTTAATCGTATCAATTTTCGGAGCAGTTGGAGCCAATTCTGGACGAACTTCTGGAATGGTTGCTTCAATCACATCAAGGATTTCAAAACGCGCTTTCTTGGCTTGGGCAAGAGCCTCAGTCAAGATTTCTGCAGTAATCCCTTGGATCTTGATATCCATTTGAAGGGCTGTAATCCCGTCACGAGTACCTGCAACCTTAAAGTCCATGTCACCAAAGTGGTCTTCCAAACCTTGAATATCTGTCAAGACTGTATAGTTATTCCCATCTGAGATAAGTCCCATAGCAATACCCGCTACTGGCGCCTTGATTGGCACACCACCAGCCATAAGGGCAAGAGTTCCCGCACAAATAGAAGCTTGAGAAGAAGAACCATTTGATTCCAAGACTTCTGCCACCAATCGGATAGCATATGGGAATTCTTCCAAACTTGGCAAGACTTGAGCAAGGGCACGCTCACCGAGAGCACCGTGACCGATTTCACGACGACCAGGCGCACCGTAACGACCTGTTTCCCCTACAGAGTATTGTGGGAAGTTATAGTGGTGCATAAAGCGTTTCTTGTACTCTGGGTCCAAACCATCGATGATTTGAGTTTCCCCCATCGGAGCCAAGGTCAAGACTGAAAGAGCCTGAGTTTGTCCACGAGTGAAGAGACCAGAGCCGTGCACACGAGGAAGGAAGTCAACAACCGCATCCAAAGGACGGATTTCATCGACCTTACGACCATCAGGACGCACCTTGTCTTCTGTAATCAAGCGGCGCACTTCAGCATGTTCCATTTGTTCCAAGATTTCAGCAACATCACGCATGATACGGTCGAATTCTTCATGGTCCGCATATTTTTCTTCATACACAGCAGCTACTTGGTCTTTAACTGCTTGAGTTGCAGCTTCGCGAGCTAATTTTTCTTCTACTTGAACCGCTTTTTGGAGGTCGCTGTTGTAGGCTGCGATGATTTCAGCTTGTAATTCAGCATCTACATGAAGCAATTCCACTTCTGCTTTTTCTTTACCAACTGCTGCAACGATTTCTTCTTGGAAGGCAATCAATTCTTTGACAGCTTCGTGCCCTTTAAGAAGGGCTTCCAACATGATTTCTTCTGATAATTCTTTGGCACCAGACTCTACCATGTTGATGGCGTGCTTGGTACCTGCTACTGTCAATTCAAGTAGCGATTGCTCTGCTTGTTCTTGACTTGGATTGATGATGATTTGACCATCTACATAGCCCACTTGCACCCCAGCGATTGGTCCGTCGAATGGAATATCCGAGATAGAAAGTGCCAAGGATGAACCAAACATAGCAGCCATTGGTGCAGAGGCATTTTCATCATAAGAAAGCACAGTGTTGATGACTTGCACTTCGTTACGGAAACCTTCCGCAAACATAGGACGGATTGGACGGTCAATCAAACGCGCTGTCAAAGTCGCATCCGTTGAAGGACGTCCTTCACGTTTCATAAAGCCACCAGGAAACTTCCCAGCTGCATACATTTTTTCTTCGTAGTTGACTTGAAGAGGGAAGAAATCCCCAGTTGCCATTTTCTTAGACATAACGGCAGCAGTCAAGACAGTTGACTCACCGTAACGTACGACAACAGAGCCATTGGCTTGCTTAGCAACCTGACCAGTCTCTACAATTAACTCACGACCCGCAAAAGTCGTTTGAAACACTTGTTTTGTCATTTTAATCCCCTTTGGATTGATAATATTATACGTCTTGCCTACAAAGATCAAGATATTTTGGACGGTTCGGCTTGCCGAACATTTCTGTAGAAAAATAGGAAGGTGACGCCGCACTCGATGAGTGCTAGGAAGCTTATCTTTTTTCCTAAGAAATGAGGCCAAAATTCAATTAAGTATCTTTTTGATATTTTCCTGAAATAGTGAGGACGGGAGATAAAATTATCCAGTGGATAATTTTAGAAATCCAATGGAATTTCAATGGTAATTTTTAATTACTTCGCCTTTTCATTTCTATGCTCAGGCTAAAATAGTTTCCCGAACTATTTTACTCTCAAAAATCCCGTCTTAGATAATAATATTGTTATCATCTAGGATACCACGATAGCGTGAAATATCTTTTAAATACTTACTCCGTTCGTGTTTTTTGAGACACACATTATCAGATTTTGTTTAAAAAATAATCAACTTTAAACAAACTTCTACAACCTAAATACCCTCATCTTTGTATCAAGTACGTACAGAGTCTATTTTATCATATTTTTCTTAAAAAGTGCGGTCTTTACCATTAAAAAGGAACCATTCCCCTCACTTGAGAAGAATGGTTTGCTTTTTATTATCCTAGAGACTGATGATTAAACAAGGCATGGGTTGCTTGGTGGATGTATTTTGCTGTGTCCGCATTGTTCATGGTGTAAAGATGAACACCTGCAACATCCTGAGTTACCAAGTCCACGATTTGGTCCACTGCATAGGCAAGTCCTGCTGCTCTGAGCGACTCAGGGTCATGCTCATACTTGTCTAAGATGGCTTTAAATTTGCGTGGAAGATGGATATTCTCACAAGTCTTCAAGAGGCGGAGAACCTGATTTCGATTCAGAATTGGCATAATGCCTGCATGAATAGGAACATCAATCCCAGCCAAGATACACTTGTCTTGGAAATCATAGAAGCGCTCATTATCAAAGAAAAGCTGAGTTACAAGGCTCGAACAACCTGCATCTACTTTCTTCTTAAGATTTTGAATATCTGAAATCTGATTTGGCGAATCAGGATGACCTTCTGGATAACAAGCACCGACAATATCAAAGTGAGGGGCTTGTTCCTTGATGAACTCAATCAAGTCAGTTGCGTACTGGAAATCCTTTTGCGGCTCCACATCAGGAATGATATCCCCACGCAAGGCCAAGATTTTCTGCACTCCAACCTTGTCCAAGTCAGCGATGGTTTCAGCAACCATGTTCTTAGTCAAATAGATGGCTGGCAAGTGAGCAATAGTCGGAATCGCCAAGTCATTTTGGATAAAGTCAGCCAAACGAACCGTCGTTTCCTTGATATTAAATTTATTATTGCTGGCAGTTACACTGATAAAGTGGGGAGCCAACTCCTGCATATCTTGAAGAGCAGAAATAATTTTATCATTACCCACTGCTGGGTTTGGAGGGAACACTTCAAATGAGAGTGACGGTGTTTGGCGTGACATAGTCATTATCCTTTTCTAGTTGTTTTTTGTTAGCTGGACTCCTAGAATCCAAGTGAAACAGGCAGATTGACCAAACAGCGCTTCTTGAGAAATCCTATCTTACAATTTCTCACGCGCAGCTTTAGCTGCTTCAACAAGGCGAATCAAGCTTTCTTTTGTTTCTGGAATACCACGTGTTTTCAAACCACAGTCTGGGTTGATCCAAACTTTCTTGCTTGGCACTTTAGCAAGGATAGCTTCGATTGTGTGGTCGATTTCGCCTTCATTTGGCACACGAGGTGAGTGGATATCGTAAACCCCAGGTCCCACTTCTGTTTGGAAGTTTTTCGCTTTGAGTTCGTCCAAGATTTCAAGGTTTGAACGGCTAGCCTCAAATGAGATAACGTCCGCATCCATGTTGTCGATAGCTGGGATGATATCTGTAAATTCTGAGTAACACATGTGAGTGTGGATTTGAGTATCTGGCGCTACTGTTGAGTGTACCAAGCGGAAGGCAGGAATTGCCCAGTCAAGGTAGTCTTCGTACCAGTCGCTACGACGGAGTGGCAATTTCTCACGAAGAGCAGCCTCATCGATTTGGATGATTTTCACACCAGCAGCTTCAAGGTCAAGCACCTCATCCTTGATAGCAAGGGCGATTTGAAGAGTTGAATCCTTGATAGAGATGTCTTCACGTGGGAATGACCAATTGAGGATGGTAACAGGTCCAGTCAACATACCTTTAACAGGTTTGTTTGTACGGCTTTGTGCATAGCTAGACCATTTAACAGTGATAGGGTTAAGACGAGTGACATCACCCCAGATGATTGGTGGTTTAACTCCACGCATACCGTATGATTGTACCCAACCATTTTTAGAGAAGAGGTAACCTGACAAGTTTTGACCGAAGTACTCAACCATGTCATTACGCTCAAATTCACCGTGAACAAGGACATCAAAGTCAATATCTTCTTGCCATTTGATCCATTCGTCAATTGTTTCAGCAAGGAAAGCATCGTACTCTTCTTGAGACAATTCACCTTTACGGTAAGCCAAACGTTTAGCACGAACTTCTTTTGTTTGAGGGAATGAACCGATAGTTGTTGTTGGAAGAGCTGGAAGTTTGAAAGCTTCTTCTTGGATAGCTTCACGTTCTGCAAAGGCTGGCAAACGAGTGTAGTCTGCATCAGTCAAACCAGCGATACGCGCACGAAGTTCCGCATTTTCACCAACACGCTCAGTCGCAAAGAGTTCTTTGTTAGCTGCAAGTGCTTCTTCACCTTGACCATTGCGGATAGCATCCAAATCACGAATCTCATCCAATTTTTCAACTGCAAAGGCAAAGTGGTTCAAGATTGCTGGTTCAAATTCTTCATTAGCAGTTGTAAATGGCACATGAAGAAGTGAGCAAGAGCTTGTCAAGACAATGTTTTCAGCTGGAATTTGCTCAAGAACAGCCAAGCTCTTTTCGTAGTTGTTACGCCAGATATTTTTACCATTGACAATACCTGCGTAGAGAGTCTTGTCAGCTGGGAAACCACCTTTAACGAGTTCAAGAGTTTTCTTACCTTCAACGAAATCAAGACCAATGGCATCAACAGGCAATTTTACAAGGTCAGCGTAAACGTCACGAACGTCACCAAAGTAAGTTTGAAGCAATACTTCAAGACCTTTTTTGTCAGCCAAGAGTTTGTTGTAGAGGTTCAAGAAGAGAGCTTTTTCTTCAGCTGTCAAATCTTTGACAAGAGCAGCTTCATCCAATTGGATACGAGTCGCACCAAGTTCTGCCAATTTAGCAAAAACTTCTTGGTAAGCAGCAACTAAGCTATCTACGAAGTCTTCTGCTTTCACGCCTTCTTCAAAGTCTGACAATTGAAGGAAAGTGAATGGACCTACAAGAACTGGACGAGTGTTCAATCCAAGTTCTTTTGCTTCTTGGAACTCATCAAAGATTTTGTGACCTGCAAGTTTGACTTGAGTATCTTTTTCAAATTTAGGAACGATGTAGTGGTAGTTGGTGTTGAACCACTTCTTCATTGGAAGGGCGCGAACGTCCCCTTTTTCTCCTTGGTAACCACGACCCAAAGCGAAGTAGCGCTCAAGGTCAGACAAGTCCAAGTTTTGAACTGAAGCTGGTACCACGTTGAAAAGGAAAGCTGCATCTAGGAAGTTGTCATAGTGAGAGAAGTCATTTGATGGGATTTCAGTGATGCCTTTTTCTTTGACGATGTTCCAGTGTTTAGCACGCAATTCTTTTGCGGCTGCAAGGAGTTCTTCTTCTGAGATTTCTTTTCTAAAGTATTTTTCAGTTGTAAATTTTAATTCGCGGAATTCGCCCAAACGAGGGAAACCGATGATTGTAGTTGACATGATGTGTCCTCCAAAATTTGTTGTTGAAACTATCTTAACAGAAAAGAAATCATCTGTATAATTGTAAAAAATTAGGCTTTGATATAGTTTGAAACTATATCACTATTTTAGACAAAAGAAAAAGACTTGAGACAAATGCCTCAAATCCTTTGTATGGCTTGTTTTTTGCTGTGTTTTAGTTGGAATACTCAAATACGTTATTAGTAATTCTTATAAGTGACTATGACTTGTTATTAGAAAAGACTATAGGTTGATTTTTCTTTTGTAATTCTGATATTTCCCTGAAAAGTGCGGACGGGAGGTAAAATTATCCAGTGGATGATTTTAGCCAACCAAGTAATTTCATCCCTATCAACTCTTTCTCTGTTCAAGTGGGACGACTGCTAGTGTCTTTCCTAAACTGGCTAGGACTTTTAAGACTGTGTCCAACTGAGGACTAGTCTTTCCTGTTTCCATCCTAGCTATGACAGGCTGGCTTACTCCACTAAGTTCTTCCAGCTTTTTCTGACTGATTCCTTGTTCATGCCTAGCCTCAATCAGCTCACTCATAATAGCCACTCGCATATCACTTTCAAGGATTTCCTCCTTGCTAAAGAGCTCAGAGCGGACATCCTTCCAATTACTACCAATAGCATTATTCTTCATCACTTACCCCTCTTTCTTTTAAGTCCTTCAGTTCACGCTGTGCTTCTTAGAAATTATAACTCAAAAGTTATTAAAAGTAAATCCTAACATTTATAAAAAGAAGACCTTAGAAAAATTCCAAAGATCTCATCTTTATTATTCGAAAAAATTACGGGAAGAGTTATAAATTGAAGACAATCCTTACTATTATTCCAGCTCTATCCCCTTCTCTCGGAGATTAGCCAGACACTCCTCATAGTAGGCATCATCATGTTCGCTATATATAGGACTAGTCAACTTTTCCTCTACTAAATCTTCATAAGGAGGGCAAGTCTTGCCACGGTAGTTCTTGTCCAGCCACTCTGGACTGACATTGTAGCCACGGCTAGCCATCTCCTCCATGATCAAGCGATGATAGGCATAGAGACGATAGGGCGAGTGAGTAAAGACATAGTCAACCGTCGCATGCTTTCTGCCCCAGCCATTGCCACGCAGGGCGCAACACTCTCGATGTTGCCCCAAAAGTTGAGGACGGGGAAGTTGTGAAATCAAAGCCTCATGCCAAAATCTCACGGGAGTCTCCTTTCAGTAACGTCGAATGTTGCAAGTAGGTATTGGGATAGCGATCAAGCAAGTCTCGAGTCTTAGCAATCACATCTTCCTTAGAAGCTTGACCAAAGCGATAGCGATCCAACAAGAGCATATAGTCCTTGCGCTCAGCACCTGTTGCTTTCTTTTTAAAATAGCCCCAAATATGCTGAAAAGCATTGCAAACCTGACCCCTATGCTCTGGAATCTGGCAGGCACGGTCAATCATCTCTTGAACCTTACTCACCTCCACCGCTTCTTGCTTGAGATACTGACGAATCTCATTGTAAATATTGCTGGAATGACTCAAAACGAGGTATTTATTTCTAGCCCAGAGTTGCTGGCACTGGGATTTTTGATTAGTTTGTTCCATGTTTCTCCTTGCTTTCTATCCGTTTCCAGGAAATATGGAAACAAAGTTGTATCTAAAAAATGAGCGAATTATGAGCGGAATATGAGCGAATAAATAGTGTTTTTTGTAGTTCCTGATTTTTCTAATAAACCTTGGTTTACAAATAGTTGGAGATAGCGACGAATGGTTGCTGCACTCAAGCCTGTCAATTCTTGTGCTACTGCATTTATTATCTGGTAATGCTCTACAAGATAAGACTCTAACCCATTCGCCCCATACGACCATTCCCATTTTCAAAAGAGGGAATAATTTCTAACTCAAAATGCACAATAAACCGTTCATCTCTTAGTCTATTTCTAAATCATGTTGGCCACCTAATAAAAGATTTTCAAAAAATCGTTCCAGATATTCTGTTTTTTTCTGGAATAGCTTCGCATTATCTAGAACAAGAGCATCTCGAAAATACTTTGCATTTTCTTGGAAGGGTTTGTTGTCTACTTGAAATCCCATAGTTCTAAGGTACTTAATCAAAAATACTGTTATGGTTCGAGTATTTCCTTCTCCAAAAGGATGAATTTGCCAAATACCTGAAATAAAAGTCTTGATATGTTGCACTACTTCAATCTCGGATTTTCCTCGATAGTCAAATTGACTTTCCTGCTGAAAATCATAGGTCAAACTATCTGCTACCGTACGAAAATCATCATAGATGACACTATCTCCATTTAAAACAGCCTCACTTTTTGTAATGTTATAAGAGCGGTATTCTCCCAAGGGAATACCTTGTGGTAGGAGGCCAAAGAAAAGCTCTCTATGAATCAATTTCAATGTTGTTGGAGCAAATTTAAAGGCATTAGAGGACAAGAGCTCCACAATTCTCATGGCAACAAGATCTGCTTCTCTTGTACTATCATCCTTCTCTTGGTGGTAAGTCGTTACTTGGTCATAAACTTCTTGATAAGTCAACTTTCCTTGAGAATTTTGCTGTGCGAGCTCTCTCATATACGGCGACGGTTCTAGATCATCTACCTTTTGTAAGCCAAACCCCGTTTCCCATAGGTCTAACTTGGTCTGATAAGAGAGTCTGGGATTATCAATTTCATAAGTCGGTGTCATGGTTTTCCTTTCTAGACAAAGCTTCAAGTAAAATCTTTATATTCTATTCTACCATATTAGATTAGCTAGATTTTCCAGTAATTTGTCGTTTCTTACGAAACTAGCTCTTGGTTTTTAAATAAAAGACTGTATCAGGAATTTATTATTCCGAGTCTTAGACAAGCTATTTTTTCTTTTACAATCTCCGCTACTTCCCCCATCACCCTTTAAAATCCTTCAAAAACTCTTTAAGCTCGGAATCAGCTTCTGGTGTAGTTCCGTGTAGTTGACCGAGCATTTCAAGTAGAGAAGCGGTTTGGTTTTGGATTGCTTCATTTGTCGTGTTAATCTTGCTGACGATATCTGTCAGTGGTTCGACTTCTTCTTCCTCAAAGGTATCTACATAGCGAGGGATATTGAGGTTGTAGTCATTTTCGACAATTTCTTCATAGCTTGCTAGATGGGCAAATTTGTCAATCTCCTCACGTGACTTGTAGGCTTCCAGAATCTTCTCGATATGAGCATCTGTCATGATATTCTGGTTTTTCCCTTTATCAAACTCCTTAGAAGCATCGATAAAGTAAACATCACGGTTGGTACGGTTCTTTTTGAGAATGATAACCGTGGTCGGAATGCTGGTATTAAAAAAGATATTAGCAGGTAGACCGATAACCGTATCAATGGCTCCTTCTTCTAACAAGGCCTTGCGAATGGTTCCCTCAGCATTGCCACGGAAAAGGACACCGTGGGGAAGGACGATAGCCATAACCCCATTATCCTGCTTAAGATGGTAGTAACCATGCAAGAGAAAGGCAAAATCAGCCTTGGACTGGGGTGCCAGTTTCCCAAATGGAGAGAAACGAGGATCCGCCATAAAGCCAGAGTTTGCTGACCACTTGGCAGAGTAGGGAGGGTTCATGAGAACACCATCAAAGTTAGTCGGTTCTTGAGTCGGCCAGTCTTCATCCAGTGTATCGGCATTGTGGAGAAATTGATTTTCAACAGGAACACCGTGTAGAATCATGTTCATCCGAGCCAAGTTATAGGTCGAGGTATTGAGCTCCTGACCAAAGTAGACCACTGTCTGCGGTTTATGAGAGTATTTCTTGGCATTGAGCAAGAGAGAGCCAGACCCCATAGTCGCATCATAAATGGTAAAGCCTAGCTGGTCCTCACGACCCAAAAAGGCAATCTGAGTCATGAGTTTGGCAACAGGCTGAGGTGTATAGAACTCACCAGCCTTCTTACCCGAGTCAGTCGCAAACTGACCAATCAGATACTCATAAGCATCCCCCAACATATCACCAGCATGACCAGCCACATCTAGCACAGCCAACTCTTTCATGACCGCCGCCACCGTTTGGTTTTGCTTTTGCGGAGTTGCCCCTAACTTTTTGGAATAGAGATCAATATCTTCAAAGAGGTTTTCATAGAGTTCATCACTCTGCTCGATATCACGAAAACCCTGAGCCAAATCTTCCAACTGGAAAGTCCCCTCATTGACACGCGATACCAGAGCAGTAAAGGTCAACTCAGGCTTGATACTATAGTTGAGTTCGTCCTTCATCACTGCAAGAAGATCCTCGTGGGTATCCGCATCCTCATAGTAGTTACGATAGACCTCAAGGGCAGCCTCTAGACTCTCACTCCCCTCCTCCATAGTCTCCGCCACGAAAAAGAGCATCTTGTCTGACAGATACTTATAAAAGACCATGCCCAAGAGATAGGACTTGTAGTCATTGGCATCCATCTTAGAGCGGAGAACATCCGCTGAGTTCCACAGGGCTTGGTAAAGCGACTGGGACGTTTGTGTTGTTTCCATAATGTTTCTTTCTTTTTTATAAATTCAAAAATCTATCTATTGCTTCAATAGTTTCATTTCTAACTCTTCAAAATATTTATGTCGTAATTTTTTCTGTAAATCATTATCCAATGCAATACTACTTAAAGCTTTTTCTTTTAAGTTAGAAACTATTTCTTTAATTTCTTTGGAATCAATTATTTCATTTTTCAAGTTACAAATCTTTAAAATTTTCGAAAAACCTGAAGAAGCTATGCTATCTTCCACAATTTTAGTTATATTTTCTAATGTTACAGTTATATCAAATTTTTCTGATAAATTTTCTAAAAATGTCCGTGCTTCATCCTCGGTTGGTTCTCTTGTTTCTATCAAATTCCCTTCCATAAATTCATCAAGTTTCTTTTTCAAAGCGATACTTATTATTTTATCTTTATTTGTTATACACAAACTAATAACAGTGTCTCGAAATTTTTTAATTTTTGTTTTTTATCCTCCTCATCATCAGATAGAACATAATTCACCATTTCTTCATCTACCAAAAGCATCTCTATCTCATTAAAAGGGAGCACAAAAATATTTTTCTTTTTATAGCTTTCAATTCTTGCCTCATCCATCCAGTCATAATCAATAATGCCGTATGCTTTATTACCATATGTTTCCTCTAGTTTATTGTAAGCTTTTGTGTATTGAATAACTTGTTTATGCCCTTGAACTGGTTTGACAAAACAAAATTTACTGAATAATTTGGAATATATTTGATAGTCCAGACTATTTTTAGTTCCTTCGCAAAACAAAATTGGCTTTTTTGCACCAGATACTTCAGTTAATAATGGTAATGGTATTTCTTGTGATTCTTCCAACACCTGATAATCCAAATCATAAGGTGCTTCAAAATTCTTACACCATATATAGGTTGCATTTGTTCTAGATTGAACAAAGTCCATGTTATGTGAAGCAAAAATAAATTGACAATCAGGTCGCTCTGATATGAGCAAATCCCATAATTCATTATAGACAGCAGCATTAAGGAATGTTTCTGGTTCATCAACGATAATATAACTATTTTCTGGAGCTAGAAGGACATTACCAATATAAAACAATATGCAACGTTCTCCATCACTAAGTCCATTTATACTATATTTAGACCCATTTTTTTCAACTTTAACAACTGTATTTTTAGTATCAATATCAAATTTTATTTCTGGTTTAATTTTATTCCATATTTTTTCTAATTTTTGCCACAAAGATAATGACGATTCATTTTTACCTCTGAAATTGTCTGTAGCTACAGCTATGATGTCTTTTACTAAAAGTGTTATTAATTTCGTAAAAGTATTTGAAAAATTTGCATCAATCTGATTAAGATATAAATCTATTGTTTCGTACTTTAGGTTTATATTGTTAAACTCAGTAATATAAGAATCTTCATCAACTACATTCCTATCCTGAATATGAGTAGCAAAACACAACAGTTTTTGAGCAGGCAAAACATACATTTCATTACTATTAATTTTACTATTATTCTTTCTTAATTCATTAATTAGACTAGTTTTTCCTGCCCCATTAGCCCCAATGATAACTGCGGTAGAATCTATTTTAGCAATGAAAGAGAAAAGTTTAATTACTTTGAAATTATATATAATTTGAGGAAATAAAGAATCATACGATTTAATGTCACCACCATAACAATTGTAGATACTTTCTAACAAATTATCTCGTAATGTTTTGTACCTTACCGTTACATCATTAGACAAAACTTTTTCATCTATCTCTTTATTTATAAAAGAAATAAGTTCAAAGAGATAATTATCTACTCGATTATATAAATCTTTTTCATAGTCAGCAATTTGACTTAAATTATCTCGAAATCTTTTCTTTTCAGATTCTAACTTTTCAATCAAATCTTTTTTAGAACTATACATAATTCCTCCTTAAATAAACATATCCTGCAAGAGTTTCTTTTTCAAAGTCTCAAGCTGAGTAATTTTTTCTTGGTAAGAGTTGATGAGGTTATCGAGGTTAGAGAAATAGAGGCCGATAGCGCGTTGTTCTTCCATAGAAGGATAGTGTAAAACAACTTTTTCTAAATCATTATTTCTTAAGTGAACGACTGATTTTCCTTGTGCTCTTTTAATCAATTCTTTCTGTTGGCTTCCATTTGAAATAGTCAAAGCTAAGAAGATAGAGTCCACTTTATTCTCATCTGGAAAGATTATATTTAAATCGCCACCTATAATAACTCCAGATTTTTCAATGACTGATGCTCTTGAAATATCCTCTGCACTTTCCCCAGATGCTGGTACTACAACTTCTCCTCCTTTACTAATTACAGATTTCTCTCTAGTTTCAAGAACAAATGTATTAACCATAGAGATTACAGTTTGATAATTAGTATAAAGTTGACCATATAGAATTATTTCATTTCCAGAATTTACTAAGTCACTTTTTGTATACCCATTACCTTTAGAAAAGCTAGCCAATTCTTTGAGACTCTGAACTTCCCACTCCTCTTCAAATCCATCTAAACGAATCTCAGGAACAGTTTGTCCAGCTTTAGGAAACATCTTGGAGAGCATGGTCGCCTTGAGATATTGGTAGTTGGCGAGATTGTCCTTGTAGCTAGACAGAAGGTCATCTAGGGTACGGAAAAGGGTACCGATGGCGGATTGTTCTTCAATTTTAGGATGATACACTTTGTAGTTTCCAAGTTGTGGAGCTGTCAATTGAGGAACACCCGTAGATTCATTTAAAATTCTCATAGAATTAATCTGATTTTCAAGATAATCAACATCAATTTTTTCCGATTGAAGAGTCAGGAGTCTAACAATTGGAGTAAAATTTTCATGTCTTGCTACTGCATATCCAACATCTCCACGACCCGTAACAGTCACTGCAGGAGCTTTCACTTTATAATCGTCATAAAATCCAACGATTCCTTTGTTTGTCAAAGCATTTGCAATAACAGGATATTTTCCACTTTCCTTCAATTTTACTTTATCTACATCACCACCAGCAGATATTTTGACTATATCTGCAATTCTATCTTCTTCCCAAACACTATTAAATCTGTTAAATCTAATTTTGGGAATTTTTCTATTCTGATTTTTCATAATCACTTCTTTCTGACTCTTTTAATGCTTTAGATTCATTCTTTATTTTCAACACTTTTTCACAATAAGCATCAAAATGATTATTAACAATATCAACTAAATCATTTTTTAAATCATTTGATCTCTTATCAATATCAGATTTCTTAAAATTATTTCTTCTAAAAACTTCATTAATGTAAAACTTTGACTCGTCTTCTTCATGTAAGACTTTCTTTTTTTCTTCAAAATTTTCGTTTGAAATTTTTACATTTAAATCTCCATGTAATAAAGTTAAATTCCCTAAATTATTCTTGTTAGAATCTCCTGGTTCAAATTTACTTTGAGGTATAATATGTTCTAATTGCCAAATCAATTTACCTTTATGATCTAACTCTGTAAAATCGATTGTTCTATCATTATTTTTAAATTTCTCAATGCTAACAAGCAGAAAACGAGTGAAATGAACATGGTTCCCACTATAATAGTTAGTTCGAAAGAACTGTTCATCCTCAATAAATTTCTGAATTACTTTTTGATAGTCATCCAATTGTAAATATTTATGTTTCTTGTCTTGTTCCATAAAATATTCCAGCAATCTATTACCAAACACATTTTGCAAACTATCTAACAATTTATCCATAATTTATCCCCTTATCTCCCAACTCTCAACGGCTCAATAACTTCCTCCACCAGTTGGGTATAGGCTTCCTTGATTTGTTTTTTATAGAGGAGAGGATTGAGGGCATCCGCCACCTCTAGCTTATAGTCTTGATAACGCTGGCTCTTGGTCAGCTGGCTTTCTCCTAGTTGTTTTTTAGCTCCCTTACGGTAGTGTTCGACATAGTAACGGAGTTCATCCTCTCCGACATACCAACGTTTGCTAAAGACTTGGATGTGTTGCTGGATGACCGCCTCGATCATCTGATCCAAGATATTTGCGATAGACTGACCACGATAGCTTTCTGGATGTTCTTGGACTTCTCTCCACAGTTCAGTGATGATCTGGGCAAGATTTGGATTGGTTTTCTCAAGACTCTGAATATAGTTATCCACCGCTTCCTTATCTTGAGCGCTTAGGTTCTTTTCTTGACTCTGGCCTTGCTCAATCAGGCTTTGGATCAAGGTCAAGATATAGGCATAGTTGATTTCGTCCACTTGGATAGACTCCAGTTCATAATGGATATCAAGTGGCTCTCCATCGTCATCATCCTCTACTCGGCTTTTTAATTCTGCAAGAACATTTCGATAAAGTCCCAGATACCTTTCCAACTTTTCTCCATCAAGTCCCGTCTGACTGTAAAGCTCTTCCTCATCATACTCTTTGTACACTCGGATAGAGGCTAGATATTTATCAAAGGCTTGATAGGTTTTAGCTAGTTTCCTCAACTCAGGCGTAGAGATTTGTTCGATTTGGAGTCCTTCCTCAGGATCATCTGTGATGAGATTTTGGAAATCACTACAACTCCGTAAAAAGTTCCTCTTTTCCTCTTCCCAACTCGGCGCTAGGACCTCGTTTTCTCCACCATTCGAGTAGAGTTTGAGGGCATTATCAACTGCTTCCTTGAAGGTTAGAGGCTTTTGGAAGGTGATGATATGACCATAGGTCTTACTGCTGTCAAAGATTCGATTGGTGCGGCTAAAGGCCTGAATCAAGTCCTGCGGTTGCATAGGCTTGCGATCGATAAAGAGAGTCGATAAACAAGGAGCATCAAATCCTGTTAAGAGACGATTGACCACAATGACTAAGTCCAACTGCTCCTTGCGATAGAGGTATTTGTCCTGTTTTCTAGCTAGACGATTATTGACATCCGTATTAAAGCCACGCAGATCCGCCATGGTAAAGTGGGTATCAAACTCTTGGTTATAATCCTCTAAAACCTGCTTCATGTGGTCTTGATTAGCTCTTGAGTCTTCTTCATTCTCCGTAACCGAGTAAGTGATGGTCGCCTTTGGAAAGTCAGGAAGGACCTGCTTGACCCTCTCCGATACCTTGACACGTGTCTGACCAGCCTTGACTCTTTTGAGGAGATCATAGTAGGCCTGAGCTTGAGGAATTGACTTGACAGTCAGGATAGCATTATAGGTCTTACCCACTCCTTTTTGGAAGCCTAATTGTTGGCGCGATTTATTGATAATGGCATCCAAGACTTCTAGCATATGCTCCTCATCCTCATAGACAGTATCTGGTATGTCATTTTCGGATTTATCCGTGATGAGGGTATTGCGATAATCCACCTTAAAGCCTAAAACAGCTCCATCATGGATAGCTTCCTTAACTGTATACTCATGGAGACGGTCTCCGTACTGTTGCTGGGTAGTTTGGGCTAGATCACCGACCTGCTGGCGTTTATTTTCCTTAAAGATAGGCGTTCCTGTAAAACCATACCAGAGCGACTGTGGGAAAAAGTCCTTAATATCTTTTTGTGTTTGTGGCGTCACGGCACGGTGGCATTCATCCACGACAAAGGCCACTCGGAGGCCCTTGATTTTGTCAGCATCTCGTTGGTAGTGTCCCTGTTCAAACTTGCGCATCATGGTAGTGATTTTCTGGATGGTAGTCACTACGACACGCTTATCATTACTTCCTAGTCGCTTGACCAAATCATGGGTATTGTCCGTCTCATCAATATCAATGACATCATTGGTAGCATAGGAGAGGAAGGATGAAGTGGTTTGTTGATCCAAGTCCCTGCGGTCAACGACAAAGATTGTCTTTTGGATAGACGGTATTTGGAGGAGATTCCGCGCCACCTTATAGGAGGTCAAGGTCTTACCTGAACCTGTCGTGTGCCAGACATATCCTGATGCTTGCTGGCGAGAAGCTTCCTGCACCGCTTCGATAGCATGAATCTGATAGGGACGCAAGAGGATGAGAGCTTTCTTGCTATCATCAAGGACAGAATACTGCATGACCATCTGGTGGGCACGAGGGATGGAAAGGACTTCGTGGGCAAAACTGGTCAAGCTCGTTACGGGTTGATTATCCTTATCCACCCACTTGGTTAGAAATTGCTTGTTGAGTTTATTTTCCCTAGCTGCAGCGATATAGCGTGTGTCTACCTTATTGGTCACAACAAACATCTGTAAGCTAGAGTAAATGCCACGGAACTTGCCTTCCCTATCATACTTCTTGATTTGATGAAAGGCATCTAGAAAAGCAACTCGGGGACTTTTAAGCTCAATCTGAATCATTGGCAGGCCATTGATCAAGAGGGTCACATCTAGCCTGCGGTCTTGATCCTGAGGATTTATCTTGTCTCTCTCGACTTGGTTGACAACCTCATAACTGGACTTACCAGCTGCGATATTGTCTCTCCAGATGACAGATAAACGGATAGTCCCCAAACTAGCATCTTCTCTCTGAACCTCAACCTTGGCAATGCCATTTTCGCCGACCAACCACTTGGCCGCATCATAGTAGCTAACAAAGTTCAGTTGATTCTTAATCTGGCGTTTTTCCTGTTCTGTCAGGGGATGACCTGCTAATAGAGCCACATTGTTCTGGGCTAGCTTTTCAAAGAAGTTTTCCCATAATTGCTCTTCTGTTTTGAGGTCTTCTCTGTATGTCCATTGACTTTCCCCAGTCACCAGTTGGTTGATCAGCTGTTTTTCTATCTCCAGTTCTGGTTTTACCTGTATCATACTCTCTCCTTTGCTACATGTCTGCTTCCTTTATTATAGCATGTTTAGGCTCAAATTCCATCACTCTTCCCATGACAAAAAGACTCATTCCCCCTTTCTCCTCTAAAATATGGTATAGTAGAGTTATACTATCTATGAGGAGTTTACATGTCACAGGATAAACAAATGAAAGCTGTTTCTCCCCTTTTGCAGCAGGTTATCAATATCTCGTCGATTGTCGGTGGGGTTGGGAGTTTAATTTTCTGTATTTGGGCTTATCAGGCTGGGGTTTTACAGTCCAAGGAAACCCTCTCTGCCTTTATTCAACAGGCAGGTATCTGGGGGCCACCTCTCTTTATCTTTTTACAGATTTTACAGACGGTTGTCCCTATCATTCCTGGGGCCTTGACCTCAGTAGCTGGGGTCTTTATCTACGGACACATCATCGGGACTATCTACAACTATATCGGGATTGTGATTGGCTGTGCTATTATCTTTTATCTGGTGCGCCTCTATGGGGCTGCCTTTGTCCAGTCCGTCGTCAGCAAGCGCACCTATGACAAGTATATCGGCTGGTTGGATAAGGGCAATCGTTTTGACCGTTTCTTTATCTTTATGATGATTTGGCCCATTAGTCCAGCTGACTTTCTCTGTATGCTGGCTGCCCTGACCAAGATGAGCTTCAAGCGCTATATGACCATCATCATTCTGACCAAGCCCTTTACCCTAGTGGTTTATACCTACGGTCTGACCTATATTATTGACTTTTTCTGGCAAATGCTTTGACACATAAAAAATCCGTTTGGTTTCCCAAGCGGATTTTTAGAGCGAAGATTGATTATAGCTTGATACTAAATATACTTTGGTATGGAAATCATGCCTATTTTTCGATAGTGAGGCGAGGACTTACCTAGCCTTTCCGCCGTGATAGAAACACCTGAAATCTAATGGTTTCAGGTGTTCGGAAACTTTGAGACATTAGGCTCAAAGTTTAGGTATGGAATTTCGAAGAAAGTCGCTACCGTCCGTAATCACTTAAGGAAAGGCTCAAAAACATTGTTTTCAACCACAAAATCCGTTTGGTTTCCCAAGCGGATTTTGTGCTTTATTTTGAAACTTCTTTTGCAAGGACAAAGTTCCCAAGTGTGGCAGAACCATTCCCTGCGACTGCTGGCGTCACGATGTAGTCACGCACATCAGGTACCGGTAGGTAACCATTGAGAAGAGATGTAAATTTCTCACGGACACGATCCAGCATGTGTTGTTGAGCCATGACCCCTCCACCAAAGACAATCACGTCTGGACGGAAAGTCACTGTCGCATTAACCGCAGCTTGAGCGATATAGTAGGCTTGAACATCCCAAACAGGATTGTTGAGTTCAATATTTTCCCCACGTACACCTGTACGAGCTTCCAAACTTGGACCAGCTGCATAGCCTTCCAAACATCCCTTATGGAAAGGACAAACACCGTTGAATTCCTTTTCAATATCCATTGGGTGTCTAGCAACATAATAATGACCCATTTCAGGGTGACCCACACCGCCGATAAACTCACCACGTTGGATAACACCTGCACCGATACCTTGCCCCATAGCTCCGCTTGAGAAGACTGGGTCATTGACATCAGCAAGAGCGACAACATCACCAACGATAGGAGTTACAAGTGTTTCATTTTGAAGAGCTGCTGGAATGTTACCAGTTGTTTCTTCTTGGACCAAACGTTCTGTCTCTACTTCAGTAGCAACTTCTTTTTCATCCTCATAACCAAACATGTAAGTAAGAGCAAAACCAAGTGCAAATGATACAGCTACCATAAGAAGGTATTGGGCAAGTTGTCCGTTACCAACATAAAGCATTGTACCAGGGATGATGGTGATACCACTACCATTACCAGCAAGTCCAAGGATAGAAGCCAATCCACCACCGATTGCACCAGCAATCAATGAGAGGAAGAATGGTTTACGGAAGCGCAAGTTCACCCCGAAGATAGCAGGCTCTGTAATACCGAGGAAGGCAGAAAGAGCAGCTGGGAAAGCAAGTGTTTTTAGTTTTGGATTTTTAGTTTTAACACCAACCGCAACAGTCGCAGCACCTTGAGCTGTCATAGCCGCAGTGATGATAGCGTTGAATGGGTTAGCATGGTCAGCAGCAAGCAATTGCACTTCAAGCAAGTTGAAGATGTGGTGCACACCTGACACGACGATCAATTGGTGAACCCCACCAATCAAGAAACCACCAAGACCAAGTGGCAAGCCAAGAATTGCTTTTGTACCAATAAGGATATAGTTTTCAACAATGTGGAAGACTGGTCCGATGACAAAGAGTCCAAGGATAGACATGACCAAAAGTGTCACAAATGGTGTTACCAAGAGGTCAATGACATCTGGAACGACCTTGCGGACAGCTTTTTCAAATTTTGCTCCGACAACCCCGATGATGAAGGCTGGAAGAACGGAACCTTGCAAACCAACAACAGGGATGAAACCAAAGAAGTTCATAGCCGTTACTTCACCACCTGAAGCGACTACCCAAGCGTTTGGAAGTGAGCCAGAAACAAGCATCATACCAAGAACGATACCAACGGCAGGATTTCCACCGAATACACGGAAGGTTGACCACACAACCAAACCTGGCAAGATGATGAAGGCTGTATCTGTCAAGATTTGTGTGTAAGTTGCAAAGTCTCCTGGAAGTGGCATTTCAAGAGCATTGAAAAGACCACGCACACCCATGAAGAGACCTGTCGCTACGATAACTGGGATGATTGGAACGAAAACGTCACCGAAAGTACGGATAGCACGTTGGAACCAGTTCCCTTGTTTAGCAGCTTCTGCTTTCATGTCATCTTTAGATGATGTTGGTAAACCAAGTGCAACAACTTCATCATACATTTTGTTTACTGTACCAGTACCAAAGATGATTTGGTATTGACCTGAGTTAAAGAAAGCACCTTGAACTTTTTCCAAGTTCTCAATCACTTCTTTATTGATTTTTCCTTCATCTTTGACCATGACACGAAGACGAGTCGCACAGTGAGCTACACTATTGACATTTTCACGTCCGCCCAAGGCATCGATGATTTTTTTTGCAATTTCCTGATTGTTCATTTGCAAAAATCTCCTTATATAAAATTTTGTTCTTGTTTGAAAGCGATTTTATCCGCCCTACGACTTTTATTTTATCATGTTTTAGAAATATGTCAAGCGTTTTGCAGAAAAAATATTCTATCCACTTAGTAAGCTCGCTTTAGATTGATTGATTTTGACTGTTTTATTAGGTATTCCTTGAAAAAATAAGTTTAAAATATTGGTTAAAAAGGGTTTTGTTTCATTATCTTTCATATTTTCCTGAAAATGTGATTGATTTCCTGCATTTATTTTATGACAAACGTTTGACAGTTTTTTCTCTTTTTTAACATAAAAAGCTTGATTTTTTTTCCGAAAACGGTTACTATTAAAAGTGATAAGATTTTTGGAGGAATGAAAGAATGGAATGGACTACTGAGCGTCGTTACAGACTTTATCAAGACTGGACGCAAGAAGAAATTCAAAATATTAAAGAAAATATGGCACAATCTCCATGGCATACTCATTATCATGTTGAGCCAAAAACAGGACTTCTCAACGACCCAAATGGCTTTTCTTACTTTGACGGAAAGTGGATTGTTTTTTATCAGAACTTTCCTTTTGGTGCAGCCCACGGTTTGAAATCTTGGGTGCAATTGGAAAGTGATGATTTGGTTCACTTTAGAGAAACTGGAGTCAAAGTTTTGCCTGACACTCCATTAGATAGCCACGGTGCCTACTCTGGTTCTGCCATGCAGTTTGGCGATAACTTGTTCCTATTCTATACAGGAAATGTCCGTGATGAAAACTGGATCCGTCACCCTTACCAGATTGGGGCTTTGATGGACAAGGATGGCAAGATTACGAAGATTGACAAGTTCTTGATCGATCAGCCTACAGACTCTACCGACCACTTCCGCGATCCGCAGATTTTTAATTTTAAAGGTCAATATTATGCCATCGTCGGTGGACAGGACTTGGAGAAAAAAGGCTTCGTCCGTCTCTACAAGGCTATTGACAACGACTACACAAACTGGCAAGCTGTTGGCGACCTTGACTTTGCTAACGACCGAACTGCCTATATGATGGAATGCCCAAATCTGGTCTTTGTAGGGGAGCAACCTGTCCTTCTCTACTGCCCACAAGGATTGGATAAAGATGTTCTAGATTACGACAATATCTATCCAAATATGTATAAAATCGGGGCTTCCTTTGATCCTGAAAATGCCAAAATGGTAGATGTGTCTCAACTTCAAAACATGGACTATGGTTTCGAAGCCTATGCAACTCAAGCCTTCAACGCTCCTGATGGGCGTGCTCTAGCAGTTAGCTGGCTTGGTTTGCCAGATGTTTCATATCCATCTGACCGTTTTGACCACCAAGGAACCTTCTCTTTGGTAAAAGAACTGACTATCAAAGACGGTAAACTCTACCAATACCCAGTCGCAGCTATCAAGGACCTTCGTGCTTCTGAAGAACCTTTCTCAAACCGTTCCAAAACCAAGAACACTTACGAACTTGAACTCAACTTGGAAGCTAATAGCCAGAGCGAGATTGTCTTACTGACTGACAAAGAAGGCAAGGGACTTTCCATCAACTTTGACCTTGTAAATGGTCAAGTGACAGTAGATCGTAGCCAGGCTGGTGAACAGTATGCCCAAGAATTTGGAACAACTCGCTCTTGCCCTATCGAGAATCAGGCTACTACTGCTACAATCTTCATCGATAACTCTGTCTTTGAAATTTTCATCAATAAAGGAGAAAAAGTATTTTCTGGTCGTGTCTTCCCACATGCGGACCAAAATGGTATCCTCATTAAATCTGGAAACCCAACTGGAACTTACTATGAATTAGATTATGGTCGCAAAACTAACTGATGTCGCCAAACTTGCAGGCGTCAGCCCTACTACCGTTTCTCGGGTTATCAATAAAAAAGGTTATCTATCTGAGAAAACCATTCAAAAGGTTAATGAAGCCATGCGAGAATTGGGCTACAAACCCAACAACCTAGCTCGTAGTTTGCAAGGAAAATCAGCTAAGTTAATCGGCTTGATTTTCCCCAATATTTCCAACGTTTTCTATGCAGAATTGATTGATAAATTGGAACACCAACTCTTCAAAAATGGCTACAAGACCATCATCTGCAACAGCGAGCACGATTCTGAAAAAGAACGTGAGTACATCGAAATGTTGGAAGCCAATCAGGTGGACGGTATCATTTCTGGTAGTCACAACCTAGGAATTGAAGACTACAATCGCGTGACAGCGCCGATTATTTCCTTTGACCGAAACCTGTCTCCAGACATCCCTGTCGTTTCCTCTGACAACTACGCTGGTGGGGTTCTTGCTGCCCAGACCTTGGTTAAGACAGGTGCCCAGTCTATCATCATGATTACAGGGAATGACAATTCCAATTCTCCAACTGGACTACGCCACGCTGGTTTTGCATCTGTACTCCCCAAAGCTCCTATTATCAATGTTTCCAGTGACTTTTCTCCTGTCAGAAAAGAAATGGAAATCAAGAATATCTTGACTCGACAAAAACCAGATGCTATCTTTGCTTCTGATGATTTGACAGCTATTCTGGTCATTAAAATTGCCCAAGAACTAGGCATTTCTGTCCCTGAAAAGCTTAAAGTCATCGGCTATGATGGTACCTACTTTATCGAGAATTACTACCCTCAACTGGCTACTATCAAACAACCTATGGAAGAAATTGCCTGCCTAACGGTTGATCTCCTCTTACAAAAGATCGAAGGCAAGGAAGTTGCGACAACTGGTTACTTCTTACCAGTCACCCTATTACCTGGAAAAAGTATTTAAACACAAGAAAACTCAGACCGATCCGTCTGAGTTTTTTTATAATCTTAAGTTTTCTAGATAACGCTGGGCTGTCTCTAGGTTAAAGGTTTTATCTGCGATAAGTTGCTCAACTAGAGGAGCAACTTCAGACTCACTAGCACCTGCTAGGAGAGCCAAAGATTTGGCCTGCAATTTCATGTGACCTTGCTGAATTCCTGTACTCACCAAGGCTTTGAGGGCTGCAAAGTTTTGGGCAAGCCCGATGGACACGATAATCTGAGCTAATTCTTTGGCAGAAGGATTTCCCAGTAGTTCATGACTAAGGGCTACACGAGGGTTGAGGCCGATAGAGCCACCCTTGGTCGCTACAGGCATGGGTAAGATCATCTCACCGACCAATTCTTCTCTTTCAAGGTCCAGTATCCATCGACTGAGACCTTGATAGTACCCCTCTCGACTGGCAAAAGCATGGGCTCCAGCTTCGATGGCACGCCAGTCATTACCAGTGGCAATCAAAATGGCATCAATACCGTTAAAAATCCCTTTATTGTGGGTAGCTGCTCGATAAGGATCAGCCTGCGCAAATTGGCTCGCCAAAGCAATTTTCTCTGCAATTTCTCGTCCTTGATCCTTTTGACGGCTCAAATAGCGAAAGGCGATGCGACAGCTTGCTGTCACCAGAGAATCGGTCGCGTAATTAGAAAGAATCCCCATGAGACTCTGTCCCTGACTCAGTTCTTCTAAGACTGGCTTCAAGGCTTCCAGCATGGTGTTGAGCATATTGGCTCCCATGGCTTCCTGGGTATCGACATGGAGATAAACAACGAGAAAGTCTGTTTCACCTTTGATCTGCTCTACATGCAAATCACGCGCCCCACCCCCGCGTTTAACAATGGAAGGATAGGCTTGATTGGCAAGTTCCAAAAGCTCAGTCTTTTTGTTTGCAATCTTCTCTTGCGCTATATCTGGATCATCAACTTGATAAAGGGCTACCTGACCAATCATCTGACGCTCATGGACTTGTGCAGTAAAACCGCCTGCTCGCTTGATGATTTTGCTGGCATAGCTGGCCGCAGCAACCACTGAGGGTTCTTCTGTCACATAAGGAACTGTGTATTCCTGACCGTTGACAAGGACCTCTGGAACTAGCGAATAAGGTAGAGAAAAAGTTCCCACCACATTCTCACTCAGCTGGTCTGCGACAGTCACGCTAATCTGTTCATCCTGATCCAAACTCGCTTGCTTGTCAGGACTAAGGAGCGCCTGAGCTTTTAACAACTCGAGGCGCTCATGGTATGATTTTTTAGAAAATCCATTCCAACTTATCTTCATTATTTTTCAACCTTGCTATAACGGCGTTGATGGTCCACAATTTCAACCAAGGTAAAATCTTGATTTTCATAGCCAGTAAACTGGGCAGAATTTGTTTCATCTAAGTCTACTTCCTCAAAGAAGATTTTTTCATAGTCTGCAACAGACAGGGCAGTTCGTTGGTTGAGCTTGTTCAAGCGCTCTTTATCCAGATAGACTTCATATCCTTCAACCAATTCACCACTGAAGAACTCAGCCACAGCTCCACTTCCATAACTGTAGAGGGCGATTTTATCCCCAGCCTTCAAGCTATCTGTATTTTCCAAGAGAGACAAGAGTCCGAGGAAGAGGGAACCTGTATAGATATTCCCCACCTTTTGACTGTAGAGAATAGACTGGTCAAAATGCGTTTGCAAGAGGTCTTTTTTCTCTTGAGGTAGGTTCTTATCCATGATTTTTTTCAAGCCTTTTAGCGCTAATTTAGGATAAGGCAAGTGGAAGCAAACAGCAGCGAAATCATCCAAAGTAAGCTGGTAGCGTGTTTGGTATTCAAGCCAAGTCGTTTTCAAACTATCCAAATATTGTTGGGTAGAATAGACACCATTTACATAAGGGGTTGTTGAGTAATTTGGTCGCCAGAAATCCATGATGTCACGGGTCTGAGCTACATTGTCATTATTAAAGGCCATAATGCGTGGATTTTGTGTAATCAACATAGCCACACTTCCAGCACCTTGAGTGGGTTCTCCTGGAGTTTCAATACCGTATTTGGCAATATCACTGGCAATGACCAAGACCTTGGACTCTGGAGAATTTTCCACATGTAATTTGGCATAATGAAGGGCAGCTGTCGCTCCATAACAGGCTTCTTTAATCTCGAAACTACGAGCAAAAGGCTGAATTCCAAGCAAACCATGCACAAAGACAGCTGCAGCCTTACTCTGGTCAATTCCTGACTCGGTAGCCACAATGACCATATCAATTTCTTGTCTTTCTTGCTCAGTTAAAATAGAGTCACTAGCACTGGCCGCCAAGGTCACAATATCCTCAGTTAGGGGGGCAATACTCAATTCCTTGAGCAAGAGTCCTTTACTTAATTTTTCAGGGTCAATTCCCCTTGCTTCTGCTAAGTCTTGTAATTTCAAGACATATTGACTGGTCGCAAAACCAATCTTATCAATACCGATTGTCATATTTACCTCTGTTTTATCATTCATGTAAAAAATCGTCCATTACTATTTTATCACAAATAGCAGTAAAAGAGAGAAAAAAGACTTGATTCACCAAAGCAAGTCCCTTATTATTCTAATTATTTTGCTGTTTTCGTAAATAGGAATACAGTCTAAGAATCACTGTTCCACTAGCCATCCCAATAGAAATTACCAGAGCCAACATGACAACTAAAGTTGCACTAGCAATGGCATGACTATAATCCCCCGTCACAAAAAAGGCAGTTGTTCGATAAGAAAGATAGCCTGGAACTAAGGGTGCCAAGATGGCCAAGATAAAGACCACAGCAGGGGTCTTGTAAAGAATACTTAAAATCTGACTAACACAAGAACCGATAATAGCCGCAATAAAGGTGGCTACAATGATATTGGTCGGTTCCTTGAGCAAGAGATAGATTAGCCAGACAACCATGCCCAAAATCCCTCCTGGTAAGAGCATAGACCGTTGAACATTGAGTACGATTAAAAAGGTAATAATAGCAAGAAGACTTGCTACTGCTTGTAATAAAAAGGTCATTAGTGTCATATTAGTTCATCAATACTAAGGCGACAGAAGTTCCTGCCCCTAAAGCAAGGGTAATGAGCAGGGATTCAAACATCTTACTCATACCAGAGTTTATGTGGTTGGTCATGATATCCCGAACCGCATTTGTTAAGGCAATTCCTGGTACAAAAGGCATAACCGCACCAGCTATAATCAAATCTGCCGTTGAAGGAAATCCTGTATAGCGAGCCCAAAACTGGGCAATCATCCCAAAGACGAAGGCCCCAGCAAATGCTGTCACAAAAGGAATTCGGATAAACTTCTCCACATAAAGGGAAAAGGCAAAACCAAATAAGGTAGCCACTCCTGCCCCAAGTGCGTCGTAGATATTTCCACTAAACATAACTGAAAAGAACGGAGCACTAAAGGTCGCAGCCAGAGTCACCTGGAACTTGGTATAGGGAAGGGGTTGAGCTTGCAAGGCCGTCAATTGCTTGAAGGCTGTTTCTAAATCAATCTGCCCCCTAACCAGCTGACGAGAAATCTGGTTCACATCGCAGACTTTTTCAATGTTATAAGAAGAGGAGGTCACACGCTTCATGCGCGAAATATTGGTATTTTCAATCGAGAAAAAGATAGCGGCAGGCATGGCAAGAACATTGCAATCCACAATCCCCTGCGAATGCGCAATCCGAATCATGGTATCTTCTACACGATGAATCTCCGAGCCACTTTTAAGGAGAATAGTCCCCGCTAGCATAATCACATCGATGACAGCATTTAATTCTCTTGATTCTTCCATGCTTTCCTCCCTTTATCAACTCCTTCTATTTTATCACAAATCTGGAGTCAAAAAAAATCTTTGCCATGAAATCATGACAAAGATTCATTTAATCACGAGAATTTTCGTGGTTACCTTCACTACTTGATTGGGTAGGAGCAGGTGCATTCCCTCGTTGATTTCCTTGTTGGTTCCCCTGACTTGGTGTTGTAGTAGAACCTTGGTTTCCACGTTGAGCTGGTGCTGGTGATGACGTTGACGGCGGTGTTTTCGGTTTGTAAATTGAAATCTTGACACGCGTCTTAGTCAAATCAACCTTATCACCTGCTTTTGGACTCTGTTCAACGACTGTACCTTCAGCCGTTCCAGCGGGAGCTGTCGACACTTCTACAACTTCAATATTGGCTTCTTTAATACCGACAATTTGAACAAGATTGTTTTTAGTAAATTCAAGACTAGAACCTGTATAACTTGGCATGGCAACACTGGTTACTTTCTTAGCAACGGTTAAGGTAATCGTTGATGCCTTGCTCAAATCATAGGTTGTTCCAGCAGCTGGACTCTGTCTGAGAACAGTTCCTGCTTCGCTCTCACTTGATTCTTCTTCCTCGATCTTGATGAGATTTTCAGGAACCTTCTTCTGCTTGAGTTCTGCGATAACATCCGTGGATTTACGGCCGATATAATTACTCAATTGGAAAGATTGCTTGCCTGATGAGACAACCAAATTGATTTTCGAACCTTCTTTTCGAGTCTTTCCAGCTTCAGGATCTGTACGGATAATCCGCCCTTCTTCCACCTTTTCACTAGCCTCTGACTTCTCCTCGCCAATCTCAAAATTGGCTTTCTTGAGGGTTTCCTTGGCTTCCGCCACTGTCTGACCTGCCACATCTGGAATGGCAATGGTTGCAGGAGTTCTGGATAATATCCAAATCAGAGAGGCTGCCACCAATACAATGCTGGCCAACAAAATCATATAACGAACTCTAAATTTCCGTTTCTTAACAGGCTTGGTCACGTAATTGTCTTCTGAAACCTGCTGACTCGGCTTCGCAGTCTGTGGCTTCGGACTTTGTGTTTGCACCTTAGGAATCGATGTCAAGGTACTCTGGGATACTTTTGGTAGAGTCTTGGTGTCCGCCTTAGTCGCATCGTCAAAGACCAGCTTTGGTTCATTGCGACGATTATAAGACAAACTACTCGACAAGTCCACATACATTTCAGCTACTGATTTGTAACGATCTGTCAATTTCTTGGCAGTTGCCTTGATGACAACATTCTCCAAAGCCTGAGGCACAGACGGATTTTCAGCTATAACCGATGGCAGTGGTTTCTGGAAATGCTGAAGGGCGATGGTCACCGCGCTATCCCCATCATAAGGGATATGGCCTGTCAGCATCTCATAGAAAATAATCCCCATGGCATAGATATCACTCTGTACAGTTGCTTTCGAACCACGCGCCTGCTCTGGTGACAAGTAATGAACCGAACCCAGCATCGAGTTGGTCTGGGTCAGACTCGTCTCAGCAAAGGCTACCGCAATCCCAAAATCTGTGACTTTGGCAGTCCCATCTGGTGTCAAGAGGATATTTTGAGGTTTCAAGTCCCTATGAACAATCCCTCTGGTATGGGCCAAACGCATGGCTAGGAGGATTTGTCCCATGATACGGACAGCTTCTTCATTAGAAAGAGGATAGTGTTCCTTGATATAGCGTTTGAGGTCTAGCCCAGCAACATACTCCATTGCAAGATACTGTTGACCGTCTTCCTCACCAATATCTGTTATCCGAACGATATGAGGATGGTCTAGATCTGCCATAGCTCTCGCTTCACGTTGAAAACGAGCTACAGCTATCGGGTCCGTCTGGTAGTTAGTCCTCAGGACCTTCACTGCCACTTCTTCTCCGTCTAGAATTAAATCCTTGGCCAAATAGACATCTGCCATGCCTCCTCGGCCAATCTGTTTCACAATCCGATAGCGTCCGGCAAAAATCTTGCCGATTTGGATCATTCTGCATCCTCCTCGTTCATAGAAACAAGGGCAACCGTAATGTTGTCTAAACCTCCTGCATTGTTAGCAAAACGCACGAGCGTCGCTGTTTTATCTGCCAAAGGAATATCACTGGTTACAATATCACAAATCTCACTGCCTGAAATCATGTTGGTCAAACCATCACTATTAAGCAAGAGATAGTCACCTGGCTCAAGGGTAATTATTCCAAAATCAGGTTGAACTTCATCTTTTTGACCGATAGATTGAGTAATAATATTTTTCTGTGGATGGCTAGCTGCTTCTTCTGGTGTCAATTGACCTGCCTTAAGCAATTCATTGACCAAAGAATGGTCGCTCGTTAACTGGTGGTATTCTTCCCCACGAATCAAACCGATACGAGAATCGCCAATATGGGCATAGATAGCCTGATTGCCAATAATAGCAACAGCTTCTAGAGTTGTTCCCATTCCTTTATAGGCATCATCTTGCCCAAGTTGATGAATCTTTTGATTTTCAATTTCTAGGTAATTGCCGAACCATTCACGCACTTCATTGACTGTATTGATCTGGGTATCAACCCAAGCTATACCTAGGTCTGTTACTGCCATTTCACTAGCGATATTCCCTGCGCGATGACCTCCCATCCCATCAGCTAAAATAATCATAGTACGCCCAGCTCTATTGACATAGTGGTTGACATAGTCTTGGTTATTTGTTCGTTTCTGACCAACATCTGTTAATAATGAAATTTCCATGTGTCAGTTCCTTCCTAATCCGATATCTTGCGAAATTGACTGATGAAGAATCCATCACTTCCATACAATTCAGGTGTAATGAGGATACAGCCGTCTTTCATGATATCCTTACATTCATGTTCTAGTTTTACCTGCTCGAACTCAGGATGACTTTCTAAAAACGCCTCCACGACTTGAAAATTCTCCTCTGAGACAATAGTACAGGTACTATAAGTTATTATACCACCTTTGCCTAGTGTTTGACAAACACTACCTAATATTTCGAGCTGAATTTCCTGCAAGGACGCGAAATCTGCCGTTTCTTTATTGTATTTGATGTCTGGTTTTCGGCGCAAAAGACCGATTCCTGAACAGGGAGCATCCACTAAAATCTTATCAAATGAATCCTGACCAAAAAACTCATGCACCTTTCTGGCATCCAATTTTTGCGTTTGAACCCGATCTACAACTCCCAGACGTTGAGCATTTTCTTGGATTAAGTCCAACTTGTGATCGTAAAGGTCCAAAGCCGTAACCTGACCTGTCGTTAGATAAGAAGCTATATGGGCTGTTTTCCCACCTGGAGCCGCACAGGCATCAAGCACTCGCTCATCTCCCTGCAAATTCAAAGTCGGAGCAACCAATTGACTAGATTCGTCTTGGATGGTAATGGCTCCCTCTGCAAACAAATCATGACCTGCAAAATGCCCTTGCTCCTTAACCAGACCAGAAACAGACAAAGATGAAGCACTAGCCTCCAACAAGGCTTGGATTTCCTCTTTTCGGCTTAAATCAGTTACACGAATACTGGCCTTGTTTCTCACCAAAAGACTTTCAAAAATAGCTTGCGCTCGCTCTTCACCGTATTCTTCCTTGAGCTTGGCAACTAGCCAAACTGGGAGAGAATAGGCAATGGAATCACGCTTGTTTTTCCGTTTGATACTGGCAATATCTGGCCAACCTTCACGCAAGATACGGCGAAGGAGGGCATTGACCAATTTTTCACTGCCTTTTTTACGGACTTTGGCCAATTCTACTGCTTCATTGACCACAGCATGGTCTGGAATCTTATCCAAATAGCGGAGCTGGTAGGCACTCATAAGAAGCAGAACATAGAGCCAGCTGTCTAACTGGTCTCTGTCTTCGATAAAGTGGGATAGGTACCATTCCAGAGTCAATTTGCGGGCTACCGTTCCATAGACCAGCTCGGTCACCAAGCCCTTATCTGCTGCCGAAAGTTGACTTCCCTTGAGATGCTTATTTAAGGCGATATTTGAGTATGCTTGACTGATAAAAACATCCTCTAATACTGCTAGGGTTAGACTTCTAGCCGTTTCTACTTTAGTCACCAAATCGTTCTCCTACAGTCAATGTACGTCCAACTCCGTTGAGGAAGGAAGCAATGTCCATCTTAGGTTTACCAGCTGGCTGCACTTGTTTGAGAGATAGAGCTCCTTCAGCCGTTGCAACAATCAATTCTTTCTTGCCGATAGAGAGAATCTCTCCTGGGTTGCCTTGACCTTCTACTGGTAGGGCTTCATAAATCTTAAAGCGGTCGCCCTTGAGAAAAGTATGGGCAACAGGCCACGGATTCATGCCACGGATTTGGTTAAAAAGTTGACGATTGGTTTTGTTCCAGTCCAGTTTTTCTTCTTCTGGCTTGATATTTGGCGAGAAGCTAACCTGACTCGGATCTTGCGGTTCTGGTTGAATCTCACCAGCAATATAGGCAGGCAAAGTATCCAAAAGCAAATCGCGACCAACTAGCGCTAATTTCTCAAACAAGGTGCCAACATTGTCCTCATCTGTGATAGGAATACTGCGACGAGAAATCATATCCCCTGCATCCATTTCCTTAACCATTTCCATAATGGTCACACCAGCTTCCTCATCCCCTTGAATCAAGGCGTAATGGATAGGCGCACCACCACGGTGTTTTGGAAGGAGAGAAGCATGAACGTTAACCGCAAAATCCATGCTATCAAGGAGTTTACTTGGGAGAAACTGCCCAAAAGCAGCAGTCACGATTCCATCCGCTCCCAAATTCATAATAGCTTCCATCTCTGGACTTCCAGATAATTTTTCAGGTTGGTAAATAGGAAGTCCCGCTTCTTTGGCAGCCTGCTTGACTGGAGTTTCTTGGATTACTTTTTTACGGCCTACAGCGCGGTCTGGCTGGGTCACAACGGCTAGAATTTCGTAGCGGTCATCTGTCAAAAGTCCTTTTAAGACTGTTGCTGAAAATTCGGGGGTCCCCATAAAGATTAGTTTTGTCATATCTTCTCCTTCTTATAAAAATTGCTGTGGCTCATGATCAATGCTGAGACGGAGCTCACTATTTTCTCGTTCTTGAGTCAAGGCCAGAACCTGATTGAGAGTCGGACCCAGTTCATCTTCTAAACGATATTTAATCAAAATTTGGTAATGATAGAGGTTGTGGGTACGAGCAATAGGTTTTGGCGTTGGCCCGAGAATCTTACTGGTCTCTGACAAACCTGACCTCAAGATGTTCATAACTTCATAAGCACGTTTGACAACCACTTCTTCTTTCTTGTGAGAAAGTGTAATACCAATCGTGAAATAGTAAGGTGGATAGCCAAGTTGTCGTCTAATTCCCATTTCATAAGCATAAAAGCCTTCGTAATCCTGATCCTTGGCAAATCGAATAGCATAGTGCTGAGGATTGTAAGACTGAATCAAGACCTGCCCAGCTTTTTCAGCACGGCCTGCCCGACCTGCCACTTGAGTCAAGAGCTGGAAGGTTCTCTCAGAAGAACGGAAATCTGGTAGATTCAAGGCCGTATCCGCATTAAGAACTCCGACTAGGGTCACATTGGGAAAATCCAAGCCCTTGGCAATCATCTGAGTACCTAGTAAAATATCTGCTTCTCCTCGCCCAAACTGGTCAAGTAGAGCTTGATGGCTGCCTTTCTTGCGCGTCGTATCCACATCCATGCGCAGAATGCGTGCCTGAGGAAAAAGCTCTGCTAGCTCATCATAAGCCTTTTGAGTCCCTGTTCCATAGTAACGAATACTGCGACTCTTACAGTTAGGGCAGGCCTGAGGAATGTCTTTCGAAAAACCACAATAATGGCAGTTCATTGTCTTGGTATCCATGTGCAAGGTCAGGGAAATATCACAGTTAGGACAAGTATCCACCGTCCCACACTCCCGACACATAACAAAGCTAGAATAACCACGGCGATTGAGCATGAGAACTACCTGCTCTTTTTTAGCCAGACGGTCTTGAATGGCTTCTAGCAAAGGGGGCGTAAAGTTTGATGTCTCGTTTTGTCCGATATAGTCCCGAAAATCAATCACTTGAACCTCAGGAATCGTGGCTAAAGGATTGGCTCGCTGGGTCAGACGTAAGTGTTGATAGACACCTTTTCCAGCCCTCGCACGGCTTTCCAGACTTGGTGTCGCAGACCCGAGTACCAGAGCCGCTTGATTATACTGGGCCCGTAAAATAGCCACCTCTCTGGCATGGTAACGGGGATTGCTGTCCTGCTTATAAGTCGCTTCATGCTCCTCATCGATAATCATAACACCTAGATTTTTCAGGGGGGCAAAGATGGCAGATCTGGCACCCACAACAACTTGGGCATCTCCACGTTCCACTTTGCGCCATTCATCATACTTTTCACCATTGGACAGGCCTGAATGAAGAATAGCCACTTTCTCACCAAAGCGAGCAATAAAACGCTCTGTCATCTGTGGAGTCAAGGAAATCTCAGGCACCAGCAAAATAGCTGTCTTGCCCTTGTCCAAGGCCCCTTGGATAATCTGCAAGTAAACCTCCGTCTTCCCACTTCCTGTAATCCCTTGAAGGAGGAAGGGAGGCTGATGACTGCCAATCGCGCTGACAACCGCATCACGCGCCTGTCTTTGTTCTGGATTCAACTCCAGAGGCTGACTTACTTCGATCCCTTCAAAATAAGCAGCCGAGCGTTGCACTTCCTTTTGGACTATGGTAACAGCACCTTGTTCCACAAAGAAGTTGACTTGCTCCCGCGAATAGAACTCTAGCAAACTAGCCAAGGAAGCACTCTCAGGATGAGACAGCAGATAGTCTCTCAGTTCCAACTTTTTCTTAGCACGAGCAGAAATCTCTACATTTTCTAATTGAGCAAGGTCAACCTCATACCAAGACTGGGTCTTGACCTTCTTTTGATCGATCGCCTGATATTCCAGACCAAGCAGACCTTTCCTAGTCAAACGCATCATTTCGGCTTGCTTACCTAAATCCAGAGAAGAAAAGGCAAGCGAATCTTCTGAACCAAACAAACGCTCTCTGTCTTCCTGACTCAGACCTGCCAGAGGATAGAGAATCTTGTCATAGCTGGAGTTCAGAAATCCTGGTAGCATGGCCTTGAGGATGGCGATTTTGTAGGAAAAGACAGATTTACGTAGCTCGTCAGCTAGCCAGAGTTGTTCTTGCATGAGAACAGGTGAAAAATCCAACACCTCGGCAATATCTTTTAAATCTTGCTCCATCTCTTCTTCATCTGATTGGGACTCCAAACCAAGAACAATCCCTTGAATCAGGCGATTGCCCTTACCAAAAGGCACATGAACCCGCATTCCAACTTCCAGCATTCCCTCAAATTCCTCAGGAATCCTGTAACTATAGGGCTGGTCCGTCTGCATCAAGGGCACATCAACAATAATCTTGGCTATAGCCATCTTCTCACCTCCTTCTTGTCAGTACATTCTTGCAATAGAAAAAATAAGATTGAGTCCCCCCAACCTTAAATTTTTTCACCATCTTCTTTTTCTTTAGCGATTTGCTCTTTGATTTTCTTTTCTTCTTCTTCTTTGCGGCGTTTTTCTTCTTCGATACGGCGACGCACTGCTTCACGTTTTCCTTCTGGATCTGGGTGAATGGTAACGTTTCCTGATTCGATTTCTTCTAAAGCGCGAAGAGTTGATTTTTCAGACTTGAAACCTTGAGTTGCTGGCGCACCTGCTTCCAATTCGTGGGCACGTTTTGCTTCCAAGATTACGAGTGAATATTTTGAAGGAACCTTGTCAAGCAAGGTATCAATAGAGGGTTTTAACATCATTTGCTTGTACCTATTTTCTAAATTTTATCGGGTAGTTGGAGATTTTGGTAACATCTCCTGATAGTGACCAATGACACGATCCACACGGAAGTGCTCTGCTTCGATCACACGTTTGACACGCTCAGCAGCTAGGGACACCTGATCGTTGACAATCGCATAATCATACTCACGCATGAGAGCAATTTCTTCCTTGGCTTTTTCGATTCGTTGGGCAATCACTTCTGCGCTGTCTGTTCCACGTCCTACCAAACGATCTTGCAATTCATCCAAATCTGGTGGTGTCAGGAAGATAAAGACAGCATCTGGAACCTTTTTCTTAACCTGAAGAGCGCCCTGAACTTCAATTTCAAGGAAAACATCAATTCCCTTGTCCAAGGTTTCATTGACATAGGTCAGAGGCGTTCCATAGTAGTTGCCGACATATTCTGCGTATTCCAACATCTGTCCTTGACGAATCAGCTCTTCAAACTCTTCACGAGTACGGAAGAAATAGTCAACACCGTCCACTTCTCCAGGACGTTGTGCGCGTGTCGTCATCGATACAGAGTATTGAAATTGGTTCTCAGAACTCTCAAAAATCTCTCTTCTAACCGTTCCTTTTCCAACCCCTGAGGGACCAGAAAAAACGATTAGTAAGCCTCGGTCTGCCATTGTGTCTCCTTTTAGTCAGTCTGTAAAAATAAAATAAGATTTCCCTTCAGATAGTAGCATTTAGTGCAAACTATCCTTCTACAGTCTTTCTATCTAGTGTAACAAAAAAGCAGTAATTTTTCAACTGCTCTTTCTTATTTATTTAGCATAATCTACTGCACGAAGCTCGCGAATCACGGTTACCTTGATATTTCCTGGGTAATCGAGATTATTTTCAATTTTCTCACGAACTTTGTGAGCCAAGATTGTGACTTTGTCGTCCTTGATTTGTCCTGGATTGACCATGATGCGAATTTCACGTCCTGCTTGAAGGGCAAAGCTAGTTTGCACTCCCTCAAAGCCGTTAGCAATTTCTTCCAAATCATGGAGACGCTTGATATAGCTTTCAAGAGACTCACTACGAGCACCTGGACGGGCTGCACTCAAGGCATCTGCTGCAGCAACGATTACTGCAATCACGCTTTCAGCTTCAACATCGCCGTGGTGGCTAGCAATCGTATTGACCACAACTGGATGTTCCTTGTACTTACGAGCCAATTCCATACCGATTTCAACGTGGCTACCTTCAACCTCACGATCAATAGCTTTCCCAATGTCATGAAGGAATCCAGCACGACGAGCAAGAGCCGCATTTTCACCAAGTTCGCTGGCCATAATACCAGCTAACTTAGCAACCTCAATCGAATGACGCAAGACATTTTGTCCATATGAAGTACGGAACTGCAAGCGACCCATGATTTTCATCAAGTCTGGATGAAGGTTTGGCGCACCAATCTCATAGGCAGCAGCCTCACCATATTCGCGGATCTTATTGTCAATCTCTTGACGATTTTTCTCAACCAACTCTTCGATACGAGCTGGGTGGATACGACCATCTTTGAGCAACATTTCCATAGTCATACGGGCAATCTCGCGACGAATCGGGTCAAAACCTGACAAGGTTACCACTTCTGGTGTATCGTCGATAATCACATCAACTCCTGTCAAACTTTCAAAGGTACGAATGTTACGACCTTCACGACCAATAATGCGTCCCTTCATAGTATCGTCTGGCAGGTGAACCGTTGAGTTCGTTGACTCCGCTACATATTCACCAGCGATACGTTGCATAGCTTGAACCAAGATGTCCTTGGCCATTTTATCAGAACGTTCCTTGACCTCTTGCTCAGCTTCACGAATACGACTGGCAATCTCCTTGGTCAAGTTTTCCTCTGTCTGAGCCAAGATAATATCTCGTGCTTCTGCCTGAGACAGAGCACCAATACGCTCTAGTTCTGCTTCTTTTTGTCTTTCGACTTCCTCCAATTGCTCTTCACGCGCATCAAGGTTTTTCGCTCTATCAGAAATACTTTGTTCTTTTTGTTCAAGTGTTTGTTCTTTACTCGTCAAATTGTCGTCCTTACGGTCAAGGCTAGTAGCTCTCTCTGTCAAACGACTTTCGATTTGTTTGAGTTCTTGACGTTCTGATTTGAATTCAGCGTCCACTTCTTCACGGTATTTTCTGGCTTCTTCTTTGGCCTCCAATAGTGCTTCTTTTTTAAGAGACTTGCTTTCACGTTTAGCTTCATTAACAAGTAAATCTGCTTCACGCTCAGCTTGTCCACGTAAATTAGTTGCTTCTTGTTCAGCATTTAAAAGCATCAAATCTGCAGCTTCCTGAGATGATTTCATCTTAGCTGAGATGCTGACATATCCAATGACTAAACCAATGATGACGGCAAAAACAGCAATCGCAAGCGACATGATTTCCATGTTTTTACCTCATTTAATTTTTATTATGAATGACATACATTCTTTTACATTCTACCATAAAAAAGTGATTTTCACAAACCTAAAATAGAATATGAACTATTGAAATTTAGCTTGAAGTTCAGACAAAGATCTATTTATTTCAAAACTCTCTTGTATTAATTCATCTAATGGAATATGATTAATTGTAATTTGTTGATTTAACTTCGTAGGTAGGCGATAATTTAGAAAATACTGATATTCTTCATTACATAGTAATTCATCGATATCATCTATCTGATAATCTTTTTTCTCATTCCCTTCTAAAATGTCATAATATATGTTAACGAGTATCTCTTCAATTTCACTAGGACTATAGTTTTTGATAATTGAATAAGTTGAATCACTGGAAATACCGAGATATCTAAACTCTTTATCTCTTTTTCCTTCTAGCCATAAACACGATAGCAAATCATCGAAATATGATATTTTCTTTGAAGCAAATTGAAAAGATTTATAACTATCGATATAATCATTTTTTGGAGTTAACTCCGTTCCTTCCCGAAATATAAAAAATTCAAAGTAAAGAAATGAATCTGATAAAAACGGAATCTCTTCAAAATATTTAAAAAGTGATTTTATGGTACTCTCGTCTCTTCCCCGTCCATTCATACAATCAATAACATATTTCCTTATCTCTTCCGGATCACTTAAATATGATAAATCTTCTATGTCTTTCTGAAACGCTCTTAAACTTTGTTTTTCTACTTTTGAATCCTTATTTTTAATTTGAATAGCTCTTTCATCTCTATCTGCGTAATAAATTTTATATATTAACGCTAATATTTGCCCAAGATTACTATCCTTCAATTTACTTTTTCTCAAAATACTATCTATGACCTCTTCTGTAGATAGCATTCGATTTTGATTTAACTTAAATTTATTATCAATGAGATTCTTCTTTGTTGACTTAATTTCCTCACTATTTAAAATTACAATAATTTTAAATCTTTTATTCTCAGAAAGATAATCAATATAACCCAATAAATCATTGTAATCTGAAGGCTTATCTGATGTTTCTGCATATGAAACTCGTTCGAAATCATCAAAAATAATGATAGAATTTCGCTTCATTAAATCCGTTCCAACTGTTTTAAAGAACCATTTAAAAACTCCTCCAACAAGTGGAATAAAGTCCAAATTTCCGAGTGTGGATTGTTTTTCTATCTCATTAATCAATATTTTCTCGGCTTGCTCTCTTGTTTTTATCCCAAAGCAGGAAATATAGTAGATTTCTTTCTTTTTGTAAATTTGATTTTCAAAAAACGTCTTTATGAAAAATGTTTTCCCACTCCCCCAAGAACCATCCAACCAATACACATTATGAATAGAGTCCGGGCTATTTAAAAATTCAACCAGATGAGTTTGAAAAGGATAGTCATCCAAATCATATTCCGGAAATAGCTCTGGATCCAGTTTTTTATAACTAACTTTTTTATAACTAACTTTTTTAAAAATTATGTCTAAAATTGTTGGTATAGTCAGTACTAACAATATTATTACACGATTCTCATACAAAATTAAAATAATATCTTTTAAACGATTATAATTAGATACAAATTTATAGATAGGTGAAGCAAAGCGCTTAAATTGTTCAATCTCAAGTGCAAGATACAGTACCCATATACTAGCTATAAATATTTTGTACCATTCAATAATTCTAACATTACTACTCCATGATGGTCTTTTCAATAAATATTTCAATAGTTTGAAATTCAGAATAAAATTAAGAATCCTCGTCATTATATTTCTCATAGTTTCTATTTTTATCAACATTGTTATAATTATACCACAGAATATCACTCATTAATATGGACAGACGATAAACACGGTAATTTATTATACTAAAAACATCCCCGCTTTGATTGATTTTCTTAAGAGAAATAATTGCTATTAACAAATATCAGATCCCAAATATGTACCAAAAAGTCCACCTTTCAGTAGACTTTCTAATAATCATTAAATACAAGAAGTTGTTTCTAACAATAGCAAGATTTCACTCAGGTATTCTCTGTAAATTAGACTAATGTCCTGCGCGAATTCGGGCCATTCCACGTAAGATTTTGTCAGAAAGTTCCTTATTTTGAGCGATTCTCAGGGTTTCCTGAATACTGTTCCAGTCGCTCTTCAAAAGGGGCACTACCAAAGCTTCAAATTCATCATTTACCTTCTTCATGTAGTCCTTTATACCCACTCACCGTTGGCATTGACCGTATAGCCATCTGGTGTAGTAGTATTCACTGCCAAAGCCCCTGAGCTATAGGCATAGTACCATTTACCAGAAACTGTAAACCAGCCTGTCTTCATAGCTCCAGCGCTATCAAGATAATACCATGTATCATTATCTTTTACCCAACCAGTAGCCATTTTACCGCTATCTTTAAGATAGTACCATGTGCCATTGTCTTTGACCCAGCCTGTAGCCAGTGAACCTGTTTCATTCAAGTAATACCATGAGCCACCAGTTTTGACCCAGCCAGTTTGCATCCAGCCCGTATTATCAAAGTAATACCATCTACCCTTGATTAGTTCCCAACCATTAGTAGTGTATGAACCATCTTCGTGCTGATACCACCAGCGACCAGCTGACTCAATCCAGTTACCAGCTTGAGAATCTTTTGTAGTCTTAGTTTCCGTTTTTTGTTTGGCAACTACATCTACTTTGGCTTTATCTTGGCCAAATACCCCACTATTGTTATTCACAACAGGAACTTCAACACGTGGAGTTGATGGAACAACCGGAGCTACAAGAGCAACAGGTGTGCTAGGAGTTGTTGGAACAGATGGAATTGTTGGAAGTGCGAACTCTGGAAGAGCTGGACGAACTTCAGGGATACCCTTTTCTGTTACAGGATGTTTCTTCAATTCTTCTGCTTGAAGACGAGCTTGCTCTGCTTCGTAACTTGCTTTTGCTGTCGCATAAGCCTTATTCGCTTCTTTGGCTACTTTTTCTTTTGCTTCAAGCACTTCTTGTGCAGTTGCTTGATTTGCTTTGGCTTCTTTGAGCGCTTCTTCTGCGTCTTTCAACTCTGCCTTGCGAGTTTCAAGCTCTTTTGCAGCTACTTTCAAATCTTCAACCAACTCTTTTGAAGAAACAACTTGTGCTTTCGCTTGGTTAAGTGCTTCTTTGGCAACTGATACCGCTTGGGTAGTTTCTTCTGCTTTCTCTTGAAGAGAAGAGAGAGTTGCTTTCTCAGCTTTTGTTTCTGCTTTGGCTTGGTTGAACTCTTTCTCTGCTTGTTTTGCAGTTGCTTTTAACTCTGCCAACTTCGCTTCTTTATCTGCCTTTGTAGCAGACAAGGTAGCAACCAAGGCATTTGCATTTGACAAGGAAACAACTGCTTGATTGTGTGTTGTTGTAGCTGATTGAAGAGCTTGTTTCAAGGCTACTGTATCTTTCAATTCTGCTTCTTGAGATTTCAAGAGATTTTTTGCAGAATTGAGAGCAGTCTCAGCAGAATTGACATTTTGAGATGCAGTTTGAAGAGCTTGTTCAGCTTGTGTTTTTTCGACTTTTTTAGAATTTACAAGAGCTTCAGCTTCTTTAATTTTATTAGCTTTTCTTGCTTTTGTATATGGATTTTCAATTTCATTGCGATCAAATGTAGAATTAGTCATGTATGATTCAGGAATTCCTGCTATAACATGATCTCTATAAAGAGTCTTTGTGTGACTTTGCGCAACTCCCCCAAAGTATTGAGTTTCAACTTCTTTATCAAAACCAATTGTTGCACTTGTATGACCAAAATCGTTTTCAGTTGAAATCAATCGTACTAATGTAGTATACATAAACTTACGCATTTCTGATTTAGTTAATCGAAAAACATCTGAATCAATTTCATCTGTAGCTGTGAAGCTTACTGCAACCTCATAAGATTGAACCCCTTTGTTTTCTAAATTAATGCGTTCACTTTCTGAATTGCCATCATCTAAACCATATTCCTTAGCAACTTTATTAATGCCAATAGCATAATGCCCAAAGCCACCTTTTTGTTTACGATAACTATCTAAAAGAACATTTGTTACTTTTGCTTTTGTATATTCTTTTGCAATTTTTTCTGCAAAAGTAAATGAATCAGCCGTAACTTTTACATCCAACAAGCCTACTTGTTCTCGCATTTGATTAATTAAGTCAGCAGCGAAAAATGTTAAATCGCGTTTAAAATCTTCTGGGATATGATTAACGTCATATTTAGTTTCATCAGCTAAATCTGATTCAAGTGGAATAAATTGATTTAAGGCAGGAGTGCCCATTTGTGTTTCTTTTACTTTATTAAAAGTTTTAGGAAATCTACTAAAATCAAAATTGCTTTTGTTTTTAGATCTGCGGAAATCTTCTTGAAGTTGCATACGTTCTTTCACAGCTTCAATAAATTCAGGAGCAAGTTTAATTGTATTATGTTTTGTATTTTTAATAGAATCTAAAACAGACACTGCCTGGTTGTAGTTAGCAGTAATATCCGCCACCGCTTTTTCCGCTTTTTCTTGTTCTGCTTTGGCATCTAATACCGCTTGGGTTTTTGTAGCAATATCTGCCTTTGTATCTTCAATTTGCGCGTTTGTAGCTTGATTTGCTTTTTCTGCTTCTGCAAGAGCAGTCTCTGCATCTGTTTGCGCTTGTTTGCTTGTTTTTTCCGCTTCTACGGCTTCTTTTTGTGCTTCCTTAGCATTTTCCAAGCCTTTGCCATTAACTGCGTCTGTGGCGATTTGAACCGCTTCTGTGGCACTTGTAAGTGCTTTTTCTTTTTCAGTTTGTGTAGCTTCTTTTTCTGCTACAACTGTTTCTTGTGCAGATACCGCTTGGCTTGCTTCTGTAGCTTTTGCTTCTGCTTGTTTAACAATTTCTTCTTTTGCAGGAACAGCAGACTCAGCCTTCACAACTTCTTTTTCTGCTTCTGCAATAACGGCTGGACTTGCCTTCTTCGCAAAGTCTTCCGCCTTTTTCACAGCGTCTGTTTTCTCATTGACAAGAGAATCCGCTTCATTTGTAGCACGTTTGGCATCTTTGACCACCTGTTTTGCTTCTACTACTTCTTGATCCACTTTCTTAGCTTCTGCTTCTTTTGTAGCAACTTCTTCTTTTGTAGCTACCGCAGGAGTAGTTGTTTCCACAACCTCCACCTTTGGAGCTTCCATATTCACTGGTTTTGGAGCGACTTCTTCTGCGCCTACTGTGTGGGATAGGGATGCTGCTGCAATTGCTGCTGTCATTACGATTGTTGATTTTTTCATATTGTTTCCTCTTTTTCTTTATAAACTTATTATATCACAAAACAACCTTTAAAGGTTGTTTATATATAAAATAACTTTAAAAAGTCTAAAATTTGTACCATTTTGACTGTATCATGTAAGTAGCGAGGTACTACATGACAAATAACAAAAGCAATCTTCAAGATTACATCTCTAAAAGAATCCGTCTATTACGTTTAGAAAGAGGATATACTCAAGAACAACTAGAAGAGATGGCTGATTTGGGTACTAATTATATCTACAAATTAGAAAATCTTTCAACTAACTTAAAAATTCAAACGCTAGAGAAAGTAATGGAAGCATTAGAAGTAGATTTAGATACATTCTTTGATATACAGTTAAAAGAAGAAGACCCAAAAATTTCTCTACTTATTGATGAATTAAAAACTCTTCCAACTGAACAACGCTCCCGAGTTTTAGATGCCTTGATACTCATCCTCAAAGAAGTCAAATAACAGATGTTCTGATTTACTTCTTTATCATTTGTAATCATTAGATTTCCCATAATTATTTAAGAAGGCACAAAGCTTTCTTTTTTACTTTTATATAGAAAACTAGATACAAATAGTTCAAAATACTATTTTCGAGTGTCGCTTAGACTAACAAATCCCTTACTTGTAGCCAAATCAATTACGACTATGACTACTATCTCCCCTCTACCTTTTAATCTAGAACCAATCTTATCTAAATTCCGATTGTATGGTTTTCAGTCTATTTATTATTTTTATACTACTTTACCGTACTTTTCTTATTTTGTATAGTTTGCTGTACTTATTTTTAAAGAAAATAGATAGTAAAATGATATATAGCATGAAATATGATAGATTACAAAAACATATAGCTTTTCGAATCCGTGAATGTCGAAAAGAACAGAGATTAAGTCAAGAGAAATTATCAGAATTAGCTGGCTTGGGTATCAAGGCAATTCAAAACATGGAAAATATGAAATATGATTTTAAGATAAAAACTCTTGAATCGGTAATCAAAGCATTAGGCATTACCGTAGAAGAATTCTTTAACCTAGAAGCATATTATACAGAAAGAAAAGATTTCCTTAAACTACAAGCATATGACTCAGAGAGCGAAGACTCCCTAGAAATACTTTTCGACAACCTAACAAAGTTACCCAAAGAGAAACAAGGAAAAATTATATCCTCCTTTAATGAAATTGTAAAAAATATCAAATAAATATAGATGGTAAGGAAGCTTTCAATGAATAAACAAGGCTTCTAATAGAGCAAATTTATAAGGTATTCAATACTTTATAACAGAGAACAAGAAAAGAACCAACTGAAAGTCATTTCCCAACTTTTAGTAGGTTCTTTTATCCTATCCATATTCTAGTTCTTTTCTATTCTAATCGGTACTCTGCCGAAATTCTGCTCTTCTATACTTGGATTTCCCAGTTGGTAAATCTGGTCTGCCTTTTGGGTCATGGTATCCCAAGGTTCTTTGCCAATTCGGCTGACTAGATTGACCTGTCCTTTCAGAGACTTGAGATGTTGTCTGCCTTTTTCGGTAAAGCCAAGAACATGAATCCCTTCTGGCAAGTCACTTTCTCTGGCCTGCACCAAGATATAAGTCAAGAGGCGTCTGACACGCGCCTTGGTATAACGCTTGGTCGCAACCGCTTCGACCAATTCTTCCACAGACTGTGCCGTCTTGATGGTATCATTGATGCGCACAGCCATCTCTTGATTGACCTGATAGATGGTGGTTAGGTCGGGATTTGACAAGATCTGATAGCGGAGCAAAGGAAAATAGTCTTCCCAGATCACCTTACTCGCCTCCTCAAAGAGGGCAACGGATGGCATAAAGCGTTCTAAGAAATCTTTGTCACTTTGATGCTGACGGAGAGCTGTCGCCGAGGCAAAGTCCACATCCTTGTCCACAGAATGGTAACCCGCCCCCTGACGCTGAATCGGATGAAGTTTGATGTTGTACCCATCAACCGCCTTGGCATAGGCCAGAGCAAGAACATGATTGGGCGTATTGCCAGAAAAATCAAGACCTGCAAATTCCTTCCACATGGCCTGGGTCTTCTGGGGATAAGAGAGGGAATCAGGCAAATTTTCCACAAATTTCTCCATATCAGTAGCCTGCTCTGTGTATAAGTCAGCGATTTTCTGGTAATCCAGAACTTCCTCCGTCCCAAATGCTAGAGTATCAATGCCCAAGCGAGCCAAGATATCCACAGCTCCTTGGCCAAAAAAATCCGCCGCCTGAACACTGACTAAAAAGGGCAATTCCACTACCAAGTCTGCGCCATTTTCCAGTGCCATCTGGGCCCGTATCCACTTGTCCACGATAGCAGGCTCTCCTCGCTGCATGAAATTCCCTGACATAGCCACGATTTTCAGCCCCACTGCCTGTTCCAGCAGGTATTTGTGCCCATTATGAAAAGGATTGAACTCCGCGATAATACCTGTGATGGTCATGATAATCTCCTACTTCTGCGCGACAAAAAACCAACGGGTGCTAGTTTCTGTTGGTTCCTTGTCCTCAAAGTCCGCATAAAGTTTGAAGGATTTGAAACCAGCCTGTTCCAGCAAAATATCATAGGTCAGGACCTCATAAGTCCGCTCCTCATGCACTTCATCGTGGCGACTAAAGGAACCATCCGCTTCCTTGATAAAGAAAGTCAACTCATGGACGATGGAGTGAGGAGCTTCGTCCTCATAGGTGTCCCAAAGCATAGCGAAATCTTCCGCATTTTCATGGTAGGAATAGTCTGGAAAAACTTCATCTGTCTGGTAAGTCGAATGCACATCAAAAATGAAAACTCCGTCTTCATTAAGAGAATTATACACTTCCTTAAAGACGTCCCCTACTTCCACCTCATCCTGCATGTAGCAGATTGAGTCCGAGTAACAAGTCACAAAGTCGTATTGACCCACCTTGGACAAATCCAGCATATTGCCTTCGATAAAATCAATCTTTTGTTTGGCTGAAGCCGCTCTCTTCTCCGCAATATTCAACATATCCGCACTCAAATCAAGTCCAGTCACATCAAAACCTGCCTGAGAAAAGCGCACAGACTGGATACCTGTCCCACAAGCCAATTCCAAGAGTTTCTTTCTCTCCTTGGTCTTAGGCAAGTGACGCAGAGAAAAATCCGTCCATTTATCGTATAAACTATCGTCCATCACAGCATCGTAAACAGCCGCAAAGGTTTCATAAGTTGCCATAATCATGATACAAAGAGCCTCCATGGCAAACACCACTCGCTCTTTACCTTTCCATCAATTTCTTCTAAAATAAGCAAATAAAACCCAGTTGACTGCAACTGAGTTCGTCTTCTAAGCAAGAGCTTCTGAAATATCTACTGAGTCTGCCTCATGCCATAGCTTCTCTAGGTTATAGTGGGCACGCATTTCTTCTGAGAAAATATGCACAACGACAGCACCAAGGTCCAGCAAGACCCAGCCTCCAGCTGCATCGCCTTCAACATGGCTACCTTTAAAGCCTGCATCAGCTACTTTTTCACGGATGTTATCAGCGATAGCGTCCAACTGACGGCTATTCATCGAGCTAGTGATAACAAAGTAGTCCGTCACGCTGGTCAAATCTTGTACGTCAAGTGCGAGGATATCCTCCGCACGTTTCTCATCAGCCGCTTTCACGACTAGTTCTAGTAATTCTTTTTCGTTCATTTAGTCCTCTTTCTAGAAAATATGTTTGTAATCTAGAACATCTGCAAAGCGCTCCTCCCAAATGTCCTCATAAAATTCATTAATCGTTTCTGCTGGAATGTCATCCCCATCAAACGTTGTGCAAGTTCCTTCTGGAATAATAAGCTGATAGCCATATTCAAAAGCAACCTTGACAGAGGTATCCACACAATATTCTGTCTGCATACCACATAAAACTAATTTTTCAATCCCCTGTTTATCCAAGTATTCTTTTAAACCAGTTTCTTTGAAAATACTGTTATACTTCTTCTGAAAGACCTTTTCATTAGGTTTTCGACTTAAAAGCTCAGATAACTGCCAATCTTCTGATGTTTGAGCTTCAGAGTTCTCAATATGTTGAACATAAATAATTTCTATATTCTTGCTTCTAGCCTGGTTTTGTAAATAAGAAATTTTTTCCAATAGACTTTTTGTCTGGAACCCAGTTTCCACTAAAATATTCTGAACATCAATGATTATAAAAGCCGTCTTCATTTAGTCCTCTTTCAAATAGTGCACAAAGGCGTTATAGGTTTCAAGGGTTTGGGGATAGATAGGGAATCCCTGATGAGCTAGATGCTCCACAGTACGAGCTGTTTCGTAGGCCACCGCCTTATTAAGTGATAGACTTGCAATCTCACGTGCTACATCCACTCCTGGAAAGGCACGATTATGCTCGATATAGTCTGCGACGTAGATAACCTTATCAAGATCAGTCATCTGACCGGCACCGACTGTATGGATTTCAATGGCTCGCAGGATTTCTTGATCATGCAAATCCAAGTCTTCTTGAATCTTGTAAATTCCAACCATGCCATGCCAGACATTATTGCCCCAGTTTTTGAGGTCAAGATCCAGCTGATAACGGTCAATCAAATTCAGAAATTCCTGATCTGACAGCTTTTTAGCATAGTCATGAAGAAGGCCTGCTAGTCCTGCTTTCTCGGTATCGACTCCAAATCGCTGGGCCAGTTCTATGGCTGCACGCTCCACACCTAAGCAATGGGTTAAGCGTTTTTCAGGCAGAAGCTCTGCCATTTTTTCCAACAAAGCCTCGCGAGAGCAATTGATATAGTCTTGATAGGCCATCAGTAAAGCCCCTCCTTCTCAATGTAGTCTAGTACAGGCTGAGGCAGGAGAAAGTTGGGTTTCCGACCTTGGGCAAGGAAGTCACGCACCATGCTGGATGAGATATCCATGAGAGGCACATCCACCCAGATAACGGGATAGGAAGTCCCTGCCTTGTAGCGTGGGCGTTGAACCCCCACAAACTGAACCATATCAATCAGTTCATCAATTCGGTACCACTTAGGTAGATAGTCCACCATGTCGGCACCGATGATAAAGTAATAATCCGTATCTGGATTCTTCTCTGTTAAAATCTTCATGGTGTCGTAGGTATAGGAAATGCCCTTGCGCTCCAACTCAATAGTTTCAATGTCCAGACCTTCAATCCCCTCAATCGCCAATTCAAGCATCTTGAGACGATGGTGTTCAGGGATGGTTTCTTTTTTATCTACATGAGGAGGTTGGTATTCAGGCATAAGCAGAACCTGATCCAATCCCAACTGTTGGCGTACTTGGTCCGCAACGATCAGATGGGCATTGTGAACAGGGTTAAAATTTCCCCCTAAAATCCCGACTTGCTTGCGTTTTTTCTCCTTGATTTCTGGCTCCAACTCTACCTTGGTAAAGGGAGTCAATAGTTCGATTGCCATAGGCTAGTCTCCTTTATTTCTCTGTAAAAACAGTTATTTGGAGTAGTTTTTTAGATTTCTTTGACTTTTTTAGAAATCTTGCGATTTTCTTTCTTGCTAGATTGTTTAAACAAAATCAAGATGCGTCCGATTTTTTGGACAGTATCCACACCGATTTCTTCTTCCAAAATTTCAGCTACTTCGTGGATGTTTTCATCTGTGTTTTGCAAGAGCGTTACTTTAATCAATTCGCGGGCGTCAAGAGCCTGACGGACACTGGTTTTGATTTGGTCGTTCAGTCCATTTTTCCCGATTTGGATGATGGGTTTAAGAGTGTGTGCCTGGCTGTTGAGGAAGGCACGTTGTTTTGATGTTAATGACATAATTTTCTTAAAAGAGTTTCTTTTTATACTTTTCTGAAGTGGTGACGGACGTCAGCAAAGTCCTTCGGACTTTCATGACTAAAATTTAAGCCTAAGGTCTCAAATTTTCCGCAGTTGGTACAAGCACTTGTACCAACTGACACCACAGCGAAAAGTATTCTCTATGGGCTCGCCCTGCTCGCCCAAATTCAGATAACCCTTTCCTTTCTGTGTTTAAATAATTGCTTTTCGTGTGACGACGGCGACGCCTTCTGGTGCCCAGACGGCGACTTTGGCTGTGCCTGTTACGCGAATCCAGCCTAGGCCTGAGATGACTAGGTCTGTCTTTTCCTTAATGTTAAATACATGCTGAACTAGTTTTGGAAAATCTTCTTTTTCCTTACTATTTGGTGGTGTCAGAAGGGTTCCGACGTGCTTATCGTAGAAAGCACTAGCACCTTCAAGCTTGGTACGATGGAGTTTCAATTCGTTGTCAAAAAAGGCTGTGAAACCTTGCTTTTCTCCCGCAATGAAATCAAATCGTCCGAGTCCACCTAAAAACAGGGTTTGTTCAGGATTGAGCTGATAGGTTTTGGGCTTGATTTCCTTTTTAGGGCTGACATACTTGAGGTTTTTAGCCGTCAAGTAATGAGCCATTTGGTGACGGTGGATGATTCCTGGTGTATCGTAGATATAAGATCCATCGTCAAGCGGAATCTCAATCTTGTCCAAGGTTGTTCCTGGGAAACGTGAAGTCGTAATGACATTCTGGTCACCTGTGATTTCTTGGATAATAGCATTGATAAGAGTTGATTTTCCAACGTTGGTTACCCCGACCACATAGACATCACGGCCCTTACGGTAGTGTTCAATCTTGTCAATGACTTCCTTAATGGCATGTTTGTTTTGGGCTGAAGTTAGGACGACATCAACGGGACGAAGTCCTTCTTCATGGGCACGCTCCATGAGCCACTGGCTAATCTTACCAGGCTTAACTGACTTAGGCAGGATATCTTTTTTATTTCCTACCAAGAGGACATCGTTACCCGATACAAAACGTGGCAAACCTGGGATGACAGAGCCATTAAAATCAAAGATATCAATGACATTGACCACTAAGGCATCACTGTCTCCCACCTCATGCAAGAGCTTGAGGAAATCATCGTCCGTCAACTGGACATCCGTGATTTCATTGTAGTGGCGGAGACGGAAACAGCGTTGGCAATAGACTTCGCCAGTCTCCAAACCTTTTTCAAGTGCCGACTGGGGGGTAAAACCAAGACCAGTCTTGTCTGTCGTCTGAATGGTTGCTCCACAACCAATACAGAGAATTTCTTCCATATTTAAATTCCTTTTTTATATGTAATCGGTCCGTACTTTTCAGTGATTTTTCGCATGACACGGCGCTCACGAGCTCGGTTAATCTGCGTCTTGATAGAATCGTGTTGGACCAAGGGCTTGACCAAGATTGAGCGAATGCCTGCACGGTGGGCTGCTCGAATATCGGTCATCAGCTGGTCACCGACCATGACCACTTCACTTTTCTCATAGTGAAATTCCTTCATGGCACGGTCAATCCCAAATGTGAAGGGTTTCAAGGCCCAATAAACGTAATCAATCCCAAACTTTTCAACTGCGCGTTGAACTCGTTTTTTGGTGTTATTTGACACTACGATAATGCGAATACCCGCGTCACGGAGGTCATGTAGCCATTGCTTCATTTCTGGTGTCCCATCAGGGTTGTTCCAAGCAATGAGGGTATTGTCCAAATCGACCAAAACAGCCTTGATTCCCTGCGCCTGCAGGCTTGGGACTGTCAGACCATAAACTGCTTCCACAGCAAAATCTGGCATGTAATTTTCAATCGCCATTCTGGCTCCTTTTCTTAACTTTTTTTCGCAATTTTCCTTAATAACAATGACAAAACAATCCACAAACCTGCACTAGCCAAACTGATGTAGAGCCAAGCATGGGGCTCATCTGTTAAAGGTAGCGGAACATTCATTCCGAAAAAGCCTGTCACGACTGCCAGAACGGCTAGCAAGACTGAAATGATGGTCAATGTTGTCAAATTATCATTCAGATTATTGTTTAGAATGTTGTTGTAAGATGCTGATAGTTGTTGGAGAACTTGAGAAATCAAGTCTGTCATGGACACTAGCTGATGAGCCTCAATCATGGCATCATCAAATTGCTCTCTCAATTTCGTTAAAACTGCGATAAAGGGCATGCCCTTGGATATGTTCCAGCAACATGCGATTTTGCTTAGCAGCCGCAGTGAGGTAAACCATACCAGTCTCCAAGTCAGACAGAGCAAAGAGATTTTTCTTGGTCGTCCGCTGACGCAAGAGGCCATTGACCTCATCCTTACTCTTGTCCATCTGCTCGATGACAGGATAGTAGGCATTGCTGATGATTTCCAGACTGGCAAAGAGAAACTTGTAAATCGAAAGCGTGTCATGACTGTCCAGATAACGAGTCATCTGTTCAATGACATAAGCGTTCTTGGTATTACTAATGGTAATCAGGCGACGATGTTCCACGATAAAGGTCATGGGAAAGGCTTCGTAGTATTCCTTGTCCTTTTTCAAGTTCAAGACATTGTAGATAAAGGTCACAGTCCCATTTTCGCGGTGATAATCCATGTGGGCGCGCTCATTCCTATCCAGTGCGTATTCAATGGTTTCCTTGTCCAAACCGTAGATTTCAGAAAGGTCTTCTAGTTTTTTCAACTTGTCCAAATCTAGGTTAATCCAGGCACAACCATTGCCCAACTGTTTTTCTAAAAACATCTTCTCTCCTTTACCAAACTCTTTCTATTGTACCATAAATCTGCTAACATTTCAGGTCTGGTCTGTACGAGAGAAATTGCTGACGACAGTGATATTGCGATTGGGAACGAAGTGTAGAACCTGGTCTTCTCCTCTGAGTTGCGTTGTCCGAATACCGACGCTGACAACCTGACCCGATACAGTAATAGGACCATTTGTCAAAACAACTTCATCTCCCACATCCAGTTGACGTTCAAAGAGGATGAAAAAACCATTGATCACATCAGACAGAAAACCTTGGGCTCCCATCCCAATAGCCACCCCAGCAATTCCAGCGCCAGCCAGCAAACTAGAAACTGGCAAACCTAAAATAGACAAGATACAGTAAAGTAAAAAGAAATAAAGGGTATAATTAAACACATTTTCTAACAGACGTGAGATGGTTTTCTGACGCCCGACATCGTGGCGAGACATTTTTAGAGAAGGTTTGACAATTCTCTGCACCATAGTATGGAGCATTTTCTTAGCTATGTAGAATAGCAAAAATAGAAATAACAGAGAAAGTAGCTTGGTTAAGATACTCTCGATAATCGCTGTTACATCAAGCTTATTGAGATAGGTTTGAATAAATTCTTGCATAGAAAACTCCTTTCATTTATTATACCATACTTTCACAGAGTGTCATTCTCCATAAATATTCAAAAATAATTTCAAAAATAGACAGAAAATTCTTGATTTTAGTTCATATTTATACTATAATCATAAACATTACACAACTAATACTCAATAAAAATCAAAGAGCAAACTAGGAAGCTAGCCGCAGGCTGTACTTGAGTACGGCAAGGTGAAGCTGACGTGGTTTGAATTTGATTTTCGAAGAGTATAAGGAGGTTATTATGAAAAAACTCATTCATACTTGGAATAAGGCAAGCCTAATCAAACGTATTTTGATTGGTATGCTTTGTGGAGGAATCCTAGGATTAACACTTCCTACTGTATCTGGAATCGGCCTACTCGGAGATCTCTTTGTTGGTGGTCTCAAGGCCATCGCACCGATTCTAGTCTTTGCCCTCGTTGCCAATGCCCTTTCCAAACACCAAAAGGGACAGGATAGCAATATGAAAACTGTTATCTTCCTTTATCTAGTAGGAACCTTTGCAGCGGCACTTGTGGCTGTCTTTGCTAGTTTCATCGTTCCAGTTGAAATTACCTTAAATAGTACTAATACAGAGGTTACGCCTCCTGATGGTATAGGTCAGGTTCTTAGCAATCTCTTGCTTAAACTCGTAGACAACCCTGTCAATGCCCTCGTCACAGCCAACTACATTGGAATCCTATCTTGGGCAGTAATTTTCGGGATTGCCATGAGAGAAGCCAGCAAAAATAGTAAAGAATTGTTGAACACCATAGCCGATGTGACTTCTAAAATTGTCGAATGGATCATCAACCTAGCTCCATTTGGAATCCTAGGCCTTGTCTTTAAAACTATCTCCGATAAAGGAATTGGCAGTCTTGCAAACTATGGAATCTTGCTTGCCCTCTTGGTGACAACTATGTTCTTTGTTGCTCTGGTAGTCAATCCGCTAATTGCCTTCCTCTTTATGAAGAGAAATCCTTATCCCCTCGTTTGGAAATGTTTGCGTGTCAGTGGTGTGACAGCCTTCTTCACTCGTAGTTCTGCTGCTAACATCCCTGTCAACATGAAGCTCTGTCATGACCTTGGACTCAACCCAGATACCTATTCAGTTTCTATCCCACTCGGTTCTACTATCAACATGGCAGGGGCCGCTATTACTATTAACATTTTGACCCTTGCTGCAGTAAATACTCTTGGAATCCCTGTTGACTTTGCGACAGCCTTTGTCCTTAGTGTGGTAGCAGCCATCTCAGCCTGTGGCGCTTCTGGTATCGCTGGTGGTTCCCTCCTCCTTATCCCAGTCGCTTGTAGTCTTTTCGGCATTTCTAATGATATTGCCATGCAAGTTGTGGGGGTTGGATTTGTGATTGGTGTCATTCAAGACTCATGCGAAACAGCTATTAACTCTTCTACAGATGTCCTCTTTACTGCCGTTGCCGAATACGCAGCAGCCCGTAAAAAATAACACATAAAGACAAGCCTGCTCAGGTCTTGTCTTTTCCGCTTTTATTCTAACTTATTAGGAAATTCTTATGTCTATTAGCCAACGTACGACCAAACTCGTCTTAGCTACCTGTCTAGCCTGTTTTGTCGCTTATTTTCTCAATCTTTCTTCAGCTGTCTCAGCTGGAATTATCGCTCTCTTAAGTTTATCTGATACCCGTAGAAGCACCTTAAAACTGGCACAAAATCGACTCTTTTCCATGCTTCTAGCTCTGGCTATCGGTGTTCTGGCTTTTCACTTGAGCGGATTTCATATCTGGAGCCTTGGTCTCTATCTGGCTCTTTATGTGCCTCTAGCCTACAAGATGGGCTGGGAAATTGGTATCACACCAAGTAGCGTTTTGGTTAGCCATCTCTTGGTACAAGAGTCAACCTCTCTAGACCTTCTAGTCAATGAATTTCTTCTCTTTGCTATCGGTACAGGGTTTGCCTTACTAGTTAATCTCTATATGCCTTCACGAGAGAAGGAAATCCAGTACTACTACACGCTGGTGGAAGAAAAGTTAAAAGATATACTCCAGCGCTTTAAATATTATTTATCCAGAGGGGATGGGCGCAATCGAGCACAGCTGGTAGAAGAATTAGACACCCTTTTGGAAGAAGCCCTCAGACTGGTCTACCTAGATCACTCTGACCACCTCTTTCACCAAACCGACTACCATATCCACTACTTTGAGATGAGACAGCGACAAAGTCGTATCCTACGAAATATGGCCCAGCAGATTAACACTTGCCACCTTGCTGCCAGTGAAAGCCTGATTTTAGCACAACTCTTTTCAAAAATTGCAGGGCAACTAAGCCAGAAAAATCCTGCTTCTGATTTGCTAGATGAAATCGAACGCTATCTAGAAGTCTTTCGCAACCGCAGTCTGCCCAAGACAAGAGAAGAATTTGAAACCCGTGCCACGCTCCTCCAACTCCTACGTGAAGCTAAAACCTTCATCCAAGTAAAAGTTGATTTTTACCAAAAATATGGAAAGTAAAGGGAAATCGGTCATACTAAATCAGACAGAAAGATGAAAATATTTTATACTCAATGAAAATCAAAAAGTAAACTAGGAAGCTAGCCGCAAGCTGTACTTGAGTACGGTAAGGCGACGCTGACGTGGTTTGAATTTGATTTTCGAAGAGTATTAGATGTCCATTTACCCTAGACTGAACTAATACAAAAAAAGTGGCTCAAATATAAAATCTCCAAACTAGAAACTATGAATTTAGTTCACTAGTCTGGAGATTTTTCAATACCTTGTTAGAACTCTCTTACTATGCATTTCTCTAATTTCCCAAAAAGAATCTGGGATAAAAATCTAAACTTAAATATAAAAAGCTAGAGTTCCGCAATTGGAAATCTCTAGCTTTTTGTGGTTGAGAACTATTTTGTCCCAGGCTCTTAAGGGATGATATGCTCATTGCAAACAAATCATATCAATTAGAAAGCTTAGTCTTCTTTCTTCTTACGAGCTACAAGACCGAATCCGCTCAATACTCCAAGAAGTCCAAGTGCTGCTAGACGAGCATTGTCTTCTGTACCAGTATTTGGCAATTCGCGTTTACCTTCAGCTTCTTTCACTTCTGTTGGCTGTACTGGTTGTGCTGGAGTTGCTGGTACCTCTGATTTAGCTGGCTGTTCAGGCATTGCTGGAGTTGCTGGCTCTACCGGTTGTACTGGTTTTTGAGATTGAATCTTACGGTAAACATTGCGAACATTGCCTCTAGAATCTCGTTTGACACCAATCAACTCATATCCTTCTATTTCTCTACCTGGATGTGAACCATTTTCTTCACGGATAATCACATTACCGTTTTCATCCACAAACGTTGTTAAAACAGAATCAATAGATGGTGTAGAAGTAGATGGATTTGATGATGTAACTTTTTCAGATGGTTTGTTCACTTTAGATTCATTCTCTTCACGAGGAGTTGAAACTTTTTGATAAACGTGAACTCTATTTCCTTTTTCATCTTTCTTCGTTTCTTTGAACTCATATCCTGAGATATCTGATTTATCTTTTCTACCTTTTTCAGGTGATTTAAGTTCATTACCATTTTCATCAACGAATTTCGTCTCAACTTTACGGTATACATAGTCGACAATTGTTGCACCTTCTACAACTTTACCTTTTTCAACTGATGTATCTGAAGCTTTTACAAGTTCATAGACATCGCCATTTTCAGCGATAATGACTGAAGGTTTGTTGTCAGTTGTATCATACTCAGTATCTACTAAAGTTGCATCAGTATCTACTACTACATTCGTAATAGCTTTTCCTTCTGGAGTTTTTCCTGAAATTGGATTTCCTTCTTCATCTTGATAGTTTACTAATACTACTCCGATGTGTGCTTCTGGGAATTCTTCAGTGTTATTTAAGATTTCATAAACATAAGTTACAACAGAAGTTCTACCTTTAACACCTGATTGTTCAGCATCAGAGTTCTTCGTAACTTTCTTCAGTGTATAAACCTTACCATCTTTTGTAGTAATTGTTTGTGGTCTATTGTCAGTTGTATCGTATTTAGTATTTAATGGTGCATTTGATGTATCCAATACTGTATTTCCTACTTCTTTACCTGTTTCAGTAATACCTGAGATTGGACGTCCAAATTTATCTGTATACACTACTACTACACTACCGTAATTTTGTTTTGGTGCTGGTTCTTTTACTTCTTCATAAACATAAGTGATGGTTTGTTCTTTATCACTTACTTTACCATTTTCAGAAGCTGAATCAGCTTTTCTTTCTTTCAGTAGATATACTTTACCATCTTTTTCGATACGTTCTAACTTGATTGTTTCTGTTGAAGCATCGTAGTCTGTTCCCACCAATGTATCTTTTGGTTGTACTGTTGCTGGATCTTTCAATCCCTCTCCAGTAGTTGTTTCATAAGTGACTTTAACAGATTGACCTTTAGCTAATTCGTAAACATGTTTCGTATTACCTTTATTATCAGTTTCTGTACGAACGAATTTATATCCATAGATATCTTTATTCGGTTGTTTACCATCTTCTTCAGGCACAACTGGTGTATTGTTTTTATCAACTGTGATTGAATTTCCTGAAGCATCTACAAATGTTGTAACTGGACGAACTGTAGGTGTGTAAGTCTTCGTTACTACTGTTCCATTTGCATCTTTCACTTGTACTGATACTCCTGTAGATTTTCCAGCAAAATCTGATTCTGGTGTAAATGTAATCACATTATTAGCTAATGTATATGTACCTTCACCTGAAACTTTTACTTCTGTAGTTGGTAGTCCATCTTTCCCAACTAATGTTGTAGTTGTTGAATCTAATGGCACTGAATCGTGACCTTTATCGAAGTTTACTGTAGTTGTATCATTATCTTTCTTATCAAACACGATTGTTGATGTTTGAGGTTGTGCTTTTGGTCCTTCAGTTTCTGAATTTTCACCTGTTGGTACTACCGGTGTTACTGTTGGTGTGTAGTTAGCCGTTACTGGTGTTCCGTTCTTATCTACACGTTTTACTGTTACTCCTTTTGCTGTTCCTGTGAACTGTGGTTCTGGAGTGAAGGTTACTTTACCGTCTTTGTCAACTGTGTATGTTCCTTCTCCTGGTACTACAACTTTTCCTTCAGGATTTGCACCTTCTAATGTTGGTGCTACTGTTTCATCGATTGGCACATTAGGGTTTCCTGGTTTGAATGTTGGTGTTCCCTCTTGTGTTGCTCCTTGAATTCCTGTTGTTTCTGCAGGTGTTCCTTCTGGTGTTACTGGTGTAACTGTTGGTACATATTTCTTCGTAACAACTTTACCATTCTCATCTTCAACTTGAACGGTTACTCCTTCAGCTGTTCCTGTGAATGTCTTAACTGGTGTAAATGTAATCGCACCATCTTTCAATTCATATGTTCCAACTGCTGGTACAGTAATCGTTGTAACTTTTTCACCATTTCCATTGACTAATGTTAATGTATCTTGTTTTAATTCAACTCTTTCATGACCTGTTTCAAAGTTTACTGTTGTATTATCAGATTCATCTTTTTGATTGAATACGATTGGTGATGTTTGAGCAATTCCTTGTGGTCCAGTCGTTGCTGAATCTTTACCTATTGGCGTTACTTCGATAACAGTTGGAGTGTAAGTAGTTTCTACTTTTGTTCCATTCACATCTTTGATTTGAACTTTAACTGGTGTTGCTGTTCCTACAAAGTCTTTATTTGGTGTAAAGGTAATAGTTTTATTAGCTTTATCCAATTCATACTTACCTTGAGGAGTTGTTACGCTAGTTACCTCTTCTCCAGCTTCATTTAATAATGTTAATGTATCTGGATTTAATTCTGTTCTTTCACCTTTAGGACCTTGCTCAATTCCCTTATTGAAGTTAACAGTTTTCCCTTTATCGTCTCCAGTTTCCTCAGTATCTAGCACGATTGATGAAGTTTGTACTTTACCTTGTACATCGCTTGTTGTTGAGCTTTCAGCTGTTGGTTTTACAGGTACAATTTCTGGTGTGTATGTTGCTTTTGAAGTAATTGTAGCTGGTTCATTCTTCTCGTTTGTTACAGTTACTGTTGCTTCTACTTCAATTGCTGGTACTTCACCTGTGTAGCTTGGTACTGGTGTGAAGGTTACTTTTCCAGTTTCGTCAATGACAAATGTTCCTTTTCCTTCTACTGTTACAGAGTCTTTTGGTGTGTTGTCTGATGGATCAACTAGTTTACGACTTGTAATTGATGCATTTGGTACACCTTCTGGAATTGTAAAGGTTGGTGTTCCTTCTTGTGGTAGACCTTGGATATTTTTAGAAGTTTTGTTTTCTGGAGTTACTGTTAATGGAGTTACTTTTGGTGTATACTTCGCATCTTTTGTTTCTCCGTTTTCATCTGTTGCTTGTACTGTGATTCCGTCAGCTGTTCCTGTGTATCCTGGTTTTGGAATGAATGTTACTTGACCAGTTGTCTTGTCAATCTTGTATGTTCCTTGTTCTGGAACTTCGATTTCAGTACTATCTACAGGTGTTTTGCTTACTGGATCTACTAGTTTGTATCCTGTAATTTGCACATTTGGACTTGAAATTGTAAATTCTGGTTTTCCAGTTTGTGTTTGTCCTTGTGGTGCTTCTGATGTCTTATCAACACTTTCCATTGTTACATCTGTAACTGTTGGAGTATAAGTTGTTTCAACTTTTGTTCCATTCACATCTTTGATTTGAACTTTAACTGGTGTTGCTGTTCCTACAAAGTCTTTATTTGGTGTGAACGAAATTGTTTTGTTAGCTTTGTCTAACTCATACTTACCTTGAGGTGTTGTTACACTAGTTACCTCTTCGCCAGCTTCATTTAATAAAGTTAGAGTTTCAGGATCTAACTCTACACGTTCTCCTTTTGGTCCTGTTTGAGTTCCTTTATCAAAGTTAACTGTCTTACCTTTATCGTCTCCAGTTTCTTCTGTATCTAGCTTGATTGGTGATGTTTGTACTTTTCCTTGTACATCACTTGTTTCAGATTTTTCAGCTGTTGGAGTTACTGGAGTAATTGTTGGTGTGTACGTTGTTTGTACTTTTACATTATTTGATCCTGTTGCTTGTACAACTGCTGGTTCTACTTCACCTGTATAAGTCTTATCTGTTGGTGTAAGTGTTACTTCTCCAGTTGCTGGATTAATTGTGTACGTACCAATTTCTTCAGTTGTTCCTTTTTTGTATGCTGGAGTTGTTGTTACTTCAGCTCCATCTTTTACAAGTGTGTAACTATTTGGTGTAATCGTTACTTCTTTTTGTTCACCATTTACTTCTACTGTACTTCCAGTAAATGTTGGTGTTCCTTTTTGTTCTAATCCTTGTAAGTTTGTTGAAGTTGCTGGTGTTTTACCTAACTCTAGAGGAACAATTTCTGGTTGGTATGTTGCTGTTTGAGTAACTGTTGCAGTTTCGTTCTTCTCATTTGTTACTGTTGCTGTTGCTTTTACTTCAATTGCTGGTACTTCACCTGTGTAACTTGGTACTGGTGTAAAGGTTACTTTACCAGTTTCGTCAATAACGAATGTTCCTTTTCCTTCTACCGTTACTGAGTCTTTTGGTGTGTTATCTGATGGATCAACTAATTTACGACTTGTAATAGAAGCACTTGTGACATCTTCAGGAATTGTAAATGTTGGAGTTCCTTCTTGTGGTACACCTTGGATATTTTTAGACTCTTGACTCACAGCAATGATAACAAACGGATTTACTGTTGGTGTATACTTCGCTTCATGTGTTTTTCCAACATCAGTCACCGCTTGTACATTAATTCCATCCGCTGGCCCTGTGAATCCTGCTTTTGGAATAAACTTCACTGTCCCAGTTGTTTTATCAATTCTATATGTTCCTTGATTTGGTACTTCAATTTCTTCATCTTCTACTGGAGTGTTTGTTGTTGGATTAATTAATTTATATCCTGTAATACGAACATCTGGATTAGATACTGTAAATTCTGGCGTTCCTGTTTGTGTTTGCCCTTGAGGCGCTTCTGTCTCCTTAGGAGTACCTTCCATTGTTACATCTGTAACTGTTGGAGTGTAAGTAGTATCCACTTTTGTACCATTCGCATCTTTGATTCGAACGCTAACAGGTTTAGCTACACCTGTGAAAGTTGCATTTGGAGTAAATGTAATGGTCTTGTTAGCTTTGTCTAATTCATACTTACCATCAGTTGTTGTAACACTTGTTACTTCATTTTCCCCATCTAATAATGTTAGAGTATCTGGATTTAGTTCAACACGTTCTCCATTTGGTCCTGTTTGAGCACCTTTGTTGAAGTTCACTGTCTTACCTTTATCGTCTCCAGTTTCTTCTGTATCTAACTTGATTGGAGATACTTGTTTTTTCCCAATTATATCACTTGTTGTTGAAGCTTCCGCAGTTGGTACAACAGGAATAATTGTTGGTGTATAGTTAGCTGTTAAAGTTTTCTTCGTAATATTACCATCTTTATCATGCGTTAATTCTACGTCAGCAGAAATCGTTGCTGGTGATGGAATTCCTTTGAAATCTTTGTTTGGTGTAAATGTAACTTCTCCTGTTTCAGGTACAATTGTATAGGTACCAATTTTGTTAGTTGTCCCTTGTTCAAATGCATCTACTGTTGTTAATTCTGTAACTACATTTGTTCTTGGATCCACTAATTTTGCTGGATATTTAGCTGAAGCTGTCACTGGTTCTTTGGCAGATTCTACATTAAATGTTGGTTTACCTTTTTGTGGTAATCCTTGTAAGTTTTGACTTTCAGCATTAACTGGAGTTGCATTTACTGAAGTTGGAACTGTTACTTCTGGAATATACAATCCATCCATTGTATTTAATGAATCATTTACATTTGGAAGAGTTGTAGCATCAGGAGTACCCCAATCTGTTGTAGTTTTATTCGTATCTTGACGACGAATTGTAATACCATTTGCTTTACCAACAAAACCATCTGCTGGGGTAAATTCAACTTTTACATCTTTTCCATTGTCAGAAATAGCAAATTTATAAGTACCTTCGCCTTCAACTGTATAAGTACCATCACTTGATAATGTCACTTCTTGACCAGTTTTATTATCAATATATGTCGGTTGAACAGTTGTATCAATCTCTGCATTAGGATGATCTTCTAGATATACATTTTTACCTTGTGCTGTGAAGTGAATCTCTTCACGTTGAGTTTCTTTTATGTTCCCAACAGTTGTTTTCTTCTCACCTTTTGGTGGATGTGTAATTTTTGCAATAAAGTCTTCTACTTCCCCAGAAAATGCAGTTCCTGTAGGATTTTCAATTTCTGATTCTTCAGTTGCAATACGAACTCTTGCTCCTGCCTCTAGTAGCGTTTCTACATCAGCTGATCTCTTATTTTTAAAGTTTAATTTTACAGTACCATCTGTTGTAATAGTAGCAATTTCAGAAGCTTCATCTGCATCAAATTGACCATTTTTATTAAAGTCAATCCAAGAACGAATGTAAGCTTTCTCTGCACCACCTGTATGTGCTTGAACATTTAATGTATAGTTCCCAGATTTAGAAATATTAGCTTTAATTATATTTCCTTCACTTCCTTTAAGGTTTTCAGGAAGTAATTGATTTACACCTTCGTCAGCATCGATATCATTATCATCACCATACCAATCTTTAGTAGTGCCTGTATCCATATCTGGTCGTGTACTTCCTAAATATGGTTGTTTTACTTCACCACCCGTTACACCATTTACAGTATTAATCGTATGAGATGCTTTTCCATAACTTTCAGGAGCATCTCCTTCATCAATTGGAATCACACCCATCATAGCAGTTTGTATTCCTGATGATAAAATATATAATCCAACTTCAGTTGCATCTTTTGTCATCAATACTGGAAGACTATATCCACCAGAAGAAGTTACAGGACCAAATACTCCTGTTCCTAGACCACCCGTTTCTTGATCAGGATTAGTAAAGTATTTCGGTGCCAGCTTTCTTCCGTCAGCAAAAGTTAGAAGACCTTCTCTTGAATGCCATAATAAATCACTTGCATTATTTTGACTTCCTGATTGCGGATAATCTTCATGTCTTAAATTATAATTATTGATTGGTTTATAAGGTGTAGGTGTAAATGTTCCTCCTACAAACCTTTCTTTTTTCAATTCAAGAACTCGCTCCCACGGGCTACCATTTGTTGTTAAAATGATATTTTCTCCATGGTTCGCACTCTCGGAATCATTCATAATAACTGCAGGGCGAACGTTTTTACCCTTATAAGTTGCACTAATTTCAAATTGAACCCCTACATTTGACCAATCGCTTTCAGAACCAATCGCTGTTTTCTTATTTTCTGTATTAATTCCATTATTTCGAATTTCAGACCATGTATCATCTTGTTTGTTAGCTGTTATTCTAGCAGGTCCACTTTTAACACCAAAAAATTGATTTGTAGCATTTGGATTGAAAGTTGCTTTTTCTTCTTCTGAAGCATTAGCTGCTTCCATACGTTTTCTATAGATTTCTGTTGCTTGGAAAGGTTTCAATGATTTCACTTTAATATTAATAACGTATCCTGAAATCACTTCTTTTTTATAAATTGAACCTTCTTTTAAGTAAATCTTTCCACCTTCGTTATCTACATTTTGCCAGTTAGCAACATCACCAAAATCTAACCATGTAATTTGTTTTGTTAGTGATTCCGCAGTAGCTCTATCAGTATAACCATCTCTTGTCGCAGCTGGTGTACTTGTTGCATCTTTTACATCTGCTGAGATACCTGTACCCGCAGCTGTATCTGTTCTGAAACTTACTCCTTCTTCCATCTTTTTACCATTACGGCTGTCTTGATTTTTACTTTCTTTTACTGTTTCTTCTGCTTTAATTGATTTTAAGATTGAAGTTAATGAACTAATTTGTTTTGCTTTAGTATCTACTTCTTTTTGAGTAGTATCTAAAGCTTCTAGATATTGTCTAGCTTCTGCAACAAGTTTTTCAGCATTTTGAATTTGAGAGGCTTGTTTTTTATTTCCTCGGATACGTTCAATTTGAGCTTCCAAATCTGCTAAGTTAGCTCTCAACATAGATGAGTTGACAGTTTCTTTGTCTACTTTGTTTGATTTATTTTCTAATACTTCCTTAGTTTCAATCGCTTGCGAACTTGTTTCTGAAACTACATCTACTTTTGATTCAGATTTTGGTGTTTCTGTAACTCGTTCTGGAGTATTCTCTTGTTTTGGTTCAGTTGTAAGATTTAGCTTGTCTGTGGATTGAGCACCATCTCCATCCTTTGATGTTACAATAGTTGTAGTCTCAGTACTTTGCTCATTAGCGCTTACTTGATCCAAATTGTAACCGAATAAAAATCCTGTCCCAACCAATACACTTGCTGCACCAATTTTTAGTTTTTTGATAGAATATTTTTCATATTTATTCCCACAAAAATAACGATGATCTTTTTCTTGTCTCGATAGTTTAAACATAATTTCCACCTTTATATATATATATATATATATATATGCATAATAGACTAGACATATATAACTTGATACATTATATCATTTTTACCAATAAAATAAAAAGAATTTGATTTTTATTTTATCTGGAATAAGTATTGGGAATAAAGTCAAAAAATGATGAAAATTATAAAATAAAGTTAGACAGAAAAGAATAAATACATCTTATAGAAGTATGAAACCATATAGGAAAAGCGCAGATAAGAAATCTCCAGATTAGGAACTATCTGTGAGTTCTCTAGTCTGGAGATTTTTCAATATACTTAGTTATTGGGCGGTTACCTTATGCCTCAGATATACGGCACGCCTACATAGAGCCAAAAAACTGATGAATCATCTGATTCATCAGTTTTAAGGATTTCTTGTTCACTACAAACAATGAACATCAATGCTATTGATTAGTCCTCTTTCTTCTTACTAGCAAGAAGTCCAAATCCACTCAAGGCACCAAGAAGTCCAAGTGCTGCAAGGCTAGCATGATCTTCTGTACCAGTATTTGGCAATTCACGTTTAGCTTCAACTTCTTTCACTTCTGTTGGTTGAACTGGTTGCGCTGGACTAGTTGGCACTTCTGGTTGTGCTGGTTGTTCAGGCATAGTTGGAGCAGTTGGTTGAACTGGCTCAACTGGAATTGTAGATTGAATCTTACGATATAGATGACGTACATTGCCATTTGCATCTGTTTCTGTACCAACAAATTCATAGCCTGGAATGTTATCTTGCGGATGTTGACCCTTCTTAGCTGGTTGAAGAGGTTTACCGTTTGCATCTATGTATAAAGTTTCTTTTTCCTTACTTGGAGTTGATGGTGTTGGAGTTGGTGTAACAGGTGTTGAAGAGGATTTCTTAGTATATACATATACAGTATTACCATTTGCGTCTTTCTTCGTTTCTTTGAAAGTATATTCTGGAATATCTTTCTTATCTGTTCTTCCTTTTTCTGGTGTTTTAATTTCTTTACCATTTTCATCAACAAATATTGTAACTACTTTACGGTAAATGTAATCAACATTTGTTTCACCTTCTGTAAGTTTACCCTTTTCAACGGATGTTTCTGATACTTTTAGAAGTTCATATACATCACCGTTTTCAACAATAATCGTTGACACTTTATGATCAGTTGTATCGTAATCTTTACCAACTAAGTCTGCTTCAGTATCAACTACCATATTTGGTACAACTTTACCTTCTGGTGTTTTACCAGAAATTGGGTTACCTTCTACATCTAAATAGTTTACTAACACTAATCCGATATGTGCTTCTGGATATTCCGTTGTATTATCTAACATTTCATAAACATACGTAATCACTGAAGTTCTAGCTTTAACCCCTGATTTTTCTGCATCAGATGTTTTCAATACTTTAATTAGTTTATATTTCTTACCATCTTTAGTAGTAATCGTTTGAGGTTTATGATCAGTCGTATCATATTTAGTTGTTAATGGTGAATTTGGTGTATCAATTACTGTGCTTGTAACTTCTTTGCCAGATTCAGTAGTACCTGAAATTGGACGTCCAAATTTGTCTTTATAGACAACCACTACATTACCATATTTTTGATTTGAAGCTGGTTCTTTTACTTCTTCGTATACATAAGTAACTGTTTGTTCTTTATCACTTAGTTTTCCAGTTTCTGTAGCTGAATCAGCTTTTCTTTCTTTCAATAGATATACTTTGCCGTCTTTTTCGATACGTTCAAGTTTCAACGCTTCAATTGATGCATCGTAATCTGTTCCAATAAACTTATCTTTTGTTTCTACTGTTTGTGAATCACTCAATGTCTCACCAGTAGTTGATACATAAGTTACTTTAACAGATTTTCCTTCAGCTTGTTCATAAATATGTTTTGTATTGCCTTTATTATCAGTTTCTGTACGAACAAATTTATATCCATAGATATCTTTCGTTGGTTGTTTAGAACCATCTACTTCAGACTCAACTGGTTTATTGTTCTTATCAACTGTAATTGGGTTACCTGAAGGATCTACAAATGTTGTAACAGCACGAACAGTTGGCGTATAAGTTTTCTCAATAGATGTACCATTAATATCTTTAACTTGCACCGTTACTCCAGTAGCTTTTCCAGCAAAGTCTTTTTCTGGTGTGAATGTAATGACATTATTGGCTAATGTATATGTTCCTTCACCTGGGACTTTCACTTCCGTAGATGGATTTCCATCCTTATCTACCAATGTTAATGTCGATGGGTTAAGAGATACTGTTTCATCACCTTTATTGAAGTTTACTGTTGATTTATCTTCATCTTTCTTATCGAAGACAACTGTCGATGTTTGTGGTTTTCCTTTTGCTCCTTCTGTTTCTGAGCTTTCACCACTTGGTAATACCTTAGCTACTATAGGTTTGTACTTAGCTGTTACAGATGTTCCATTCTTATCCACACGTTTAACCGTTACTTCTGGTGCTTCGCCAACGAATTCTTTATTCGGTGTGAATGTCACTGTTCCATCTTTAGCAACTGTAAATGTTCCAACTTTATCTACAGTCTTCGTGATGTTTCCATCTTCAAATGTTGCTGGTACTTCATCGTCCATTGGTACTTCTGGATTTCCTGGTGTGAACACTGGTGTTCCTGTTTGTACTTTTCCTTGAAGTCCTGTTGATGTTATGTCTTTACCAGTTGGTGTTACTTTTGTAACTGTAGGTTTGTACTTCGCTGTTACGGATGTTCCATTCTTATCTACACGTTTAACCGTTACTTCTGGCGCTTCGCCTGAGAAGTCTTTGTTTGGTGTGAATGTCACTGTTCCATCTTTTGCTACTGTGTATGTTCCTACTTTGTCTACCGTCTTCGTGATGTTTCCATCTTCGAATGTTGCTGGTGACTCATCATCCATTGGTACTTCTGGATTTCCTGGTGTGAACACTGGTGTTCCTGTTTGTACTTTTCCTTGAAGTCCTGTTGATGTTGTATCTGTTCCTGTTGGTGTTACTTTTGTAACTGTAGGTTTGTACTTCGCTGTTACGGATGTTCCATTCTTATCTACACGTTTAACCGTTACTTCTGGCGCTTCGCCTGAGAAGTCTTTGTTTGGTGTGAATGTTACTGTTCCATCTTTAGCTACTGTATATGTTCCTACTTTATCAACTGTCTTAGTTACATTTCCATCTTCAAATGTTGCTGGTACTTCATCGTCCATTGGTACTTCTGGAGAACCTGGTGTGAACACTGGTGTTCCTGTTTGTACTTTTCCTTGAAGTCCTGTTGATGTTGTATCTGTTCCTGTTGGTGTTACTTTTGTAACTGTAGGTTTGTACTTCGCTGTTACGGATGTTCCATTCTTATCTACACGTTTAACCGTTACTTCTGGCGCTTCGCCTGAGAAGTCTTTGTTTGGTGTGAATGTTACTGTTCCATCTTTAGCTACTGCGTATGTTCCTACTTTATCAACTGTCTTAGTTACATTTCCATCTTCAAATGTTGCTGGTACTTCATCGTCCATTGGTACTTCTGGAGAACCTGGTGTAAATTCAGGTTTTCCTGTTTGTACTTTTCCTTGAAGTCCTGTTGATGTTGTATCTTTTCCTGTTGGAAGAACTTCTACTACATTAGGTACATATTTTTGCTTAACAACTTTACCATTAGCATCTTCAATTTGTACTGTTACACCTTCAGGTTTCCCTTTGAATGTTTTCAACGGTGTAAATGTAATCACGCCATCTTTTAATTCATAAGTTCCAACATCTGGTACAGTAACTGTTGTCACTTTATCTCCAGCTGCGTTCACTAATGTTAAAGTATCTTGTTTAAATGTTACTTTTTCGTGACCAGTGTCAAAGTTAACAGTTGTTTTATCTTCTTCATCTTTTTGATTGAAGACGATTGGAGATTTTTGAGCAAAGCCTTGTAATCCTGTAGTTGTTGAATCCTTACCTGTAGGATTTACTTCTGTAAATGTTGGTGTATAAGTTGCTGTTGCTGGTGTTCCATTCGCATCTTTTACTTGTACAGTTGCTGCTGGAACTTCTCCTACATATGATTTATCTGTTGGAGTGAACTTCACTTCCCCAGTCGGTAGGCCACTTGGATCTTTCACAAGTGTATAAGTACCAATTACTTTACCATCTTTACTTACTGTTAATGATTCTACTGGATTTCCATCCGTTCCTAGTAGTGTCATCTTAGTTTTATCAATCGCTACAGGTGTGTTTTCTGTTCCTGGTTCTTTACCTGGCTTGAATGTTACACTTCCTGTTTGTTCAACACCTTGTGGTCCTTCTGATGTTCCATTTTCAGCTGTTGGTACGATTGGTGTAATGACTGGTGTATAGGTTGTAGTCGCTTCTGTGCCATTTGTATCTTTACCTTGAACCGTTACTGGTTTTAGTTTTCCAGCATAAGTTTTATCTGTTGGGGTAAATGTTACAACTGGTTTTCCATCTACAACTTTAATTGTATAAGTACCTACTTCTTTTGTTCCATCTTCTGACATTGCTGGAACTGTATCTAATGATGTTTTACCTTCTTGTCCACCTAATAGTTTGTAAGATGTTGAATCCATTGGAACTGTTTTTTCTACTGTTCCAATTGTCGCTTTACCTGGCGTGAAGGTTACTGGTGTTTCCTGTGTTGCACCTTGTACTTTCGTAGTTGTTGCCGCTGTTGCGCTTGGTGTTACACCTACTACACTTGGTTTGAACGTAGCAGTTGCAACTGTTCCATTTTTATCTTTTCGTTCAATAGATACTGCTGTTGCTTCCCCTTTGAATGTTAGAAGTGGTGTGAATGTTACTACACCATTGTCATCAATTGTATAAGTTCCTTGGTTTTCAACCACAAGCGTTGTTACTTCTCTTTCGTCTCCTGTCTTACTTGGATCGATTAGTTTCGCTTTGCTTGTTGGTTCAAATGGTACTGATACTTCTTGATTATTAACAGTATTCTTACCTGGTGTAAATACTGGTGTTACTGTTTGTTTTGCACCTTGAATATCACTTGTTACTTGGTTATCACCTGATGGTACCGCTGCTTTTACAACTGGTGTATAAGTCGCTGTTGTTGGTGTTCCATTACCATCTTTTGCTTGTACTGTTGCTGGTACTGGTGTTCCTGAGAATCCTGGGTTTGGTGTAAAGGTAACTTTACCTGTTGCTGGTTCAATTGTATATGTTCCTACTTGTTGACCTTGGTCATCTTTTGCAGGAATTGTAGTATCAGCTACTGGTTGTCCATCTACTACTAATTTAGCTGGATTTGTTGCGCTTACTGTCATCGGAATATTTTCATTTCCTGACTTGAAGCTTGGTGTTCCTTCTTGTACTGCACCTTGGATTCCTTCTGAACCTGCATCTGTTCCTACAGGTCTTACTTCAGTCACTGTTGGTGTATACGTAGTTTTAGCTACTTTACCATTAACGTCTTCTGCTTGAACACTTACTCCTGAAGCTTTTCCATGGAATGTTGGTAGTGGTGTAAATGTAATTGCACCATTACTTAATTCATATGTTCCTTCATTTGGAACTGTTACACTTGTAACTTTTGCTCCATCCGCGTTCACTAATGTTAATGTACTTGGAACTAAGGCTACTTTATCGTTACCTTTATCAAAGTTTACAGTTGTATTATCTGCTTCATCTTTTTCATCTAGAACTACACGTGATGTTTGTGGCAATCCTTGGAAACCTGTAGTTTCTGATGGTTTAGATGTTGGATTTACTTCTGTAAATGTTGGTGTGTAAGTTGCTGTTGCTGGTGTTCCATTCGCGTCTTTTACTTGTACAGTTGCTGCTGGAACTTCTCCTACATATGATTTATCACTTGGTACGAATTTCACTTCTCCAGTTGGTAGGCCACTTGGATCTTTCACAAGTGTATAAGTACCAATTACTTTACCATCTTTACTTACTGTTAATGATTCTACTGGATTTCCATCCGTTCCTAGTAGTGTCATCTTAGTTTTATCAATCGCTACAGGTGTGTTTTCTGTTCCTGGTTCTTTACCTGGCTTGAATGTTACACTTCCTGTTTGTTCAACACCTTGTGGTCCTTCTGATGTTCCATTTTCAGCTGTTGGTACGATTGGTGTAATGACTGGTGTATAGGTTGTAGTCGCTTCTGTGCCATTTGTATCTTTACCTTGAACCGTTACTGGTTTTAGTTTTCCAGCATAAGTTTTATCTGTTGGGGTAAATGTTACAACTGGTTTTCCATCTACAACTTTAATTGTATAAGTACCTACTTCTTTTGTTCCATCTTCTGACATTGCTGGAACTGTATCTAATGATGTTTTACCTTCTTGTCCACCTAATAGTTTGTAAGCAGTTGGATCCATTGGTACTGATTTTTCTTCAGTTCCAATTGTTGCTTTACCTGGCGTGAAGGTTACTGGTGTTTCCTGTGTTGCACCTTGTACTTTCGTTGTCGTTGCTTCAGTTGCGCTTGGTGTTACTCCTACAACACTTGGTTTGTAAGTTGCTGTTGCTGGTGTTCCATTTTTATCTTTACGAACGATAGATACTGCTGTCGCTTCCCCTTTGAATGTTGGAAGTGGTGTGAATGTTACAAGACCATTGTCATCAATTGTATAAGTTCCTTGGTTTTCAACTACAAGCGTTGTTACTTCAGATTCTTCTCCAGTCTTGCTTGGATCGATTAGTTTCGCTTTGCTTGTTGCTTCAAATGGTACTGATACTTCTTGATTATTTACAGTGTTTTTACCTGGTGTAAATACTGGTGTTGCTTTTTGTACAGCACCTTGGATTCCTGTTGTTACTTGATTATCTCCTGATGGTACTGCTGCTTTTACAACTGGTGTATAAGTTGCTGTTGTTGGTGTTCCATTACCATCTTTTGCTTGTACTGTTGCTGGTACTGGTGTTCCTGAGAATCCTGGTTCTGGAGTGAATGTAACTTTACCTGTTGCAGGATCAATTGTGTACTTACCAACTTTTTCTCCAGCTGTATTTTTAGCATCAATTTCTGTTGCTTCAATTGGTTGGTTAGTAGTTGGATCTACTAATTTCGCTGGATTTGTTGCACTTACTGTCATTGGAATATTTTCATTTCCTGACTTAAACGTTGGTGTTCCTTCTTGTACCGCACCTTGGATTCCTTCTGAACCTGCATTTGTTCCTACAGGTCTTACAGGTTTAATAATTGGAGTATAGGTTGTTTGTACTTTTACATTGTTTGATCCTGTTGCTTGTACAGTTGCTGGTTCTACTTCACCTGTATAAGTTTTATCCGTAGGCGTAAATGTTACCTCTCCTGTTTGTGGATCAATTGTATATTTACCAATGACTTCTTGAGTGTCCTTTTTATATGCTGGAATTGTATCAGTTTCTGTTCCATCTTTTACAAGTTTATAACTATTTGGTTTAACAGTAACTGTTTTTTCAACACCATTTACATCTACGCTTTGTGGAGTAAATGTTGGAGTACCTTTTTGAACCAATCCTTGAACATTTGTAGATTCCGCTGGAGTTTTTTCTAACTCAATTGGAACAATAATTGGTTTGTAGGTCGCTTTTGATGTCATTGTCGTACTATCATTATTACCATTTAGGACAGTTATCGTTCCTTGTACTTCAATGGCAGGTACATCACCAACATATGACGGTACTGGTGTAAATGTTACTTTTCCATTTGCATTAATTGTAAATGTTCCTTTTCCATCTACTGTTACAGAATTTGTTAGAGCTTTAGTGATTGGGTCTATCAATTTACGTTCTGTAACTACAGCATTTGTTACTCCTTTTGGAAGTTTAAATGTTGGTGTTGCTTCTTGTGGTAATCCTTGAATATTCGTTGTTGATTTATTTTCAGGTGTTACTTTTAATGGCGTTACACTTGGTGTATAAGTCGCATCTTTTGTTTCACCATTTTCGTCTGTAGCACGAACTGTAATTCCAGTTGTTGGTCCTGTAAATCCTGGTTTTGGAACAAATGTCACTTCTCCAGTTGCATCAATAGTATATGTTCCTTGATTTTCTACTTCAACTTCCTCTACAGGTTTATTATTCGTTGGATCAACTAATTTGTATTCTGTAATACGAACACTTGGAGTAGAAATTGAGAATTCTGGTGTTCCAGTTTGTGTTTTCCCTTGTGGTGCTTCTGAAGTTTTATCCACACTCGTCATTGTAACGTCAGTTACTGTTGGTGTGTAAGTTGCTGTCGCTACTGTTCCGTTTTTATCAACACGTTTTACAGTTACTGCTGGAGCATCTCCAACAAAGTTTTTATCTGGCGTAAATGTTACTGTTCCGTCTTTTGCTACTGTATAAGTACCTTTTCCTGCTATAACAACTTTTCCGTCTTGATCAGCACCTTCTAAAGTTGCTGGTACTTCATCATTCATTGGAACTTCAGGTACTCCACCATTGAATACAGGTTTACCAGTTTGAACTTTTCCTTGTAATCCGCTTGAAGTAGCATTTGTCCCTGATGGTGTTACTGGAGTTACTGTTGGTACATATTTTTTCGTAACAATTTTTCCATTTTCGTCTTCTATTTGAACAGTTACCCCTTCAGGAGTTCCATGATAACTTGGAAGTGGCGTAAATGTAATCGCATTGTCTTTTAATTCATACGTTCCGACATCAGGTACAGTAATTGTCTTAACTTTTTCATTACCATTCAATAATGTTAATGTATCTGGTTTTAAGGCAACTTTTTCATTACCTGTGTCAAAGTTTACTGTTTTTCCATCTTCTTCATCTTTTTGATTGAAGACAATTGGAGATTTTTGAGCAAAACCTTGTAATCCAGTAGTTGCTGAATCTTTACCTGTTGGTGTTACTTCAGTTACTGTTGGTGTGTAAGTTGTTTCAACTTTTGTTCCATTCACATCTTTGATTTGTACTTTTACAGCTTTTGCTGGTCCTGTAAATGTTTTCTTAGGTGTGAATGTAATTGTTCTGTTTGTTTTGTCTAGAACATACTCACCATCATCCGTTGTTAGAGTAGGTACTTCAACGCCTGCATCATTCAACAATGTTAATGTACTTGCATCTAACTCAACTCGTTCACCATTTGCACCTGTTTCGCTTCCTTTGTTGAAGTTCACAGTTTTATCTTTATCAGCATCTGTTTCTACTGTATCCAACACAATTCTTGATACTTGTTTCTTACCTTGAACGTCTGTTGTTGCTGATGGTTCTTTTGTTGGTGTTACTGGAGTAATTGTTGGTGTATACGTTGTTTGTACTTTTACGCCATTTGATCCAGTTGCTTGTACATCTACTGGTGCTACTGCTCCTGTATAAGTTTTATCTGTTGGTGTAAATGTCACTGTTCCATTTTGTGGATTAATTGTATACGTACCAATTTGATCTGTTGTACCTGCTTTATAAGCTGGAAGTGATTCGCTTTCTACTCCATCTTTTACAAGTTTGTAGCTATTTGGTTCAACACTAATTGTCTTTTGCACTCCATTTACTTCAACCGTTTTTGGTGTAAATGTTGGCGTTCCTGTTTGTGTTAATCCTTGTAAGTTTCTTGATGTTGCTGGTACTTTATCAATCTCAGCTGCTACAATAATTGGTTTGTAAGAAGCTGTTGATGTAATAGTTGTACTTTCGTTTTTGGCGTTTGTAACTGTTACAGTTGCTTTTACTGTAATTGGAGGAACATCTTCTTTATAGGTTGGAACTGGTACGAATGTTACTTTTCCATTTCCATCAATTGTAAATGTTCCTTTTCCTGCTACTGTTACACTTTCTTTTTCCCCATTATCTGATGGATCAACAAGTTTACGACTTGTCACAGTTACATTCGTTGATTCAGTAGGAATCGTGAATGTTGGTGTTCCTTCTTGAGTTACACCTTGGATATTTGTTGTTGTTTTATCTCCTGGAGTTACTGTTACAGCAGTTACTGTTGGAGTATATTTCGCTTCTGCTGTTTCTCCATTTTCATCTGTTGCTTGTACAGAAATTCCAGTTGCTGGTCCTGTAAATCCTGGTTTTGGAATAAATGTTACTTGACCATTTGCTGGATTAATACGATATGTTCCTTGGTCTGGAACTTCAATTTCATTACCTTCTACTGGTGTATTGCCATTTGGATTTAACAATTTGTATCCTGTAATACGCACTTCTGGACTTGAAATAGTAAACGTTGGTGTTCCTGTTTGTGTTTGTCCTTGCGGTGCTGATGTAGTTGCAGGGGCACCTTTCATTGTAATATCAGTTACTGTTGGTGTGTAAGTTGTTTCAACTTTTGTACCATTCGCATCTTTAATTTGAACTTTAACTGGTGTTGCCGTTCCAACAAATGTTTTCTTCGGTGTAAATGTAATAGTTTTACTTGCTTTATCTAAAACATATTCCCCATCATTCGTTGTAAGAGATGTTACTTCAGTAGTTCCGTCTAACAATGTTAAGGTATTGGCATCTAATTCAACACGTTCTCCATTAGCCCCTACTTGACTTCCTTTATTGAAGTTCACAGTTTTATCTTTATCGACACTGTTTTCTGGTGTATCTAATAGGATTGAAGAAGTTTGTTTTTTACCTTGTACATCACTTGTGGCAGATTTTTCTGCTGTTGGTGTGACTGGTGTAATGACTGGTGTATACGTTGTTTGTACTTTTACTCCATTTGATCCAGTTGCTTGTACAGATACTGGTGCTACTTCACCTGAATATGTTTTATCCGATGGTGTGAAGGTCACTTGTCCTGTCGCTGAATCAATTGTGTAAGTACCAACAATTTGGTCAGTTGTTCCAGCTTTATATGCTGGAAGTGTATTAGTTTCAGTTCCATCTTTTACAAGTTTGTAGCTATTTGGTTGAACCGTAATTGTTTTTGGTGTTCCATCTACATCTACAGTTTTCGATTTGAACGCTGGTGTTCCTGTTTGTACTAAACCTTGTAAGTTTGTTGATGTTGCTGGTTCTTTATCAATCTCAGCTGATACAATAATTGGTTTGTATGTCGTAGTTGAAGGAATTGTCGTACTTTCATTTTTATCATTTGTAATAGTTACAGTTGCTTTTACTGTAATTGGATCTACATCACCTTTGTATGTTGGAAGTGGTGTAAATGTTACTTTTCCATTTCCATCGATAGTGAATGTTCCTTTTCCTGCTACTGTTACACTGTCTTTTTCTGTTTGATCTGTTGGATCAACTAATTTACGACTTGTAACTGTAACATTATTCGATTCAGCTGGAACTGGGAATGTTGGTGTTCCTTCTTGAGTTTCCCCTTGGATATTTGTTGTTGTTACAGGTTGTGGAGTTATTGTTAATGCAGTTACTGTTGGTTTATATTTCGCATCTTTTGTTTCTCCATTTTCATCAGTAGCCTGCACTGTGATTCCAGTTGCTGGTCCTGTGAATCCTGGTTTTGGAATGAAAGTTACTAGACCTTTTGTTTGATCGATACGATAAGTCCCTTGGTCTGGAACTTCAATTTCATTTCCTTCTACTGGTGTGTTCCCAGTTGGATTTAACAATTTATATCCTGTAATACGCACTTCTGGAGTTGAAACAGTAAATTCAGGTTTCCCTGTTTGTGTTTTCCCTTGTGGTGCAGAAGACTCTTTATCCACACTTGTCATTGTAACGTCAGTTACTGTTGGCGTATAAGTCGTTTCAACTTTGGTACCATTCGCATCTTTAATTTGAACTTTTACAGGTGTAGCTGGTCCTACAAAGGTTTTATTTGGAGTAAACGTAATAGTTCTATTTGTTTTATCTAACTCATATTTACCATCGTTTGTTGTAAGAGTAGGTACTTCAGCTCCTGCATCATTCAATAAAGTTAATGTATCAGGGTTAAGGTTAACTTGTTCTCCATTAGTCCCTGTTTCGCTTCCTTTGTTGAAGTTCACAGTTTTATCTTTATCAGTATCTGTTTCTACTGTATCCAACACAATTCTTGATACTTGTTTCTTACCTTGAACGTCTGTTGTTGCTGATGGTTCTTTTGTTGGTGTTACTGGAGTGATACTTGGTGTATACGTTGTTTGTACTTTTACCCCATTTGATCCAGTTGCTTGTACATCTACTGGTGCTACTGCTCCTGTATAAGTCTTATCTGTTGGTGTAAATGTTACTTGTCCTGTCGCTGGATTGATTGTATAGGTACCAATTTGTTCAGATGTTCCTGCTTTATAGGCTGGAAGTGATTCGCTTTCTGCTCCATCTTTTACTAGTTTGTAGCTATTTGCTTGAACACTAATTGTTTTTTGCACTCCATCTACTTCAATTGTCTTCGGTGTAAATGTTGGTGTTCCTGTTTGTACTAAACCTTGTAAGTTTGTTGATGTCGCTGGGGCTTTATCAATCTCAGCTGCTACGATAATTGGTTTGTAAGAAGCTGTTGATGTAATAGTTGTACTTTCGTTTTTAGCGTTTGTAACTGTTACAGTTGCTTTTACCGTAATTGGTGGGACATCTTCTTTATAAGTTGGAACTGGTACGAATGTTACTTTACCATTTCCATCAATTGTGAATGTTCCTTTTCCTGCTACAGTTACACTATCTTTTTCTGTTTGATCAGCTGGATCCACTAGTTTACGACTTGTCACAGTTACATTCGTTGATTCAGCTGGAATCGTGAATGTTGGTGTTCCTTCTTGAGTTTCCCCTTGGATATTTTTCGTTGTCTTATCTCCTGGAGTTACTGCTAATTCAGTTACTGTTGGTACATATTTTTTCGTAACAACTTTTCCATTTTCGTCTTCAACTTGAACATTTACTCCTTCTGCTGTTCCATGGTAGGCTGGAGCAGGTGTAAATGTAATCGCATTGTCCACTAATTCGTAAGTTCCGACATTCGGTACAGTAATAGACTTCACTTTATCTGTACCATTTAGTAATGTAAGAGTTTCTGGTTTTAATGCTACTCTTTCATGACCTGTATCAAAGTTTAGAGTTTTTCCATCCTCCTCATCTCTTTGATTGAAGACAATTGGTGATTTTTGTGTAAGTCCTTGAGGCCCTGAAGTTGCTGAGTCTTTACCTGTTGGTGTTACTTCAATCACTGTTGGTGTATACGTTGTTTCAACTTTTGTTCCATTGGCATCTTTGATTTGTACTCTTACTGGTGTTGCTTGTCCAACAAATGTTTTCTTCGGCGTAAATGTAATAGTTTTGCTTACTTTATCTAATACATACTCACCATCATTTGTTATAAGAGTTGTTACTTCTCTTTCTCCATCTAGTAATGTTAATGATTCATTATCTAATTCAACGTGTTCTCCAGTATTACTTGTTTGTGACCCTCTATCAAAGTTAACAGTTTTTGCTCTATCAACATTCTCTTCTGTTGTATTTAATACAATTCTTGAAACTTGCGGTTTCCCTTGAACATCACTAGTTGTTGCCGCTTCTGCAGTTGGAGCTACCGGAGTAATTCTAGGAGTATACGTTGCTTCTTTATCAACTGTAAAATCATTATCATCTTTATCATGAGCTATAAGAACTGGCACAGAAACCCTAGCAGGTTTCACTTCTCCTGTATAAGTTATATCTGTTGGAGTAAATGTCACTTCCCCTGTTTCCGGAGCTATCTTATAAGTACCAATTTTATGATTTTTTGGGTCTAAAGCATCTACACTGGTAGAGTCTGTAACTGCATTTGTTGTAGGATCAATCAGCTTTGCCTGATGTTTAGCAGATGCAGTAACTGGAGTATCCGAAGTTACAACAGTAAAGGTAGGTTTACCTTTTTGTGGGAGTCCTTGTATATTACGACTTTCAGCATTATTTGGAGTTGGAGTAACTGTTGGAATTCTTACTTTTGGAATATACAATCCATCCATTGTGTTTGTTACATCATTTACATTTGATGTAGAGTCAGAATCATTTGCTCCCCATTCTGTCGTTGTTTTGTTCGTATCTTGACGACGAATTGTTATCCCGTGTGCTTCTCCTACAAAACCATCAGCTGGAGTAAATTCCACATTTACATCTGCTCCATTAGTAATAAACTTATACGTACCTTGTCCTTTTACAGTATACGTTCCTTCAGCAGATAAAGTGATCTCTTCTCGAGTTTTGTTATCAATATATACTGGTGGTACAGTAGTATCAATTTTCGCATCTACATTACCTTTTTCATATACATTTTTACCTCGTGCTGTGAAACGAACTGTTGTACTTTGTGTTTGTTTTATTTCACCTTCAGAAGTTTTTCTTTCTCCTCTAGGTGGATGAGTAACCTTCGCCTTAAAATCTTCCGCTTCCCCTGAGAATGCTAGTCCCGTTGGATTTTCAATTTCAACTTTATTTGTTGCAATACGAACCCTAGTACCAGCTTCAAGTAAACCTTCAGCGTCCTTTTGTGTTTTATTTTTAAAGTGTAATTTTACATCACCATCTTGTGTAATTTCTGCAATATCTGAAGCTTCATCTGTATCAAACTTTCCATTGCCATTAAAATCAATCCATGAACGAATATATGCCTTTTCAGCGCCACCTGTGTGCGCCTGAATATTCAAGGTATAATACCCTTTAGAAGATACATTCGCCTTAATAATATCCCCTTCACGTCCTTTTAAACTTTCAGGAAGTAATTGGTTAATTCCTTCATCTCTAGTACCAGTATTATCGTCGCCATTCCAGTCTTTTACATTATTCGTATCCATATCTGGTCTTTCACTACCTAAATACGGTTGTTTTACATCATTACCAGTAATTCCATCTCTAGTATTCATGGTGTGAACTGCTTCTCCATAGCTTGCTGGCGCATCACCTTCATCGATTGGTGCAACCCCAATCATAGCTTTTTGTGCACCAGTAGAAAAAACATACATGCCAACTTCAGTAGCACCTTTTGTCATAACAACTGGGACACTATATTTACCTGCTGTTACACCAGGTCCAAATACGCCACTACCTAGGCCACCTGTTTCTTGGTCTGGATTCGTAAAATATTTATAGGCTATTTTATTTCCATTCCCTACATTTTGGATAGAAGCACCATCTAATTTATCAGCATTACCAGTAATTACATCTGGGAATGTTTTATAATTTTTTGTATATAAATTTACAGGTTTGTATCTATGACCATTTGATCCATTTTTTTCTAAGTCAATAACCTGTTCCCAACCTTTACCATTTGTAGTGAAAACGATATTTTCTCCCGGGTTTGCACTTTCTGCATCAGCCATTACAACAGCAGGACGAACGGTGTTTCCTTTATAAGTACCACTTATCTCGAATTGAATTCCAATATTAGCTCCATCGCCTGACCCAATAGAGGTCTTTTTCCCTAATGTATCAATCCCATTGTTTTTAATTTCAGACCACTGATCCTGAGCTGTAGCTGTAATTTCCGCTGGATTATTACTGTTCCAAATTCCATTAGTTGCATTCGGGTTAAATGTTGCCTTTTCTTCAGGCGTTGCATTTTGGGCTTCCATACGCTTTCTATAGATTTCTGTAGCTTGGAATGGTTTTAATGATTTAACCTTCAACTTAATGCGGTAATCAGGCATGATTTCTTTTTCATATTCCGAACCTTCTTTTAGAACTACGGTTCCATTTTTCACCTCCACATTTTTCCAGTGGTCCACGTCTGAAAAGTCTAACCATGCAATTTGCTTCGCGAATCCTTCTGCTACTTTTCTATCTGTATAAGGAGGTCTTTTAACTGCAGGTGTTTCTGTCGCATCTTTTACATCTGCTCCAACCCCTGTCGTTATTGGAGTTGTAGCCCCCCTTGTTGATTCAGTACCTATTCTAAAACCAGTTCCATTTCTCAGCATTTTACCATTACGGCGGTCTTGGTTTTTATTTATTTTAGGCGTTTCTTCTGCTTTAATTGATTTTAGGATATTTGTTAATGAACTAATTTCTTTAGCTTTCGCATCTACTTCTGTTTGAGTAGTATCTAAAGCTTCTAAATATTGTCTAGCTTCCGCAACAAGTTTTTCAGCATTTTGGATTTGAGAGGCTTGGTTTTTATTCCCTCGGATACGCTCGATTTGAGCTTCCAAATCTGCTAATTTCTCTCTCAACGTAGATGAGTTGACAATTTCTTTGTCTACTTTGTTGACCTTATTTTCTGGTACTTCCTTAGTTGCAGGAGTTTCCTTAATTGCAGGAATTTCCTTAGTTTCGGCCACTTGAGGGTTTGTTGCTGGAACGTTTTCTTCTTTCGTTCCAGATTTTGGTGTTTCTGTACCTACTTCTGGAGCTTTTTCTTGTTTTGGTCCAGTCGCAATCTCTACCTTATTCGCAGATTGAGGAGTATCTCCAACATTTGACATTACCGTAGCCGTTTCAGTCTTTTGCTCATCAGCATTTACCTGATCCAAATTGTAACCAAATAAAAATCCTGTACCAACCAATACACTTGCTGCACCAACTTTTAACTTTTTGATAGAATATTTCTCATATTTATTCCCGCAAAAATAACGATGATCTTTTTGCTGTCTAGATAATTTAAACATAGCTTTCCACCTTATATATATATATATGCACTGTAAGTAAACATATATTCCTTTATACATTATATCACTTTCTTAATAAAAACAATAACATTTATTACCTTTTTTGTTTGAGATATATGGTCAGATCAGTTAGTAAATAGCTTCATAATCTACAGTTTATAAGATACAGATAGATAAAAAAGACTGGAATGATATTTTCCAGAATTGCGAAGGAACTCCAGCAACTATTATTGTTATCAGTTTATTAAAAGCTAATACTCTTCGAAAATCTCTTCAAACCACGTCAACGTCGCCTTGCTGTATATATGTTACTGACTTCGTCAGTTCTATCCACAACCTCAAAGCAGTGTTTTGAGCTGACTTCGTCAGTTCTATCCACAACCTCAAAACAGTGTTTTGAGCTGACTTCGTCAGTTTTATCTGCAACCTCAAAGCTGTGCCTTGAGCAACCTGCAGCTAGTTTCCTAGTTTGCTCTTTGATTTTCATTGAGTATAATAATTATGAAACGAATCTTCTAACATATCTTTACAAAGACAATAAAAATATTTTGTAGAGCTATGAAGTTATACAGAATGAGTACAAAAAATAAAATCTCCAGTTTAGAAACTACTTTTGAGTTCACTAATCTGGAGACTTTTGAATATCAGTCCTTATTAATCACTTACAATAAAGGGTAGTTTCAGGAATACAACGACAAGTTTGTAACTCTTAATGGGAAAACAAGCTTGTTACATGATCACTTATTATCTCATTGACTACTTTGAGAATCTCCTAAAATCTCCGAAGTTCCCTTCTATTTATAAGTCATCACCATAAAGGTCAATAATAAGACAAATAAAGCCAAACTCACCAACAAGGTGAGAACCTTTACCAAGGTGTTACTCTGCCAGTAGCTCGGCTTACCAATATTACTAGTTGCATCCGTTGAAAACAACTGATTTTGACGAGGTTGTATGATCACCAATACAATCAAAGCAAGGGATAAAAGAATAGCTAAAATAATGAGAATTTCAATCATAGCCCTACCTCAAAATTCCTATCAAAGTAGAAATCAAACCAATTAAAATCATTAACGCTAATAAGAGTGAAAAGGTCTGACTAATCTTTTCCCCTCGAGTTGCTTTCCCTTTCTTGATTGGTTTTTGTTTCAACTCTTCCATACGACCTTCAACATCTTTATAAAATAAATCTTCATCTGACATGTTAGCCTCCTAAAACAGCTTGCATGGTTTCCTGATATCGAACTAAATCAATATAGTTTGCTTGTTGGCCTTGCTTCCCAAGTGCCTGACTCATTTGTGAAATATCCGAAAGAGCTAGTTTAATCGCATCAACCAAAGCAGGAACATCACTACTTTCAAATAGATTGTCTGGAGCAATATAGAACCGATTATGTACTGTCTGATTAAAACCAAGAATCAACACATTATGCTCAAAGGCCTGACGAACTGCCTGCAATAATTCATTATGGTGGTTTATATCCAAGTAAATATCTGACAGTTGATACAGTTCTTGAATTTTTTGTAGACTAGCGTTCTGATAAAGCACCACATTAGGATAGCGAAGCAAATCTAGTAACTTAGAAGACATTTCTGTCACCGCTGCAATTCGGAAAGTGACATCGGGCAAGGCTTCTATGATTGCTTCTACTTGCTCAATCTGATCGGAATTTGTCAAGATTAAGGCATCTCGTCGAAGGAAATTATCACGTTTGAACTGATAATGGTAACCCAAATGCACAAACTGATCATGGTATTTCTCGTCAGTCAACTCTAAAGCACGTTCATAAGTCGCCTTGTTTGGAATGATAATCTTCTTAGTACGCACATCATCGCTTTCCAAAATTAACTGCATATTGCCTGGAATGGCATCATAGAGAGGCTCCTGCCAAACCAAGATATCTGATCCAGACTTATCTGGGTGATGGAAGGAAACCAAGAAAGGAGTCGCTAAGGTATTAAAGATAAGCTGATGGCTATCGAATCCTAAATCTTGCAAAAAGAAGATGATAAATTCAACCTTATTTGCAAAGCAACGCATAGATTGATCAGGTAAAGTCAATAAGATATCACCCGTCACATGGTTTTCCAGCAAGACTTCCTGACCATTGACATCTTGGTAAACCGTCATAATCGGTTCACTATCTGCGCTATAGGTTGTTGTGGCAAAGCAAGCACCAAAGCGATTGTAATGGTCAACCTGACGTACTCTACCTTCTAAATCTTTCCAGTCCACCTGCTTGACTAGACGAGCCTGTAAGCCATCTGCATAATGAATAACAGCCCTCTCCTGCGTCACGTCTTCAATACGAGCAGACTGATTATCTCCTAAAATCTCCCAAAAAGCTGGAACAGGAACTTGGTTGAAATAGAGAGGTTTTCCCTTTTCATAGCCTAGATAATAGGTGAATGGAGATACCAGACCATCAGGTAGAAAACCATCTGCATCGATGACCACTCCAAATTGAGAAAGACCAGTAGCTACTAAACTTTCATGTAAATCTCGACTTTCCTGACTATAACGATCATAAAGTTCAATCATGGAGCACCTCCTCTACTGTTTTCTTCCACTTTTCTAAAATTTCTTCGGTTAAGAAGCCTTCTGCAATCTGATAAGAATGGGCACGCATACCCTCTAGACGATTTTCTTGATACAATTGACAAATCTTAGTTGAAAAAGCTTGCTTGATTTGGTCTTCTACATGGTCAGATGAACTTGGAATCAAATATCCATTTTGCCCATCTTCTATAAAGGTCTGATTACCATAAGGTACGTCAAAACCAATTAGAGGTAGACCTGAACCAATAGCTTCCATCAAGGTCAAACCAAAGCCTTCGCTGGTAGAAGCCGTCAAGTAAACCTCATACTGGCTATAAATCTGCGAAAGTTCCGCATGTCCCTTGAGCTGGATATAGTCTTCTGCCTTATGGCTAGCAATAATCTCTCGAAGAAGAGAATCTTCTCCACCACTACCATAAATATCAAAGGTCAATTCAGGGATTTCCTTACGCGCCTCAATGACCGCCTTGACCAACCAATCAATGTGTTTTTCTTTGGCAAGACGTGAAGCCGTAATCAATGAAAATGGCTTACGTCCTTGACTCGACTCAGTCAAGCAATCAATACTTCCTACAGGAATGGTAACAATCTTTGGTTGGTGCTGGGTGTATTTAGCAAATTGCTCTTGCAGAACTTCTCTCTGCTTATCAGTTGATACGATAAAGAAGTCAACCTTATCTGCATTTGTAAACTGATAGTCATAGTAATTATTCCAAAGAATGTAATCCTCATTTGTAGCATTTTCACTATAATGCTCCGCATGAACAACTACCGCTAGATGCGCTACCTGCGCTTCCTCAAAAACAACCTGCCCAATGCCTGTCTCCCTATCAAGAATGACCAAATCAGACTTGTTCAAATTCAAGGATTTCATAAAAGCACGCATAAAGGATTGCTTCCCATAGAAAATCTTATCCTTGAAACGGTAAACTTCTTCTTTCCCTTGATCCATCAAGATATCATAGGCTGGAGTCCCATCTTCATTGTAAAAAGTCCTTTGATATAGCACTGCAACATTGTCCTTGGGAGCAAAGTATTCGGTACAATAACGAGTGTAAGAAAAGTAATCCTTACGAATCAAATTTCCTTTAAAAACATACTCTACATACTGAACCAAGTCTTTATTTTCATCAACCAAGTAACAGCTCACAAACTTATCCTGATCAGAAAAGAAAACACGCAAAACCTTGCCATTCTTTTCTCTACGACTTTCAGCACCACCAAAGTAAGCCAAGACATCATCTACCGTTACACTTGTTGGCGCAATCTTAATATCTGTAAAGTGATTATATAGCCAAATAACTTGATCGTCATCAAAACCAATATTGGCTGTTAAATGCTGAATATTATCGGCTAAAATCATATCTGTAAAGATAAACTTAGAAGACAGATTTAGACTTCTAAAAATACCAGCACGATAGGCTTGGGCATATTCAACACCACTGCTAGCCCAGCCAATTCCTAAATTTATATTGTAAATTGTCATATATTCCTCTTTGTTATGGGAAATGAGTAATAATCTCACCCTTAGGAGTGACTTCAACCAAGCCCATTAGGAGATTACGCACCATATCCACACGAATTTGTTCCTTCATGGTTTCAAAGCCTGCATAGGCTTCTTGATAGTACTCTACAATAGGATTTTTCTGGGCAGCAGACTGACCGCTAATAGCCATAGATAATTGCTGAAGATAATCCACTTGCTCTACCCAATTATAGTCAATAGCCTTAAGCAAGGAAAGTCGTAAAAACTGTTCATATAAATCATGCTGTTCAAGTAAGGCTCTTTTTTCAGAAAGTTCTTTATCAATAATCTGTTTAATGAAAGAACGAACTGCAGTTTTATTTGTTACATCAATATCTTCTGGAAGCTCTTTAACATGAAAACTAATATTAGTTACGATAAAGTGAAACAACAATTCGCGACTCTCGTAGTTTGAAGAAGCTACTTGATCTATATAAGTATCAATAATTTCTCCCACAACATCCTCTAAATCACGAGAACCATCTATTAATCGATTTCTCTCTTTATACATCATTTCTCTTTGAATATTCATACTCTCAGCATATTCCAATGTATGAATACGTGCCGCACGTCCAGCACTATCGCTAGAATATTGTGCTTTAGCCACAAGATTACGATACTTACGTCCTTTTAAAACTTCTGGTTGTGTCATATCTTGAACTTGATAATCTTTATACTTCTTATGTACCCAAGATGGACCAAATTTCTTAATAACATCATCTTCCAAAGATACAAAGAATTTACTCATGCCAGGATCTCCTTGACGACCAGAACGTCCACGGATTTGAAGATCAACACGCTGGCTTTCCATCCGCTCTGTTCCGATAACAATTAAACCGCCCAGTTCTGCAACTCCCTTACCAAGTTTGATATCCGTACCTCGTCCTGCCATGGAAGTAGCAACTGTCACAGCTCCCATCTGACCTGACTCTGAGATAATTTGTGCTTCACGCGCCACATTGTGAGCATTCAGAACATTATGAGCAATCCCTTCTCGTAACAAAAGCGATGAATACAAGTGAGACATCTCTACCGAGCCAACAAAGACCAATAAGGGGTTCCCCTTAGCATGGTATTCTTTAATGTATTCCAAGGAAGCATATACTTTTTCAGGTAAAGTAACGTATAGATTGTCTGGATAGTCAATTCGTTGTTTAGGGCGGTTAGTAGGAATCCGTACAACAGCCATATTATAAGTCTCTCGAAATTCTTTTTCTGCAACTTTACCTGTACCTGTCATACCAGAAAGCTTATTGAACATTTTAAATAGACTCTGATAAGTAATAGAAGCCATAGCACGCGTCTCTGGAGAAAGTTTGACATGCTCTTTGGCCTCGATTGCCTGATGAAGTCCTCCCTGTAGTTTAGTTTGTTCTAATAAACGTCCAGAACCTCTATCTACAAGAACCATCTCATTGCCCCTAATAACATAATCTTTATCTTTTGTATAGAGCTTATGAGCCCTCATTGCGTATGCTATATGGCGAGCAAAAACTGCATTTTTTTCATTATATAGATGGTCAATTCCAAAGAAACTTTCCGCTTCCTTGGCTCCCTGTTTCGTTAACCAAACTTCTCCCTTCTCCTCTTTGTAAATAAAATCTTCACCTTCTACTAGCGTAGTCATAAGAGTATTAACAATACCATAATGATTAGACTGAACTCTAGGAGCTCCAGCGATAATTAAAGGAGTTTGGGCGCTATCTAACAAAATATCATCTATCTCATCAATAATCGCATAATCAAAGGGACGCAAAAATTTGCCTTCCTTATTCGATGCTAAATTATCATTTAAATAATCAAAACCCAAGTTACCATTTGTTGTATATATAATATCAGAGTTATACATCTCCCTCTTTTCTTCAACAGAGAAATCTTTACCACTCTCTACAAAAGGAACTCCTATTGTTAAACCTAGAAAACGATAAACCTCTCCCATCTCCTCGGCATCCCGCTTGGCAAGATATGCATTCGGGGTAATCACCATTGTCCCTTTTCCTGTTAAAGCATTAAGGTAAACAGGCATCGTTGCTGTCAAAGTTTTTCCTTCTCCAGTACTCATTTCAGCGACGTTACCCTCATGAATAACAATCCCCCCCATTACCTGAACATCATAAGGAAACATCCCCAAAATCCGACGATCTGCCTCACGAACAACTGCAAAAGCCTCTACTAAGAGATCGTCCAAAGTTTCTCCTTTAGCCAGACGTCGGCGAAACTCCACTGTTTTTGCAGACAGTTCTTGGTCCGACAAAGATTCCATCTTATGCTTTAGGGCATTGATTTTTTTAGAATTTTTTTAACTCTTCTAAGTTGAAAGCTCTGATAAACCTCTTTAATCACGATTAATCTCCTCAATAGAAAAAGAATAAAAATCCAAAGATTCAAAGCCAGCACTTAAGAGATGGACTTGATAGGTGTGGGCATCCTCAGGGTAAGTAAACGTAAAACTTTTATGTTTTTCAATTTTTTCTTCAATGACATCACCATATCGGTCAAAAAATGTAATTGATGTGTACACCCCTTTTTTAGGTTGGCAGTCAAATTTCATTATTAATTGATATTCTTGTTTTCTTTTCAACAATGGAAGGCTTGGTTGTTTTCGAGCGGCCTGATAATTCGTATGCGAAACCCAACCTTGAATTTTAGTCCCTGAAGGAACTAATGGATTATATATGCTCACATGAGAGTCAGAATGATAGGTCACCTTCGTACCGTAAATATACATATTTAGTCTGTCTCCCCATTTGATATCTGGTCTCTGTCTGATAATCATACCTCACCTCGTCCAAATCCTGTTTTTAAAACCATATGATAGAAATGCAAAAACCAGGCAACATTTTCCCCAGTATCATCATTATGTCGACCAGAAGTACCTCTGGATAGTATCTTAGCTCCTGTATTACATAAATGTTCCACTAACTCTTCGTATGCCTGAGGATCCATATCTTCATCCTTCATATAGGACAGACCAAAGGTTGTGTTTGAAAAATCTGCTTTTTTGAAAGATTTCCAAAAATACTGATCCAATTCATTCGCATGCCCAGAAGTCATACCACCTGTTTGATGGCTCAATACATCAAATCCTGTATTAAATATCCAAGGAGCATCCAAGCGACCGCGTCTAGCAACAGTTCCAATATTCGTCAAAGGTTTTCCGACAACAACAGCATATGGCTCAAAAAAAGATCCATAATAAAGTGCTGGAAAGGTTCCCATAGAGAGCCCCGATAAAATTAAATCACTAGATGTTAAACCTAAATAATCAAGGTAATACTGGATGGTTTTTCTAACCTTACTTTCTAACTCTTCACTTCCTATATAGAAAGCACCACCTTCTATACGAGGATCTGAAAACAGAAGGAAAGGACATCCCAGATTTTTCATCATCCAATAACCTTCAAAACCTTCCGCAGGTCGATATCCTGCAAAATAAATAGCCAAAGGCGGTTTAAAATCTCCTGGATGGAAGAAATAGTTAATTTCATCTCTTTTTTGATCATGAAGAGTATTTCCACCTAAAACGAATTTACCGAATTGTTTTCTACTCCAACGTTGATGAAGATTTCCAATTTTTAGTTTTCCCTTTCCTCTTGCTTCAATAGAAAGCGACAAATAGGCATTATATGTCTGCTCAATCAAAATAGTAGAAGCTAAATCCGACTCTTCAAAAACAAGATCCTCTGTAATATCAGCAACCGATCCTTCAAAAATCTTTTTGACACGAAATCGAAACTCAACTCCTGAATTTTTTTCATATTCAAGCCATAATTCAATCGGTAAACTACGTGTTACAGCAATATTATAGCTCCAATATGCTACCTGAGAAAACTCCTCACCAAAATCTCCCTCTAACTCTAAATATTCATGCCCTTGATAAGATACATTTCCTTGAAATGAATGGTGAACTTGTATTGTAGAAGGTTTCATTTTATCGCCATATCCTCCTCCAAATAGAGAAGTCGATAAATCTTTTAGTAATTTTTCTGGTTCGGAGAAATCAATAGCTCTTGCACAACGTTTTTTCAGTAAATCTAAAATATCTGAATCATTTGATTGAAAATCTTGAGGATAAAAAACTGTATAAGGATCTAAGTTTTTAGAAAAAGGCAACAAATCACTCAAATAACGCCCATCTTCTATCAAAACAGCATGAAAACTTGAAATCTTATCTATCTCCATCATTTTGCGAATAGCACGAGGAGAATCTGGACAGAAGTAGTACCAATCCATATTTTCAGGAATATCATAATGGTGTTTCCAGTTATCAATTCCTATTTGTAAAATTTTATGTTCCCTCACCATTTGTTACTTCTCCAATCCAATAATGCAATTTTTCTAAGAAACGTTTTCCTGTATGCTCTTTAATTTTGTCAATTGTATAAATTAGCGACTGATTCCATTCCTTGAGTGTATCTAGATAATGAGACATAGCCTTGTGAAGTTCTGATACTTCCGAAAGAAGATAGCCATTCTTTAAATGCTCTACATAAACTGTCTTAACTCTATTAATTTGAGGAATCCCCGCACTTATGGCAGCTATCTGTGTATAAAGATGAGGCTGAATGCTGAGATCAATAATCAAACGTACATATTCTAAATTTTTAATCAAATCCGACTCATCATGCATATTTATAAATTGATAACGTAAATTCTGATTCTCATTTTCTTCCAATGGATTCTCAGCTTCTCCATAATCTGATTCTTTTTCAAAATTGGCTACATGGATACGTTCGGAAATAATTTCTTGTACCAACTCTTCAACTTGACTCATTTGTTCTTGATTTGCTGCAAAAGTACCAAAAACTAATTCTGTATCGTCTGTCTTAGCAACAAATGATAGAACTTCATAAATCCCTTCTTCATCCAGTCCCTCTTCAAAATTAAGATGGAAATAAATAATCGATTCTTTCTTTCTTTGACTTTTTCCAAGTCTTAAACGAGTATCGAAAGGAGACAGATGTTGAAATTTAGCAATTTTTTCAGGATAGAGACTCTGCAACTGTTGAAGACTATCCTCTCTATCCACTAAAACTAAATCAACTTTTTTACAAAAAGCACCCAATTCGCTTAAACTTTCCTGAGGATTACGGCCAATAAAAAGACTCAAAATTTTAGTACTATTCTCCGACAAACGAGATAAGACAAATTCATTATGTTTCTCGTGAGAAGGCAGGATATAAATATCATCCTCCTTATATTGTTGTAAGAGTCTTTTTTCAAAGAATTCCGCAATCAATTCTCCTATGTTTTTATAACTGGTATTTTTATATTGATAAGAAAAAATAGGATTTACTTCAACTCTGCCATCTTCTTGTAGATACTCTCTAAATTGCCAAATTCCTTTCAAATTCAAATAGTCTTGATAAGATGGAGCCCCATCTTTAAAATAAATCACACTCGACACAAAGCCACGATCATCCATTATATAATGTTCAAGTAACTGACCATTTTCATGAAAATATTGAATATCACTTATGAAACCTTCCGTTCCATGCTCCACTTGAGCATACCGTTTACCTTGTTTGTAAACAGTGATTGCAAAGGGACTATATAGAAATTCACACTCTTTATCCCATTCAATATCCCACATATTCAACACTTGTACATGTGGATCGTGCAAATCCTGCATGTCATCAAACACAGAATAAACAGATGCCTCTAAAACACCATGACGATGTAAAAAATAGCGTAGATGAGGATGATAAGCTAATATCATTAGGTGGGAGGTAATTTCTTGTCTCTGAAATAAACGAATCTGATTGAAAGTATCGTCAAATTCTAGTTTGAAGAAGCTAAAATACCACGGTGTAATATCCGCATGCCACTGTCGCCCTGAACCATACCAAGATGGAATAAAATAATACATACTGTCCTCCTAAATTAATGGTTTATAAGTCTCATTTAGTCTCAGAGCTATCAGTTCTTCTCTAACCATAAAAATCATTCCAAGCAACATAAATAAAAGACCTGGAATCATTGTCAAGCGTAAAAAACGCTCATCATATAAAACAAAAAGCATGGGAAGCCCTGCAATAATAATACTATACACGGCTCCTATAAAGGCAAATCGAAAAATTAATCGATTAATAAAACGGCTCGTGTCCTCCCCAGGATAAATCCCATAGATATACTCACCTGATTTTTTCATAGAGTCAGCTATCTGCTCTCCACTCATACTAATAAAAGCAAATATAAGGTTAAATACAAACAACATCAAAAGATAAGTATAAATCCACAAAGGTTTCCCCATTGTAAATTCCCCTATCAATGTTGCATAGAGTGGATTATGAGAATCAAACATTCTAAGTAACATCAAAAAATAAATTGGCAGAGTCATAAAGGTCATAACATACATATAAGGCATTCCTCCAGCGGGAGTTAAGGCCATCTCAAAATAAGAATAACGTTTAAAACGACTGTGTAAGCCAATTTTATTTACTGCTACACGGTAACGAGCACGATATAAAATGACATTGACGTAGGTAGAAACAAGTGCAAATAAAACCATTAAAATGACAACCCAGGCAGGAGGAGTTAATATCTGAATAGAATTAATAATATCTTGGGGCATATTAATAATCATAGAGGTAAGCAAAATTAACATCGCTCCTCCAACACCATTACTAGCATTAATATCTGACAGCCATATCAAGAAAAAACTACCTGCACATAACAGGCTGATATTTAAGATATAAACTAGAACAGTTGAATAGGATGATTGGATAGGTAAACTTAGAACTACAGCTGCTGACTGAATAAGAGCAATCACTAAAGTTAAGTACATCTGTCGTCTATCTTGTGATTCCTTCCCACTTCCAGCAAGTCCCTTAAAAAGGGAGAGCATAGTCCATAATATCATAGCAGACATCCATGGTGAAAGACCAATAGAAAAAAGGGAGAGACTTCTTAAATTCCCACCTGTAAGAGCAGTTGAGAATGCTAAATAAGCGGTCGTTCCTCCTAGAAAATCTCTACTATTCAAATCAACAAAAGGTAAACTAATTCTACTACCCACTACATATATAAATAATAGAAAAAAACTAATACTCAGTTTTTTTAAAATGATGGATGAAAATATATTTTTCATAATTGACCCTTTCTACACATGATTACAATGTTACTCTTTACCCCTCATTAGTATGTAGGGATACTTGCCTAGATATCTATGAAAACAAAAACAACCTTTATCAACCAACTTAGCTACCCTATATTTTATGCATTTTTATTTTTGTAATCCTTGTTTTAAAACTAAATAACTTAACTAAAAAATACAAGCTCAAACAATAGTTGAATAAAGGAATAGAACCTTTAAAATCACTCTATTTATACTCTTCGAAAATCTCTTCAAACCAGGTCAGCTTCGCCTTGCCCTAGATATGTGTTCCTGACTTTGTCAGTCTTATCCACAACCTCAAAACAGTATTTTGAGCAACCTGCGGCTAGCTTCCTAGTTTGCTCTTTGATTTTCATTGAGTATTAATCCCCAAATATAATAATTATATCAAAAAAAGCAGAAAAAATCTGCTCATAACTACTAATTTTTCTACTCTCCCCTAGGTCTTATCCACCGAGTACATAGACTTTAATTTCTCATTTTTCAAACATTATCTTTCAGGAATTAACTCATTTCTTCCATTCAGAAAATATACTTCTATCTCCTCTATTGTATGAAAAACTGAGTCAGCAGTGTATCTATTTTATGATAAAATATCGTCTTAGGTAAATGAAAATTCTATCATTTATCCCTGCTCCTCAATTTTCTTAACAATCTTATGGAATTAAGGATTTATATTCACTTCTAGTAACAACAGAACCTCTTCAATGTACCCTATCACTTCCCTATGTTCAAATTGATCAAGTTCCAAGTTCGTCTTCATGTCATATAACCTATTCAGAAGTTCATTTACAAAAATATCTGTATCCATCCCTCTAGCTCTAAGAAAAGCAATAAAATTCAAGCGGTGCTGCACATCAGATTGAGTATGTTTCAAAGAAGCATATTTTGAATCAGTTAGATCTCTACGATAAACATAGGTATCTCTATTCGAAAAAACTACCTTTTCAGCAATTAGGTATAATTTAAACCAAAATTCCATATCCTCACCTAAATGAGTAGATTCATTAAACCATATCCCAGTTAAGATACTTTTACGGACTAATTTACAACTTGCAAATCCAAAAGAACAATCATGACCATTTAAAAATATTAATTTACTAATCAATTCTTGTTTGCTGAACACCTTTTGATGTTCCACTCGTTTAAAAGCATGAAAAAGCCACTGATTTTTAGACATTTCATACGTCCTATAAGAAGACACAGATATATCAGCAGAATCTTGAATAATGGCAGAATACAGAACTTCTAGATAATCAAACTCTACCCAATCATCCGAATCAATAAAGGTAATGTACGCCCCCCCCGAACGTTCGATTCCTAAATTACGTGCTGAGGAAACACCACCATTCTCCTTTTCAAAATAACGAAAACGAGCATCTTTAGCAACATATTCTCTACAAATGCTAGCAGAAGTATCTGTTGAACCATCATTTATTAACAAACATTCAAAGTTTTCATAAGATTGACTCGATATACTATCTAAACATTGATGTAAATGTTTTTCTGTATTAAAAATTGGAACGATAATACTAATAAGCTCCTGAGGCACTTCTCATCTCCTATTTATCCATTTCTCTTATGCTAGCAATCCAGCAAATAGTTATATAGTGATAGTTTTAGCCACTATTCTTCATTCTTGAAAGTCAAAAGATACATCATCTCCCTAATCCATCTTAAAGTTTCATCTGCTTCTAAACCTTGATTCTCAATAACTGCCATTACATCATATAAATGTCTTATATAATCTTGAACATAGGACTCTATATTTATTCCTCGAGCAGCAAGGATAGCTATGAAAGCTAAACGATGTTGCATACTACTTTTAAGTTTTTCAACAGTTAAATTATTTGCAGCTGACGTACTATGTATTCTATAAGTATAAGTATCTCTATTCACAAATACTACTTTATTTACTTTAAGATATACTTTATACCAGAATTCCATGTCCATAGCCAGTTTAGTATCAGCATTAAAGCGAATGAGACCAATCATTTCTTTTCGTACTAATTTACTAAATGTAATAAAAAACGAATAATCCGAAGCTACCAAATTTGGTAAACTTTCTAAAAACTCCTTGTTCGTAAAAACTTTTTTATCATATTCTTTAGTAAAGGCATGAAAATAGAAGCTATTATTACTCATATCAAAGCGTTTATAACTTGAAATCGATACATCGGCTCCTTCTTGAACAATAGCATTGTACAGAACTTCAAGATAGTCGTTATCTGCCCAATCATCTGGGTCCATTAGAGTAACATATTCTCCTTGTGAATGTTCAATTCCTAAATTTACTGCTGTTGAAATGCCACCATTCTCCTTTTCGAAATAGCGAAAACGAGAGTCTCTAGCTGCATACTCCTGACAGATGGAAGCTGAATTATCTGGAGAACCATCATTAATCATCAAAACTTCAAAATTTTGATAAGTTTGATGAAGTAAACTATCAAAACATTGTCGTATATAGTCCTCAACATTATAAATCGGAACAATTACGCTAATCAAATCTGGTATCATTAACTATTTCCCCCCTAGTAGAAATAAGGTTTCTTTTAACCATCTCATCTCTTTAGATGTAGATAAATTGCCTTCTAAAAAACCAATTCTATAGTTTAAAAGCAATATGAGATTTTCAATATAATCTTTTACATCTATATGTTTTGCTGCAAGAATTGATATAAACTGTAGACGTTGTTGAATATCACTACAAACGATTGCTGGATTTAGATAGTTCTGAACATCACTATATTTTCTGAGAGTATAGGTATCTCTATTTAGATAGACCACTTTTTCAGAAACAAGATAAAGCTTATACCAGAATTCCATATCCTCTCCCAACTGGGTACTTTCGTTAAATCGAATCTTTCCTAAGGCAAGACGAGATACTAATTTTCCAAAAACATAGCTAAAGGAAGAATCTCTATCTAACCTCGGTAGTGTAAGAAGCAGGTCCTTCTGATTGAATACAGATTCTGTACAGTCTTTCTGATAAGCATGATACTCTAATAAACCTGTGTTCGTATTAAAAGTTTTATAAGTTGAAACTACTATGTCTGCTTTCTCCTCAATCATAGTAGTATAAAGTAGTTCTAGATAATCTGAATCTACCCAATCATCCGATTTTATAAAGGTAATGTAAGTTCCCTTTGAAGCTTCAATTCCTAAATTATAAGAAGAAGAGATACTATCCTGTTCTGTTTCAAAATACTTAAAGCGGCTATCCTTCTCAGCATATTCTTGACAGATAGCAGCCGAAGAATCTTTCGAGCCATCATTTAACAAAATAACCTCAAAACTAATATAAGTTTGATTAAGAAGACTATCTAAACACTGACGTAAATAAGAATCGGTATCAGAGACAGAAATAATGATACTAATCAACTCTCCTGTCACTTCTCTCTTCTCATATTTTTTATTTTAAGCATCAACTTTTCAAGTTTTTCTTGGTATTTCGAAGCATAAGGATTATCTTCTAATACTGTTGTTTTATATTGATGATTTAATTGTGCATATTTTAATCTTTCAGCCCAAAGCTTTACATTGAGATCTGCATCTACAAAGAATAAATCAAATTTCTCAAGAATTTTAAAAATATCTAAATTTTTCTCAGAGAATGATTTCGTTGTAATTGAATTGTCACGGATTCTATAGTAATAAAGAACATCCTGTATCTTAACCCATTTTTTTGAAAGAGTGACTAGCTCTGGAATAACTGCTAAATCTTCAAAGATGAATCCTTGAGGAAAAAAGTTGTCGTTTAACAAACTTTTTCTATACAATTTAGGAAATACACTGCCCCTCAATCCCTGGGACACAAGCTGTTCTAACTTTTCTTCTACAGTAGTCAAAACCAACTTATCTTGATGAATTTGAAGAAGATTATAGTAGATACCTTCTTTATAGCTTTGAATTGTTCCTTCTATAATATCAACATCTTCTGAGATTTGTTCTGCTAATTTTTCTAAAAATAAGGGGTTAAGATAATCATCACTATCAACAAAAGCCACAAAAGAAGACTCTTCCTTAAGGTACCTAAGACCTGTATTTCTTGCAGCACTCAAGCCTTGATTATCTTGATTAATTAGTCGAAAACGGCTATCTACTAAATAGGTTTCTGCTATTTCTCTAGAACTATCTGTTGATCCATCGTTAATCATGATACAATCATAATTTTGGTAGGTCTGTTTCTGGATACTATCTAGACACTCTTTAAGATATTCCTCAACGTTATAAATAGGTACAATGATACTTATTAATTCTGTCACGATTCCATCTCCTTTTTATTCTTGAAAAGAAATTGATGACTCATTGCTAAAAAATTCTCTCCACAAATCTAGAATATTTTCTTCTAAATATGAGCTTGCTAGATGATAGGAAGCTTCTTGATAGCTAGATAAGTCTTGCGAAGTCATTTTCAAGAGAATATGAGCAATTTCCTCTACTCTTTCTTGATCACTTTTATCCTCAAAAGAAACTAGATAACCATTAAAACCATCTTTTATAAAGGATGGATTTCCATATCTCAAGTCAAAACCAACCATAGCTAATCCTGCTCCAGTCGCTTCCATCAAGGTTAAACCAAATGTCTCAGATAAAGAAGTTGTCAGATAAATGCTATGATTCAAATATTGAGCTGTCAAATCTGCATAGCCCATTAAATGAACATACTCCTGTGCCCCTAATTCTTGGATAAGATTTTCCAAGCTGTCATACTCTATGCCACGTCCAAAAATAGAAAACTCAATATCTCCACCTTTTTCATGAGCCAATGCGACTGCCCGAATGGCTAAATCCACGCGCTTAGAATAGATCAATCGAGACGCCGTCATCACTTTGGTAGTTTTTCTATCTTGCTCAGAATAGTGTAACTGTTTCAGGCTCCCTACAGGAATCACATAAATCCTAGGAGCTTCCTTACCCTCTTTCTCAAAAGATTCTTTCAAAACTTTCGCCTGTAGGTCAGTCGAAACAATCATAAAATCAAAACGATGAGCATATTTTACAGGGTAATAATATTCATAGCTAAAAGGTTGATTTCCAAAAGTATGTTCCGAATGGAATACCAATCCCAACCGAGCTCCTGACTCTTGCTCCAATAAAGGACGCGCAAAATCCATATTTGAAGCTCTATCCATAATCACAATATCATTTGCCTTCAATTGAAGTTTTTTAACAAAGATTTCCATCAATTCTGCATGTGTTATTAATTTTTCATTATGAAGCAAATAACGCTGTTTCCCATTGACTAAAATTTCTTCTAGTCCGACACTTCCATCTAAATTGTGATAGACTCGTCTTCCTAACTCAGCTAAAACGTGACCATTTTGATAATTTAAAATGAAATAATCTGTTACTAATTTTGTTGCGGCATAGGTTTCTCTTTTGAGTAAATATCCCCCTGAAAAATATTCAATAAACTGCACTTTAGAGAAGTCTTTCTTGTCATATACGAAAACAAGTAGCTCTCCTTCGTTCAACTGATAAGTTCTTCCTGAAGGTGTTTCATGAATAATTTGCGAAGTTTTTAAACCTAGCTGCTCTTCTAGTTCATGTGGAGAAAGAGTTGGTGCTGCACTTTGTTGATCCGTAAAAAGCAGTTGGGCAAATAACAGTTCTTCATAATCATAGCCCTTTGATAAAAAATAATCTAACTGATCAGAATTAGGCCACCGAGTAAAAACAAAACGAGTATCTAAATCTAAACTACGAAACAATTGCAAACGATGGGCTTGGGCAACATCTACACCATTTGCTTCAAAGCCTAAGAGTAGATTAAAATTATAAACCGTCATTTTTTCTCTCCCATCTGTCAAATAAACTACGATAATCTTCTATACTAGCTACTCCTAATATTTGAGCTTGATTTCTAGCTAGTTGATGATACTTATCAGAATTTTCTAAAACTTGGCGTACATTTTGAATGAGAGACTCTATTGTATCGTAGCAAGTTTCTAATTGTTTATATTCTTCGTGATGAGTTAGATGATTCAATGTATAAAGTAATACACCTTTTTCTACTGCACGTAAAGAAGAGGCAAAAATTTCAATATCATACTGAATATCGAAGTAAAAACTGCTTCTATCAAGTAATTCTTGAAAAAGTTGATAAGTCATCCCAGGATAGATATGGATATTAGGGTAAATAGATAAATTAGTAATACGACTCCCCATCTCAGTAACTGCTCCCACATGGAAATCAATCTCTGGGAACTGAATCAATAGTTGTTCTAAACCTTCTATCCATTCAGAATTCGTAACAATTATAGCTTGTGGTCTAACTGGAACTGGTTTATCTAGGGCAAAACCATATAAATGAGTGTAAGGAGAAACATCCGAAACTCTAGGAGACATTACCAGAACCTGATTCACTCGGTCTGCAATCTTATCAGCCTCTGTTATATCATCTGCCAAATAATAGTAATTGTCTTTCTTGCTTGATGGAAGAAGCGAGAGAATCTCTTCTCCCAAAATTAAGGTATCTTCTCTCTCTACTATCTCTTCTAATACTTTAAGGAGAAAAGAATGACGATTCGGATAGATAGTTGGATTCTTCTGCGAATCAAAGTAAGCTATTTTATCTTGTTGTAACCATTCTACCAGAAGTTCTCTCCCTTCTGAGTTGTAAATAGTTCTCAGTACACTCTTTTCTTCTTCATCTAAAAGCTCACGACAAACTTTCCAACCATAAGCGCTGTAATAGTCTATCCAGATACATTTTTCTTCTTCATCATACCAGTAGACTCTCGCAACAGTACGTTCTGATTGTGGTTGACGAAACTGGATTCCCGCTTTCTTTTTACCTTGATCATATACATATCCTTCTAAACCATCTGTCGTTATCTCCCAGTAAGGGGGCAGAGGTAAATTGTTAAAAAAGAGAGGTTGCCCCTCTTCTTTCATTAGAAAGTATGTTAGCGCGGTTAACTCCCCTTGTTCAAGACGATCTAGATTATCAAAACAATCAACATAGAATACGGTTAACGGCTTCTCTAATTTTTGAAAAATTTCCTTAATTTTCGGTACTTTTTCATCTGTTTTCTTTGCAATTACAAACATTTTTTACTTTTCCCATTCTCTTGAAAGGATGTAGAGTTTCTCTTTTACTCTTCGATAGGTTTCACTCTTCTGTAAACCTGCTTCTTCTAATTTTTCAAGCGCACGAGTCGCTCTACAATGATACAAAAAACTATGACCTGATATATCATATCCTAACATACCTATAAGAGCTAGCCTTTCATCCCAGGCCATCATTTCGTCGATAACTCTTTTTTCACTCCAAAGACTATTTAAACTACTTTCCTGACCAATACGATACCAGTAGATTGCCTTTTCTATATGTATAACTCTTTTAGCCTTGATAAAGACCTTATACATAATAAAAGTATCCTCAACACTTTTTCCAACAGGAAAACGTAGTCCATCAAATAACTCTCTTTTAAAAAGTTTCATAACAGGGCCTGACCAAGCCATATCTCTCATTTCTTGTTCAGCTATCTGTTTAACAATATCTTCTCTGTTATCATAGAGCGTTTCTCTATAATCGCCATCAAAAACCTTAATATGAAATTGTTGATTTACATCATGATACATATTATAGTTTCCCGATGCTATGTCTGTATCATACTTTATAAGATTCTGATAAAGAAACTCGATAGCATTTCTTTCTAACCAATCGTCTGAATCTACAAAGATAATATATTCTCCACTTGCTAGATCAAGTCCCCTATTACGTGCAACTGATGCTCCCGCATTCTCTTGATAAATGTATCTAAATCTTTCATCTTGAGATGCAATATCTTTACAGATACTTTCTGAATCATCCGTTGAACCATCATTAATTAAAATAATTTCTAAATTTTGATAAGATTGGTATCTTATACTATCCAAGGCTAGTTCTAGATAAGGTGCTACATTATAGACTGGTACGATAACACTGATTAATGGCTCTGTTTGCATTCCTTCTCCTTATTGTCTAGGGTATCCAAATAGTTTTTGATATGCTGAATCATCCCTTGAACATCCTGATTTTCAAAAACATAGTGAGAGATTTCTTGTGCATGATTTGTTGCTTGGAAAGAATAGAAAGGAATTCCCTTATCTACTACTTTTTGGATAATGTTATAAATTTCGCCCTCATAGTTAATATCTAGATAAAAATCTAACTGATTGAAGACTTTTTCATGCGTCAAAGGATCAAAGCATGGAAAAAGGGTTACATTTTTATACTTTTCCAACATTAAAATTTCTGGTGCAAAATAGCAGTGGGCCAAAATATTAAAATTCACTTGTGGAAGAGCTTTAATCAGATTCTCTGCTTCATGCAAATTTACGGTATTCGTGTAAATAGCTGTTTGATAAGGTGGTTTTGAAACAAGAGCGCTCCATCCTTCTTTTGCAGGATATTTTCTAAGAAGAATATCCTCCCATGACAATCCATAATAAAACCACCATTCTTCTCTGAATCGATTAAAATGATGTTGATGCCATGGCTTCAAGCCTGTAGTATAGTGAATAACTGCTGGTTTTCCTTTAAAAAGATCATACCAAGCCATATCCCCTAGTGTAAATTGCTGACTATCTGACCCCACTTGAAGATTGTAGGTCAGAGGAAGACGATACCAATTATCCTGAAAAGCGAGATTCAAGATTCCTTGATCCCCATAGACCTCATGATGATGTTGAGCAGTCAAATCAAATAACTGTTTCACAACATCTTCCTCTCTCCATTTTTTGTTATCTATCAATAATAAACCCGTATTAAACTTATCCGAAGTTGTCGGTAAGTCCTCAACTGCAGCAACAGGATAACCTTGCATATCCAGTTCAAATAGATCTGATAAATCCTGTGTCACAATCATATCACTATCCAAGTACAAGGCTCTATCTTCTACGACATGATTCGGAATTAAATAACGAAAATAAGTAGCATAGTTTAAATGCGCTGTTGGAAGTTTATAATCCTGAAACATAGCTGAAGAACATCTAACATTTACAATCTCTGAATCTATTTTTTCAAGATGATTCTCTACTAACTGGAACCAATCAGTTGGAATATCTTCATTTAGGATATAAAACTTAATCTGCTTCATATGGCTACATATCGATTTAATTGTTGTTTCTAAATAGCTCACATACGCTTGATTTGCTGCAAGAACAATTACTTTCTTACTCATAATACCTACCATTTCATACTATTAAATTTAATAAAAACATTCTATTATCTAATACATAATCATACCAAAAATAGCACTATTTTGCAATATAGATTCCTTCTAAAAGCATTTAAAAACCTTGGTGAAATCTCCATGCAATAGACTATAAGCCTTTGTGTCCTATTTTCTCCTTCCACTTTACAATCGACTTCAATACCTTTATTGTATGGCGTTTGAAGTTTTTTGGTGTATAGTAGCTTGAATTAAGATGAAAATAAATCGATTGAGAAAATCAGATTAATTTCTAGAAGTGTTTTAGGAATCGTTTCGTACTATCCTAGCTTCAACCTACTATAGAAGTTGCATTGTGCTGTCCTGTTCTAGATTCAACAATATGGAACGAAGCAATAGTCACATAATGAAAAAACTCCCTTGGATGAAAGATCATCTAAGGGAGTTTTATAAATCGGGGTAAAAATACTCTCTATGTATTTTTAACTCAATTATTCTTCATCATCACGTTTACGACGTTTCGCAAACAAACCTAGACCAGTTACAGCAGCCAAAGCTCCTAAAAGTGCAGATGATTTAGATGCTTCTGTACCAGTATTTGGTAATAGCTGTTTCGAGCTAGCAACTGTGTTTTGTGAAACAGGCTGAGCTGTTGATTGTTCTTGACTTGTCGTACTTGTTGGTGTTGATACATTTTCTGAATTTGTAACATTTGTACTCATAGAAGTTGATTGACTTACTGAAGTAGACGTTACAACTGATGCTGAGATAGATTCAGATAAGGAAACATTAACACTTTGTGACTCTGATATGCTTTCACTCAAGCTCACATCTGGTCTGTAATTACTTTCTGGGTCACCCATACTTGTTGATTCAGATACTGACATTGAGATACTTACTGAGACAGAAGTGCTTGTTGATGCTGACTCAGAAGCTGATTGACTTGCGCTCGTTGAAGCAGACTCAGAGGCTGATTGACTTGCACTTGTTGAAGCAGACTCAGAGGCTGATTGACTTGCACTTGTTGAGGCACTTGTCGATGCGGATTCAGAAGCTGATTGACTTGCGCTCGTTGAAGCACTTGTCGACGCAGATTCTGATGCTGATTGACTTGCGCTCGTTGAGGCAGACTCAGACGCTGATTGACTTGCGCTTGTTGAGGCTGACTCAGATGCTGATTGACTTGCGCTTGTTGATGCAGACTCAGATGCTGATTGACTTGCGCTCGTTGAAGCACTTGTTGAGGCAGATTCTGAAGCTGACTGACTCGCACTTGTTGAGGCTGACTCAGATGCTGATTGACTTGCGCTTGTTGATGCACTTGTTGAGGCTGACTCAGATGCTGATTGACTTGCGCTCGTTGAGGCAGATTCTGATGCTGATTGACTTGCGCTTGTTGAAGCAGACTCAGACGCTGATTGACTTGCGCTTGTTGAAGCAGATTCTGATGCTGATTGACTTGCACTTGTTGATGCAGATTCTGATGCTGATTGACTTGCGCTCGTTGAGGCAGACTCAGACGCTGATTGACTTGCGCTTGTTGAGGCTGACTCAGATGCTGATTGACTTGCGCTTGTTGATGCAGACTCAGATGCTGACTGACTTGCGCTTGTTGAAGCACTTGTCGATGCTGACTCAGAGGCTGATTGACTCGCACTTGTTGACGCAGACTCAGATGCCGATTGACTTGCGCTCGTTGATGCACTTGTTGAAGCTGACTCAGATGCCGATTGACTCGCACTTGTTGAGGCACTTGTCGATGCTGACTCTGACGCTGACTGACTTGCGCTTGTTGAAGCACTTGTTGAGGCTGACTCAGAAGCTGATTGACTTGCGCTCGTTGAGGCACTTGTTGATGCTGACTCTGAAGCTGATTGACTTGCGCTCGTTGAAGCACTTGTTGAGGCTGACTCTGAAGCTGATTGACTTGCGCTTGTTGAAGCACTTGTTGATGCTGACTCAGATGCTGATTGACTTGCGCTCGTTGAGGCACTTGTTGAGGCTGACTCAGACGCTGATTGACTTGCGCTCGTTGAGGCACTTGTTGAGGCAGACTCAGATGCTGATTGACTTGCACTTGTTGAAGCACTTGTCGATGCGGATTCAGAAGCTGATTGACTTGCGCTTGTTGAAGCACTTGTTGATGCTGACTCTGACGCTGATTGACTCGCACTTGTTGATGCGCTTGTTGATGCAGATTCTGATGCTGATTGACTTGCACTTGTTGAAGCTGACTCTGAAGTTGACTGACTTGCGCTTGTTGAAGCAGACTCAGATGCTGATTGACTTGCGCTTGTTGAAGCACTTGTTGAGGCACTTGTTGATGCTGACTCAGAGGCTGATTGACTTGCGCTTGTTGATGCAGATTCAGACGCTGATTGACTTGCGCTCGTTGAAGCACTTGTCGACGCTGACTCTGAAGCCGATTGACTCGCACTTGTTGAGGCACTTGTCGATGCGGACTCTGAAGCTGACTGGCTTGCGCTCGTTGAAGCACTTGTCGATGCGGATTCAGAAGCTGATTGACTTGCGCTCGTTGAAGCACTTGTCGATGCTGATTCAGAAGCTGATTGACTTGCACTTGTTGAAGCGCTGGTTGAGGCAGATTCAGAAGCTGACTGACTTGCGCTCGTTGAGGCACTTGTCGATGCGGATTCAGACGCTGATTGACTTGCACTTGTTGAAGCACTTGTTGAAGCAGATTCAGAAGCTGATTGACTTGCGCTCATTGATGCACTTGTTGAGGCTGACTCAGAGGCTGACTGACTTGCGCTCGTTGATGCACTTGTCGATGCGGATTCAGAAGCTGACTGACTTGCGCTCGTTGAAGCACTTGTCGATGCTGACTCTGAAGCTGATTGACTTGCACTTGTCGATGCTGATTCAGAAGCTGATTGACTTGCGCTTGTTGATGCACTTGTTGAGGCAGATTCAGAAGCTGATTGACTTGCACTTGTTGAAGCAGATTCTGATGCTGACTCTGAAGCTGATTGACTTGCGCTTGTTGATGCACTTGTCGATGCTGATTCAGAAACTGATTGACTTGCGCTGATTGAAGCACTTGTTGATGCAGACTCAGAAGCTGATTGACTCGCACTTGTTGAAGCAGATTCTGATGCTGACTGACTTGCGCTCGTTGAGGCACTTGTCGATGCTGATTCAGACGCTGATTGACTTGCGCTGGTTGAAGCACTTGTCGATGCTGACTCAGATGCTGATTGACTTGCACTTGTTGAAGCGCTGGTTGAGGCAGATTCAGAAGCTGACTGACTTGCGCTTGTTGAGGCACTTGTCGATGCGGATTCAGATGCTGATTGACTTGCGCTCGTTGAGGCACTTGTTGAGGCTGACTCAGATGCTGATTGACTTGCGCTTGTTGAAGCGCTTGTTGAGGCTGACTCAGACGCTGATTGACTTGCGCTCGTTGAGGCACTTGTCGATGCTGACTCAGATGCTGATTGACTTGCGCTTGTTGAAGCGCTTGTTGAGGCAGATTCAGACGTTGATTGACTTGCGCTCGTTGATGCGCTTGTCGATGCGGATTCTGAGGCTGATTGACTCGCACTTGTTGAAGCCGACTCAGACGCCGATTGACTTGCACTTGTTGAGGCAGATTCAGAAGCTGATTGACTTGCGCTCGTTGAAGCACTTGTTGATGCTGACTCTGAAGCTGATTGACTTGCGCTTGTTGAAGCACTTGTCGATGCTGATTCTGACGCTGATTGACTTGCACTTGTTGAGGCACTTGTCGATGCTGACTCAGACGCTGATTGACTTGCGCTGGTTGATGCACTTGTCGATGCGGATTCAGACGCTGATTGACTCGCACTTGTTGATGCGCTTGTTGATGCAGATTCTGATGCTGATTGACTTGCACTTGTTGAAGCTGACTCTGAAGCTGATTGACTTGCACTTGTTGAGGCACTTGTCGATGCTGACTCAGATGCTGATTGACTTGCGCTTGTTGAAGCGCTTGTTGATGCTGACTCAGATGCTGATTGACTTGCGCTCGTTGAGGCACTTGTTGATGCTGACTCAGATGCTGATTGACTTGCGCTCGTTGAAGCACTTGTTGAAGCTGACTCAGAAGCTGATTGACTTGCGCTTGTTGAGGCGCTTGTTGATGCAGATTCAGAAGCTGATTGACTTGCGCTCGTTGAAGCACTTGTTGAGGCACTTGTCGATGCTGACTCAGATGCCGATTGACTTGCGCTGGTTGATGCGCTCGTTGATGCACTTGTTGATGCAGACTCTGAAGCTGATTGACTTGCGCTGGTTGAAGCACTTGTTGAGGCAGATTCTGAAGCTGATTGACTTGCACTTGTTGAAGCACTTGTTGAAGCAGATTCTGAGGCTGACTGACTTGCGCTGGTTGATGCGCTGGTTGATGCTGACTCAGAAGCTGATTGACTCGCACTTGTTGAAGCTGACTGACTTGCACTTGTTGAAGCGCTTGTTGAGGCTGACTCAGAGGCTGACTGACTTGCACTTGTTGAGGCTGACTGGCTCGCACTTGTGCTTGCCGATTGACTTGCACTCATTGAGACTGACTTAGACACGCTTGTCGATGCACTTTGACTTGCACTCATTGAGACTGAATTAGACGCGCTTGTCGATGCACTTTGGCTAACGCTTCTTGACGTCAACGTACTTGCTGATGTCGATGTAGAAGCAGAGGTAGAACGTGAAGATACTATACTTTCAGAAGTTGATCTAGATGTTACAACACTCTCAGAAGTTGAGCGTGAGGTGATCACACTCTCTGATGTCGATCTAGATGTAATTACACTCGTTGAAACTGATGTTGATGATACAACACTTGTTGATAGAGAGGTACTATACTTCTCATTTGACAACTCAACTTTTAGAGGCTCTTTCGTACCATCCGTATACACAACCGTCACTGAACCATCCGCTGCAACATCAACTCTACTAATTGGAAGACCTGCATTCTTCGTTCTTACTGCTTCACTAATCTTTTCTCTATCTTTTGGAGAAGGATTCGTTTTATTTGTTACCTGAATCGTGTCAGGTTGATCTGGAGTATACTTTTCACTCAATGGTGCTTGCTGAATGCCATAGGAAACTCGTGTTTCATTTCCAGAGAAATCTTTCACACGAATATAACGGGTCCAAGTATTACCACTTGCTTGACTGCCATCCCCATCTGGTCTGTATTGTTTATCTAGTTTATAAGTAGCATCTGTAATTACTTGGCGACGTTGAGGATTTTCAGCACTTGCAGTGAAATCACCACCAGTACCACCTTCTACAGCAGCACCATTAGTATGAACATCCGAACCTAAAAGGGAAGTACCCGTTGGATTTCCGATACCTGAACTATTATCATTCCATGCCTCAATGTTGGTAACCTTACCACTATTATCAGTCGTTTCAACCATGACACGGAAGGTATCCCCAGCAAAGATTTTACTCTTACCTGTCGTAGTATCCTTCTCAGCTTCTACCCAAATTTTGTTTACGGTGTCATAAACTTCTACCTTAACCGTAACATTAGGAGCCACTTCTTCCCTTGTAATAGTGTTTGAACCAGATGAACGCAATGTTTCCATGGTATTATCTGGTTTTCTAACGTTCAGCGTCTGTTCTACAGTAACAGTACCAACAGGAAGAAGGCCTTGAGGAGTATTAGCAGCTGCTAGCTTCTCTTTCTCAAAGGTTACTGTATCTCCTGTAGCTACCTTTTCGAAAGTCTGATTATTGAGTCTCAAGGTAACTGTTGCACCAGGACTTACATTTTTGACTGTAATACTACGTTCTGGAAGACCACCTTGTTGTTTAACTTGATCATCTGCAATTTGTGGGGTCTTCAGGTTAATCTTAATCGTTACAGGAACTAGTGTACTGTTACGGGCTGTATCAGTAGAACCTTGTGGTAATGTTACTTTAACTTTTCTAGTAATATAACCTGGAGTAGAAACAGCTGCTTCATTTATTGGGGTTTCCCATTCATAGCTTGTACCACTTGGTATTGCTGGGGTATTAGCAGTGTTTGTAATGGCTCCACCTGGAGTCGTGCTAATAGTGGACAACGGAGACATATCGCCTGCTGTTGTTTCATAAGTTTGTCTAGCAACTGGATCCACTACTGTGTATGTAAAGCTTGTCTCACTTTTCAAAGCAGGATCCTGTGTAGACGGAGTTCCAAAGCGTCCTGTTGGATAAGTCGCTACTACACGGTACTCTGTTTGATGCGCTTGGGTATTATTCCAAACTCTACTAAACTCTGGTTTCTCACCAGCTGGTGTTTTCTGTAGTGCACCTGGACCATTTAAGGTACTATTTAATTTGTACTCATAGGACCAAGTTGTATTTGCAGGGAGCTCTCTAACGTTGGTATATAAGTTAGTATAGCCACCTATATTGTTGGACCAGCTACCACTAGCAGTTCGACCATTAGTTCCACCTTTGAAGCCATAAAATTGACCAGTAACACCATCTTTAGTATTAGTTTCTATCTTTTGATAAACTGTGTACTTATAGGTAATATCTTTACTTACACCTTTAAAGTCAGTAACCGTCAAGGTCGCTGTTTTATCACCTGGTGTAGATAAATCTGGAGCTCCATTTTTCCAAACTACTCTTGTATTTGCAGGTAATTCTGTACCATCAGCAGATTTGATAAAATTACGAGCTGTCAAGCTATTCGCATTTTCTCCAGCAACCGCGTAAAAGCGTTCTGATTTTGTTTGATAATTTTGTTCTAATGTTGGAGTAACTGTTCTTGTCGTTCCATCTTTATAGGTAATCAGCACATTTCCATTGCTCTGTTGAGTATAGGTTCTGATACGATGTTTATTCTGTGGATAAGCCTTTTCAACAGCTGCCCTAATAGAATTTCTATCATTCTCGGTTAAATTAGCAATATCTCGAACTGTTATCGGAGGAACTGTTTCTTCTCCTAATCTATCCTTCAACTCGCCCTGTTTCAAACCAAAGATAGTTCCGTCTGAACGATTACCTGAAAAATCCTCTGCATTAATAGAGCGTGTAACTTTATTGCCAGGGGCATAGCTCAAGTCGGTATTAATCTCTGCTGTGGCAGTTGTCGTAGCTAGCTGATTATCAGTAGCTATAGTCTTAGATGTTACCTTATTAACAGTTTCTTTTCCCCATGTATTATCATATAGAAGACTAACCGCAGGTTTACCAGACCCTCCATTACGAACTTCTGTGTTTTGGATGACTCCACTATTATCTTTGAACTTAGCTGTAAATTCTAATGAATCTCCAGAATAGAAAGTATATACTGGAATGCCATCGACCATCGTTTTAGGAGCTTCCGACCACGTATTATCTGCATTTTTTACTTTGACTACTGCATCAGTAGCTTGTGGTTTTTCAGTTTCCTTGCTGATTTCAACACTTCTTGCATCTGATTCCAAAGTTTCATTTGAATTCGTCACAGGATTAGTAAACGCCTTACTTTGTTTAACAGTCACTGGCACTGTCCGTTGCAGTGAACTCGTTGGAAGGAGGCCGTTACTGTCTGCGACTTCTGCTGGAGTGAAAGTCAAGCTTGTTGCACTAGCACCCGCTGTCTTAGTAACTGTCTTACCACCGATTGTCAAAGTTACTGTCGCACCTGGAACAACATCCGTAACGGTGATTCCTTTATTTGGAAGACCACCTGTATTCGTTATCTGATCTGCTGAGATTTGTGGTGGGTTTGGTCTAACTTTGATAGTCACAGGAACATTTGTAGCATTTCTTGATTGAGTTGTTGAACCTTGTGGTAAAGTAACTTTAGCTTCTTTCTTATAGATACCTGGAGCTGAAGCATCTGGTCTGGATACCCATTCATAAGTTGTCCCATTCGGAATCACTACACTAGAATTAGAATTTTTTAGTGCATTGCTAGGATTTGAAATAATGTCATTTAGTGGAGTTGCGTTCCCAACTGTTGTAACATACTCTTGTTTAGCCACTGGATCCACTACTGTATAAGTAAAGCTTGTCTCACTTGTCAAAGCAGGATCTTGTGCAGACGGAGTTCCAAAGCGTCCTGTTGGATAAGTTGCTTTTGCAGTATAGGTTGTACGGTGTGTCGTAGCTGCAGAATCAGTTGTATGCCAGACATCACTAAATTTAGGTGACCCAGTTCGACTACTTAGTGGTGCACTTGCATTGTTGTTCAGACGATACTCATAAGCAAATGTTGTCCCCGAAGGAAGGGAGTCGTTGTTAATATAGAGATTTGAAAATCCACCTATATTATTGGCATAGCCGCCTCCAACTGCTGCACCACCTGAAACTGCTTTAAAGGCATAAAATTGACCAGTTACGCCATTATTGGTTTTAGTCTCTATCTTTTGATAAACTCTATAATTGTATGTTAAATCCGTAGTAGTATTATCTGGGTGGGTTACTGTTAAGGTTGCAGTTCTAGGGTTCTCTGGGTCCCTCATCGCTGTCATTGTAGGAGCTTGCCCTTGTTTCCATGCAAATCTTGTTCCACTAGGGAAGTCAGAAGCTCCGCCAACTGGACGCACAAGACTTCTTAGATTTATATTAGACAGCGACTCATCACTTACTGCATAGAATGTGTCAGTCGCTTTCTCCACACCATACTTAACATTATCTCTAACTGTATCCGATGTTCTATCACGATAAGTAATAGTGACATCTCCATTATCAGCTACACTGATTGAACCTTCTTCAGTTCCTTTTTTGTAGTCTGTACTTGAAAGAATGCTCGCATTGGCTGTTTTAAAATTATCCAAAACTTGATTTCTTTCTGTTGGACTTAAATTTGTTTTATCATTTACTGCGACAGTCGCGCCACTCACAGGATTTTGTCGCTCATTGAATCCTTTGATATGGAAATTGGTAACAGCTCTAGCAGTCTGACCATCAATATCTCTAACGGTATATTCAAGAGGATAAGTACCTGGTCTATACGGTTCCCAAGCAGTGCCATTACGACCAAGCGTTCCTGTTATATCAATGTTATATGATTTTTGGAATCCTGTTCGATTTCCTCTGTAGTCATAAGTCCACAAATCCCCTGGCCCTCTTCTACTAGTAGCAGGATAATTTGGGGAAGTTATACCTGTAATAATAGCATTGGATGCAGAAGCACTGATTCTATCCATCCCTCTATCATCACGTAATTGTATCTGAAAATTAGTGACGGCATCATCATTATAAAAAGTGACATCAGATGGCATCGTAATCGTAGGCGGATTAGAGGCTGCACGGCTCTGACCTGCTGCACGATTTGATGTCCTAGGAGACGTTCCTCTCTCTATCGCTTGTCCGTTACGACTATCACGTTGACCTGAATGTGCACCTAGAACAGCATTAACAATCGAATTACGAGCAGACATCGCTAGTTTTACAGTTTCTGTCAAATCTGCTTTAGGATTAGTAAGGGCTGTCTCGATAGCAGTCACAGCAGCATTCACTTTGCTAATAGCAGAGTCCGCATGCGGCAATCCTACAGCTTTTGCTAGATACTCACCCATTTCAGTTGAGAGTTTTGCGAGCTTCTTACGATTTTCATCCTGTTGTTTAGTAGAAATCTCTGAAGATAATAATGTAGCAGCTGTAGCTCCAACAAGGCTAGTGATATCTCCATTCTCCCCAAGTGAATCTCTATCCAATTTAGTAAGCCTCAATTCAGATATAGGAGATAAGCTAGATAATTCTTTTTTGCCCAAGTTCGCTTCAGATTGAACTTCCAATCCACTAACTGTTTCAGACATAGTAGTTGAAACTGAATTGCCTATAGGTACCGTTGTTTGGCTAGTATTTACAGAGGAAGAACCTAACAATGTCATCGAATCCATCATACTTGCACTTGCTGAAGCACTCTCTGAAGCACTAGAAATCGAAATACTCTCTGAAATGCTAGAAACAGAATTCATACTTTCTGAGACACTAGTAAATAAAGATTGGGAAATCGATAAACTCTCACTCGCAACCTTACTTGTATCTACTTTTGAAGTGGTCCCTAAAACTACTGTATCATTTGTAACCAATAAATCTGGATTTTCTAATGTTTTTTCTAAAGCTACTGCTTCATTTGCAAAAACTTTAGTTTCAGTCGCAACAGCCCCACCCAAGACAGCTCCTGTAGCAGCTAGACCCTTTATAATATCTAATCCTGTAATCGAATGGTTATCTTTATCTTCTACTACTTCAGTCATGACTTGAGTCGTATCAACACCACCCCGCATAACTTTGAACAAACCAAAAAGAGAGGTTGAAGCTCGCAACCAATGTTTACCTGATTTAATTAACTTATAACGTGTCACACGGTCCGTCTCTCTATAACGACCATTCTGACGTCTAAAAAACATTTTCTACTCCTTTTTCAAACAAAAACGCAAATTCTCATCAAATTTAATCATACTCTTTAGTATACTTCAAATGTAAACAAAGGTCAATATGATATATACATCAACCACCAATCGATAATGAATAAATACACATCCGTTTCAACATATATATATATATATATATATTGAAATAACCCAAGAACTTACACTAGCTAAGATTCTATTTTTTAAAATTACAATCATTACTTATTTTTTAAATTTGTTTGCAAATATATTCAATTAAACTGAAATTTTAAAATTTTTAATTATCTAATTAATAAAAGGTCTCCTACGACATATCCAATCAAAAAACACATTTTTTCTAATAGAAGATAGAGTTTAATAATTCTATCCATATAGAAACCAACGATAATAGTCTTCAAAAACTCAATTTTAGAATAAAATGAAGTAAAATAAAACGCATAATATCAAGGATGTTCAACACCTGATACTATACGCTCTTTTGATTTCAAAAACTTTTTTCTCAACCTCGTTAGTTACTTAGATTGTTACACAATCAAATAAATTTACTGAACTACGACACGAAGTTTGGCAAATCGATTACATTTGCCAAACGTAGTTAGTGAGGCAGTTAGCTAGTTCGCTTCCTTACCATTACGACGGGAAAATCCACGGATCGATAATATTCGTGGATTTTTCCTAGTGAAGCGTTTAGGTAAACAGCCATAGCAGTTACCGATTATTAGATTACGACACGGAGTTAATGAGGCAGTTAGCTAGACCACTCACTACCAATTACGACGGGGAGTTTTACGAATCGATATTATTCGTGGACTTTGCCTAGTGAAGCGTTTAGGTAAGCCAATTGTTACACCACGACACGAAGAGGCGAAAACGATTATTTTTCGCCGATGAGTTAGTAAGGCAGTTAGCTAGACTACTTCCTACCAGTTACGACGGAAAAATCCACGGATCGATATTATTCGTGGACTTTGCCTAGTGAAGCGTTTAGGTAAGCCAATTGTTACACTACGACACGGAGTTTTACAAATCGATTCTATTTGTAAAACGTAGTTAGTGAGGCAGTTAGGCAAGTCTAATAGGACTTGCCGTAGCCTACTTAGATTGCTTTGCAATCAAGTAGGCTTACTGAATCACATTTTTTCTTCCAACTCTACGTCTGGATACTTGTCCGCAAACCAGCGAAGGGCAAAGTCATTTTCAAAGAGGAAAACTGGCTGGTCAAAACGGTCTTTGGCCAAGATATTTCGACTTGACGACATCCGTTCATCCAAGTCCTCAGGCTTGATCCAACGAACAGTCTTTTTACCCATTGGGCTCATGACTACTTCCGCATTGTACTCGCCTTCCATACGGTGCTTAAAGACTTCAAACTGAAGTTGACCAACAGCGCCTAGCATGTACTCGCCTGTTTGGTAATTCTTATAAAGCTGAACGGCTCCTTCCTGCACCAATTGTTCAATCCCCTTATGGAAGGATTTTTGCTTCATGACATTCTTAGCAGAAACTTTCATGAAAATTTCAGGAGTAAAGGTTGGTAGCGGTTCAAATTCAAACTTGTTTTTTCCAACCGTCAAGGTATCCCCAACCTGATAAGTACCAGTATCGTAAACTCCGATAATATCACCTGCCACAGCATTAGTCACATTTTCACGACTTTCAGCCATAAACTGAGTCACATTTGACAGTTTAGCCCCTTTACCAGTACGAGGCAGATTAACACTCATCCCACGCTCAAATTCACCTGATACGATACGGACAAAGGCAATACGGTCACGGTGACGAGGGTCCATGTTGGCTTGGATTTTAAAGACAAATCCTGAGAAATCCTTGTCATAAGGATCTATAATTTCACCGTCCGTTTTCTTGTGTCCATGTGGTTCTGGAGCAAACTTAAGGAATGTCTCAAGGAAGGTCTGCACACCAAAGTTAGTAAGGGCTGAACCGAAGAAGACAGGTGTCAATTCTCCAGCAAGGATAGCTTCCTCTGAAAACTCATTTCCAGCTTCATTTAAAAGCTCAATATCATCTTTGACTTGCTCGTAGAAAGGATTGCTACCAAAGAGTTTATCTCCATCTTCTAGACTGGCAAAACGCTCATCTCCTTTATAGAGTTCCAAGCGTTGGTTATAGAGGTCATACAATCCTTCAAAGGCTTTCCCCATCCCGATTGGCCAGTTCATCGGATAGCTAGCAATTCCCAAGACTTCTTCTAGTTCTTGTAAGAGATCCAAAGGTTCACGACCGTCACGGTCCAGCTTGTTCATAAAGGTAAAAACTGGAATGCCACGATGTTTCACAACCTCAAACAATTTCTTGGTTTGAGCCTCAATACCCTTGGCAGAGTCCACGACCATGACCGCAGCATCCACCGCCATCAAGGTACGATAGGTATCTTCTGAGAAGTCCTCGTGCCCTGGTGTATCTAGGATATTCACGCGCTTACCATCGTAGTCAAACTGCATCACAGATGAAGTAACCGAAATCCCACGTTGCTTCTCGATATCCATCCAGTCAGACTTGGCAAAAGTTCCTGTTTTCTTTCCTTTTACGGTACCAGCCTCACGAATCTCGCCCCCAAAGTAGAGCAACTGCTCAGTAATAGTTGTTTTCCCCGCGTCAGGGTGAGAGATGATAGCAAAGGTACGACGTTTCTTAATTTCTTCTTGAATATTCATAAGTTCTCTTTCTTTGATTCTCTATTTTTCTTGGTTCAATAGCTAAGAATGATTTCTACATTGGATTTTACCATTCCTTTCAACATTCCATTATATCGGATTTTAGCATTTTTTTCAATTTCTATTTTATGTCAGACTATACTTGAATAAAAGCTATTCCTTATAGTCAAATATATCGAAAACCGTGACAATTCTAGCAAAAATGATATAATAAAAGAAAAAGGAGAAGCAATCATGTTCAAGGAATTTGGTGTAACTAATTTAGAAGTGACAAAAGATGATATTTACAAGAATCCAAGCAACCCTATTTTACGCATGTATGATGACGATGAATTAATTGGAACCTTTAGTATTCTAACTGGAGAAGTATTGGAAAATTTGGACTTGGCAGACTATGACATTCGTTTTGCTCAAAAGCAAATTGAATTAAATCGCGATAACTACCTTGAAACATGGAAGGACTACGTGGGATTATTACATGCCTAAATATTCTTTCTTAAAGTATGGTATTGAAATTCGTCCTAACGAACATAACCATAAAGGTCAAAAAGCGCATATTCACTTTTATATCCACGGAGAAGAAGTGGGTTCAATGTTTCTGAACGGTGAACTGAGAGATGGTAAATTAAAGGCAAAAGACCTAAGAATGATAAGGCAATATGTTTTAGAAAATGCAGATGAACTTCAGGCTCTATGGAATGAATACCAAAAAAGTGCATATTAAAATAAAAAAATCTTAGTTTGCTAATGTACGATAGACAAAACCTAGCGAGCAATTTTAATGCCTACTATTCAACTATTGCCCCACTTAGGTACTAACCATCCTACTCCCCTTGCAATTTTTTAAATAAATGTTACAATAAATGTAGAAAAAGGTGTTGCGACAACAACACCCCACAGAGCCGTTTAAGACGGTGGCTGTAATTACATAACTAAAAAATAGCTCGTTAACTCACCAAAGTTAGGACGGCTATTTTTTTGTCTCTTTTACCAATTCAAGGATGAACTTCAGGAGCGTGATAACAAAGTTACCAGCTACAAACATGAGCGTCAAAGCCTCAAAGGGGGGGCAAATCTGGTTACTACTTTCTACTAAATACTCTTCAAAAATCAAATTCAAACTACGTCAGCTTCGCCTTGCCGTACTCAAGTACAGTCTTCGGCTAGCTTCCTAGTTTGCTCTTTGATTTTCATTGAGTATAAGATTTTACAGGTTCTGCACATAAGCATCACCATCCTTTCGATTTCGTAACCACCGTCTTCACTTCTCTGTTATACCATTGTATCATATAATTTCCCCTTTGAAATCCGCTTTTCAAATAAATCATCATCAAAAACCGTTCTCCATCCTATACCTGTCTTTTTTCAGCTTTCCCTCCCTTATTTATAGGAAAATATGGTAAAATAGAACAGACTAAAAATCATCATTTCACGAAAGGATGCAAGATGAAAATTACGCAAGAAGAGGTAACACACGTTGCCAATCTTTCAAAATTAAGATTCTCTGAAGAAGAAACTGCTGCCTTTGCGACTACCTTGTCTAAGATTGTTGACATGGTTGAATTGCTGGGCGAAGTTGACACAACTGGTGTCGCACCTACTACGACCATGGCTGACCGCAAGACTGTACTCCGCCCTGATGTAGCCGAAGAAGGAACAGACCGCGATCGCTTGTTTAAAAACGTACCTGAAAAAGACAACTATTATATCAAGGTACCAGCTATCCTAGACGATGGAGGAGATGCCTAATGACTTTCAACAATAAAACCATTGAAGACTTGCACAATCTCCTTGTTTCTAAGGAAATTTCTGCAACTGAATTGACCCAAGCAACGCTTGAAGATATCAAGTCTCGAGAGACAGCTATCAACGCTTTTGTTACCATCGCTGAGGAGCAAGCCCTTGCTCAAGCTAAAGCTATTGATGAAGCTGGAATTGACGCTGACAATGTCCTTTCAGGAATTCCACTTGCAGTTAAGGATAACATCTCTACAGACGGCATTCTCACAACTGCTGCCTCAAAAATGCTCTACAATTATGAGCCTATCTTTGATGCGACAGCCGTTGCCAATGCAAAGGCTAAAGGCATGATTGTCGTCGGAAAAACCAACATGGACGAATTTGCCATGGGTGGTTCAGGTGAGACTTCCCACTACGGTGCCACTAAAAATGCTTGGGACCATAGCAAGGTTCCTGGTGGTTCATCAAGTGGTTCTGCTGCAGCTGTAGCTTCAGGACAAGTCCGCTTGTCACTTGGTTCTGATACTGGTGGTTCTATCCGCCAGCCTGCTGCCTTCAACGGAATCGTTGGTCTCAAACCGACCTACGGAACGGTTTCTCGTTTCGGTCTCATTGCCTTCGGTAGCTCATTAGACCAGATTGGACCTTTTGCACCAACTGTTAAGGAAAACGCCCTCTTGCTCAATGCTATTGCCAGCCAAGATGCCAAAGACTCTACTTCTGCTCCTGTCCGCATCGCTGACTTTACTTCAAAAATCGGTCAAGACATCAAGGGTATGAAAATCGCTTTGCCTAAAGAATATCTTGGCGAAGGGATTGACCCAGAGGTTAAGGAAACTATCCTGAACGCAGCCAAACACTTTGAAAAACTCGGTGCTATCGTTGAAGAAGTTAGCCTTCCTCACTCTAAATACGGTGTTGCCGTTTACTACATCATCGCTTCATCAGAAGCTTCATCAAACTTGCAACGTTTTGACGGTATCCGTTATGGCTATCGTGCAGAGGATGCGACTAATCTTGATGAAATCTATGTAAACAGCCGTAGCCAAGGTTTTGGTGAAGAAGTGAAACGTCGTATCATGCTAGGTACTTTCAGCCTTTCATCAGGTTACTACGATGCTTACTACAAGAAAGCTGGTCAGGTTCGTACCCTTATCATCCAAGATTTCGAAAAAGTCTTTGCGGGTTACGATTTGATTTTGGGGCCAACTGCTCCAAGCGTTGCTTATGACTTGGATTCACTCAACCACGATCCAGTTGCCATGTACTTGGCTGACCTCTTGACCATCCCAGTCAACTTGGCTGGTCTTCCAGGAATTTCGATTCCTGCTGGATTCTCTCAAGGTCTACCTGTCGGACTGCAATTGATTGGTCCTAAGTACTCTGAGGAAACCATTTACCAAGCTGCTGCTGCCTTTGAAGCAACAACAGACTACCACAAACAACAACCCGTGATTTTTGGAGGTGACAACTAATGAACTTTGAAACAGTCATTGGACTTGAAGTCCACGTAGAGCTCAACACCAATTCAAAAATCTTCTCACCTACTTCTGCTCACTTTGGAAATGACCAAAATGCCAACACCAACGTGATTGACTGGTCTTTCCCAGGAGTACTACCCGTTCTCAATAAAGGTGTTGTCGATGCCGGTATCAAGGCTGCTCTTGCCCTCAACATGGACATCCACAAAAAGATGCACTTTGACCGCAAGAACTACTTCTATCCTGACAATCCAAAAGCCTACCAAATTTCTCAGTTTGATGAGCCAATTGGCTACAACGGCTGGATTGAAGTGGAGCTAGAAGACGGTACGACCAAGAAAATCGGTATCGAACGTGCTCATTTAGAAGAAGATGCTGGTAAAAACACCCACGGTACAGATGGCTACTCTTACGTTGACCTCAACCGTCAAGGGGTGCCTTTGATCGAGATTGTATCTGAAGCCGACATGCGCTCGCCAGAAGAAGCCTACGCTTATCTAACCGCCCTCAAGGAGGTTATCCAGTACGCTGGTATTTCTGACGTTAAGATGGAAGAAGGTTCGATGCGTGTGGATGCCAACATTTCCCTTCGTCCTTATGGGCAAGAGAAATTCGGTACCAAGACTGAGTTGAAGAACCTCAACTCCTTCTCAAATGTTCGTAAGGGGCTTGAATACGAAGTCCAACGTCAGGCTGAAATCCTTCGTTCAGGTGGTCAAATTCGCCAAGAAACACGCCGTTACGATGAAGCCAACAAGGCAACCATCCTCATGCGTGTCAAGGAAGGCGCTGCTGACTACCGTTACTTCCCAGAACCAGACCTCCCCCTCTTTGAAATCTCAGATGAGTGGATTGAGGAAATGCGTACTGAATTGCCAGAATTTCCAAAAGAACGCCGTGCGCGCTACGTATCTGACCTCGGCTTGTCAGACTACGATGCTAGCCAGTTGACTGCTAATAAAGTAACTTCTGACTTCTTTGAAAAAGCTGTTGCCCTCGGTGGCGATGCCAAACAGGTCTCTAACTGGCTCCAAGGTGAAGTCGCTCAATTCTTGAACGCTGAAGGCAAGACACTGGAACAAATCAAATTGACACCAGAAAACTTGGTTGAAATGATTGCCATCATCGAAGACGGCACGATCTCTTCTAAGATTGCCAAGAAAGTCTTTGTCCACCTAGCTAAAAATGGTGGTGGAGCGCGTGAATACGTGGAAAAAGCAGGTATGGTTCAAATCTCAGATCCAGCTGTCTTGATTCCAATTATCCACCAAGTCTTTGCCGATAACGAAGCCGCAGTTGCCGACTTCAAGTCAGGTAAACGTAACGCAGATAAGGCCTTTACAGGATTCCTGATGAAAGCAACAAAAGGCCAAGCCAACCCACAAATTGCCCTTAAACTCCTTGCCCAAGAATTGGCGAAGTTGAAAGAAGATTAACATGTAAAAGAAACCAGCCCTGAGGTTGGTTTTTTCGCTCCTTTTCGCTCCTACCAAATCCCGTTAACTATTTTGGCTTTATTTCCAGAAGATTTTATGGTAAAATGAAGAGTAATAATATTTATTAAAGAGGTAAAAACATGATTGAAGCAAGCAAATTGAAAGCTGGTATGACATTTGAAACTGCAGACGGAAAATTAATCCGCGTTTTGGAAGCTAGCCACCACAAACCAGGTAAAGGAAACACGATCATGCGTATGAAATTGCGTGATGTCCGTACTGGTTCTACATTTGACACAAGCTACCGTCCAGAAGAAAAATTCGAACAAGCTATTATCGAAACTGTTCCAGCTCAATACTTGTACAAAATGGATGAAACTGCCTACTTCATGAACACTGAAACTTACGACCAATACGAAATCCCAGTCGTAAATGTTGAAAATGAATTGCTTTACATCCTTGAAAACTCTGATGTAAAAATCCAATTCTACGGAACTGAAGTAATCGGTGTAACTGTACCAACTACTGTTGAATTGACAGTCGCTGAAACACAACCATCTATCAAAGGTGCTACTGTTACAGGTTCTGGTAAACCAGCAACTATGGAAACTGGACTTGTTGTCAATGTTCCAGACTTCATCGAAGCTGGACAAAAATTGATCATCAACACTGCAGAAGGAACTTACGTTTCTCGTGCCTAATCTCTAGAAAGAGGTCATTCTATGGGAATTGAAGAACAATTTGGCGAAATCGTTATCGCTCCACGTGTACTTGAAAAAATCATTGCCATCGCAACTGCAAAAGTTGAGGGTGTCCACTCATTTTCAAATAAATCCGTATCTGATACCCTATCAAAACTCTCTCTTGGTCGTGGCGTCTACTTAAAAGAAAGCAATGAAGAGCTAACTGCTGACATCTATCTCTACCTTGAGTACGGTGTGAAAGTACCAAAAGTAGCTCTTGCTATTCAAAAAGCTGTCAAAGACGCTGTCCTTGATATGGCTGATGTGGAACTTTCTGCTGTCAACATCCATGTTGCAGGAATCGTTCCAGATAAAACACCAAAACCTGAGTTGAAAGATCTATTTAACGAGGACTTCCTCAATGACTAGTCCATTATTAGAATCTAGACGTGAACTCCGAAAATGCGCTTTTCAAGCTCTCATGAGCCTTGAATTCGGCACAGATATGGAAACAGCTTGTCACTTTGCCTACACACATGACCGTGAAGATGCAGATGTGCAAATCCCTGCCTTTCTCCTAAACTTGGTTTCTGGTGTTCAATCGCAAAAAGACGATTTGGATAAACAAATCAACCAGCACCTCAAGTCAGGCTGGACAGTTGAACGATTGACCTTGGTCGAAAAAAACTTACTACGCCTGGGTATCTTTGAAATTACTTCATTTGATACACCTCAGCTGGTAGCAGTCAATGAAGCCATTGAACTTGCCAAAAATTTTTCAGATCAAAAATCAGCCCGCTTTATCAACGGACTGCTTAGTCAATTTGTAACTGAAGAAAATGAATAATCAAAAAGGTGTTTGGTCTTCCAAGCACCTTTTTCTTCGTCCTTTATACAGAGTAATACTCTTCAAAAATCTCTTCAAACCACGTCAGCTTCGCCTTGCCGTATATCTGTGACTGACTTCGTCAGTCTTATCTACAATCTCAAAATAGTGTTTTGAGCAGCCTGTGGCTAGCTTCCTAGTTTGCTCTTTGATTTTTATTGAGTATAAGAACCACATAAAAAATAGAACTGACTGCCAGTTCTAGTTTTTGTATTAGTATTTTCTAAACCGTTGATAGCGCTCTTCCAACAACTCTTCTAACGTTTTTTGTGAAAGCAGAGCTAGATCAGCTTGAAGTTCTTTTTTGACATTCTTAATTAGTTCTTTGCTAGAAAGTCCCGTTTCAGAGATCACCTTATCCACAACGTCCATTTCTAACAGCTCATGAGAAGTGATTTTCATCAGCTCTGCTGCTTCCATGGCACGACTGCCGTCCTTCCATAGAATAGAAGCAAAGCCTTCTGGACTGAGAATAGCATAGATAGAATTTTCCAGCATCCAAACACGGTCTGCGACTGCCAGAGCCAGAGCTCCACCTGAACCACCTTCACCGATAATAATGGCGATAATAGGAACTTTCAGGTCACTCATTTCCATGAGATTGCGAGCGATAGCTTCCCCTTGACCACGTTCTTCCGCTCCCACACCAGGATAGGCACCTGCTGTATTGATAAAAGTCACCACTGGACGGCCAAACTTTTCAGCCTGTTTCATCAAACGTAGAGCCTTGCGGTAGCCTTCTGGATGCGGTTGGCCAAAATTCCGTTTGAGGTTATCTTGTAAACTCTTGCCTTTTTGGATACCAACCACTGTTACAGCTTGGTCTCCAAGCCAGCCGATACCACCAACAACTGCACCATCATCTCGGAAAGAACGGTCACCATGTAACTGGATAAATTCATCAAAAATGCCTGTCGCAAAGTCCAAGGTTGTCAAGCGACTCTGCTCACGCGCTTCTCTGACTATTTTTGCAATATTCATCTAGGACTCCCTCCGTGCAATCTGACTAGGCTAGCAATGGTATCTGGCAAGTCTCTTCTTTTGACAATAGCATCCACAAAGCCATGTTCCAATAGGAATTCTGCCTTTTGGAAACCCTCAGGCAAGCTTTCACGAACCGTATTTTCAATCACACGACGCCCAGCAAAACCAACCAAACTTTGTGGTTCAGCCAGAATGATATCGCCTTCCATAGCGAAAGAAGCTGTCACACCACCAGTCGTTGGATCTGTCAAAATAGTCAGGTAAAAGAGGCCAGCATTTGAATGACGTTTAACCGCTGCAGAAATCTTGGCCATCTGCATGAGACTCATGATTCCTTCCTGCATACGGGCTCCACCAGAGGCTGTGAAGAGAACAACTGGCAACTTTTCAACAGTAGCATACTCAAACAAGCGAGTAATTTTTTCCCCTACAACCGTACCCATAGAAGCCATGATAAAGTTGGAATCCATAATCCCAAGAGCCACAGTCTGACCTTTAATAAGAGCAGTTCCTGTGACAACGGCTTCATCCAGACCTGTTTTTTCACGCATAGTTGCTAGTTTCTTTTGATAACCAGGGAAATGCAAGGGATCATTGCTTTCAATCCCTGTAAACAATTCCTTGAAGGTTCCCATATCAATCGTCAGAGCTAAGCGTTCTTGGGCAGAAATACGAAAAGTATAGCTACAGTGTGGACAGATACGCTCACTTCCCAGATCCTTCTGATAGATGGTATGCTTACAACCTGGACACTTAGAAAATAATTCATCTGGAACCTCTGGCTTGGCTTGAGGTTTTTCCCTAACCGAACGATTGGGATTGATTCGAATATACTTATCTTTTTTACTAAATAGAGCCATTGATTCCCCTTTTCGGTTTAAACTCTTGAAGTCATTTTATTCTTTTTCTTGATATTTAGGTAAGAAGGTTTCCATCAAGAAGGAAGTATCGTAATCCCCAGCAATAACATTGCGATCTGAAATGAGGTCAAGCTGGAAATCTGCATTGGTCTGTACTCCCTCTATCTCTAGTTCATAGAGGGCACGTTGCATTTTCATCAAGGCATCAAAACGATTTTCGCCGTGAACGATGACTTTGGCAATCATACTATCATAATAAGGCGGAATAGTATAACCTGGATAAACCGCTGAATCCACGCGCAAGCCAACTCCCCCACTTGGAAGATAGAGATTGGTAATCTTACCTGGACTTGGAGCAAAGTTAAAAGCTGGATTTTCTGCATTGATACGACATTCAATAGCATGGCCACGTAGGACAATATCTTCTTGCTTCACAGACAGAGGCTGACCTGCCGCAATGCGAATCTGTTCCTTAACGATATCAACACCTGAAACAAACTCTGTTACAGGATGTTCCACCTGAACACGTGTATTCATTTCCATGAAATAGAATTTACCACTGGCTTCATCAAGAAGAAACTCAATGGTTCCTGCGTTCTCATAGCCAACAGACTCTGCAGCTCGAACAGCAGCTGAACCAATTTCATGACGAAGCGTTTTTCCAATTGCAATCGAAGGGCTTTCTTCCAAAACCTTTTGGTTATTCCGTTGAAGAGAACAATCCCGTTCCCCCAAGTGAATCACATTTCCGTGTTCATCTCCTAGGATTTGAACCTCGATATGACGAGCTGGATAGATGACCCGTTCTATGTACATGGCACCATTGCCATAATTGGCCTTGGCTTCACTAGAGGCAGTTTCAAAGGCTGAAACGAGATCTTCTGGTTTTTCAACCTTACGAATCCCTTTGCCACCTCCACCTGCTGAAGCCTTGAGCATAACAGGATAGCCAATTTTTTCAGCAACAATCAATGCTTCCTCAGAGTCATGCACTTCTCCATCCGAACCTGGAATGACAGGCACGCCTGCTTTGATCATCTGAGCGCGCGCATTGATCTTATCCCCCATCATATCCATGACATGACCAGATGGGCCGATAAACTTGATACCAACTTCTTCACACATAGTAGCAAATTTGGAATTTTCACTGAGAAATCCAAAACCTGGGTGAATGGCTTCAGCCTCAGTCAAGACTGCAGCTGATAGAACCGCATTAATGTTAAGATAAGACTCCGTTGCCTTACCAGGGCCAATACAAACCGCCTCATCTGCTAAAAGCGTATGAAGGGCTTCCTTATCGGCAGTTGAATAGACCGCTACCGTCGCAATCCCCAATTCACGCGCCGCACGAATAATACGAACCGCAATTTCACCGCGATTGGCAATTAAAATTTTTCGAAACATGGAGAACCTCCTTAGTTCCCTATTGCAAAGGTAAGAGTACCACTGGCTGCAAGCTTGCCATCCACTTCAGCCTTTGCTTCAACCACGGCAATAGTGCCACGACGTTTTACAAAAGTCGCTGTCATAACCAATTGGTCGCCTGGTACAACTTGCTTCTTGAACTTAACCTTGTCCATACCAGCGTAGAAGACTAGTTTCCCTTTATTTTCAGGCTTAGACAACTCCAAGACACCAGCTGTTTGCGCCAAGGCTTCCATGATCAGAACACCTGGCATAACTGGATATTGAGGGAAATGACCGTTAAAGAAGGGCTCATTGATGGTTACATTTTTGATGGCAACAATAGTGTCCTCGCTCACTTCCAACACACGATCTACTAGGAGCATAGGATAACGGTGGGGAAGGGCTTCTTTGATTCCTTGAATATCGATCATTTGATACGTACCAATCCTTTACCAAACTCAACCATTTCTTCGTTAGAAACAAGAATTTCCGTTACCACACCATCCTTAGGAGCTGGGATTTCATTCATGACTTTCATGGCTTCGATAATTACCAATGTTTGACCTTTTTTAACACTATCACCAACTGTTACAAAGGCAGGTTTATCTGGACCAGCAGCCAAGTAAGCCACCCCAACAAGTGGGCTCTCTACAACATCTCCCTCAGCAGCCACACTTGTTTCAGCTGGAGCTGAAACTTCTTCTGCTACAGTCTCTGCTGGAGCAGATGTAGGAACTACTGGACTAGGTGTTGCTAGAACTGGTGCTGGAGCAACTTGAGGTGCAACTTCAGATACAAGTCTCGCTTCATTCTTGCTAAACTCCAACTCATCCGTCCCATTCTTATAGGAAAATTCTCTCAAACTTGATTGGTCAAATTGAGCCATCAAGTCTTTAATATCGTTTAAATTCATACTTACTTATTCTCCCAACGTTTGAAAGCAAGAACTGCATTGTGGCCACCAAAACCAAAAGTATTTGAAATAGCGTATGGAATTTCTTGCTCCAAGCCTTGTCCATAAACGACATTGGCTTCGATATAATCTGATACTTCACTTGTCCCAGCTGTCATTGGAACAAAGTTATGACGCATAGCCTCGATTGTTACGATAGCTTCTACTGCACCTGCAGCCCCCAGCAAATGTCCTGTGAAAGACTTAGTTGATGATACGGGCACTTCCTTACCAAGAACAGCTACGATAGCACCACTTTCTCCTTTTTCATTAGCAGGAGTTGACGTTCCGTGAGCATTGACATAGGCTACTTGCTCTGGAGAAATCTCAGCTTCTTCCAAAGCTAATTTGATGGCCTTGATAGCTCCCTGACCTTCTGGATGTGGTGAAGTCATGTGGTAGGCATCACAGGTATGTCCATAACCAACCACTTCAGCAAGGATCGTCGCCCCACGTTTTTCCGCGTGTTCAAGACTTTCAAGAACCAACATCCCTGAACCTTCCCCCATAACAAAACCATTGCGGTCCTTATCAAATGGGATAGAAGCACGACTTGGATCCTCTGTAGTTGATAGAGCAGTTAGGGCTTGGAAACCAGCGATAGCAAAAGGTGTGATAGAGGCTTCTGAACCACCTACCAACATAACATCTTGGAAACCAAACTTAATTGAGCGGAAGGCATCCCCAATCGCATCATTTGATGAAGCGCAGGCAGTATTGATGGATTTACAAACACCGTTTGCTCCAAAACGCATAGCAACATTTCCTGAAGCCATATTTGGCAAGGCTTTTGGAAGGGTCAATGGTTTCACACGTTTTGGTCCTTTATCATGGAGGCGAAGCACTTGATCTTCAATTTCTTTGATTCCACCAATACCAGAGGCAACGATAACACCAAAACGATCTTTATCAAGAGCCTCTACATCCAAATTGGCATGATTAACAGCTTCTTGGGCTGCATACAAGGCATATAAAGAATAGTTATCAAAACGATTGGTATCTTTCTTTACAAAGTATTTATCAAAAGGAAAATCTTGAACTTCTGCCGCATTATGCACATCAAAGTCACTGTGATCAAATTTTGTAATTGGACCAATTCCGATTTTTCCAGTTGTCAAACTATTCCAAAATTCTTCTGGTGTATTTCCGATTGGAGATGTTACTCCATAACCTGTTACTACTACGCGATTTAGTTTCATCTTTTTCACCTCTAGCTTCTGCTACATACTTAAGCCACCATCAATGGCAACCACTTGACCAGTTAGATAATCTTGGCCTGCTAAAAATACTGTCAAATCTGCAACCTGCTCTGCCTGCCCAAATTCTTTCATAGGAATTTGCGCCAGCATGGCATCTTTTACCTTGTCCGATAGAACTGCTGTCATATCGGACTCAATCATTCCAGGTGCGATAGCATTAACCCTGATATTGCGATTGGCTACTTCACGCGCCACAGACTTGGTAAAACCAATCAAACCAGCCTTAGAAGCTGCATAGTTAGCTTGACCAATATTTCCCATCAAACCAACAACACTAGACATATTAATGATAGCACCTTCTCTGTCTTTCATCATCGGTTTCAAGACTGATTGTGTCATGTTAAAGGCACCAGTCAGGTTAACCTTGAGCACTTTTTCAAAATCTGCTTCTGTCATCTTGAGCATGAGGGTGTCTTGGGTAATTCCTGCATTGTTGACCAAAACATCTACTGAACCCAGCTCTGCAATAGCTTGCTCAACCATACGCTTAGCGTCTGCAAAATCGGATACGTCTCCTGAAATAGGAACCACCTTGACACCGTAGTCTGCAAACTCAGCGAGTAATTCTTCAGAGATAGGCCCACGACTGTTTAATACGATATTAGCTCCAGCTTGAGCAAACTTGTGGGCGATGGCAAGACCAATTCCACGACTTGAACCTGTAACAAAGATATTTTTATTTTTTAGTTGCATTCTTTTCTCCTGTTTCCTCCTGTATTTATGGGAGAATGGATTACTAGTTTCCTAGAAGAGCTTCCAGGCTAGCCTGATCTTCAACATTGGCTAGTTTAGCCGTCTTATCAATCTTTTTAACAAAGCCTGACAAGACTTTCCCTGGGCCAATCTCGATAAAGTTGGTTACGCCTGCTTCTTGCATAACTGCAATACTTTCATAGAAACGAACTGGTTCCTTGACCTGACGCGTCAAAAGTTGAGCAATGTCTTCTTTTTGCATGACAGCAGCTTCTGTATTGCCGACTAGGGGACAAGTGAAATCTGAAAAACTTACCTGAGCTAGAGTTTCAGCTAGTTTCTGGCTAGCAGGCTCAAGGAGAGCGGTATGAAAGGGGCCTGAAACTTTGAGAGGAATCAAGCGTTTGGCACCTGCTTCTTGCAAGAGTTCGACAGCTCGGTCAACCGCAAGTACTTCTCCACCAATCACGATTTGTGCAGGTGTATTATAGTTTGCTGGAGTAACGACTCCAAGTTCAGAAGCTTTTTGACAGGCTTCCTCAATAACCTCTACTGGCGTATTGAGAACTGCCACCATCTTGCCAGAACCAGCAGGAGCTGCTTCTTCCATATAGGCTCCACGCTTAGCTACCAAGGATACCGCATCTTCAAAATCCAAGGCGCCACTGGCCACCAAGGCAGAATATTCTCCGAGGGACAAACCAGCAACCATATCAGGCTGATAACCCTTTTCTTTCAATAAACGGTAAATAGCAACTGAAGTCGCTAAAATGGCTGGTTGCGTATAGCGAGTCTGATTGAGTTTGTCTTCTTCCGTATCGATGAGATGACGCAAATCATAACCGAGTATCTGACTCGCTTGATCAATTGTTTCTTTGACAATCGGATACTGATCATAGAGATCCCGTCCCATCCCTAGATACTGGGCACCTTGACCAGCAAATAAAAAGGCTGTTTTAGTCATTTCTTACAACTCCTGCCCAACGAGAGGCTTCTTCTTGAATTTTCTTAGCTGCTCCGTAATACAAATCTTTTAGGATTTCTTCAACGGTTTCTTCTTTGGAAACAAGGCCTGCAATTTGACCTGCCATAACAGATCCGCCATCCACATCTCCGTGGACAACCGCTTTGGCTAGAGCACCCGCTCCCATTTGCTCAAAAATTTCCAAATCTGGATTTTCTTGTTTAAAGGCATCTTTTTCAGCCTGTTCAAAATCACGAGTCAACTGATTTTTAATAGCACGAACAGCATGTCCAAAGTGTTGAGCTGAAATCGTAGTATCAATATCTCGAGCTTTTAAAATTTTCGCCTTATAATTTGGATGGGCATTAGACTCTTTTGCAACGACAAAACGAGTTCCAACCTGAACAGCCTCTGCACCTAGCATAAAGCCAGCCGCAGCACCTTCACCATCTGCAATCCCTCCTGCAGCAATAACAGGAATAGATACAGCTGCAGCTACCTGACGCACCAAGGTCATGGTTGTTAATTTACCGATATGACCCCCAGCTTCCATTCCTTCTGCAATAACAGCGTCCGCACCGATTTTTTCCATGCGTTTAGCTAAAGCAACACTAGGCACAACTGGAATAACCGTAATCCCAGCAGCATGGAAGCGTTCCATGTACTTGCTTGGATTTCCTGCTCCTGTTGTCACTACCTTAACACCTTCCTCTATAACGAGGTCTACAATATCTTCCACAAAGGGAGACAAGAGCATGATGTTGACCCCAAAGGGTTTATCAGTCAATGATTTGATTTTATCAATATTTGCCTTGACAACTTCTTTAGGGGCATTCCCCCCACCGATAATCCCTAGCCCTCCAGCCTTGGAAACAGCCCCTGCCAAATCACCATCAGCAACCCAGGCCATTCCTCCTTGAAAGATAGGATAATCAATGTTCAATAATTCTGTAATACGCGTTTTCATAGTGCCTCCATCGTTTCTTGCTTACGTAATAGTTCGATATCGTCATAATTTGACAATCAAACTATTGCCTAAACAAGAGGGAGCGGGTTTCCCTACTCCTTCTATCTATATTCTGCTTATACTCTTCAAAAATCTCTTCAAACCACGTCAGCGTCACCTTGCCGTACTCAAGTACAGCCTGCGGCTAGCTTCCTAGTTTGCTCTTTGATTTTCATTGAGTATTATTTTGTTTGCTCTTCAACGTAGGCAACCAAGTCACCAACTGTTTTCAAGTCATCTTCTGCTTCGATTTGGATATCAAAAGCATCTTCGATTTCTGAGATTACTTGGAACAAGTCCAATGAATCTGCATCCAAGTCATCAAAAGTTGATTCAAGTGTTACTTCTGATGCGTCTTTTCCAAGTTCTTCAACGATAATTTCTTGTACTTTTTCAAATACTGCCATGATAGGACTCCTTTAAAATAAATAATTTTTTATAACAATGTGTTCACCACATGATTACCTAAATTGTAAGAATGAGCGTGCCCCAGGTCAAGCCTCCACCGAAGCCTGATAAAAGAACAGTCTGGCTACCATCTAAATGGATGAGGCCTTGTTCTACACACTCTGAAAGTAAAATCGGGATACTTGCTGCACTGGTATTGCCATATTCCATCATATTGGCTGGAAGTTTGTCTCGGTCGACACCAATTTTCCTAGCCATCTTATCCAAAATACGGTCATTAGCCTGATGAAGTAGCAGATAATCCAAGTCTGTCGCCTCTACAGGAGATTCATCAATAGTCTGTTTGATAGACTTGGCTACATCCCGAATAGCAAAATCAAAGACTGCACGTCCATCCATCTTCAAAAATGAATCTGTATTTTTTTGATCTGAAAATGGAGAATGTAGGCCTGAATGTCCATAAGTCAGACACTCACTGCGACTTCCATCGCTATTGAGACTCTCAGCCAAGAAATGCTCTTGCTCGCTAGCTTCTAGCAAGACTCCACCAGCACCATCTCCAAACAACACAGCTGTTGATCGATCCGACCAATCGACTGCCTTAGAGAGGGTTTCACTACCAATCACCAAGCCTTTTTGAAAGCGACCAGAAGCTATAAACTTTTCAGCAGTTGAAAGAGCAAATACAAATCCACTACAAGCAGCTGTTAGGTCAAAAGCAAAGGCCTTACTAGCACCAATATTAGCTTGGACTCGAGCAGCTGTAGAGGGCATCATCGAATCTGGAGTAATGGTAGCTAGGATGATAAAATCCAACTCCTCTCCTGTGATTCCAGCTTTTGTCATCAGTTTCTTAGCAACTTCTGTAGCCAAATCACTAGTAGATTCTGTTCTTGAAATATGCCTTTGTCGTATTCCCGTTCGACTTGAAATCCACTCATCATTGGTATCCATAATCTGAGCTAAATCATGATTTGTAACCACCTGCTCTGGCACATAATGAGCAACCTGGCTTATTGTTGCAAAAGCCATTATCTCAAATCCTCCAAAAATTGATAAAGATTAGTCAAACCTTTGCTCATAACCTCAATTTCTTGCTTACTCATACCATCGATGATTTTTTCAACCATGGCCTTGTGGAAGCGTTTATGTAGTCTATGAACCAAGCGACCTTTCTTTGTCAAATGCAGATGCACCACACGTCGATCATGTTCTGAACGAATGCGTTCAATATAACCCTTGCGTTCGAGATTATTCAAACTAGTCGTAACTGTCCCAAGAGTCACCATCAACTCTTTTGACACTTGACTTGGTGTCACGTCTGGGAATTTCCCAATCACATCAATCGTATGCATTTCTTTGATGGAGATATCCTTGAAACGACTACCTCTCAAGCTAACTTCCTCAATGACAAGGACATTGTTAAATATAGATGTTAAATATTCATTAATTCGTTGGTAGTCCAATCCTTCTTTCCCTCCTTCTCAAAAAAACTTTTACAATCAAAACATTTGACAAAAGAATTATATCAAACTTCAAAGAATGACGCAAGTATCTTTTTTATTTTCCTATAAATTTAGGTCTTCTTCTCTCCGAATGAGCCCGAACTCCCTCTTTAAAATCCTCTGTTTTAGCTAGTGATTCCTGTAGATGCAGTTCTAAAACAGCATAATCTTGCCAATCTTTAAATTGGCTCTCCCACACCAACTTCTTAATGGCAGCATAGGAATTGCCTGAACCACGTCTTAATTTTTTAAGAAGCTGTTCTCTAGTTTTTTCTAACTTATCAGCTTCAGAAATACGGTAAACCACACCCCACTCTAGAGCTTTTTCTGCTGTCAAAGCCTCCCCTGTCATGGCTAGTTGGGCAGCACGCGTCACACCAATACTGCGGCTCAAGAGATGAATTCCTCCTGCATCTGGAGCCAAACCAACTCCAACAAAGGCTTGAATAAATTTAGCCTTATCGGTCGCTAAACAGAAATCTGCGGCAACAGCCATATTAGCTGCGGCACCTGCAACAGCCCCATCAACTTCCATCAAAACAGGCTTTGCAATTTGCTTGATTTTATAAGAAATCGTATTGACCAATTCTGCGATTTTCGTTAATGATGGAATATCATCCTCATCTACTGCACGCTTCATCTCTACTAAATCTCCCCCAACTGAGAAGACTTTGCCATTGGCATTAATCAAGATAAAATGCACAGCTGGATCCTCTTCCGCCAGAGTCAAGGCTTCTAAAATCTCCTCACACATTGGAATATGGAAACCATTAGCGACATCAGGACGATTCAACGTAATGATTGCCAAATCCTCTTCAAGCTGATAAATAATATGTTCCATCTGGACTCCTTTTTATTTTTATAAGCAAGTTAAATCATTTTATTATCAAAGTATATCTTTTTTACTCTTAAAAAGCAAGAATAAGAATGTAATAAGTGTCTCAGCCGATTTTAGATTCCTTATCTTTCCCTGTAAAATAGCTTATTTTCTTCATTGAAAAAAGGCTTTCTTTCTGCTATAATCGTATAAAATACTTACTTTAGGAGTTCTTATGAAAGTTGTTAAATTTGGAGGTAGCTCTCTTGCCTCTGCTGGTCAATTAGAAAAAGTTTTAAACATCGTTAAAAGCGATCCAGAACGCCGTTTTGTAGTCGTTTCTGCACCTGGGAAACGCAATGCTGAAGATACTAAGGTTACGGATGCCTTGATTAAATACTACCGCGACTATGTTGCTGGTAATGATATTAGCAAGAGTCAAAGCTGGATTATCGACCGCTATGCTGCTATGGTTAGCGAATTGGGACTAAAGCCAGCTATTCTAGAAAAAATTTCTAAAAGCATTCGTGCCTTGGCCACTCTGCCTATCGAAGAAAACGAATTTCTCTACGATACTTTCCTAGCAGCGGGTGAAAACAACAATGCTAAATTAATCGCTGCCTACTTTAATCAAAATGGGATTGATGCACGCTATGTGCACCCTAGAGAAGCTGGGATTGTGGTCACAAGTGAGCCTGGTCACGCTCGCATCATTCCATCAAGTTATGACAAGATTGAAGAATTAACAAATGCAAATGAAGTCCTTGTTATTCCTGGTTTCTTTGGAGTTACTAAGGAAAATCAAATCTGTACCTTCTCACGTGGAGGCTCTGATATCACTGGTTCTATCATTGCTGCTGGTGTCAAGGCTGACCTTTATGAAAACTTTACGGATGTTGATGGTATCTTTGCAGCCCATCCTGGTATTATTCACCAACCACACTCGATCCCTGAGTTGACCTACCGTGAAATGCGTGAATTGGCCTATGCAGGATTCTCAGTCCTTCATGACGAAGCCCTTCTTCCTGCCTACCGCGGAAAAATCCCTCTGGTTATCAAAAATACAAACAACCCTGATCATCCAGGTACTCGTATCGTTCTAAAACACAGTAGTGATGAATTTCCAGTTGTGGGAATTGCTGGTGATTCTGGCTTTGTCAGCATCAACATGTCTAAATACCTCATGAACCGTGAGGTTGGATTTGGTCGCAAGGTTCTGCAAATCCTTGAAGACCTCAACATCGGTTGGGAACATATGCCAACTGGTATCGACGATCTTTCAATCATTCTCCGTTCTCGTGAACTAACTCCTATCAAGGAAGAAGAAATCCTTCGTCAGTTGGTTCAAAAGGCTGAAGTAGACCATGCAGAAATCGAACACGATCTTTCTATCATTATGATTGTTGGAGAAAAAATGAAGAGTCATATCGGAGTAACTGCTACTGCTACACGCGCTCTATCTGAAAACAAGATCAATATCCAGATGATGTCTCAAGGTTCTAGTGAAGTTTCTATCATGTTTGTTGTTAATAAAGACCAGGAGAAAGCAGCTATTAAAGCCCTCTACAATGCCTTTTTTGGAGAAAGTAAGGAAGACTAATCATGGCCCAATCACTTAATAAAACAGTGCTTCTCAGTACGACAGGAACTTCCTACCTCTCTATAGCTGGGAAAATTGGGAAATTCCTTGTCGGAGATCAGGCTCTGGAATTTTACCCAGATGTCAACGTCGAACAATTTATCCAGATTCCTTGGAGCCATATCAACCAAATTGGAGCCAATGTCACTGGTCGCAAAATCAGTCGCCACTTCGAAGTCTTTACAGACAGAGGAAAATTCCTTTTTGCTTCAAAAGACTCAGGTGCTATTCTTAAAATTGCTCGAGAAAAACTGGGTAATGACAAAGTCGTCAAACTTCCTACCCTAATTCAGACCATTGGTCAAAAATTTAAAAATCTATTTGCAAAAAAGTAGAAACTTTAGTATAATCATAGCAACGGATAAGTAGGTTATCTTCTTCTTTCAGAAAGTCTGCGGGTGCTGCGAGCAGATAGGAGGGATAGGTGAAATTCTACCGTTAGTAATAATTACATACACAATCAAGTGCACACCTGTGAAGTTGGATGGAACCGTGGCCCTGTCACTCCAACGCTTTGACAGGTGTGCTTTTTTCATAAAGGAGTTCTTATGTTAGATATCAAACGTATTCGTACAGACTTTGATGCTGTCGCAGAAAAATTGGCTACACGTGGTGTAGATGCTGCTGTCTTGAATGAAATGAAAGAAATCGATGCTAAACGTCGTGACATCTTGGTCAAGGTTGAAACTCTCAAAGCAGAACGTAACACAGTTTCTGCTGAGATTGCCCAAGCCAAACGCAACAAGGAAAATGCAGATGACAAGATTGCTGCCATGCAAAACCTATCTGCTGAAGTCAAAGCCTTGGATGCTGAATTGGCAGAAATCGATGCTAAATTGACAGAATTTACCACTACTCTCCCAAACATCCCAGCTGACAGCGTTCCTGTTGGGGCTGACGAAGATGACAATGTGGAAGTTCGCCGTTGGGGGACTCCACGCGAATTTGACTTCGAACCTAAAGCTCACTGGGATCTTGGTGAAGACCTTGGTATTCTTGACTGGGAACGCGGCGGTAAGGTGACGGGCGCTCGCTTCCTCTTCTATAAAGGTCTTGGTGCTCGTTTGGAACGTGCTATCTACAACTTTATGTTGGATGAGCATGGTAAGGAAGGCTATACTGAAGTCATCACACCTTACATGGTTAACCACGATTCTATGTTCGGTACTGGTCAATATCCAAAATTCAAGGAAGATACTTTTGAACTCAGCGACAGCAATTATGTCCTTATTCCTACAGCTGAAGTTCCTCTGACAAACTACTACCGTGATGAAATCCTGGACGGTAAAGACCTGCCAATCTATTTCACTGCTATGAGTCCATCATTCCGTTCTGAGGCTGGTTCAGCTGGTCGTGATACTCGTGGCTTGATTCGTCTGCACCAATTCCACAAGGTTGAAATGGTCAAATTTGCCAAACCAGAAGAATCTTACGAAGAATTGGAAAAAATGACAGCCAACGCTGAAAACATTCTTCAAAAACTCAACCTTCCATACCGTGTCGTTGCGCTCTCTACTGGAGATATGGGCTTCTCAGCTGCTAAGACTTACGACTTGGAAGTTTGGATTCCAGCGCAAAATACTTACCGTGAAATCTCAAGCTGTTCAAACACAGAAGATTTCCAAGCCCGTCGTGCCCAAATCCGTTATCGTGATGAAGCAGATGGCAAGGTGAAACTCCTTCACACTTTGAACGGTTCTGGACTTGCAGTTGGACGTACAGTTGCCGCTATTCTTGAAAACTACCAAAATGCAGATGGTTCTGTAACCATCCCAGAAGCTCTTCGTCCATACATGGGTGGCGCTGAAGTCATCAAACCATAAAAAATAAGGTTTAGCTATTTCTAGCTAGACCTTTTTTCGTAACCAAATCAGATAAGCGCCTAATACAAAGAGTAAAATAGTTAAGCAAATAACAGTTTCAGCCACTACCAGATAATCCAGAAATGGAAGTTTCAAGATTCCTTGAGCCATCTTGAGCGAGGTAGCCGTGATAATGGTTGGGAAGGTTAAGGCTGAGAAGGCTGGTTGAAAGCCTTGTTTTAAAATATTAGGTAGACGAGTTAAAACAAAGAAAAAGAAGGATTGAGAAGCCAAAATCATGACAATCAAGAACCAAGTCGGTAGGCTCTCTCCTCCAACTCGAACTAGAGAAGCCAAGAGCAGAGAGAAAGGAGCACAGTAGATTCCTTCCTGTCCAAGCATGGCTAGTGGGAGTGGATGTTTCTTTAAATCGCTATAAATAAGGGGATAGAGATAGAAAGTCAATAGAAACCCAAAACTCAAAGTCGCATAGGCAATTTCGATGATACCTACCAGTGGATAAGTCAAGGCTGCCACTGCTATTCCCACATAGAGAACCGTCCAGCTAGGAGTGGAATGAACCCTCCGACCAGGACAGGCAAATTTGATGGTAAATCCAGCAATCAGGGCCAAATCCAAGAGAAATGAAAACCACCAGAGCCCTTGTGCTACTATAGGAAGATGAGCGAACACGCGAAAGACATAGGTCGATAAAATCATTCCAGCCATGGGAAAGGTTGCCATTCCTGACAAAAGAGGGGGCTTGGTCAATTCTTGCTTGGTTTCTTTCCAATTAAGCAGATGAAATATAAGAAAGTAAATCCACAAACTCAAACCTGTCAAACTAAATACCTGTGACAGAACTGGCAACATATCTAAAACGAGATTCCCAGCTCCTGCTAAACCTAGCAAGCAACCAGAAAATACTAAGGGGAGTTTTTTCATCCTAACCTCCAATAATCATGTTAATTTCAGTATAGCATAAAAGCGCTTAAATGAGGACTTAAAAAAACGAAGTCCGATTATTTCAGACTTCATTTTACTCAGATATGAATTAAGCATAAGGTTGCAATTCTGGGTTAATTGGTGTATTGGCTAGATTGTTTGCGTAGTTACAGAGGCTTGCTAGGCTGACACCAAGAACCACATCCAAGGCATTTTGTTGAGTGTATCCAGCTTCTAAAAACTCAGCTAAGGCTTCATCTCCAACACGCCCCTTGGTATTAATAACCGCTAAGGTAAACTTAGCTAGGGTGTCCAATTTAGGATCTGTTTCAATCGGAGTACGATTACGAAGGGCTTGAAGCAGATCATCATTCATCTGGATTTGTTTGATTGAAAAGGCTGTGTGACCTGCGACACAGAAGGCACAACCATTAGTTACGGCTGCCGTGATTTGCACCACTTCACGCTCAACAGGTGTCAAGCTGTTGCGACGGTTGATAGCTCCGACAGTTCTGTAGGCTTCTAGGGCAGTAGGTGCATTAGCCAAGAGTCCGATTAGATTTGGAATAAAGCCATTGTTGTCTTTTTCTACTGTTTCAAGAACTTCTTTCACTTCTGCTGGTGCTGATTCTACTGTATGGATTGTAAATATTGTCATCATAAAACCTCTTTTCATTTTGTTGAAACCTAGTCTATCACAGATTCTATACCTTGTATAATATATATTTTAAATTGCACTGATAAAAATTCTTTATGAAAGTAAAAAAACCACACAATCTGTGTGATTTCATTATTTATCAAAATACTTTTTAGTCTCAGCAATAACAACTGGTGATAAAACTAAGAGGGCAATCAAGTTTGGCAGAGCCATCAAGGCATTGACGATATCTGCGATAATCCAAACCATATCCAACTCGATAAATCCTCCCAACAAGACCATGAGTACAAAAACCACACGGTAGAGCCAGATGAAACGAACACCAAAGAGAAACTCGAAACAACGTTCTCCATAGTAGTTCCAACCTAAAATCGTCGTAAAGGCAAAAAGTACAAGGAAGATGGTCAAGAGGGCAGGCCCAAAGTTTAAAAAGACTGTTGAGAAGGCTGACTGAGTCAAAGCTACTCCATTCAAGTCACTATTCCATACTCCAGTCACCAAGATAGTCAAACCAGTTAGAGTACAGATGATGAGGGTATCAATAAAGGTTCCTGTCATGGAAATCAAACCTTGCTCTACTGGTTCATTTGTCTTAGCCGCAGCAGCTGCAATGGGAGCAGAACCCAGACCAGATTCGTTTGAGAAGACACCACGCGCCACACCATTTTGGATAGCCATCCGAATGCTAGCACCAGCAAAGCCACCTACCGCAGCAACAGGGCTAAAAGCTGATGTCAAGATTAAAGCGATTGTAGCAGGGAGTTTCCCAATATTGAAGAAAATAACTGTCAAGGTCCCTAAAATGTAAATAATCGCCATAAAAGGAACAACAGCTGTCGAAACCTTAGAAATAGACTTGAGTCCGCCAAAGACTGCAATCGCTACTAATACAGACAAAACGAGAGCCGTGATAGCTGGCGAAATAGTCGTTGTATTTTGGATAGATTCTGTAATCGAGTTGACTTGGGTGAAGGTTCCGATTCCCAACAAAGCTACTAAGACACCTGCGATAGCAAAGAAGATAGCAAGTGGTCGCCACTTTTCGCCCATCCCTAGAAGGATATAGTGCATTGGGCCTCCCGCTACTGCACCATGGTCGTCCTTAGTACGGTATTTGATCGCCAAGAGCCCTTCCGCATACTTGGTAGCCATCCCAAAGAAAGCAGCCATCCACATCCAAAAGAGAGCTCCTGGGCCACCGACCTTGATAGCCGTCGCCACCCCGATAATATTTCCCGTACCAACTGTCGCTGCTAGGGCTGTACACAAGGCCGCAAAACTGGATACATCCCCATGCCCCTTGTCCTTGATAAAAATAAGCTGGAAGGCCTTGGACAGACGCAAAACCTGTAAAAGCCCCAAACGAGCAGTGAGATAAGTCCCTGTTCCGACCAATAAAATCAAGAGGGGTGGGCCCCAAACAAAAGCATCGATTGATTTAAGCAATTCTAACATTCTATTCTCCTATCTTTTCAACCCCAAAAGAAAGAGCACATGCACGATACATGTACTCTGGAATGCTTAGATAAATGCTAAAAAGCGGTCTATCCTAGCTCTGTCCTTTTACCTGAGAGTTTGAGCAGTTGCCTGCCTTGCCCCTTCGGTGCCTTTACGGTCTCTCCAGAGTTCCGTCCATTTACAGTCATGGAAAATCAAACGATTCCCCACTTCTATTAAACTTCATTCGGTGTTGGTATTTAATTGATTCTTATTTTACAAAAAATGTTGGTTTTTGTCAATGTGTTTACTAGTAAAAAATTAGTTCGACAGTTTTTACTTTAGCTTTACTTTATGAATTCCGAAATACTTCTTATCCTTTAAAGGTCACAATAGTCGCACCACTGCCTCCAGCATTTTGTGGAGCATAGCCGAAAGTCTTGACATGTTTGTTTCTTTGTAGGTATTTGGTGACTCCTTCACGGATGACACCTGTTCCAATACCATGGATGATATCGACTTGGGCCATATTGTTGAGCAGGGCTTGGTCGATAAAGGCATCTAGCTCATTCATGGCTTCTTCATAACGTTTGCCTCGAAGGTCCAGTCTTGCTTGCGGTCCTCTGCCAGAAGTCCGTTTCACGACATTGACCTGTTTCTTCTTGACTGGTTTTTCTTGCTGAGCTTGAACAAGGTCAAATTCTTTTTCTTCCAAGGTCATCTTGATTAAACCGACTTGGGCTTCCCAGCGACCATCCTTAAGTTGACTGGTCAAGGTACCACGCTGTCCATAACTGAGAACCACGATATCATCTCCCACCTTTGGAGCTCGTTTTTTCTTGGCCTTTTGAAGGACCTTGTTTTTAGACAAATCTACTTTTTCAGGAGCCAATTTTTTCAGCTTGGCCTTGGCTTCAATGATTTCATGGGGTTTGAGCTGGGACTTACTATGGAGATTTTTGAGAATCTGATCACTCTCACTGAGGGCCATGTCCACAATCTCAGCAGCCTGTTCACGTGCCTTATTAAGCTCGGTTTCCTTTTCACGATTGAGCTCATTGTAGAGCTTTTTGAGCGCTCGGTTCATCTTGAGATTTTCTTGCTCCACCTCACGGATATTGTCCAAGCGTTTACGACTCTCTAGCGTCTGCTCTTCTAGTTGCTCAATGATACGATTGACATCATTGTCCTGATCGACCTGCTGGCTGGCATCCCCTACAATAACTTCAGATAGGCCTAGACGTTTGGCAATTTCAAATGCATTGCTTCGGCCAGGCACGCCCTGCATAAAGCGATAGGTCGGGCGAAGAGTCGCAGTATCAAACTCCATACTGGCATTTTGCACAAAGGCTGTCTCGATACCATAGGCCTTGAGTTCGGGATAGTGGGTAGTCGCCATGGTCTTGACTTGACGCAGGCGAAGGTCCTCCAGAATAGCCATGGCAAGGGCAGCTCCCTCTTGAGGGTCTGTACCAGCCCCCAACTCATCCAAGAGTAAGAGGGAATGTTGATTGACCTTGCCAAGAATATCCACGATGTTGGTCATGTGGCTAGAGAAGGTAGACAAGCTCTGCTCAATAGACTGCTCATCGCCAATATCAGCAAAGATTTCCTCAAAAATACCAACACGACTTCCCTTGTCTGCTAAAATCGGCAAACCAGACTGGGCCATAACCTGCGTCAAGCCCAGAGTTTTAAGCATGATGGTCTTACCACCAGTGTTGGGACCTGTGATGACAATAGCTGTTAAATCCTGGCCAAAATGGACATCATTTGCGACCGCATTTTTGACTAAAGGATGGCAGACATGGAGCAGTTGAATCTCCTGATTTTCTGATAACTTAGGAACGACCGCTTGCCTCTCTTGGATAAAGCGGACCTTGGCACGAATTAAGTCTAGATGGCCGATAATCCAAGCATCATTGGCAATCTCAGCCGCATGAGGGCGGACACGCTCAGAAATTTCTTGGAGAATACGAAGCATTTCATAGCGCTCATCTGCTCGCAGACTGGCAATTTCTTCGCTCAGTTTGACCACCTCACGGGGTTCGATATAGACGGTGTTTCCACTAGCAGAAATATCATGAACAACACCTGCAATCTTGTTGCGATAAGTGTTTTTGACTGGTAAAACCTGACGGCCATTTCTGCTTGCAACAATCCCTTCCGTCAACATCTGCGCTTTTTGTTTGAGCAAATCTTGCAAGACATCACGTACCTGACTCTCGCTATCATGGATTTTTCGACGGATTCGCGCCAATTCTTCACTAGCAAAATTTTCAATGAAACCTGCATCATTAAAGGCCTGAAGATTTCCTTGTAATTGCGGAAAATCGTGTAATTTTTCAAACCAGAGGGCTAATTCTGTCAAGCTGACATTTTCTAGATTGGCGTAAAAGCTTTGTAGTTCTCGGCTGGAAAGAAGCACGCGCTTCAAGAGTAGGAACTCCTCAATATTGAGGTCCGCTCCCATCTCCAAACGCTTGCATACTCCTGCTATTTCCTTGGTTGCGAGAATGGTAAAATGCGGTTGCTCGACAAAGAGAGCCTGCATTTCCTTCATCTCAGCAAAAGCCTGTTTGATTTTATCTGCTTTGGCAGTCGGAGCCAGCTGTTTCAATTGCTCCAAGCCCTGCTCGGTCAACAAATGAGGTTCAAACAAGACCTTGACCTTATTGAACTCTAATGTTTCTAATATTTTTTTGTTCATCTTTATTTCCTTGTCTTTGAATGTCTAGGTGTGGTAGCTTTTTACATTCTGATAGATTCTAGTCAATCTGTAAACAAAGGGCTAGGAAAATTCCTGCCCTTTTTATCCGATTAAATTTGTCACCCAGATTTGCTTAAGCCAACTGGTTGTTACTGGTATGCTCTGGATGATGTGTTTTGCGACGATACTCTTTTCAAGAGGAGTTTGAATAGCTGCCATGGGAATGGTCGCCAAGATGGTCAAGGCCATTTGCAAAACAAATAAGGTCACCAACATGGACAAGATACCTGCTGAAACTTGGAACAACTTGCCACCCAGTTTTTTACTAGGAAGTAAGTGTAACAAGAGACCAAGTAAACGACCGATGCTATAGACAATCCCAAATACAAGCAAATAGCCGATACCCGCGTAAAAGACCTTATCCAACTGAAAGAGTTGATCCGATGGGAAGAAGAAAGTCCCCTGACCTTCCTGCGGATTTGCATAAGGGAGTAATAAATGGAATTGTTCCCCAAGCCCCTTGTAAAACTGGCCAGCCATAAAAGCCGATGCCATGGCTGAAATCAGGTAATAAACCTGTAAGAGCAGGCCTCTCCGATAGCCGATATAAAATCCCCAAGCCAAGACCAATAGAAGAAGGAGCGAAATCATAAGGAATCCTCAATCTTACTCTGTTCTTGCTTGCAAGTCACGAGTTTGTGACGGAGTTCTTCTAATTCTTGCTCCTTATCGTCAAATTCAATCTCACGACTGAGCTGAGTTGACAAACAGTTGACTGCCAACAAAAGAGCGATCGTTTCATCGTCTGCACTAGGCATTTGTTCTTTAATAGCTTGGTATTTTTCTGTCGCAACCTTAGCGATTTCCTCCATAAAGAGATTATCATGCTTGGTTGTCAAGGTTAATGATTTTTTTCCGAATGTAAATTTGAATCGATTTAGATTTGCCATAAAATTCACCTCACGATATTATACCAAAATTCGCTAACTTTGTCAGTTTTTACAAATTTGCCTGCTTTTGTGGTACAATAGAAACTATGGTAAGTATAACACTCACACCAAGCGAAAAGGAGATTCAGGCTTTCCTTGAACACTATCAAACCAGTCTGGCTCCCAGTAAGAACCCCTATATCCGCTACTTTTTGAGACTGCCTCAGGCAACGGCTTCTATCTATACTTCTGGAAAAGTCTTGCTTCAGGGTGAAGGGGCTGAGAAATACGCCAATTTCTTTGGCTATCAAGTTGTAGAGGAAAACAGGGGACAAAATTTCCCTTTAATTGGGACAGATGAGGTTGGAAATGGTTCCTACTTTGGTGGGCTTGCAGTTGTGGCTTCCTTTGTCACACCTGACCAGCACGACTTCTTACGAAAACTCGGTGTGGGGGATTCAAAGACTCTGACAGACCAAAAGATTCGTCAGATTGCTCCTATTCTCAAGGAAAAAATCCAGCACCAGGCACTCCTTCTCTCACCAAGCAAGTACAACGAGGTCATCGGAGATCGCTACAATGCGGTTTCGGTTAAGGTTGCCCTCCATAATCAGGCTATCTATCTCCTCCTTCAAAAAGGTGTTCATCCTGAGAAAATTGTGATTGATGCCTTTACCAGTGCTAAAAATTATGACAAATACTTGGCACAAGAGGCCAATCGTTTCAGCAATCCTATCAGCTTAGAAGAAAAGGCTGAGGGTAAATACTTGGCTGTCGCAGTTTCTTCTGTCATTGCGCGTGATCTCTTTCTGGAAAATCTTGAAAATCTGGGACGAGAACTGGGCTATCAACTTCCAAGTGGAGCTGGAACGGCTTCTGATAAGGTGGCTAGCCAGATCTTACAAGCCTATGGCATGCAGGGACTCAACTTCTGCGCCAAATTGCACTTTAAAAATACTGAAAAAGCGAAAAAACGCTTAGAAAGGTAAGTTATGAATTCATTTAAAAATTTCTTAAAAGAGTGGGGACTGTTCCTCCTGATTCTGTCATTACTAGCTTTAAGCCGTATCTTTTTTTGGAGTAATGTCCGCGTAGAAGGCCATTCCATGGATCCGACCCTAGCGGATGGCGAAATCCTCTTTGTTGTCAAACATCTCCCTATTGACCGATTTGATATCGTTGTGGCTCATGAGGAAGACGGTAATAAGGACATTGTCAAACGTGTCATCGGAATGCCTGGCGACACTATCCGTTACGAAAACGATAAACTTTACATCAATGATAAAGAGACGGATGAGCCTTACCTAGCTGACTATATCAAACGCTTCAAGGATGACAAACTCCAAAGCACCTACTCAGGCAAGGGATTTGAAGGAAATAAAGGAACTTTCTTTAGAAGCATCGCTCAAAAAGCTCAAGCCTTCACAGTCGATGTCAACTACAACACCAACTTCAGCTTTACTGTTCCAGAAGGAGAGTACCTTCTCCTCGGAGATGACCGCCTGGTTTCGAGCGACAGCCGCCATGTAGGTACCTTCAAAGCAAAAGATATCACAGGGGAAGCTAAATTCCGCTTCTGGCCAATCACCCGTATCGGAACATTTTAAGAAATCGAAGAGGCCGAGAATCAGCAATCTCAGCCTCTTCTTCTATCGTGATAATATGATTATTCACTATCCAGTTTGATTAAGATAGAAACAAAGTTATACTCAATGAAAATCAAAGAGCAAACTAGGAAGCTAGCCGCAGGTTGCTCAAAACAGTGTTTTGAGGTTGCAGATAGAGCTGATGTGGTTTGAAGAGATTTTCGAAGAGTATAAAATAAAAACAACCCCAACTCTCACCTATTCATGCAAAGGAATTTTATGGAAGTTTATTTTTCAGGAACCATTGAACGGATTATTTTTGAAAATCCCAGCAATTTTTATCGCATTCTCCTCCTAGAAATCGAAGATACGGACGCAGCGGATTTTGACGATTTTGAAATCATTGTCACAGGAACCATGGCTGACGTGATTGAGGGAGAAGACTATACTTTTTGGGGGCAAATTGTCCAGCACTCCAAGTATGGGGAACAACTGCAAATCAGCCGTTATGAACGAGCAAAACCAACTAGCAAGGGATTGGTTAAGTACTTTTCAAGTAGCCATTTCAAGGGAATTGGTCTCAAGACAGCTCAGAAAATCGTGGACACCTATGGTGACAATACCATTGACGAAATTCTGCAACACCCAGAAAAGCTAGAAGGCATCTCAGGACTCTCTGCCAAAAATCGCGAGGCTTTCGTCTCCACTCTCCGTCTCAACTACGGAACGGAGATGGTTTTGGCCAAACTAGCCAACTACGGCATTCCCAATAAACTAGCCTTCCAGATTCAAGACTTTTACAAGGAAGAAACCCTTGATGTGGTTGAAAATTATCCCTACCAGTTGGTTGAGGATATCAAGGGTTTGGGCTTTACTATTGCTGACCAACTAGCGGAGGAACTAGGCATCGAAAGTCAGGCCCCTGAACGCTTCCGTGCTGGTCTAGTTCACAGTCTTTTTCAGGCCTGTATGGAAACAGGGGATACCTATGTTGAAGCACGGGATTTGCTAGAACAAACCCTCACTCTCCTTGAGTCTTCCCGTCCCGTGGAACTGGATCCCAGCCAAGTAGCCCAAGAACTCTCCTACCTCATTGAAGAAGACAAGGTTCAGCAGATTGATACTAAAATCTTTGATAATAGTCTCTTTTTCGCGGAGGAAGGCATCCGCAGTCACTTGGTTCGTATCCTTGAAAAAGGAAAACAAAAGAGTCATGATTTAGAAACCATTCAAAAACATATCACTACTGTCGAGCAAGAGCTGGGGATTGAGTATGATAGCATTCAAAAACAGGCTATCTGTGATGCTATCCAGAATAAGGTCTTTATCCTGACAGGTGGGCCTGGTACTGGTAAGACGACTGTTATCAATGGAATTATCGCTGTATATGCACTTTTAGAAGGACTTGACCTCAGGAAAAAAAGCAACCTGCCAATTCTTCTTGCTGCTCCAACTGGACGAGCCGCTCGGCGCATGAATGAATTGACAGGTTTGCCTAGCGCGACCATACACCGCCATTTGGGAATGACAGGGGACGATGATACCAGTCATCTGGAAGATTATCTGGATGCCGACTTTATCATCGTAGATGAATTCTCCATGGTGGATACTTGGCTGGCCAATCAACTCTTCTCCAACATCTCTTCTAACAGTAAAATCCTCATCGTGGGTGACAGCGACCAGCTACCTTCTGTCAGTCCTGGACAGGTTCTAGCGGATCTGCTTCATATTCCTTTGATTCCTCAGACTCGCTTGGAAAAAATTTACCGACAAAGCGAAGAATCAACTATCGTTACCTTGGCTAGTCAGATTCGACAGGGAATCTTGCCAGCTGATTTCACCCAGAAAAAAGCAGACCGTTCCTACTTTGAAATTGCTAGCAGTCATATTCCTGCCACCATTGAGAAAATCTTAGGCGCTGCCCTCAGAAGTGGCATCCCTGCCCGTGATATCCAAGTTCTGGCTCCCATGTACCGAGGGGCAGCAGGGATTGATGCCATCAACCAGCTCATGCAAGACCTCCTTAACCCACCACAAAAAGACCAACTTAGTTTTGAAGCTCCCCAGTGTCACTATCGTAAGGGCGACAAGGTCATTCATTTGGTTAACGATGCTGAAATCAATGTCTTTAATGGGGATTTGGGAGCCATCACAGACCTGATTCCTGGAAAATATACCGAATCGAAGCAAGACGAGATTGTCATTGATTTTGATGGCAATGAGGTCTCCTACCCACGTAACGAATGGTACAAGATTCGCTTGGCCTATGCCATGAGTATCCATAAGTCTCAGGGAAGTGAGTTCCCTGTTGTCATCTTGCCTATCACCAGTGCTAGCAGGCGTATGCTTGAGCGCAATCTCATCTATACAGCCATTACACGCGCCAAAAGCAAACTCATCTTATTAGGCGAATTACAGGCCTTTGATTATGCCACCCAGCACATCGGAACTGCCCGAAAAACCTATCTGATTGAACGCTTCAGTGATTTAATTGAAACTGTTGAAGAAAATACACCAGCTGTCTCTGAAACTGCCACATTAACTGACTCTGAACAATCCTACATCCTAACCGAAGAAAACTGGGATAGCATCCCAGCCATGATTGGGATTACAGAAGCAGATCTCAAAGAGATTTTTGGAAAATAGTGCATCAGAAAACCCACCAATTCAGGTGGGATTTTTGTTTATTAAGATTATTTAACTGTTGCTGTGCTTGTAATCAACTCAACAGCTTTTTTAATTGTGATATCGTGTTTCAACATATCAGCTGAAAGCAAGCTTTGTACTTGTGCAACTTCCATGTTGTAATCTGTAGCCAATTGCTCGATTTCTTTTTGGATTTCTTCTTCTGAAGCATCAAATCCTTCAGCTTTGGCAACTGCTTCGATAACAAGGTTAGTCTTAGTACGTGACTCAGCTTCTCCCTCGTATTGTTTGTGAAGGTCTTCTTGAGTAGTTCCAGTGATTTGGAAGTACATGTCAGGGTTGATACCTTGACGTTGCAAGTTTCCAAGGAATTCATTTACTGAACGGTGAACTTCTTCGTGGATCATTTCTTCTGGAAGTTCTACGATTTCAGCGTTTTCTACAGCTTTATCAATTGCTGCACCTTCAACGGCATCTTTGTAAGCTTCTTCTTTAGCAGCAGCCAATTCCTTGCGGTATTTTTCTTTCAATTCAGCAAGTGTTTCAACTTCTTCATCGATATCTTTTGCAAGTTCATCGTCAAGAGCTGGAACTTCTTTCGCTTTTACTTCGTGAATAGTTGTCACGAATTTAGCTTCTTTACCTGCAAGGTCTTCTGCTTGGTAGTCTTCTGGGAATGTTACGATCACATCAACAGTTTCGCCAGCTGAGTGACCTACCAATTGGTCTTCGAAACCAGGGATGAATTGACCTGAACCAAGTCCAAGTGAGAAGTTTTCACCTTTTCCACCGTCAAATTCAACACCGTCGATAGAACCAACGAAGTCGATGACAACAGTGTCGCCGTTTTCAGCAGCAGCTTCTTTGATAACCAATTCAGCCAAGTTGTTGCGTTCACGTTCGATACGCTCTTCAACGTCAGCGTCAGTTACTTCTTTTTCAAGGTCTACTGATACTTCAAGGTTTTTGTAGTCACCCAATTTTACTTCAGGTTTTGTAACAACTTCAGCAGTAATAACCCAGTCTTGACCTTTTTCCATTGAAGTTACGTCAATTTTTGGTTGCGCAACTACTTCAAGACCAGCTTCTTTTACAGCTGCTTCATAAGCGTTTGGCAAAAGAGCGTTCATAACGTCTTGGTAAAGTGACTCTTCACCAAATTTTTTGTCGAAGATAGGACGTGGAAGGTGACCTTTACGGAAACCTGGAACATTAAGAGATTTCTTCACTGAGTTGAAGACACGGTCCAATTCTGGTTTGATTTGGTCTTGAGAGATAGTAAAAGTCAAGACCCCACGGTTTGTTTCTTTGTTTTCAAATGATACAGACATTCTGTCATTTCTCCTTAAAATTTTTTAAATACAGTCTATTATAACATAAACGAGCGACTTTTTTCAAGTAATGACTGCGCTTTTCAATGATGGGGGAGGTACGGTTTCTTCTTAGTTTTCTTTAGTTTTCGAATATAATCTTATAAAAGATGCTTAATGATGGCTGATTACAGTAAAAAACGAATCGCCCAAACATCCCTCATTAGGCGATTCGTTTTGTCTTATTTAACCACAAGAACCTTGTAATATTCATACTTATTTGGCTGTGTAATCTTAATTTTTTGACCATAGAAACCATCGATTTCTTTGTCAAAATAATCTGAAAATCCTGATGGTAAGCGTTTCATCTTAAGAACCTCACCAGATTGGTCTGCATATACAAGGAAATGATAGTGGGTTGTAGACATACCGTCATCAATCAATACAAAGTAACCTGTTTTAAGCTTACCATTAGCTTCATCTAAATAGTATAGTTTATTGTTATTGATTGTGAAGCTAGTAGATGGAAGTCTAAGTCGTACACCTGGGTCTTCTAGATAAAGATCATTGCCAACTTTTTTGATTTCTGATCTAGTCGTCATCTCTGGAAGTGGTGTCACTCTACGACCATCTGCTCCAAAGTAATATCGACCTGGCAGATTTTGGAAATTACGAATAACAGCTTTAGGATCAATTTCTTGTCCTTCTTCTTTATTATCCACTAAAGCCAACATCGTATTGGAAACCTCATCCCCGTATTTGTCGGAAAATTTCTTGAACTCAGGTTTGATATACCAAGTGTTTTTATCCACGATAACATCAGTAAAGTTATTTCCGTCAAATTTTGCTGTAATCAGATATTCATATCCATCGCCTAAACGAACAATGTCACCATGTTTATAAGGGTTATTTCGTAAAGTGAACATATGGCCATCCTTACTGAGAATATAGCCTGTCCCATCACTAGAATTTACAACTCTATCA
>NZ_JPFW01000009.1 GCF_000722705.1 Streptococcus mitis
CTAAAATGAAGATAGTACCAGGTGTTTCCTTCTTTGTACCATCCAGTACGCATAGCGCCACTATCTGCTAGTGAATACCAGGTATTGCCTTCCTTGTACCATCCAGTACGCATAGCGCCACTATCTGCTAGTGAGTACCAAGTATCACCGTCTTTGAGCCAGCCTGTCTGCATATTACCAGAATCGTCAAAATAGTACCAAGAACCAGCATTTTGTACCCATTTATTTTTAGCAAGACTGCCATCTTGTGAAAGATTCCAGTCAGAACCATTTTTAACCCAAGTATCTGCAGCCTGTGCTTGGTTGATTGACAAAAGCAGACCAGCACCTGCAAGCAAACCAAGAGTAAGTAGTTTAGATTTTTTCATAGCCATTTCCTCCTATTCTATAGTGAAATGAACATGACTTCCTAGTAAACAAAGCTGTTCGCTTTTTCGTTTTACTCTGTCAGACGTCTTATTTCACAACAGAAACATTTCCTGTTGAACCGTCGTATCGAACAGTTTCTCCATAAAAACCTGAAATTCCTTTTTCAATATGATCACGGAAATCATTAGGTAAAACTTTCATCTTCACAATTTCACCAGATTCATCTGCATAGCCCAAAATATGGTGATCTTTAGATAATAATCCGTCCATAAACATTGTGAAATATCCAGTTACAAGTTTACCATTATGATCATTGACATCTCTTAGATACAGTTTGTTGTCATTAATTGTAAATCCAGATGATTCTAGACTAATAACTGGACTTGAATTTTTAAGATAAAGTTCAGTTCCAACTTTTTGAATAGGGAAGTGAGTAGTGAATTCTGGTAGACTCGCAACCTTACGACCATCTGCTCCAAAGTAATATTTATTTGGTAAGTTTTGGAAATTCTTTATGACAGCTTTAGGATCAATTTCTTCCCCTGGTTTTTTATTATCAGTAATTGCATCTAAAGTATTTAGTTTTATATCGCCAATCTTTTGATAAGAAAAACGTTCAACAATAGGTTTGATATACCAGGCATTCTTTTCGATAACAACTCCATCTTTCTTATGAACAAGGTGATAGTCATAACCATCAGACAAAGTAACGATATCTGTAATAACTGTATCATCAAAAGGATCTTGTTCAACTTCACTTGGAAGTCTGGTTAACATATAACCATCCTTACCAATGACATAACTTTCCCCATCACTGGCTGGAACAGCTCTATCTGCGACCATAGCACCTGATTTTTCAAAGTAAGACCATTGACCATTTGCAGTAGCCCATCCTGTTGCCATAGCACCACTGCCTTTGAGGTAATACCATGTAGACCCTTCTTGGTACCAACCTGTGCGCATGGCGCCACTATCTGCAAGTGAGTACCAGGTGTTACCTTCCTTGTACCAGCCAGTACGCATAGCGCCACTGTCTGCGAGCGAATACCATGTATTTCCTTCCTTGAGCCAGCCTGTCTGCATATTACCAGTGCTATCGAAGTGATACCAAGAACCTGCGTTTTGTACCCATTTGTTTTTAGCGAGACTGCCATCTTGTGAAAGATTCCAGTCAGCACCATTTTTAACCCAAGTATCTGCAGCCTGTGCTTGATTGATAGACAAAAGTAGACCAGCACCTGCAAGTAAACCAAGTGTGAGAAGTTTAGATTTTTTCATAGTTATTTCCTCCTTTATTGAATAGTTATAAAAAATATTTTTCCATCATAAACATTCTACATAACTCCTAATAATCCTTAAGAGTCAACCAACACCTTCTTTCTATCATCATTGCCTACCCCACACCTTTATGATATACTAAATATAAATATTTTCTTAAAACTTCTACTTTTGGAACATTTTTGGAGGCAAAAATATGCGGTGGGATATTGGTTCAGTTTATAAATACATTCGTAAGTCAAAAGGGATTACACAAAATGAGGTCTGTGGGGACTACATTACTCATTCTAACTTATCGAAGTTTGAAAATAATCATTCTACTCCTAGGTATGATACTATGGAGTTGTTGTTGAGGCAAATTGATATGTGTTTCGATGAATTTCATTATATTTGTCAACATTACCAAATGGATTCTCGTAAGAAATTATTTTCAGAATACTATCAAGTCATTTCTTCACCTAATCTAGAAGAAATGAAGACACTGCTATCAAAATGTCAAACTTATCTAGATGAAGTGCAGAATGATATCCCAATAGAACATGCTGTGAAAGAACTAACCATTTTTATAGAAGTGATTGAAAATCAGTTTTCCGATAAAGCCCAAGCCTTGGCTGAAGAGTTATGGAAAGAATTGGAAAAAAGAGATCAGTGGTTCCTCTCAGATTTACGGTTGTTAGTGATGATTATTTTCCATTTCCCTGTTGATTCACTAGAAATGCTACGTCAAAGACTTGTAAAATCTCTAAATAAATACACAGATTATCGCCCAGTTCAAAGTATTCATTACTCCATTCTAGCCAATATGACACGAATGTATCTTGAAGCAGGGAAGAAAGATGCCTGTCTATGCTTAATTCAAGAATGTCTTGATTTATCAAAAAAAATGAAACGATACGATTTATTAGGTGTAGCTCAAGTACGTCTGGGAATCGTTAATGAAGATCATGCCATGATTAATAAAGGACTATCCTTACTCGAATCAACAGATGAAAGTCGATTACTAGAGGAAATGAAAAAAGAAGTTCGTGATTATTATCAAGTAGATTTTTTTGAAACAGAGGGCTAATAGTAACTATTATTTTATGAATAAAAGCGAACATGACTTCCTAGTATACAAAGCTGTTCGCTTTTTCGTTTTACTATGTCAGACGTCTTATTTCACAACAGAAACATTTCCTGTCTTACTATCGATTTTAACAGTTTGACCGTAGAAACCGTCAATTTCTTTATTAAGATAATCTGAAATTCCTGTTGGCAATCGTTTCATTTTAAGAATTTCACTAGATTGGTCTGCATAAACAAGAATATGATAGTGATGATAGCTTGGTCTATCATCAATCAATGCAAAATAACCTGTTTTGAGTTTGTCATTAGCACCATCTAAGTAATATAGTTTATTATTATTGATTGTGAAGCTGGTAGCTCCAAGAAAAAGTCGTGCACCTGGATTTTCTAAATAGACATCATTTCCAACTTTTTTAATCTCTGAATAGGTAGTCATTTCTGGTAAATTTGTTACTCGACGACCATCTGCCCCAAAGTAATACCTGTTTGGTAAGTTTTGGAAATTCTTTATAACAGCTTTAGGATCAATTTCCTGTCCTTGATCTTTATTATCTGTTAAAGCCAACATCGTATTTGACACGTGATCCCCATATTTATTAGAAAACTTTTTAAACTCTGGTTTGATGTACCAGGCATTCTTTTCAACAATGACTCCATCTTTTGTATAAATAAGGTGATAATCATAACCATCAGACAAAGTAACAATATTTGTGATAATTGTATCATCCGCTTGAGATTGTTCAACCTGACTAGGGAGTTTGGTTAACAGATAGCCATCCTTACCAATGATATAACTTTCTCCATCGCTGGCTGGAACAGCTCTGTCTGCGACCATAGCACCTGATTTTTCAAAGTAAGACCATTCACCATTTGCAGTCGCCCATCCTGTTGCCATAGCGCCACTGTCTTTGAGGTAATACCATGTAGACCCTTCTTTGTACCAACCTGTACGCATAGCACCACTATCTGCTAGTGAGTACCATGTATTTCCGTCCTTGTACCAGCCAGTACGCATAGCGCCACTGTCTGCGAGCGAATACCATGTATTCCCATCTTTGAGCCAGCCTGTCTGCATGTTACCAGAACCGTCAAAGTGGTACCAAGAACCTGCGTTTTGTACCCATTTGTTTTTAGCGAGACTGCCATCTTGTGAAAGATTCCAGTCAGCACCATTTTTAACCCAAGTATCTGCAGCTTGTGCTTGATTGATAGACAAAAGTAGACCAGCACCTGCAAGTAAACCAAGTGTAAGTAGTTTAGATTTTTTCATAGCTATTCCTCCACGAATTGAAACTGTGAGATAGAGTTAGTTTGACCATATTATTATAGCGATCTTAAAGCGATGAAATAAAGACCTTAACGCTCTAGTGACCTTATTTTAATAATTTACAGGGACATGATTTTAACCTTCTTTTGAGTTTATATCAATCTTTTTTATAGTCAATATATTGTTTTATCTATTTATAACTCTATTCTACTCCCCTATAAAATGAATGTCAACAAATAACATAAAAATATTGTGAAAAAAATATTTTATCACGCTAGTGGCACTTACTCGCTTCTTTGATACTAAATTAAGTCATTGCTCTGACATTATTTTATATAATTACTAAAACTCCTCATGCCCGACCAAGTGGTGCTGAAAGGCATAGACCGCTGCCTGGGTGCGATCGCTGACCTCAAGTTTGGCAAGAATGTTGGACACGTGGGTCTTGACCGTCTTGAGAGAGATAAAGAGTTCGTCTGCGATACGCTGATTTTCGTAGCCCTTGGCGATGAGTTGAAGCACATCTCGCTCACGCGCAGTCAGGTCCTCATGTAGTTCTATGTGATTGCGGTGGTATTCGACCTTCTTGCTGACCTCTTGCTCAATGGCTAACTCCCCAGCAGCTACCTTGCGGACAGCATGGAGCAATTCATCTGCACTAGAAGTCTTAAGCATATAGCCTTTGGCACCAGCATTTAAGACAGGCATGATTTTTTCATTGTCTAAGTAAGATGTAACAATTAATATTTTGGCTTCAGGCCATTCTTTGAGAATGGCTAAGGTTGCGTCAATCCCATTCATCTCAGGCATGACGATATCCATGACAATAACATCTGGACGCAATTTCAAGGCCAAGTCAATACCTTGAGACCCGTTTGCCGCCTCGCCCACAACTTCTACATCGTCTTGGAGGTCAAAGTAGCTTTTCAAGCCCAATCGGACCATTTCATGGTCATCTACTAGTAAAATTTTCATCTTTACTCCTTTATCATTCCTTATCGAGCAGGGGAATGCGGATATCAACTGCTAATCCTTGCTTGGAAGCTGTCAATAACCGAACCGTCCCTGCCATATCTTCGACCCGCTCCTTGATATTGCGGAGTCCATAACTCAAGTCATCTAAGCTCCCCAATTGGAAACCAATCCCATTATCCACCACCTTCAGCTGCAATTCAAGATCCGTCTGATAGAGATAGACATCCAAACAAGAGGCCTGGGCATGGCGGAGGGTATTGCTGATTAACTCTTGCAGGATACGGAAAATATGCTCCTCAATCTTCTTGGGTAATTTCGTCACATTTTGCTTGAGACTAACCTTGAGATCACTCTTGTCCTCAAGCTCTTTTAAGAGGATTTGAATCCCTTCAACCAGACTCTTCTGCTCCAGTTCAACTGGTCGCAAATGCAAAAGCAAGACCCGCAAATCCTTCTGAGCGGTTTCTAAAATAGCTGTGACACTCTGCAACTGGGTCTGCATCTTTTCTCTATCCAATTTCAAAGCCTGCTGACTGATACCTGACAAAATCATGTGGGCCGCAAACAACTCCTGACTGACCGTATCGTGCAAATCCCGAGCAATGCGCTTTCGTTCTTTCTCGATGATTTCCTCTTCCTGAGTAAGACTGTGATTTTCAGCTTTTTGAAGAGCCTCTGTCAAGAGGTTAAGTTTCCCTGACAAGGACTTGAAACTGGCATCCAAATCTGGATCTGCAACCTGAACCACTTCTTGTCCTGCCAACAAACGCTTGATATTAGCCTGCATTTTTCTTAGAGAAAGCTCTTCCACACCTCGCCAAAACAGGGCTAAGAGAAAGGTCATGGACATGCTGAAGACCAATAACAAAAAAACAAATTTTTCTGTTTTTTCGACATCGTGCAAGAAAATTGACCAGTCAAAATCAAGGATTTCCAGTAAACTGTGGGAGAGAAATAAGACAAAGAGGAAGGAGGTAATGGCAATGATTACATAAGCTTGTTTTTTCATCCTCTAACCACCTCCACATCGCCAATCATAGTGGTCAAGAGAATCTTGACGCTCTTGTTACTCTTGAGATAGTCTCTTGTTTCTTGATGATAGTGTTCATTACGGAGGGCTCGCTTGGGCTGGTTGAAGAAAGTCAAATCCCCATAGAGACAGTTAACGCTGAGGCTTACTTCCACATCTACAGGCACAATGATTTTGGTCGTACCTACCATCTTTCTGAGAATAATGACATTGTCATGATTGGTTAAAATCACCCTCTCCAGATGAATAGTGTCCTTGCCCATGAGGCGAAAAAGATTGATATCATCAAACTGGCAAGTCTGGTAACTTGAAAAATGATGGAGATTTCCAAACCAACGATTTTTTTCCTTCTTAACCGTCACTACCTCTTCAAACACCAAATTGGTCTGCTCCTTTTCCTGGTTCATCATCGGATAAATAAGAAAAAGGCTGTATATGACCGCAACAAAAATAGCTAGAATCACAAAGGGGTTGAGCATGACGATGAAAAAGAAGAGAATGCTTGCCACTACTAACAGAAGATTATTGCCCTCTTTACCAGTGTAATAGCGAATCAAAAGCAAAAAGAGGAATAGAATCAGCAGAAAACGTGAAAAATGCTCTGACACCATCAAAATCAGAGCTCCCGTCAAAAGGCAGGCTTCGATAAATAAAAAGATTTTAAATTTTCTCATAGGTTGATCCTCTCCCTTCTATTTTATCACAATTCAAAAAAGTCACCTCGGTCTGAAGATGGAAAAAAGGCGGTGGTTACGCCTTTTTCATCTGATCATTTGCTTCTTTTAATTTTCCATAAAGAATGTAATCTACACTTTGCAAATCTGCTATGGTAGCACAATTCAGAGCACACATGATTAAGCGTAGATCCGCTTTCCAGCCTTGGACAATGTCAATCACTTCTTCGACTGAATAAGTTTCAACCAATTCCAGAACTGTTCGAGACAGTCCCACAGCCTTGGCACCAAAGACCAAACACTTAATCATATCCAACGGATTCCGAACGCCTCCACTGACCAAGAGTTGAACCTTGTCTTTCCAGTCTTGGGCATTGAGAAGGGCTTGCATAGTAGACTGACCCCATTGATTGAGGTAGTCACGTTGACCACTGCGACGGTTTTCGATATAAGCAAAGCTGGTGCCACCACGACCTGACAGGTCAAAGGTTCGAACACCCAGTTCATAGGCTCTTTCGATGGTCTTCACATCCATCCCAAAGCCGACTTCCTTGAGGACAATTGGAACGGAGATTTGCTTGCTGTAGTCTTCTAGATGCGATTGCCAGTTTCTAAACTTCCTTTCTCCTTCGGGCATGAGTAATTCCTGCATGACATTGACATGCACTTGCAGGAGAAGAGGATTCATCTCTTCTACAGTCCGAAGTCCCAACTCAACAGGCTTGTCTAATCCAATATTGGTCCCAAGGAGGAGATTTGGATGATCAGACTTGACAGAAAAAGAGTCATCTGCTGGATCTTTGAGGGCTGCGCTATAAGAACCCGTCACAAACAAAATCCCACAGGCTTCCGCCACCTGAGCCAGCTTTTGATTGATTTCTTTCCCCTTATCGCTTCCGCCTGTCATGGCATTGATATAAAAAGGAAAATCCCACTTTCGACCAGCAAATTCTGTGGAAAGATCGATTTCATCCAGGTCGTAAAGAGGCAAGGAAGAATGAATCAACTCCACCTCATCAAAGCTATTATAGGAACTTTTCTGCTCAAGGGCATAGCGGATATGCTCGTCCTTACGATTTGTCGTCATGTCCTATCCTTTCTTGGTATAAGAGCTCAATCCCCAGATCGGCCCAACGATTTTTTAAGGTTTCAGTTGATTGAACATCAAAACTCAAGGCAATCCCACAGTCACCACCACCCGCACCGCTACTCTTGGCAACAGCTTGCAAATCTTGACTGGCTTCTTTCAGTTGTCTGAGAGATGGCGTGTAAATATCTGAGCTCAAGCCTTCTAAAAGTTGACTGGCTACTTCTACTTGCTCGATAACTTTTTCGGCTTTTCCTTGCTCCAAGGCTTCTACTAAAGTAGCCACTGTTTCTTTTGAGGAAGTTAAAAAATTCTGATTGATGTTCTGCTTGATTTGCTTGACCATATCACTAGACACAGCTACTTCCTTGGTCCATCCCACTAGGAAATCACATTCTAAAGTTGGTTTCACTTGTGAGATAGAAAAGCCCCAATCACGCTCCAGAACTGTCGCCAAGTTTTCTTCTTCCAACCAAGTAGCTACCTTCTGGCGATCAAATGACTGGTAAAGAACCAATTCCTCTGCCACAATACAGGCAAGGTCTCCCATAGAACCATTGTCTCCGCGCTTGAGCAAGACCGCGCTAGCCAGTTTGAACAAGAGCTCCTGATCAACCGAAAGATTATACAGAGCCAGCAAAGCCTTGATAACCAAGACAACGACGCTACCGCTAGAACCTAGACCAAACTTTTTCCCTTCCCGTTCCATTTTTCCTCGGACTTCTAGAGAAAAAGGTCGCAAGATCCGCCCACGATCAGCGAGGAAGTCATTCATCAAAACAATCGTTTCTTGAATCAAGCTGTAATCAGGATTTGGTGTCAAGTCTACTGCGAAATCAAACATATCCGAATAGATACGGTAACTGTCAGAAAAAGCAATCTCCCCCTTCATATAGATGGGAATATCCTTTATCAAGGCTAACTGCCCTGGCTCTAGAATAGCATACTCACCCGCCCAATAGAGTTTCCCACAAGTTTTAACAGCAATCATCTTGACTCAAATCCTTTGTTTTTGACACAATCAAGCGATAACGTTGACTGAAGATTTCAGATAAATGCTCCAAGTCTTTCTCCTGACAGAGGACCTTAACATTGGGACCGGCATCCATGGTAAAGTAGCAGGCTTCTCCTTGCTCACGGAGCTGACGAACAAAGTCCATGGCTTCATAAGATGCATCGGTCAGATAAGAAAAGGCTGGTGAGGCTGTTTTGGTCGTAGCGTGCATAGCAAGAGCATTTTTCTCCGTTAATTCCCCAACCTTGGCAAAATCATTTTCCTTGAGATAAACCAGCATATCCTGATAATCCTTCTCAGACTGACGCACCCAGTCATCAAAAGTCGTCGAGGTTTCCACACAAAGTTTCATCCCATCACGGCTAGAGATTGGTTTTTTCTTATCCTCTAGCACCAACATAATCATAGCTAGTTTCAAGTCTGTCTCTACAGGGTAAATTTCTCCGCTATCCTTATCCCAGGCTCCTAGCGGTCCATAAAAACTTCGAGAGGAAGATCCTGAGGCAAACTTAGCCTCCTGTGCCAACTGGCTCCGAGTCAATCCAAGCTGAAAATAAGCATTACAAGCCTTGACCAAGGCGGACAAACCGCTAGAACTTGAGGACAAGCCCGCTGCGGTAGGCATATTGTTTTGAGTATCAATACGAACAAATCCCTCACCAGCTGGACGGTAGCGGTCAATAATCTTACTCATCTTGGCATGCTCAGCCTCATTTTGTAATTGACCATTGATATAAAAGGCATCAGCCATCGCATCCGTCGGTAAAGGCGACAAGGTCGTCTCCGTATACATATTTTCCAAAGTCAGAGAAATACTGCTAGTAGCAGGCACCATCTCTTTTTCTTTTTTCTTTCCCCAATATTTGATAATAGCAATATTTGCGTAGGAACGTACTGTTACAGGCTCTCTATCCATGTCTGAACAGCTCCTTTCTCTTCTAATCTTTCTGCTAGTTCTTGTGCTTGAGTCAAATTGGTTGCCAAGGCGATAATACAACCTCCTAGCCCACCACCGCTCATCTTGGCACCCAGAGCACCATGGTTAAGAGCCGTTTCAACCAAAGAGTCTGCTTCAGGGCTACTGACACCAATTTCTCTTAAATGTAAATGCGCTTGACTGAGAATTTGCCCCAGTCCTTCAGCATCTTTTCGTGAAATCGCTTCTTCTGCCTGCTGGGTTAATTCTCCCAAGGCATGCAAAAATGGTAGGGCATCCTTGCCCTTATTTTGAACCACTTGGATGGCTTCACGAGTATGACCATAAACACCCGTATCGGCAATTATCAAATAGGCGGATAGATCCATCTCAAGCTCTGTAAATCCTACGTTCTTGATAAAGCGAATAGGTTGGTCACTGAGACAGGTCTTGGCATCCAAACCACTTGGATTCATATGAGCAATCATCTCAGCCCGATTGACCAAGATTTCTAGTACATCATGAGGCAGATTTGCCTGATAGTAGTCAAAAACCGCACGAATGGCCGCTATGCTGATAGCAGCTGACGAACCCATTCCCCGTTTTTCAGGGATAGCCGAGTCAATCTCACAGCGAATGCAGGCTTCTTTAATATCCAAATACTCCAGCGAAGCATAAACCGCCATGGACAAAGTATCCTCCTCATAGAGACGCCAAGGACTCGCTGCAGGAACTACTTTACAAGTTACCTCCACCTCCAAAAGAGGCAGGGAAATGGCAGGATAACCGTAAACGACTGCATGTTCCCCTATTAAAATAATCTTACTATGTGCCTGACCGACACCAACTTTTTTTGTCATGTTATCCTTTTACTAGACGAAAAAGCCGTCTCATACTCAATGAAAATCAAAAAGCAAACTAGGAAGCTAGCCGCAGGCTGTACTTGAGTACGGTAAGGCGACGCTGACGTTGTTTGAAGAGATTTTCGAAGAGTATTATTTTTTCCTACAAGTATTTATTCTCTCCTATCTATTTTATTATATTTTCACAAAAAAAGCGATTGTTTCCATTCACAATCGCTTCTTTCATTATTGAACCCATTCGCCATTATAGTTGATAGAATAGCCATCTACAGTCGTATTTACTGCCAAAGTACCTGAGTTATAGGCGTAGTACCATTTACTACCGACCTGGAACCAACCAGTGACCATAGATCCTGATGAACGAAGATAGTACCACTTGTTGCCAAGGTATTGCCAGCCTGTTTTCATATCTCCATTTGACTGGTCTAAATAATACCAAGTTGAGCCTTCTTGATACCAACCAGTCGCCATAGATCCTGATGAACGGAGGTAGTACCACTTATTGCCAAGTTGTTTCCAACCAGTTTGCATTGCAGCAGTTGTTGGATCTAGATAGTACCAAGTTGAGTTGTCATTGGTCCAGCCACGCACTAGCTCCCCAACCGTCAAACTGTCGATACGAGCATCGAAGCCACCACTCTTTTGTAAATAATACCAATGACCCTCGTCATAAATCCAACCAGTTTTTAAAGTGTGATAGCTACGCTGATCTTCAAAATAATAGACTCGTTTCTCTGCTGGACTATCATATTGTTCCCCATGATGTTTGTTGGTATTTGTAGCAGTTTTTGCTTCTAAAACTTGCTTACCAACAAACTCTTGTAGCACTCCATTTTTGTCAAAGTAGTACCATTCTGGCATTGGCATAGATTCTAATCTTAAACCATTTGGGTAAGGACCAATTGTACTACCTTTAGATGGAAACGGGATGTATTGCCAGCCAACAACCATCTCTCCTGATACATGATCAAAATAATAGGTTTTACCATCAATCACTCGCCAGTAGGTTTCTTTGAGTTCCCCCTTCTTGTAGTAGGTTCTACCATTTTCTTGGACAAATTTCCAACCTTCTGAATCAGCATCATCCGCCAATACTGCACTTGTCGCTAGCAAACCGAAGAAAAAGACTGCTAATGCGATTTGCATCAATTTTTTTATTATTTTCATTAGACCTATCCTCCATAACTGATTGTAGCAAAGACTTTATTTTATGTCAATATATAGAAACTTCTCAAAAAAAGCAGTTACAAAACTGCAACTGCTTTTCTATTCTTGCATGGTGTAACCAACACCACGCACGGTTTTAATGTAACTTTTTTGACCTTTTACATCAAGCTTGCTACGTAGATAACGGATATAAACATCCACGATATTGGTTTCGGTCGCACTTTCATACTTCCAGACACTTTCCAACAACTGCTCACGAGTCAGAACTTTCTTGCTTCCCATAAGAGTGGCCAAAAGGTCATACTCACGACGCGTCAGAGCAATCATCTCCTCGCCACGATAAACGGTATGATGTTCTACATCCATACGCAGATTGCGGTAAGACGTTGGAACCTTCATCTGACTACAGTGTTGATCGATAAAGTCCCGACCTCGGAAAATCGCTGAAATACGAGCTACCAGATTTTCAATAATAACTGGCTTATAGATGTAAGAAACGGCAAAGCGTTGGATTGTCTCAAGCTGGTCTTGCAATTCTTCACGATGGTCCAAGACCATGATGACTGAAGCTGGCTTAGTCCGACTCAGCTTATCTGCAAAATCCTGGGCTGTCATATCTCCCAGATGAGCATTCAATAAAATCAAGTCATAGTCTGTCTGAAGAGCCATGGAGAGGGCTTTTTGCCCCTCCTCAACCTGATCAACTCGGTATTGCTCTTTTTGGAGTTCCAAACTTAAAAAATGAGCTAGATTTCTTTCTTTCTCAAGTAATAAAATCCGTTTCCCCATGGCAGACCTACTTATTTTTCGTCATACCAAGAGTAGTGGAATGTTCCTTCTTTGTCTTTACGTTGGTAAGTGTGGGCACCAAAGTAGTCACGTTGCGCTTGGATCAAGTTAGCTGGAAGGTCAGCTGAACGGTAGCTATCAAAGTAAGTCATAGCTGCTGAGAAAGTTGGCACTGGTACACCAGCTTGAACCGCAAGAGCTACGATATCACGCACTGCTTGTTGGTACTTAGCAGTAACATCCAAGAAGTACTCATCCAAAAGAAGGTTAGCAAGGTCTGCATCACGGTTGTAAGCATCTGTAATCTTTTGCAAGAAACGAGAACGGATGATACAGCCATCACGCCAGATAGATGCGATGTCTGCAAATGGCAAGTTCCAGTTGTTTTCTTTAGAAGCTACACGCAATTGAGCAAAACCTTGTGCGTATGAAATGATTTTTGAGAAGTAAAGAGCTTGACGGATTTTTTCAATCAACTCAGCCTTGTCTCCTTCAAATTTGAAGGCAGCTGGTTTTGGAAGGACCTCGCTAGCATGTATACGTTCTTCTTTGTAAGTAGAGATGTAACGTGCAAACACTGACTCAGTGATGAGTGACAATGGTACACCAAGGTCAAGTGATGATTGACTAGTCCATTTACCAGTTCCCTTGTTACCTGCAGCATCAAGGATGTAGTCTACGATTGGTCCGTCTTGACCTTCATCGTCTTTACGGCTCAAGATATCAGCTGTGATTTCAATCAAGTAGCTGTCCAATTCACCCTTGTTCCACTCAGTAAAGATTTCAGCCATATCTTCTGCAGAAAGGCCTAGCAAGTGTTGCATCAAGTCATAGCTTTCTGCGATCAATTGCATATCACCATACTCGATACCGTTGTGAACCATTTTCACATAGTGACCAGCTCCATCAGGACCGATGTAAGTCACACATGGTTTGCCATCTTCTGGTGCTTTAGCTGAGATTTCTTCAAGAACGTCAGCAACCAATTCGTAGGCTTCTTTTTGTCCACCAGGCATGATAGAAGGACCTTCAAGGGCACCTTTTTCACCACCAGAAACCCCAGTACCGATAAAGTTGATACCTGAGTTTGCCAATTCTTCATTACGACGGATGGTATCTTTGTAGAAAGTGTTTCCTCCGTCAATCAAGATATCACCCTTGTCAAGGTGCGGAAGAAGGGCTTGGATAGTAGCATCTGTACCAGGTCCAGCTTGAACCATCAGCATGATACGACGAGGTTTTTCGATTGAGTTTACAAAACTTTCAACGTCATAGCTTGGTACAAAGTTCTTTTCAGGATGGCAAGCAATTACATCTTCAGTTTTTTCTTTACTACGGTTGTAGATAGCAACTGTGTAACCACGAGATTCAATATTAAGGGCAAGGTTACGGCCCATTACGGCCATACCTACGACACCAAAGTTAGCTTTTGTCATATGACACTCCTCTTGTTTGATTTGTTTTATTTTATCATTTTTACTTTTGAAAAGAAAGAATTTTGTAACGACCACTTAGTAGTCCAAGTCATCCGCATGTCCAGAACCATTTCCAACAAAGTATCCTGTCTTACAGTTAAGGGTAAAGAGATAGGTTCCATCTGGCTTGTAGAGGTTGTAATAACCATTGCCATTAACGATATTGACACGTTCAAGGATGTATTGATTTCCAGTGATATAGCCACGTGAACGTGAAGTCTCTAGAATTTGTTCCAAGACACCATCCGCGAAATCCCAGGCAGAGTTGTTACTATCATCAATAGCAGACTGATTATAGGCAACACGACTAGCACTTCTTTGAACAGCAACCCCTGCACTCGAGAGACCCATATTGACTTCACTACGAGAACTTCTAGTCTCATTTGAGGCCGTATTTGAACTACTTGGTTTTGTCTCACTTGTCGTATTTGAGCTGGCTTGACTAGAGTTTGAACTGCTAGTTTGACTTGAACTTGAGCTTGAAGCACTTGTTTGCTGGCTCTTACCAAGGCTGATAGCCTTATCAAGCACTTTATCAAGCTCCGTATTCCCAGTTTTAATATCTGTAAATTTAGCATCAGATTTAGCTTTGGCATTGGTATCCAAAACACCATCAACAATAGCTGGTTTTTCAAATTTTGCATTAATATCTTGAATGGCCTTGATTTGCGTTGCTAGACTATCATACTTAGATTTGGCAAGCGTATGTTCACGACTACCTTCCAGCTTATCAAGCAGGGTCTTCAGTTGGCTCAACTTATCAAACTGGCTATTTTTCAAAGCCGTTTTATTGCTATCTGTGTAGAAAGTATCATATAAATTATTAAATTCTTCCACTTCTGCCTGCGAGTTTGTGGTTGATTGAGAAGTCTGAATTTCCTTTGTCGAACGTGCTACTTGACGATAGACATAATAAGCAGTTCCAAGGATAAGAACAGATAAGGCTGCTAGAACCCCATAAATCACCCATTTCTTCTTACTTTTTTCATCTTCACTATCCGTTACTCGAGAAAATGTTGGAACTTCTTCCTCTCCAAACAATTGTATTTCTTCAGTCTCAAATTCTTCGGCAAGAGGAGCTTCTGCAACACGTGTGAATTCTAGATCATCAAACTGACTCAATTCATTTTCTAGTTCTGGAGAAGTTACTCCTGTTTCCTCACGAAGCTCTTGAAGTAAATTATCCAGAGTCTGGGGTTGCTCTACCTCTGCCTCTTCTTTTTCGATTAACTCCTCTTTTTTGTATTGGCGGGTCGCAAATTTATCTGCCTCAATTTCATCTTTGTGTTGCTTGACATACTTATCCAAAATGGAATCTTCAGGTAGGATCCCTGCTTCCACTTCTTCATTTTTACGCATAGCTTCTCCAACTGTTAGCTCTTTGGCATCATCAAAATCAAATCGCGCTTCTTGACCTTCTTTTTTATGACGATTCCGTCTTTTCTTACTCATGAGTTTTCCTTTCTACTTTACTTCCTGGCGTTTAACACGCTGACCAAAATATTGATATAAATCAACTTTTAAGGTTCCATTGTACAACTTACGTTTCTTGTCTGCTTGACTACCATACTTGGCCTCAAAAGCTTCATCACTAGTTAGGATAAATTTGCTCCAAGTTTTCAGCGGTTCAAATACTTGCCCCATTTCAGCATAAAGCTTAGTAACCCCTGCATCATCTGACAAACGTTCCCCATAAGGTGGATTGGAAATAATCACCCCATTGATCTTATCGGAACGTAAATCCTGCACGCGCATCTGCTTAAAGATAATATCTCCTGCAACCCCTGCTGCCTGGGCATTGGCCTTTGCAATTTCCACCATGCGAGCATCAATATCACAGCCCATAATATCTAGTTCCAACTCACGATCTACTTTCTTAGCTGCCTCTGTGCGAACTTCTTGGATCAAACGATCGCTGACCCAGTTCCATTCCTCAAATGCAAAGGAGCGACGAAGACCAGGCGCCATCTTTCTGGCAATCATAACCGCTTCAATACAGAAAGTCCCCGAACCACAGGTCGGATCAATCAAAGGCTTGTCTGGATACCAGTTAGAAAGTTGTAAAATAGCTGACGCCATGTTTTCCTTGATAGGAGCCCCACCTTTTTCGGTACGATAGCCACGTTTAAAGAGACTGGAGCCTGTCGTATCAATCATGACAGTTGCTACATCTTTGAGAATAGATACCTCAATCTTAAATTCAGGACCAGTTTCCATCAGAGGAACACCTTCTGGACGAGCATAGTGTTTCTGCAATTTCTTGACAACAGCCTTCTTTGAAATAGCTTGCACACTTGGTTCATTGTGTAGTTTAGATTTAACACATTTAGCTTTTGAAATTGGGAACCGAGCTCCAAGTGGTAAATAATTTTCCCAATCTAGGGCAAATACTCCCTGAAACAGCTCCTCAAAAGTCTTAGCAGGGAATGTGCCTACAATAATCTTGATACGGTCTGCTGCTCGAAGCCAGAGGTTGGTTTCGATAATGGCTCTTGCATCTCCTTGAAAACGAACACGGCCGTTTTCAACCTGACAATCATAGCCCAACTCTCGCATTTCTCGTCCCACAACAGCTTCAAGACCCGCTGCAGCAGTCGCGATTAAATTAAATTCTTTTTTCATGTTACAGTCTTATAAGACCTTTCTATATGTCCACTTTAAAAAATGAGGTTGAGAAAGTTTTCTCAGCCCCAACCTATATGCAATTTTCTATAAGCCATGTTTTGTTCCAGAAGTGACTAGGACCACTTCCTTCGATAATCATCTGTCTACCACTAACAGCATAGAGCTGATAGTAGTCAGAGTACTACGTTCGTTTCCGTGCACTCCATGCCCCGACCAAAATTTGGGTTGCTAGCTTGAGGGGTTTACCGCGTTCCACTCTCTCCGTTTCCAGAAAGACTCCGTCACTGTGGCACTTTCAAGCCTACTCTGACCTATCCAAGGACTTAGCCATTTCAACTGCCGTAACGATTTCTCGTCCCTAGGCTTATGAGTTCGCCTAGCACAAACACTACAGGCATCACAGCCTGTGCTAGCATGGACTTTCCTCATGAAAAGAAATTCTCTCCACGCGATTATCCAAAAATTGCACTTTTCAAATAAGCTCTTATAGATCAGAGTTATCTAAAATTTGTTTACCAAACACTTCTTTTTCGAGACGATTCAAGCGTTTCAAAATATCAAAATTCGTCATAGAGCTTGTAGTTGCCGCTTCAAGAGGTTCTGTTTGAACTGGTGAAGGTTTCGGTTTACGAGATAATTCTTCCTTCAACTCAGCAATTTCTTGACGGAGAGACTTGACTAGAGCAGCATAAGTTTCATAGTCCTTGATGACATCGTCCAAAAATTCATCAACTTCAACCTTACTATACCCACGGACTTCACGTCCAAACTCTTGTTCAAAAATATCTTTTGCTGAAAAAATAATACTTGCCATCTCTCTCTCCATTCTCGATTTCTAATAGTATTATTATATAAAAAAAGGCAAACAAAAATCAAGGTCAAAGGCTTACTTTTCAGAAAAATTTTCTGCCAGCTCATTTAAGTCTTCAAAGGTTAGCCTTTTTATACGATAGCCTTCCTGATTTGTCATCAGCTTGTCCATAAATTTTAATTTTGTCTCATTTTCTGGATCATAGAAAAAATAGGCTAAATCAGTATTTTCCAGTAAAAATCGTTGGTAATCACGCAGTTGGCCCACATGTTCATATTTGGGATAGGCATATTTAACGAAATCTACCTGCTTAAATTGGCCAAGTTTAAGCTGATTAGCTTCATTCCAATTTTCCCCGTGTGTTTCAAAATCAAAAATAGTCGCTAGGCTGAAATCATACTCGTCCTTCATTTCATTTGCGACATCCAGAACCCAAGATTCAAATCCCAAATTCCCTGTAAAGACCAGCCATTTAAGCCCTTCTTCTGCTAAGTTTTCTAAATCTCTTCTAATCGCTTTCTTTATAATTTTTAACCTGATATCTTTTTCGTTAAAGACACCCAAATCAAAGCTAGAATAGCCCATAATCAAAGCTCTAGTCATTTTTACACCTTTCTTTATACTTTATGGTATAATAGAGTGATGTTATTGTACCAATAAGGAGAAATATGGTCAACTATCCTCATAAAATTTCATCAAAAAAAAGCCAAATATCTATTTCTCAACCAAAAAATTTCGCAAATCGAGGAATGACTTTTGAAAAGATGATTAACGCTACCAACGACTACTATCTGACACATGGCATGGCCGTTATCCATAAAAAACCGACGCCTGTTCAGATCGTTCGAGTAGACTATCCTCAACGTAGTCGAGCTAAAATTGTAGAGGCCTATTTTAGACAGGCTTCCACAACGGATTACTCTGGCGTATATAGAGGACATTACATTGACTTTGAAGCCAAGGAAACACGACAAAAAAATGCTATTCCACTAAAAAACTTCCATCTTCATCAGATTCAACATATGGAACAAGTTCTGGAACAGCAGGGCATTTGCTTCGTTCTACTTCATTTTTCTTCTCAACAAGAAACTTACTTGTTACCGGCACTTGATTTGATTCGCTTTTATCATCAAGATAAGGGGCAAAAATCAATGCCACTTGGATATATTCGGGAAAACGGATATTTAGTAAAACAGGGAGCCTTCCCTCAAATTCCCTATCTCGACATTATCAAAGAACATTTACTAGGTGGTAAAACAAGATGAACAAACAAATTATTCTGCGATTCTTAAAGTATATGGGAATTACATTCCTTACCTTATTTATCGCAATATTTCTATTAGGTGGTGGTGTTTTCCTCTACTTTGTTAGCAAGGCTCCAGCCTTATCTGAAAGTAAATTAGTTGCGACAACTTCCAGCAAAATTTATGACAACAAGAACGAATTGATTGCTGACCTTGGATCTGAACGTCGCGTAAATGCTCAAGCCAATGAAATTCCCACTAATTTGGTCAAAGCTATTGTCTCAATCGAAGATCACCGCTTCTTTGATCATAGAGGTGTTGATACCATCCGTATCATGGGTGCAACATTACGAAATCTCCAAGGAAGAGGAGGGCTCCAAGGTGCTTCAACCTTGACTCAGCAATTAATTAAATTAACTTATTTCTCAACTTCAACTGCTGATCAAACTTTGTCACGTAAAGCTCAAGAAGCTTGGCTAGCCGTTCAATTAGAACAAAAAGCAACTAAGCAAGAAATCCTGACCTATTACATCAATAAAGTCTACATGTCTAACGGTAATTATGGAATGCAAACCGCAGCCCAAAATTACTACGGAAAAGATTTGAAAGAATTAAGCTTGCCGCAGTTAGCACTCCTAGCTGGAATGCCTCAGGCACCGAACCAATATGATCCGTATTCCCATCCAGAAGCCGCTCTCGAACGTCGTAATTTAGTACTTTCAGAAATGAAAGACCAAAATTACATCAGTGCAGAACAGTATGAGAAAGCAATTAATACTCCTATCACTGACGGTCTTCAGAGCTTGAAATCAGCCAATAGTTACCCAGCTTATATGGATAACTACCTCAAAGAAGTAATCGACCAAGTAGAACAAGAAACTGGTTACAACCTTCTTACTACAGGTATGGATGTCTACACAAATGTGGACAAAGATGTTCAAAAGCGACTTTGGGATGTTTATAACACAGATGAGTATGTTGCTTACCCAGATGATGAAATCCAAGTAGCATCCACTATCGTAGATGTAACAAATGGTAAAGTACTTGCTCAGTTAGGGGCCCGTCACCAATCAAGTAATGTATCTTTCGGCATCAACCAAGCCGTGGAAACAAACCGTGACTGGGGTTCTACTATGAAACCAATTACTGACTATGCTCCCGCGTTAGAGTATGGAGTTTATGACTCTACTGCAACTATTGTACATGACGTTCCTTATAATTATCCTGGTACTGATATTCCAGTCTACAACTGGGACCATGGCTACTTTGGAAATATTACAATTCAGTACGCTCTTCAACAGTCACGTAATGTCACAGCCGTTGAAACTCTTAATAAGGTTGGTTTGGACAGAGCCAAAACCTTCCTCAATGGATTAGGTATTGACTATCCAAGCATACACTATGCCAATGCCATTTCAAGTAATACACCTGAATCCAACAAAAAATACGGTGCAAGTAGTGAAAAAATGGCTGCTGCCTATGCAGCTTTTGCTAATGGTGGAATTTACCATAAACCAATGTATATAAATAAAATCGTCTTCAGTGATGGTAGTGAAAAAGAATTTTCAGACGCTGGCACACGAGCTATGAAAGAAACCACTGCCTATATGATGACCGAAATGATGAAAACTGTCTTAGTTTATGGAACTGGACGTGGAGCCTACCTACCATGGCTTCCACAAGCAGGTAAGACAGGTACTTCTAACTATACTGACGACGAAATTGAAAAGCATATCAAGAACACTGGCTACGTAGCTCCAGATGAAATGTTTGTAGGTTATACTCGCAAATATGCAATGGCTGTTTGGACTGGTTACTCAAATCGTCTCACTCCAATCATTGGAGATGGTTTCCTCGTAGCTGGTAGAGTCTATCGATCAATGATGACCTACCTCTCAGAAGATAACCACCCTGGAGATTGGACAATGCCAGATGGCTTATACAGAAATGGAGAGTTTGTCTTCCAAAACGGAGCAAGAAATAGTTGGAATACACCAGCTACACAACAAACACAGTCAGTAGAGAATTCCTCTACAACAACTGAAAGTTCAACTACTCAAGCAAATACGACGGTTGGGCAACAACCCAATAATGCTCCAGCAACTGATCCAAATCAAGGACAAGCTGGTCAAGCCGTCCAACCAGTACAACCAACACCACAAAATCCACCAGTTCAACAACAACCACAACAGTAAAAAGAAAATCCTGAGTTCAAGGCTCAGGATTTTTTCTATAATAAAATATATTTCGCAATATTAAAAATAGAATAGCCATCAATCTATTTTCTAGAAACCAAAAGAAGTCAGCTAAAAACTAACTTCTTTTTTATCTTATTTCACATGTTTTGCAAGTTCTTCTTGCGCTTTTTTATTGGATTCTTCTTTTTCTTTCATCCATTTATCTTGAGCTTTTTGATACTCATCTGCTGTGACTGCCTTGTCTTGAAGTTCAAGGTATTTGTATCGGAGCGGATCGCTTGTCCCCTTGTTACCTGCGAAAGCGAAAGGTAAAGTAAATGGTACCATCTTAGACAAGATTGGACGTCCTGTACGAGATGTCGTTGGAATGACTAGGGCACTATCTGTCAACCAAGCTTGAGCTTCGGCATACTTGTTATAACGTTTTGTAACGTCTGTAGTTTCTTCCCCTGCTTCATTGACCATTTTATCATAATCATTGAGACCAACCTTCTTAGCAGCCTCATTGTCTTTTCCTGAATCAAATCCTAGGTAAGTTCTCGTATTTTCCCCCACAGAAGGTTTGATGATATCAAGATAAGTTGATGGATCTGAGAAGTCTGGTCCCCATCCAACGTTATCAGAAAGATCCCAATCCTCACCAGCAGCAGTCTGTGCAAATAAAGTTACATTAAGCACTTCATCTTTTTGCAATTGTTGGATATCAATAATGACATTATCAGTTCCTAAAGTCGCTTCCAAGGATTGTTTCATAGATTGGACGCGCTGAACTTTTGTAGTTGCTGTTTGGTCAACAGGCATATCCAGGTGAATTGGGAATTGTACTCCCTCAGCTTGTAGGGCTGATTTAGCTTTAGCAAATTCTGCCTTGGCTTTTTCTGGATTGTAAAGACCATCTTGTGCATCAGCAAGATTAATATCCTTCCATTCATCCCCATAAGTCACCAATTTTTCTTTGACCATATCACCAAAATTCTTACCATCTGCTTGGACAAATGTTGGTGGAACAAAAATATTACGCAAGATTTTGCTTGCTCCAGTTTGTCCATTCAGCTGAGAGGCATAGGCTGTACGATCAAATCCAAAGGCAATAGCCTGACGAAAATCTTTGTTCAAGAGAGCCTTTTTAGTAGATGTCTTTTGTTCTTCGCTAGTCTTAGAAGTATATTTATAGGACTGACGGTCGATGTTTGTCCCCACTACATAAGTTGTAGAGTCCTGTTGAGTATAGACAATATTGTCTTTCATACTCTTCTCAAGCTCTGCGAAACTTGCACTTGTTGGATAGAGACGAGCTGCTGAAAGACTACCATCTTTAAAGTTTTCTGCAGGTTTACTAGTATCTTGCCCATCCCAGAATGACAATTTAACTTTGTCAATATGGACATTTTCCTTATCCCAGTAGTTAGGATTTTTAGCAAATTCAACAGCAGATTTGGTTACAATGGATTTCAACAAATAAGGACCATTATACAAGATACTACTTGGATCTGTCGCTTTAGCAAAATCATCCCCTTTTGAGTTCAAAAACTCTTCATTAACTGGTGCCAAGACACCCATTGTTGTTTTAGAATTCCAAAAACTTTCAGGTTTGTTCAAAGTATATTGGACTGTTTGATCGTCAAGGGCTTTAATCCCAACTTGAGAGAAATCTTTATTTTCCCCTTTAGCGTAGGCGTCCAAACCTTTAATTGAATCTTGTACCAAGTAAAGGGCTTCTGATTTCTTATCTGTTGCATATTTAAGACCTGTTACAAAGTCTTGAGCCTTAACAGGAGCATACTCTTCTCCCTCAGATGTATACCACTTGGCGTCCTGACGAATCTTATAAGTATAAGTCAAGCCATCCTTAGAAACTGACCAATCCTCTGCCATTGAGGGAATAAGGTTCCCGTATTTATCATTTTCAAGCAATCCATCAATCACATTACTAGTAATGTCAGCAGTCGCTGCCTTACCAGTTGTTAAGTAGTTAAGATTATCTGGGTCTGTCTCGTAGGTAAATGCAAAAGTCTGCTCACCTTTAGCACCAGAACCACCAGAACAAGCCGCTAAGACACCTGCAGCTAATAAAGTTACTCCCGCAAGAGCCAATACTTTCCTTGTTTTCATAAACTTCTCCTTCATTTTTCTATCCATTATAGCCTCTTTTTCAAACATTGTCAACAGAATTTTCAGAATCTTTGAAAATTATTTTTTAAACATCTTGTTTGCAAAAATATGAATAATAACAAAAATCCTCAACTACTTTAGATAGTCAAGGATTTATCAATTATATTTCTGAATAGATACTGTAAGCAGTTTGATTTGTTTAATCTAACTCATTTCTTACACACTGCAAAGCTACTCCAATGACTTGGTACATATCATAATAACGATAGTGTCCTATCTTTCTCTGTATAATCTTTGATTAATTTTTCGTAGATGTCTGTACCTACAAAAGAGATAGCCTGTTCTTGCAAATTTTCAGGAGTTTTGCCATTTAATACTCTTTGAAAATCTCTTCAAACCACGGCAAGGCGAAGCTGACGTGGTTTAAAGAGTATAAGTTATGTACAAAACTAATAAAGTTAGTAATAGACTTACGATAACAAGACAATATTTACATAGTTTTGACTGGACTTTCAAATAATATAGACAAAATTAGAAATGTAATGAGTAAATTAAATCAAAAAGACAAGCATCAAAAATGATGATTGTCTTCATAGAATACTTCCCTATTGTATCTTATTTCACATGATTTTCTGCTTCTTTTTGAGCTTTTTCGATTGCTTTTTTGCTTTCTTGCTCCCATTTAGTCTTGGCTTCTTCATACTGTTTAGTCGTAACAGTATCTTTTTGCAGTTTCATATACTTATAGTTATAACCGTCCCCCTTGATACCGACCAATGAGTATCCTCTTGTAAATGGTATCACTTTGGTCACAGAAGCAGTCCCTCCTCCTGACATTGCTGACATAATAAGAGAGTTATCAATCATCCAAGCCTGTGCTTCAGCATATTTCTCATAGCGTTTGCTTACATCTTTATTTTCACTATCCGCATCTTTGAGCATTTTAGTGTAAGTATCCAAACCTAGGCTAGTAATCTTCGCTTTATCTTCCTGGGCATCTAGACCAAAAATCTTGAGATAGAATCCATCCTCTGCATTGAAAGGATTGAGGTAAGTAGATGGATCCTGATAATCCGCTACCCAACCATCAAAACTTAAATCATAATCTCTTGCATTGGGAGTAGGAGCCAAGAAGGCTACATTATTGTACTCATCTGTAGAGAGTTGCTGAACGTCAATAACAAGATTATCAGCACCTAAAACAGACTCAAGAGTCTGTTTCACAGAATTCATACCAGTCACAGCATTTTTATTTGTTTGATCAACAGCTATATCCAAGTGAATTGGGAAGGTCACACCTTGACTTGCCAAGTCTTTTTTGGCTTCTGCAAATTTTGCTTGGGCTTTTTCTTTGTTAAAATAGGCATCCTGCGCATCTGCTAGGTTCATACCTGCCCACTCTGTTCCATAGTTGACCAATTTAGAAGCGACTACTTCTCCAAAGGTCTTGTCTCCAACTTGAACAAAGGTAGGAGGAACTAGGGTGTTGCGAAGGGTCTTGCTAGCTGCTTCTTCCCCATTTGACTGAGCAGAATAGGCTGTGCGGTCCAAGGCAAAGTTCACCGCTTGGCGGAAGTTCTTGTTCAAGACAGCTGACTCAGTTGACTTCTTCTGCTCATCTGTCGTTTTAGATGTATGGTTGTAAGCCTTACGATTGACGTTGAAATTGAAGTACCAAGAAGTCTTGTCCTGCAGGCTATAGACGATATTATCCTTATATTTTTCCTTAGTTTTAGCAAAGTTAGAACTATTTGGATAAACCCCAGCGATAGAATAAGCTCCACTTTCAAAGTTGCGGATGGTCAATTCTTGGTCTGAACCATCAAAGTAAGCCAATTTTACGTGTTCAATTGATACTTTGTCATGATCGTAGTAATGCGGATTTTTCACATACTCAATAGATGATTTTGATGTGAAGTCTTTTAACAAATAAGGTCCACTGTAGAGAATACTATCTGGAGATAGGGTACCAAAATCTTTCCCTTTTGAATTTAGAAACTCTTCATTTACTGGGAAAAGAATACTGTTGGTTGTTTTTGAGTTCCAGTATGGCTCTGGGCGTGTCAAAGTATACTCAACAGTCTGGTCATCAATCGCCTTCACACCAACCTTAGAAAAGTCAGAATCCGCTCCTGTAATATAATCATTCAAGCCCTTGATCGAGTTTTGAATCAAGTCAATGGCCTGTGATTTATTGTCAACTGCGTACTTGATCCCTGTCACAAAGTCCTGTGCCTTGACTGGGGCGTACTCTTCACCGTCAGCTGTGAACCATTTGGCATCTTTTCTCAATTTGTAGGTATAAGTCAGACCGTCGCTCGAAACAGACCAGTCTTCTGCCAAAGATGGAACTAGATTTCCGTGGTTGTCATTCTCAAGCAAACCATCAACTAGGTTAGTTATAATTGATGTATTGTCAGCGTAGTAGTCTAATAAATAGTTAAATGTAGTTGGATTTCCACTAAAGGTTGATGAGTAAGTTTTTGTATCTGAACCTGATTGACCGCAAGCAGCTAAAAGCAAAGCAGCAGCAAAAGTCAACCCTGTACCAAGGACACGCTTTTTTGTATTCATCTTCTTTCTCCTTTATGTCAGTTTTTATAACATAAGCTTATTTTACCAAATTAGTAGGGATTTGTAAAGTTAATTGAATTTCTAGAATGGAAGTTTATAAACTATAGACATTAAAAAAACAAAGGATTTCTGTCTTTCATACAGTCTTCCCTTGTTTTTATGCGTTTTATTGACTAAAAATCATTTGTGGAAACGAGCCTAGACTCATTTTACGTGTTTTTCTAAATCCTTTTGATACTGAGCATTCGATTCTAGTTTTTCCTTTTGCCACTTCTTGAGAGCTGCCTCATACTCTTTCGTTGTGACAATATCATTTTGAAGTTCCATTCCTTTAAAAATAAATGGATCCCCTTTGATACCAACTTGTGAATAAGCTTTAGTAAATGGCACAGCACGACTTACCATAGGAGAACCTCCTGAAGACGCCACTGGAATAAGGAGAGAACTATCTGTTACCCAAGCTTGAGCCTTAGCATATTTCTCATAACGTTTATCAAGATTGGTCGTCTCAGAAGCAGCATCGTCCAAGAGCTTCTTGTATTCATCCAAGCCAACTTTCGCCATGACTTCAGGATCCTTGCCCTTTGTTATACCTAGGTGTTTCAAGGCAGAACCCTTCTTAGCATCTAAAATATTGAGATAGGTTGCTGGATCTTGGTAATCTGGCCCCCAACCTGTTCCGTTCAAATCATAATCTTTTTGAGTTGGCACTTTTGCTTGGGAAGTAATACTTTCCTTCTCATTATCTGTCATTTGAAGAACATCTACAATGACATTCTCAGAACCAAGCGTTTCTTCAATCGATTGTTTTAATGAATTTGTCTGTTGAACTGCAACTACATCTGTCTGTTCTACTGGCACATCCAAATGAATCGGGAAACTTACTCCCTTAGCTTGCAATTCTGACTTCGCTTTCTCAAATGCAGATTTAGCCTTTGTAGGATTGTAAATTGTATCCTTACCATCTGTGAGAGTTACATCTTTCCACTGTTCTCCATATTTCAGTAGTTCATCCTGAGCCAGCTGTCCGAAGGTCTTCCCTGCTACCTGAACATAATTATCTGGCACTAGACTATTACGAATAATCTTATCCGCACCTTCTTCACCGTTTAATTGAGCTGTATAGGCGTGACGATTGAAGGCAAAATTAATCGCTTGACGGAAATTTTTATTCAGCATAGCTTCTTTGGTAGAAAGTTTTTGTCCTTCATCTGTCTTGGCTGTTTTATTATATGATTGACGATTTACATTAAAAGTAAAGTAATAACTAGTTGCTTCCTGAGGGCTATAAATAATCTGATCTCCATATTTCTCTTTGGTTGAAGCAAAACTTGAACTATTTGGGAAAAGTCTCGCTGTATTATATGCTCCTGTAGCGAAACTACGGATAAGGGATTCTTGATCTGATCCGTCATAGAATGTTAATTTTACATTATCAATCTTGACATTTTCCTTATCCCAATAGTTAGGATTTTTTTCATATTCAATCACAGATTTAGAAATCAAAGATTTCAAAAAATATGGACCATTGTAAAGAATACTTGATGGGGTTGGCGCTCCGTAATCCTTGCCTGTTGCATTCAAAAATTCTTCATTTACAGGAAGCATGGTTGCAGTGGTTACTTTCGAGTTCCAAAAACTTTCTGGTTTATTAAGGGTATATTCTACCGTATAATCATCAAGAGCTTTAACACCTACAGTTGAGAAATCATTGGTCTCACCACTAACATAAGCTTCCAAACCTTTGATTGATTTTTCAATCAAAGAAAGACCATCTGACTTACCATCTGCTGCATGTTTCAAACCTGTAACAAAGTCCTGAGCCTTAACTTCTGCATACTCCTCTCCTTCAGAAGTATACCACTTCACACCCTTACGAAGTTTGTAAGTGTAAGTCAAGCCATCAGCTGAAACAGTCCAATCCTCTGCTAAAGACGGAACAAGATTCCCATATTTATCATTCTCTAAAAGACCATCAACAACATTTCCAATCACGTCAGAGGTCGAACTTTTACTCGTAATACTATAATCCAAGGAAGACGGATCTACTGCATAGACATAAGAAAAACTCCTCGGGGCATCTGCTTTCTTATCACTTTTCCCACAAGCCGTTAAAAGAAGGGCTGCACCCATCGTTAATCCTGCTCCTAAAATCCACTTTTTAGATTTCATAACCAAACTCCTTTAGTAATATGTTATTTCCACCATTATACTCTATTTTATTCTAAATGCAAGAGCTTTCGACAGATTTTTTAGAAAATTCTAACAGATATTATTCAAAAACATTTCAGTTGTAGATAGAGCACTCAAATCACATCTTTGAGGTCGGATAAATAGCTGACCGAGCTAAAGCATATCTACAGTATCCAAGGATAACCTTATTTGAGAAGTTTTTTGAAGAGTACTATAAAAAAGAACCTCAGCCCCAAAAGCTGAAGATTCTCTAGCTTTAATCAGTCAATTCCACACAGAAAGCATCCCATGGAGCCAAGATTTGTTTTTCAAAAACTTCTTGAGCCACGGTGTTTTCAATCAAGACCGATCTAACTTTTCCTTCTACTGTTAGGTCTTGTTCTTCATTGGACAAGTTAGCCACAACTAGGAAACGACGGTCGCCATCTTTACGGATATAGGCAAAGACCTTGTCAGTCATTTCAAGCAATTCAAAGTCAGCTCGAATCAGCCAGCTATTCTCCTTGCGGATTTGAACCAGTTTTTGATAGGTATAGAAAATAGAATCTGGATTTACCAGTGCTTCTTGAACGTTGATGGCTTGATAGTTTGGATTGACTGCCAACCAAGGCTGACCTGTTGAGAAACCAGCGTTTTTGCTCTCATCCCATTGCATAGGCGTACGGGCATTGTCCCGACCAATAACACGGATACTATCCATGATTTCTTCCATCGGAACGCCTTTTTCAAGAGCTTCACGCGCATAGTTGAGAGATTCAATATCTTCTACTTCATCCAGTGTTTCAAACGGATAGTTGGTCATCCCAATCTCCTCACCTTGGTAGATATAAGGTGTTCCTCTCATGAGATGAAGTAAGATTGCAAAGGCTTTAGCAGATTTTTCACGGTATTCTTGGTCATTTCCCCAGATAGAGACGATGCGAGGAAGGTCATGATTGTTCCAGAAGAGGGAATTCCAACCATCCTCAACTCCTAATTCTGTCTGCCATTTATTGAAAATCTCTTTCAACTTAGCGATATTCAGCTCTTTTTGATAGTGCCATTTAGGTTGACCTTCCTGATACTGAAGACAGATATGCTCAAACTGGAAAACCATAGACAATTCTTGCCCTTTTGGATCAGAGTAAAGTTTAGCTATTTCTGGCGTAGCTCCCCATGTCTCTCCCACTGTCAAGAGATTCTTATCTCCAAAGGTTGCCTGATTCATTTCCTTAAGATAGGGGTGGAGCATAGGGCCGTTATTGACTACTTTCTCATCAGGAATTTTGCCAATCATGTCGATAACATCCATACGGAAACCGCCAATGCCTTTATCAATCCAGAAGTTCATCATCTCATAAATTTTCTGGCGAAGTTTTTCATTTTCCCAGTTGAGATCAGGCTGTTTCTTGCTGAAAAAGTGGAGATAGTATTGACCTGACTTTTCATCGTATTCCCAAGCAGATCCGCTAAAAATAGAATCTAGGTCATTGGGTTCATCCCGCCAAATATAGTAGTCACGTTCAGGACTGTCAGGATTTTCACAGGCCTCGACAAACCAAGCATGTTCATCTGAGGTATGATTGACTACCAAGTCCATGATGATACGGATATCCCGCTTCTTGGCTTCTGCAATCAGTTGATCCATATCCTCCATAGTCCCGAAAATAGCTGCAATCGCTTGATAATCTGCAATATCATAACCATTATCATCCATAGGGCTGTCATAAACGGGAGAAAGCCAAATCGCCGTGATTCCTAACTTGGCTAGATAGTCCAACTTACTAGTAATTCCTGGCAAATCGCCAATTCCATCTCCGTTGCTGTCCATAAAACTCTTGGGATAAACTTGATAGACTACGGCATTGTGCCACCATTTTTCTTGCATCTTCTTACCTCATTATTTTAATAATCTACAGTCTATGATAGCGTTTTTGGGAATTTCGTGCAAGCGTTTGCCTAATCTTTTTACTTCCTTTTTTAACTCCATAGTTTCCTAACTTCCAATTTTTTATTATAATAGAGGTCAGAGGTAAAAAAATGAAAAAACAAGCTTTTAGTTCTGAACAATATTTGAATCTACAGCGCGACCACATTTTGGAGCGCATTAACCAATTTGACGGCAAACTCTACTTGGAGTTTGGTGGCAAAATGCTAGAAGATTTCCACGCTGCTCGTGTCCTTCCTGGTTATGAGCCTGACAACAAAATCAAGCTCTTACAAGAATTGAAAGAGCAGGTTGAGGTTGTGATTGCCATTAACGCAAGTAACATCGAGCATTCCAAAGCACGTGGTGACTTGGGCATTTCTTATGACCAAGAAGTTCTTCGTTTGATTGATAAATTCAATGAATTGGGAATTTTTGTCGGCTCAGTGGTCATCACACAGTACGCTGGCCAACCAGCTGCAGATGCCTTCCGCAATCAACTTGAAAAAAACGGGATTGATTCTTATCTTCATTATCCAATTAAAGGATATCCGACAGATATGGATCACATTATTTCTCCTGAAGGTATGGGGAAAAACGACTACATCAAAACCAGTCGCAACTTGATTGTCGTAACTGCTCCTGGACCTGGTTCTGGAAAATTGGCAACTTGTATGTCAAATATGTACCACGACCAAATCAATGGTATCAAGTCTGGTTACGCTAAATTTGAAACCTTCCCAGTTTGGAATCTTCCCCTTCATCACCCAGTCAACTTGGCCTACGAGGCTGCCACAGCAGACCTTGACGACGTCAACATGATTGACCCCTTCCATCTCCAAACCTACGGAGAAACCACTGTCAACTACAACCGTGATATCGAGATTTTCCCTGTGCTCAAGCGCATGTTGGAACGCATTCTAGGAGAGTCTCTATACGCTTCTCCGACAGATATGGGTGTCAACATGGTTGGTTTCGCTATTACAGATAATGAGGCTGCTATCGAAGCCTCTAAACAAGAAATCATCCGTCGCTACTATCAGACTGTTCTTGATTTCAAAGCCGAAAAAGTGGGCGAATCTGCTGTTAAGAAAATCGAGTTGCTCATGAACGACCTCGGCATCACACCTGCAGACCGCAAGGTTGCTGTCGCTGCTCGTCAAAAGGCAGAAGAAACTGGCGGACCAGCCCTAGCCCTTGAATTGCCAAATGGGGAAATCGTGACTGGTAAGAACTCTGAGCTCTTTGGCCCTACAGCTGCTGCTCTTATCAACGCCATTAAGAAATCAGCTGACATTGCTAAAGAAGTAAAACTCATCGAACCTGAGCTTGTCAAACCGATCCAAGGTCTTAAAATCGATCATCTAGGTAGCCGCAATCCACGCCTGCATTCAAATGAAATACTAATTGCACTGGCTATCACAGCTACAGAAAATCCTGATGCTGCTCGTGCTATGGAAGAGCTTGGCAACCTCAAAGGAAGCGAAGCCCACTCAACCATCATCTTGACAGATGAAGACAAGAATGTCCTTCGTAAATTGGGTATCAATGTAACCTTTGACCCTTACTACCAATACGATCGTTTGTATCGTAAGTAAAGAGTTCAACCTCTCCACTCTCGGGGAGGTTTTCTCTCTGTCTCAGAAGCCAGCTTTATGTTATAATGAAAGAAGAAAACTGAAAGGATTTACCATGTCAAAAGAAGTTATTGTTGAAAGTTTTGAACTTGACCACACCATTGTTAAAGCACCCTATGTCCGCTTGATTGGGGAAGAAACAGGGCCAAAAGGAGACATCATCTCCAATTATGATATTCGCTTGGTGCAACCAAACGAAGACTCTATCCCTACTGCCGGCCTTCACACTATCGAGCACCTCTTGGCAAAACTCATCCGTACTCGCATTGACGGCATGATTGACTGTTCACCATTTGGTTGCCGTACAGGTTTCCACATGATTATGTGGGGACATCATACCAGCGCTGAAATTGCATCTGTTATCAAGGATTCGCTCAAAGAAATCGCTGAAACTACTACTTGGGAAGATGTCCCTGGAACAACCATCGAATCTTGCGGAAACTACAAGGATCACAGCCTCTTCTCTGCTAAAGAATGGGCGAAACTCATTCTTGAACAAGGGATTTCAGATGATGCCTTTGAGCGTCATGTGATTTAAACGTAAAAAAGGAACCAGTTTTTTTCATCTGGTTCCTTCTTTTTTATCCTCAAAATTTTGTCTTATACTCAATGAAAATCAAAGAGCAAACTAGGAAACTAGCCGTAGGTTGCTCAAAGCACTGCTTTGAGGTTGTAGATAGAACTGACGAAGTCAGTCACATATATACGGCAAGGCGACGTTGACGTGGTTTGAAGAGATTTTCGAAGAGTATTAGGCTTTTTCACGAATAACTAAACCACCATCTTCCATATCTGCTTCCAGATGTTTGGCATCTAGATGATCCAAGTGGAAATCTGTCACCTTATCACGAATTTCTTGTTCAACCACGCGACGGAGTGGGCGAACACCCATGACTTCATCATAGCCTTCTTCTGTGATATAATCTTTAGCCGCTTGACTGACTGCCAAGTCAATGTCTTTCTTAGCCAGGGTTTGGTTGACTTCCGCCAACATCAAGTCCACAATCTTAGAAAGGTCTTCCTTGGTCAAGTGTGAGAACTCGATAACTGCGTTGAAGCGGTTGAGGAATTCTGGACGGAAGAATGGTTTCAAACGATCCATCAATTCTGGTTTGTCCGCATCTTCTGTCAAGTTGGCTTCATAGCCAAATCCAGCATTTGATGTTGCGATAATGACAGTGTTCTTAAAGTTCACCGTATTTCCTTGACCATCTGTCAAACGACCATCATCCAAGACTTGGAGGAGAAGAGTGATCACTTGAGGATCAGCCTTTTCAATCTCATCCAAGAGAATGATAGAGTATGGATTGCGACGAACACGTTCTGTTAAGGTATTGCTATTGTCATCATAACCCACATATCCTGCTGTTGTACCAATTAGCTTAGAAACGGCTGTGCGGTCACTGTATTCAGACATATCCAAACGAATGATTGCGTCCTTGGTTCCAAACATATCTAGCGCCAATTGTTTAGCAAGTTCAGTCTTACCAACCCCAGTTGGACCTACAAAGAGGAAGCTACCAATTGGGCGATTACCTTCATCGAAACCAGCACGGTTACGACGAATGGCACGAGCTACAGCTTCAACTGCCTTGTCTTGGCCGATTACCTTGTCTTGCAGACGATGAGCCATATCTTTCAAACGTTCGATATCAGACGCTCCCATTTGCGATACTGGGATACCCGTCATTCGTTCTACAGATTCAGCCACATCGTTGACACTTGCAGTCACTTTCATATCTTCTGTGTGGTTTTCGATTTTCTTTTCCAATTCTGCAATGCGTGTTTTATAGTTTAGAGCTGCTTCAAAATCTTCTGCTTCAACTGCTTTTTCTTGCTTGTCTTTTTCTGCCTCAATTTCACGTTCAACAGCATGCACATCTGTTACTGGATGTTGAGCCGCCAAGTGAGCAGCCGTTACATCGACAAGGTCAATAGCCTTATCTGGCAAGCTACGTTGAGGAATGTATTGGACAGAATAATCCACTGCTGCTTTTAAGACTTCGTCTGGCAAGATGACATTGTGGTGTTGTTGATAGAGATCACGGATTCCTTGAAGGATTTTAAAAGTATCTTCTGCTGAAGGAGCGTTGACCTTGACTTCGTTGAAACGACGAGCAAGAGCTGCATTTTTCAAGATGGTGTTACGGTATTCGTCTTGAGTTGTTGCCCCAATCACTGTCAATTCACCACGAGAAAGAGCTGGCTTGAGAATATCCGCAAGTCCTTTAGAACCACTGTCACCTCCAGTAGATCCAGCACCGAGAATTTGGTGAATTTCATCAAAGAAGAGGATAATATTCCCTGCTTCTTTGACCTCATTGACTAAGTTTTGAACGTTTTCTTCAAAGCTACCACGGTATTGAGTACCAGCTTCAAGACCTGAAATATCAATGGATATAATTTCCTTGTTCTTGATAGCAGCAGGAACATCTCCGTTCACAATGGCTTGCGCTAGACCTTCAACGACCGCTGTCTTACCAACACCTGCATCTCCGACTAGAACAGGATTGTTTTTGGTACGGCGTGAAAGAATTTCAGATGTTTCTTGAATTTCCTTGTTTCGTCCGATAACAGGATCCAGCTTGCCCTCACGCGCTTCTGCTGTCAAGTTTCGACCTAATTTAGCAAGGACACCGTCTTGTTTCATACCTGACGTATGTTGTAGCATTTGTCCATCAGTTTCTGCATTTCCTGGCAATTGACCAGTTGCACGATAGTGAGCAAATTCCTCAGGTGTCACTTCACGTCCATTAATCAAGTAGCGACGTTTTTCAGAACTGTATCCTCGCATACCACCCATCAATTGGTTAAATAGATCATCCATGTTGTTAAAGTTATTAAAGTTGTTGTTCATATTCTTTACCTCTTTTTGTTTACTTAGTTATGATTACTGATATTGACTATCTTTGACCTTTGTTTTAAAAAATTTAGACTAGCTAAATCGCTACTCTAGGGACTATTTCTGGTTTTTCTTTTTCAAGCAGGAGTAGACTATCTTTACTTCTGAAGATTTCTAGATTAAACATAGACCCACCTCTTTCTATTTTACTTTAAATAATGCTCTTTGAAAATCTCTTCAAACCACGTCAGTTCTATCTGCAGCCTCAAAATAGTATTTTGAGAACCTGCGGCTAGCTTTCTAGTTTGCTCGTTGATTTTCATTGAGTATAAGTGTTCGAGTAAGGCATTCATTTACCTTACGTTCATAATATACTACATTAGTCAGAAAAGGTCAAGGTATTTGACTTTAATTGACCAATATTTTTTAGAATGCAAAAACACCCTGAAACATCAGGGTGCCATTCTTACATCAAATACAAAATTGCTAGGGTCAGGAGACTTGCTAGAAATCCCACTCCCCAAAAGAAGAAGTCAACCTTCCACTCGCTCCAAGGATTTCCTTTACCAGACAATCCTCCAAGCTCAAAATGGTGATGCACAGGCGTCATACGGAAAATACGTTTACCACCAGTCATTTTGAAATAGCCGACTTGCATCATAACCGAAGTTGTTTCAAAGACATAAATAATTCCGATAATCAAGAGAGTCCATTCTTGGTGGAGAGCCATTGAAATAGCTGCCAGCATTCCACCGAGAGCCAAACTTCCCACATCTCCCATAAAGACCTTAGCAGGCTTATGGTTAAAGACAAAGAAACCGAGCAAACCACCAATCATGGCAAGAATCACTAGAAGGATATCCATCTGACCTTGCACATAGGCAATAACTCCATAGGCAGACAAACTAATCACAACGGAAATACTAGCCAGACCATCAATTCCGTCTGTCAAGTTGACTGCGTTTGAAAAACCAACTAGCCAGAAAAGGGCGAAGACAATATAGAAAATCCCTAGATGTACTTGATAACCAAAGACAGAAAGCATATCGCCACCACGCTCATAGAAAAGGTAGAAAATGACGCCACCTAGAAGCTGAAGAGCCAATTTCTGTTTGGGATTAAGGCCCTCATTGATTTTACGGAAGACCTTGAGGAAGTCATCTAAAAATCCGATTAAACCATAAAGAACCAAGATAAATAAAATCATACCAACATTATTGCTGAGTTGATTACTAAATAGGGCGAAAAAGAAAGCAACTAAAACAGAAGCAATTAAGAAAACCAAACCTCCCATTGTAGGAGTCCCAGCTTTTGCCTGGTGCTGTTTGACATCCTCATGCATCTGCTGGCCTGTAATTTGCGCCTTTCTATAAAATTGGATAAAGGCTGGAATTCCTACCAAAGTTAGTAAAAATGTCACAATTCCAGCACTGATAGAAATAAACATATTAGTCTCCTAAAGTTAATTTAATTTTTTTAATGTTTTTGATAGCTGTATTGGTCCGAACATCTTGCTTCTGAACGACGGAACCTGAACCTTCAAATTCCAACTCAATATCCAACCATTTAGCAAAGGTTTCAGCAGTCTCTTTTTTCCAGCCATACATGTCTGGAATTTCTTCTACCTTATCCGATAAAAGGAGAACTTGTTGGTTTGGTGCAAGATTTTTTCCTTCTTCTACAGAAGTCTCTTTAATCTTTGTTCCAGTACCAACAACGATTGGTTGCACAATATTTCGGCGTAAGGCTTCCGCCAAATCACCAGGTGAAATATCCTTGATGCTAGGCATTGCATACGAAGATTCTGTCGTCACTTGATCTAAATTCTTAGCTGGAGATTGAAGATTGAGAGATTCTTTCATAGCTGAAGCCCGCTCCAAGATTGGATTGGCAAATTCCCCTAACTGGATACCTGAATAATGTTCAGGTTGTTGAACTGTTACATACAAGATAAAGTCAGGATTTTCAGCAGGGTTCATAGCCACAACCGAGAAAATGTTGTTGGTAGAACCAACCAAGTAGCCTCCATTTTTCTCGTCAGCGATTTCGGCTGTACCAGACTTGAGGGCTACATTTTGACCTGGAACATTGACAGTTGCTTTTCCTGTACTATGATTATACATAGTTCCATATCTAGGATCCGTTCCTACCAAGACCATGTGAGTACGAGTTTGGCTAGCTGCATCTTTCGAAACGGGATTTCCTACGATTTCTTTTTGAGATTTACGAACGGTTTGATCATTTGGATCATAAAGGGCACTGATAAATTTTGGTTCCAACATAACCCCATCGTTGGCAATGGCTGTAAAGGCACGTAGCATCTGGGTCTGCGTTACAGAAATCCCCTGACCAAATGCACTCATGGCAATATTAACAATATTATCTGCAGGCAATTGACCTGAATACTCATCAGTCAGACCAAAACGGGTCGGAACACCAAATTTAAAGCGGTTTAGATAGTCCAACCAAGTTGCATCTCCCATTTTTTGCTCAAGCAGTGTCATCCCAATATTACTCGAGTGAGCAAATCCTTGAGAAAAGGTCATCATACCACCACCAGTCAAACCTTCATTAACGTCCCAATCTCGGATTGTCGCATCTGCTATTTTTAATTCACTGCTATTGAAGAATTCTCCACCTGGGAAGGTATTGTTATCAATAGAAGCAGCTAGCGTCATAACCTTCATGGTTGACCCTGGTTCATAGTTACTTTGATAAAGGATATCACGCCAAACAAAGTCCTTAGTAATTCCTTCCTTAGTATCAGCATCAAATGTTGGTCGTTGCGTTGTTGCGAGAATTTCCCCTGTTTTGGCACTAACCAAGGTCGCCGTCATATACTTACCTTTTACCTTTTCTAGAAAGGCATTCATCTGGGTTTCCATAAAAGATTGGAGCGGACTAGACAATGTTGTATAGACATCCTTACCATTCACAGTCTTCTGTGATATCTGTTCCGTACCTGGAACGATATTTCCTAAACGATCTTTTTCATAGGTAATAATCCCATCTGTCCCTGCAAGAATAGTATTCAAGGAACTCTCTAAACCAGAAGTTCCTAACAAACTCTTGCTACCGTCCTCATTTTCATGAAGTTGGGCTAAACCAATAAAACTAGAAGCAAATTGTCCATTTGGATAGCTTCTGTTAGGGCTAGTTGTAAAGTCAATCCCTTCAACACTAGCCTCTTTTAATTCTTTTTTAATCGCCATCATATTGGCATAGGTAATCCCATTTCCTTTTGCACCAAAAGAAACTTGGGTCAAATTTGGTTGAGCCAGCTGCTCTTTTACATAAGCTTCATCCATATCCAAATATTTATGGAAAACTTCTGCTACCTTATTAAACTGCGAATCCTCTACATAAAGAATTTTTCCTGTTGCTGACTTGTATTTTTTATCAATAACAGCATACACATTATATGAAGTCGCATCTTCAGCGATGGGTACTCCATTACGGTCATAGATGGTCCCACGCTTAGCAGGAACTATGCGAGTTATTTGATGAACCTTCTTAGCTTCTTTTACTAGGTCCGCTCCAAATTTACTACCACTCCCGATAATAACAGCAAAATTGACCAAAAAGATAGCGAAAAGTACGACAGCTAACAAACTGATGTACTTGCCGACTATTCTACGGTTTTCTGCTGGAGATTTACGATTTTTTACCGCAAATCGGGTTATTTTTTCTGTCCATTTCATATCTTACTCCGCTGTTCGGATATTTTCATTATTCAATTTCAAATCTTTTTTATCTGCAATTTCTTTCAAGCGCTCTGAACGAATCAATTCATTCACTTCCTGCTTGGCATCGTCCAGCTCTGTCTTCTTCTCCTCTATCTGGGCATTGATTTTTGTCAAATCACTTTGCACTTGCAAGAGTCGTGTCTGCATAAAGATAATGCTCACTGCTAAAACGAGAGCCGTAAAAGCGATGGAAAGATAAAAAGCCTTCTCCACACGTGAGAATTTTTTTATACGATTTTGCAAGAATTGGCTGGTTGTCTCTTTCTTATCTACCATTTTTTCCTCTTACTTGTGAATTTTTCTAGCCACGCGCAACTTAGCTGAGTGCGAGCGGTTATTAGCTTCTAACTCTTCCACACTTGGCAAGATTGGCTTACGGGATACCAATTCCATCTTGGGCTTGAGATCATCTGGGATGAAAGGCAAACCTTTGGGAACTTCCACCGTTGAAGCCTCCTTGAACAATTGCTTGGTCAAGCGGTCTTCTAGCGAATGGAAGGTAATCACTGAAATTCTACCATCTAGAGCCAACATCTCCATAGCCTGCTGAATGGATTCATCTGCTGCTCCCAGTTCATCATTGACTTCAATTCGAATGGCCTGGAAAATCTGCTTGGCAGGATGGCCCTTTTTCTTGAGTTCCTTGGCAGGTTTAGCAGACTTGATAATCTCTGCCAACTCAGTCGTTGTCTCGATTGGCTTGACTTCCCGTGCTTGTTCAATCTTACGCGCAATCTGTTTAGAGAATTTGTCCTCGCCATACTTGAAGAAAATTCGCACCAAGTCATGATAGTCATAGTGGTTCACCACTTCATAAGCTGTCAGACTAGCATCCTGATTCATCCGCATGTCCAGTGGTGCATCCTTTTTATAAGAAAAACCACGCTCACGCTGGTCCAATTGAGGACTAGATACTCCCAAGTCATAACAAATTCCATCAATTTCCTGGACACCAGCTTCGCGCAAACGTGCCTGTAAATGACGGAAGTTATCCTTGATAAAAGTCACCATTCCCTTTTCAATGTAAGGTGCCAAACGTTCTTGCGCATTGTCAATGGCATTCTGGTCCTGGTCAAAGGCATAGAGATGGCCTTTTTCACTTAATTTACTTAATAAATATTCGCTATGGCCTGCTCCACCCAAAGTCGCATCAACGTAGATACCGTCAGGCTTTACGTCGAGCATATCAATCGTTTCGTGGAGTAAGACCGTTACATGATGAAATTCTTTTGTCATATCTTATCTATTTTACCACAAATCCGACCAGCTTGCACTAGTCAGACAAATAGGCCAAAAACAAGTAAGATTTCTTTAAGAAATATGTCAAATATGCTTGACATTCGCTCTATAGAAGAATATAATGTAGTCAAATATATACGACACAAATCAGAAAGGAGAACAGATGAATCGTGTGAAAGAATTTCGCAAGGAACTGGGCATTTCCCAGCTCGAGCTCGCCAAGGATATCGGTGTCTCGAGACAAACCATCAACATGATTGAGAACGACAAGTACAACCCAACTCTGGAACTCTGTCTCAATCTCGCCCGCAGCCTCCAAACTGACCTCAACAGTCTCTTTTGGGAGGATAATTTTTAAAAAAGGAGCAAACATATGAAAAAAGAAACCTTCACTGAAAAACTGATCAAGCGCACATACGGTATTTCTGGTCCCCTTGACGAATACAAACGGCATGAGGCCGATCGTATTGGGAACCAAGTCTTTATCATCCTCTTTTATCTGATGATTTTCGGAAATCTTATTCCACTCCTTCTGGCCTATAAATACCCTCAAGAAGTGGCTCTAATCTATCCTCCTCTGATTTTAGTGATTGCCCTCATCGCTGCTGGCTATGTCACCTACCAAATGAAAAAAACAGGGATTACAGCTATTGATCCAGATATGCTGACTGAGAAAGAAAGTAAGCAACTACACTACCCTGGTCTGAAAGCTGGTTTGTTCTTTGGTCTATGGATGTTTTTTATAACGCCTCTTCTCCATATACTGCTAGGTGAGAGTCAGGACTATCTTCAGTCTCTTCTCGCTTTTAAAAATATTTTTTCAAGTATCCTCGAGTCTGTCTTCTTCGGAGTGGTTATACAGATTATCATCTCCCATCGCATTGCAAAAGCCAAGAAAGATCAGGATGAGGATTAGGAGGTGCCCTATGAAAAAAGAAAAGAAACAGTTACGTTATCCTGGTCTGAAAGCAGGTTCGATTTATGGAACAGTGATATTTTTTATAATTCCACTCATTGATACCCTAACAAGTGAAAATCCAAATTTTATCACTTCTCTTCTAAATACAAAACATATTTTTAAAACTATACTGGGAGCCTTCTTTTTCGGAGTGATGATACATATTGTCGACTCACTTCGTATTGCAAGAGCTAAAAAAGACCAGGATTAAGAGGTGCCCTATGAAATCATTACTAACTTTACTTACCTATCATCTTTTGTTCAGTTCTCTGCTCATCTTCATCATCGTTTCAGGGAACTTAATCAGAGAGATATTCCTCGTGCTAGTCTTTGTTCCAGCCCTTAACAAAGGACTGACTTATCTAAAGATTGACTCCCAAAAAACACGCATACTCAACTTAGCACTATGCTTTATGATTCTATCTTTACCACAACTGATGCTCGCCTCAAGCGGTTGGAAATATTATTTACTGCTGACTATCGCTAGCCTTTCTTCTATCACTTACCTTTATTATCTCTATCAATTCGTAAAAGAAAGTCAGTAAAACTGCTCATTTAGGAGGTTACTATCATGAAAAAAGAAGACTTAACCACTCGCCTACTTCGAAATCTCTTTCATATCCAAGGCCCTTTTGATGAATGCCGGCAAGAAATTATCTACAAAGCCTGTGCCCGTTCCATGGTCCAAATCGTTTATTCTTCCTTCTTTCTCTTCTTGTTTTATCTGTTATTTGGACGCTTCATAGAGGTCGTTCGCTATGCCATGCCCTACGTCTACTCTGGACTCATTTTTTTCATTACCTTAAAAACTCAAAGAGCTGTCAAAGAACTCCATCTGGAAAAAGATGACAAGTCAGAAATCATCCTAAAAACCTACAGCAAAGGTCAAATCAAATTTCGAAGCTGGGTTGTGTTTATCGGTCTTCAGATTGGCCTCTTTATCCTACTCATCTTTCATAAAGTCTTCGTTCAGCAGCTGTCCCTTTCAGATTTTGTGAAGTTACTCATGCAATTCGATAAAAGTGTTCCTTTACTGATGTATGGCCTGATTATCGGTAGCATTTTTGGAACTCTGACCTACGGATTTTTATCCCTACAGGAGGAAAAAACTCCTAAAAATACCAAGCAGAAGGAGAAAAGTAATCAATGACCTCACTATACGATTTTTCAGTCTTAAACCAAGCTAACCAAGAAACCCCACTAGATGCCTATCGTGGCAAGGTTCTCTTGGTTGTCAATACTGCTACTGGATGTGGTTTAACGCCCCAGTACCAAGGTCTCCAAGAACTCTATGATCGCTATCAAGAACAAGGTTTTGAGATTTTAGACTTCCCTTGCAATCAGTTTATGGGACAAGCACCAGGTAGCGCAGAGGAAATCAACAACTTCTGTAACCTAAACTATCAAACCACTTTCCCACGTTTTGCCAAAATCAAGGTCAACGGCAAAGAAGCAGATCCTCTCTATGTCTGGTTGAAAGAGCAGAAATCTGGCCCCCTAGGAAAACGAATCGAATGGAATTTCGCTAAGTTTCTCATCGGTCGAGATGGGCAGGTCTTTGAACGCTTCTCTTCCAAAACAGACCCCAAACAAATTGAAGAAGCCATACGAACCCTACTATAATTTCACAATCTCACTATTCTTAGGTTCCCTTTAGCCTAATGAATAGTGAGATTTTTAATTAACTTTGACTTAAATAGAAAAACACTCCATGATATGAAACATGAAGTGTTATAAAAATGATACATTTTACAGCAGACAAGTCACTACTGACTACTATTTTTAACCCCAACATATGCATAGGTTCGATTTCTAGGACACTCTTTTTCAGTCACCACCCTAAAATAAAAACGATACTCCCTCCCATCCTTAGCATTTTCCTTGTTTAAGGCAAAGTAATTTTTCTGATTCAGCGCCATAGTGCGTAGGATGTCATCAATCAAGAAAGTCAGAGGTACATTCATGGCAGAGTATTTTTGAAAATCCTCTTCAAAACGAATATAGTCATCTGAAAATAATCCATCTGCAGTTTGTTTTCATACAGCTCTTTTCTAGTCATAAACCCCTTCCTCCCACAGTCGAATTTCTAGGATATCTGCAAGCTCTATCAGCCTGTAACCATCGCTTGTTCTGATAGATAAAAATTTAGAGGATAACTCCCTCACCTTACCGATAATAGTGACTTTCTGCTTCTTTTCCTTGACCACAAAACTTCCCTTCAGTTGGCCAACATAAAGCTGAGAAAGTAAGTGTAACTTCTCATCTGGAGTCAAATCCGTCGAAAAATCAACACGGTTTTTTTCTTCACTGAGCGAACTGGTGTGTTCTGATAGGTAAAATCCCATCCACTTCTGCATACCTGGATCTTGATAATCTCGCGCGGATTGAAAGGGTAAATAAGAACGATCAATCATTTTAATCCATCTAAACCTCCAGCAGAATGGCCCCCAATCAGCTTGCTTCTAGCAAGACTCCTAGATGCTTCTTCCAGTGCATTGGCTTTTAAAAGAGAAGTGAAACCAAATTCTTCCCGAATAGAGTCAATAGCCGTCTGGAGCCTTTCTTCTTTTTCTAACTTGTCAACATCATCAAAGAGGGAAATCAAGCTAAAGGACTCATCCACAAATCCTGAATAGTTGACTCCGACACTTCTGACCGCTCCAGAAGTGTATTTATTATGAAATAACTTCAAAACATGATCTGTTAAGACAGCTGTATTATTGGTCGGTTCGACCTTCATTTGTGTGTGAATAGATTGCCGGATCTCCTGTTTAGAGAAACCGACATAGATAGAAACAAGGGTTGTTTTCTTTCCCGCCCTTCTCAATCGAATAGCCACCTGCTCCGCCATTTCTCGAAGAATAATTTCGATATCCCGCAGCTTCACGTAGTCTCTAGGTAGGATTTGAGAATTTCCCAAACCTTGGGACTTGGATTTATAGGGCTTATGAACATTGCTCTCATCAATCCCATTAGCATGAAACCACAAACGCAGACCAGCCTGACCGAGAACTTTCTGTAGCTGGTCTGGATTGCTGGTAGCCAATTCTTTGATGGAACAAATCCCCAAGGCATTCAAGCGTTTCTCCATCCGCCTGCCAATCCCCCAAAAGTCTGTCATCTTAGGAATGGCCCAGACCTTCTCTTCCACATCCTGATAAGACCAGTTGGCCCTCATGGTCGGAGTGTGCTTGGCCTCATTATCCAGAGCCAACTTTGCCAGTAAGGGATTGGCATTGGACATGCCCACTGTAGAGTAAATCCCTGTCTGCCTCCAAATATCCCTCTGAATACGAGCAGAAAGCAGATCCAGCTTGTCTTTGCGAGAGAGACTCTTGTCTGGGATGAAGTAGTTGAGTGAACTAGTCAGGTCAATAAAGCCCTCATCAATAGAGTAGGGATAAATATCATCTGGACTGCCATAGTTTTGAAAGATTCGTTGAATTTCCATATTGACTGCTATGTATTCATCCATCCGAGGAGGCACAATCAAGGTCGCTTGAGCCCAATCTTCGATGTAACGAACATAGTCCAAGTCGGTAGGCAAGCCTTGCTTTCGAGCATTGTAATAGGAAAATTTGCGCGTTTTGATATCAAAAGGCAGATCATAGGCCCGACCAACATTGGACTTGCCAAAAATCTTCTTAAACATGGGAGAGGAAGCTAGGATAAGACCAGTAGAATTATCTGCTCGACTCATGACACAAAGCGAAGTCTTCAGCGGATGCAAGCCCCTTTTCACACACTCAACGCTGGCATAAAAGGATTTCATATCAACAAAGGCAATGTCACTTTTGGGCTCTCTGGAATAATCAAAGTAGCCCATAGGCTAGCCCTCCATTGGCACAAAGTTCCCAACGATAATCCCTACAATCCGAGGATCTTCCTCATAGGAAATGAAAATGTCCTTGTATTTAGGATTAATAGAAACCAGACGCAAGCCATCTTCCTCTCGATAGACCCGCTTGATATAGGTTTGGTTGTTACAAACCACCGCATAAACAGCCCCGTCATAGTCAAATCCCGTCTCTCGAATCAGAGCCACTGAACCATTTTGATATTTAGGTTCCATGGAGTCCCCAGACACCCAAGACGCAAAATCATGGGCCAACTCCTCATTAAAGTAAACCGTATCAAAATTCCTGTCATCGTAGACTGACGCCCCGATCCCTGCTGACATGCGTTCGTAGACACGGTACTCGTAGAGGCGCTCTGGCATGGTCGCCACTTTCTGGGATTGTTCCTCTTGAGCCAGATTGCGAGCATAAAGAACAACCTTTTCCTTTCCTTGTTTGGAGAGGCTATTGTAGAGACGGACAATCTCGATCTGAGTGAAATAACCTTTTGCTACTTTTAAAATGTTCTCTAACTGAGCAACTTTCTCCTGGGACGGTTCCTTAATCCCACGTTCCCAAGCCGAGTAAGCCTGAAAACTAATCCCAAGTTGCTCTGCAATTTCCTTCTGTGTCAATTTTAACTCTTTCCTCCGAGCCTTGAGTTTTTCTGGTTGATACATACTTCACCTCCTATTATATGCTTGAATGGAGAACATCTCCCTTAGAAAGACTACTCGATGGTTGAACTTACACTTATACTTTCACAACTCAACCAATTTGGTTTAGTTTTATTATATAAAAAAAGTTGACAAATGTCTACTAGGAATATTAGAAACATCGTGAGTTTTCATCAAACTAAAAGGACTTAGCCCTGTATGATACAGAACTAAATCCTTTGAATGAATAATTGCTCTAACTTTTAGAATCCGTACAGAAATTCCAATTTTTTATTTGATACCAGCCATTAGTTTTTCAATGCGCGGAACGTAGAAGAGTAAGATAATACTGAACACAATCGTAATTCCTCCAACAATTCCATAGTAAGCGACTTCCGTTTCGCTTGTATAAAATTTTACAATTTGAGCATTGATAGCTTGAGCAGCAGCATTACTCAAGAACCAGATAGACATCATTTGTGCTTGGAAGGATTTTGGTGCTAGCTTAGTAGTGACTGATAGACCAATAGGCGAAATCAACATTTCCCCCACAATCACAATAGCCCAACTCATAATCAACCAGAAAGGACTGACTTTAACATCTGTCCCAAAGAGCATCCCTGGTAACATCATCCACAAGAAGGATAGACCTGCCGCAAATAAACCGTAAGCAAATTTCTTAGAAGAGGACGGTTGATTTTTACCCATTTTCCCCCACAACCACGCAAAAATCGGCACATAAATCATAATGAAAAGTGGATTGATACTTTGGAAAAAGCTAGATGGAAAATGAATCTGATTCCCAAATACATTAAAGTAGAGTCGAGTCTGATCATCCGCAAATAGAGCGAGAACAACAGACCCCTGCTCCTCAATAGACCAGAAGAGTACTCCAGCGATAAATAAAGGAATGTAGGCAAATACTCGGGATCTCTCAGTAGCAGTTATTTTCTGACTAGATAAAATTTTGAAGAAATAGTAGATTGGAATGATTACCGCAATTACTGTAAAGATATTAACAATCATATCCACGTTAAACTGGTGAGTAAAGACTAAACCTATAACCACAAGAATAACCATGACAAGTGTAATCAGCAAGCGTTTAATCAAGTTCTGCTGGTCCTTCTGTGAAAGTGGATCAGTGGGGTAAAGACTTGATTCAGGCAGATATTTCTTCCCATCTAAAACATACTTCACCAAACCAAAGAACATCCCAATGGCAGCTAATGAGAAACCTAGATGGAAATTGACTTCCTGACCTAGATACCCCACTAGATAAGGGGCAACGAAGGCACCTAAGTTAATACCAAAGACAAAGATACTAAATCCTGCATCCCGTCTATCATCCTCTTTCTCATAAATACCCCCAACCATATCTGAGATATTAGGTTTTAAAAATCCAGTACCAAAGATAATCAAGGCAATAGAAAGATAGAGAGCTACTTGTCCAAAAGGTGTTGCCAAAGCAATATGCCCTAGCATAATCAGAATACCACCGTAAAAGACGGTCTTACGGCTTCCTAAAATACGGTCACTGACAAAACCACCGACAACCGAGGATAAAAATACCAGCGAGCCATAAATCGCCATAACCGATGCAGCCGTGGTCTTATCCATCCCCAACCCACCATCTTGCACACTATAGTACATATAGTAAAGTAGGATAGCTCGCATCCCATAGTAAGAAAAGCGCTCCCACATCTCTGTAAAGAAGAGGGTGGACAAGCCAATAGGATGTCCAAAAAATGTTTTCTGTTTTTCCATATATATTCTCCTTGAACGATATAATAATTCATTTTACAGAATTTTCAAACAAATGTCAAACAAATCCTGTTTGTTTTAGAAAATTTTTTGGAAAAATCTAACCTCTCATACTTATACTCAATGAAAATCAAAAAGCAAACTAGGAAGCTAGCCGCAAGCTGTACTTGAGTACGGTAAGGCGACGCTGACGTGGTTTGAATTTGATTTTCGAAGAGTATTAATTCCACCATAAAAATCCCTTTCCGACTAACTTCCACTTCGGTCAGGCAAGTGGAAGTTGCTTTGAAAAATTACCTTTTAAAATTTGCTCTTGTTTAGTTAAAAAAAGAGGCTGGACAAAAAGTCTTTAAAATCATAAAAACATCCCTATGCCAAACTTGTAATTACTAAAATACAAGTCAATAAGCATAGAGATGTAAAACTATTACACATTAAAAAATAAATAATTAGCACTTAAAGAATAGAAATTGTATACGAAATGTCTCAATTAGTTTTGGCTAGTAAATATCATTTCCAACAAACGTCCTCTCAATTCCTTATCCTGATGATGCAAGATATTCATTAAGTCATGAGAATTTTTAGCATTGATGAATTGATTTAACAATCGATCTTTTAATTCATATGGAAGAGAAGCCGTCTTTAGTAGTCTAAAAACTTCGTCATTTAGAGATGTCCTTTTATTATCTTTACATTCAAATCTAGCTGTAGTATTCTTATTTGACAACTCAATGATAGACACATTCGTTCCTTTAAAATGAATTCTATGTCTTCTATTGCTTGGAAGGATACTAGAATCTCCTTGTAATACTAACTCTACCATTCCCATTTCCCAGTCGATTGATAATCTTGTTTTATATCTTTGACCATTTTGATCTTCAGTCATTTCAAAAGAATGTTGTTTGCCTGGGAATACATACCAATCTACAACTTCAGGTAAATCAACACCCATATCTATCTCAGAACCAACCAATGGAATGATTGCACCACTCTTTGCAAACACAGGTATAGTCGAAATGTCCCTATAAACACTTAACTTCACACCACCTGTGTATTTTTTCTCTGAAAAGAAGTCATACCATTCACCTTCAGGGAACCATACATCTACTTTTGCAGATTGGAATGCCAAATCCATCTTTTCTACAATGGGAGCCACCAGCAGTTCTGTTCCAAAAAAGTATTGGTTTGGAACATTATAGCTCTCATCATTCTCTGGATAGAAATAATACATTGGGCTGATTAATGGGGCGCCTTCCTCATGTGTCTTTACATTCATAGTATATAGATATGGAATCATCTGATGTCTCAAACGAAGGTATTTCTTCATAATCTTAGATGTTGTTTCTGAAAAAAACCAAGGTTCTTTACTATTGAAGGGACTTCTGGAACTATGTAATCGAGTTATCGGACTAAAAACGCCAAACTGTAGCCATCTAGTTTGTAGCTCTTCGTCATAATCCCCCAGCATGTGCCCACCAATATCATGACTCCACCAACTATAACCGATATTTGATGCTGTCGCTGTAAAATAAGGTTGAAATCTTAAGGAATTCCAACTAATAATAGTATCCCCTGAAAAACCAACAGGATAACGGTGACTACCAGGACCCGCATACCTTGATAAAATCAAGCCACCTTCTTCATTTTTACAACTATCCTGATAATGATAATGGTTTAAAAGCCATAGTGGATCCAACATGCCTTGAGTCCCTTGTTGCCAGTCAATCCACCAAAAATCTACTCCCTGCTTTTCTAGCTCATAATGAACATCTTTAAAATAGGATTCCCTAAAAGAGGGATTAAAAAAATCAAAAATGGCAGGTTCTTCTAATTCTACATTTAACCCCAATCGTTTGGCAACTAGAGGATAAGCTTCTTCATAAGCCCGTATACCATCAGCAGGATGGACATTTAAGGAGAGTTTCAACTTTCTATCATGAAGTTGTTGCAATAACTGTTCTGGATTAGGTATTAAGTTTTTATTCCAACTATATCCTGTCCAGCCACTTCCAAAACGAGCTGGAATTTCAGTTATGTGCCAATCCATATCTAAAACACCGATAGATAATGGAATGTTCTCTGTTTCAAATCTGTCTATTAAATCCAAGTATTCATCCGACGTATAAGGCCAATATCTACTCCACCAATTGCCTAAAGCATATCTTGGCAACAAGGGTGTTGAACCAGTCAAATGGTAAAAATCTCTGATTGCTCCTCTATAATCATGCCCATAGGCAAAGAAATACAGGTCAATTTGATTTTCTCTCTCAATATAACCAGACTGTTCATCCCAAATAAATCCTTGAGAATCATCCAATAAGGCAATACCACTTCGACTAATAATTCCATCTTCTAATGGGATTGCTCCATCTGCCTCATCAAGAGTCCGAGCTGTTCCTTTTAACGTTTCAATAGATTCACCAAAATACCAGCGACTACCATATACAGCAAAATTCCCTTTTAATTCTATAAATAAATTTTCGGCGTTAAATTCTCCTTTATTAAAATGCAAATGAAAATAGTCCGTCATAATATCTAGTACATTTGATGTCTCAATAGAATCTAACGAAACATCACCAAAATCTCTATTATAGATAAGTTGTGTCGTTCTATCCTCAAAACTTCCAGTTTTAGAGTATTCTAACCTTACTAACTTGTCTGTTAATACAGAGATTCTATAAAACTCTCCCTTAAAAATTTTCAATTTGTTTCCCTCCTCTTATTAAATCTCTTTACTTTATCAAACATTTTATTCGTTACCATTACATTCATCAATCCACAAAAAGCAAATCCTCCAAATGTAAATACGTAAATAGCTGTTAAAACTCGTTCTGGACTACTAAAACTCATATACAGTACAGAAATATTAAATAAAACCAAAATGATAGCTTGCATTGGATTTAAAATACAAATTAATACGCTATTTACAATACTATTTTTTAGATTATCTTTAAATAGACCAATATAGGGAAAAACAACACTCATAAAAAGTATTATAACAAATAAAAAGGGCAACACTAACAATAAACTATACTCTGAAAATAAACTTGAATAGCCCCAAAGACAATAGTTCACATATAAAAGTAATTCTATTAGGAGGATAAACAACCAAATAAAGGTTGATTGTTTTAAATTTTGTCTAAAGATCCGAAAATAATGATAAGCAATATCGGTATCTTTACCTTTTAAAATACGATACCACATTGTCGTAAGAGAAGTTAGTGATGCCCCAATTGTAACTATTGGAATACAACTAACAATAAATAGAGTATTTAAAATAATTAAATCTGTCAAAAAAGTTAAAATTCTAACCACTTTTCCATCTAATGAAAATAATTTTTGCATAATATATTCTCCATAAAATCAATCGTCTTAACTCTATATTTTAGAATGTCAGTTGCACAAAAATATTACCTAAATTATTTAAAAAACATTTCCAAATTTCTTTAAAAATTAGAATAAAGGAAGCGAGATAATTTGATGTTATCAGTCTCGCTTCCTGTAATTAGCTAGTCCCTTGTTTATACAACCAAGAGTTCATATAAAGTATTACTCTTTTACTTCTTTTTGGTAACGATTATATGCTTCCTGTTGAATCTTCATAAATTCGTCCAATCCCATATTCTTAAGAGTTTCTTTGTATGAGTCCCATTCTTTTTCTATGCCACCTTCAACTACCCATTTAGATGCTTGTTGTTTGACATAAGATTCAATACTCACATAGATTGATGATAATTTGTTAAGCTCTTCTTGTGAATAAATCACATTAGGGTAAGCTGGCAACGCAAATTGTTTCAAATCTTGGTCCATCTTCAATTTCAATCCATCACCTTGTGTTTGATCGATTTCTACGCGACTATTGATATCATCGCTTACGTATTTAGGTCCAAAATCTCGAAGTGAATGAATCCATGCATACTCATCGGCTGATTTACCATCTTTAGGAGGTAATACTTTAAACTTATCACCATTCTTTTCAGTAGCTATTCCAAATGATCCATAGAAATTCTGAATACTTGCTTCATCTGTATATAGTTTATCCAACCATTTCAATAATTTAGCAGGGTTTTTGCTCTTATTTGTAATCAAAATTTCATTGCGGCCATAGTTGTAATGATCTGGGTCAGAAAAGACATATTGTTTTCCATCCATACCTTTTAAAGCAGGTAGAGCAATATATTCACTTGAATGTAAGCCAAACGTTGCATCTGCTGTCCAACCACTAGAAACACCTACTCTAGATACTCCCTTATCCATACGTTTCGCTACACTCATAGAGGTATCTTCTGTAAAGATTTCCGGATCAATCAAACCTTTTTTATAAGATTCGTGCATTGCTGCAATCCCTTGTTTGTAACTTTCTTCTGTACGAAGGTAGACTGGTTTTCCATCTTTTACAGACATTTCATACGTATTATCTGCACCTAAACGATTATTGAACGGAAGAATATATGAGAATGTTGGATCAAAGTTTCCTGCTCCGAATGGAATTTCATCAGAAGCGTCTCCATTTCCGTTCGCATCTTTATCCTTAAATTCTTGTAGTACTTTTACTAAATCATCATAAGTTTCTGGAACCTTTAATCCTAAATTATCTAGCCACTTTTTATTAATAAATAGCTGATTAGCTACTGTAGGACGCATCGGTAATTTTTTAGGCAGGCTGTAGATATGACCATCTGGTGAAGTAATCATAGCTTTAATCTTAGGTTCTTTCTCCATAGCCTTAGTTAAATTAGGCATGTTCTCCTTGATTAAATCTTCCAATGGAATAAACAAAGATTGGTTCTGAGCAATTTCTGAATCTGTAAAAGCATTTGAACCTAAAAATGCATCTGGTAAATCTCCGCTAGCAACCAAAACAGATTTCTTATCTGACCAATCTGCTGCCACAAGTGTATCCCATTTAACATCAATACCTGCTTCCTTGGCCGAATCTGTTAGAAAACCTTTATGATAATCTTCTCCCCAGTCAGACCAACGAACAGTCGTAATTTTATAAGAATCTTCTCCAGATTTATCATCCTTATTCGCATTATTGGAATTTGCGCAGGCTGTTAAGCCAGCAAGTGTAACTGTTCCTAAGAACAAATATGTAAATGATTTATGTTTCATGTTTTTCTCCTATTCTTTCAAGGCGCCAATCATTACGCCTTGATTAAAATATTTTTGAACAAAGGGATACAACAACATAATCGGAGCGGTTGAAATAACAATTGCTGCATATTTCATCATATCAGCCTTGATACGAAGATCTGATGCCACTTCTCCTGTTGCTTGCGATTGTAACATTTGGTTACTAATTAATAAACGTCGTAAAATTAATTGCAATGGCTGTAAATTTTCATTCGTTAAATAAATTAAAGCATTAAACCACGAATTCCAAATACCAACTGCAGTCCAAAGTCCAATAACTGCTATAATAGCTTTTGATAAAGGAACGACTATCTTAATAAAATAACGAATTGTACCACATCCATCAATTTGCGCAGCCTCCCACATCCCGTCTGGAATACTATTATTAAAGAAAGTTCTAGCAACAATAATATTGTATGATGAAACTGCAAAAGGTATTACCATTACCCAAAATGTATCAATCAAGCCTACATTCTTTACTGTTAAGTAGGTAGGAATCAAGCCACCTGATACGAACATAGGGATTATGTATAGAATGCTCATCCACTTTCTACCAACTAATTCTTTTCTAGATAAAGCATAACCAGCTGGAATATTGACTACTAAAGCAACTAAGGTACCAACAACAGTATATAAAATGGTATTTAGATAGCTACGCAAAAATAAAGGTTGTTGAATAAGACGTAAATATCCATCTAATTTCCATTCTCTAGGAATAAACCATACCTTCCCATTTGCAACATCTGAAGGATTGCTAAAAGATGCAATCACTACAAACCATAACGGATAAACAATTAACAGGATAAGGAAAATTGCTAAACCATAGGTAACTATATCAAATAATAATTCAGAGTTTGTTTTTCTTGATTTATGAAACCATCTCACTTTAAGCACTCCTTCCTTTAAAAAAGACCCGTTCTAGTATATCTTTTTGAGAACCAGTTGACAGATAATAAAATTATTAGATTGACTACCGTGTTAAATAACCCTATAGCTGTCGAATAACTATACTGAAAGTTCACCATACCAACTTTATAAACATAGGTCGAAATTATCTCACTTCCTGCTAAATTAAGAGGATTCTGTAATAGTAACACTTTCTCAAATCCTACACTTAATAAACTACCTGCTCTTAATATTAGTAAAATCATAGCAGTCGGCAAAAGTAATGGTAATTCTATATGCCGAATTTTTTGTAATCTAGAGGCACCATCCATAGTTGCAGCCTCATAATATGTAGGATCAATTGCAGAAAGCGCTGCTAGATAAATAATACTATCCCAACCAATATGTTGCCATACATCACTCCAAACATAAACACCTGCAAAATTAGTAGGTTTTGATAAAAAATCTGGAATAGTAATTCCAACAGACTTAAATACATTCGCTAACAAACCACTAGTAGGAGATAAAAATAAGATAATCATCCCACACATAACCATTGTAGAGATAAAATGGGGCAAGTAAGTTGTTACTTGAAATATTTTTCTAAATTTCCCAACTCTTAACTGATTACTAATGATAGCTAGTATAATAGGCAAGGGGAATCCTACTACAATACTATAAAGTGAAATTTTTAATGTATTGAACATAGTTGTCCCGAATTGGAATGATGAGAAAAATTGAGTAAAGTACTTAAATCCTACCCACTGACTAGCAAAGATACCATTGGCTGGTGAGTAGTCTTTAAATGCGATAATTAATCCCAACATGGGAATATAGGAAAATAAAATCAACAGCAATATTGAAGGAAAAAGTAATATGTATAACGGAATACTATGCTTTAATTTTATTTTATGAAGTTGAGATGCTACTTTCATTTTTTTCCTCCTATCTGATTTTCTACGATTATTTTACACCATAAAGAATTCCCTTAATATAACTTTTTGGACTAGGTTTATCAATTTTTCAGTTTTTTAATTTTAAGAACTATTACTTTTCCGACATCTTAATAAAACATATCTGTTTTGTTACATGATATCATATTTTCAAAGTGCTATAATTTTAATAGGAGACTAGTATATGAAATTAAATCACGACTTATCAAAAAAACATTCCATTCATTTTTTCTTTAAACTTCTGCTTGTACTACTATTGATAAATATTTTAATCAATATTGCTATGAGTAATATAACCAGAAATTTTATTAAAAACCAAAATATAGTACACCTACGTAGTTCAATTGAAATTTATGCTGACTCTGTTAATGAGAAATTACATTCTGTAGAACGCTTTATGTACTCAACAATAACGCATAATGAATCTTTAGAGAAATTAAATCATGTACAAACGTTTCTTGACTATCAAGAAGATCTCAAAAAAGTTCAAACTAGCTTTGCAGAGTTTGAATATCAAAATGAAACTCATATGACATTCTTATTAGAAACCGATAGTACTGATTATTTTATAAATGTCTCCAATCTTTATATTCCATATGAAGATTATCTACTGTTAAAATCAAATCTAAAGTCATTGCGTAGTGATATAAGTGACCGTAAATGGAAAAATGTAACTACTAAAAACAGCGAATACTTAGTTAAATCTGTCCATTACGAAGGAAAAATCATTTATGCCGTCATATCTTCAGAAGATATCCTAAAACCTCTCAGAAAACTCAATATTGGAAATAATGGTAAACTTTCCCTAAAAGAGCCTAACAATATACCCTCCGAAAACTACCTAATTCATGCTCAAAATGAAAAAACGCATTTACCTTTCGATATTTATGTTTTAGTCGATTATGCCGAAGTCTTTAGAAATATCACACTCTTAGAAGTATTTTTGTCAGCCGTTCCCATTATTATCACCATTTTATCAATCATCATTATCCTGTATATTCGTCAGTGGATGATTAAACCGATAACAAGACTCACTGAACGACTCTCTCAACTTGGGGACTCCATCCCCCCTTCTGAATTTTTTATATCTGAAGGTATACTAGAAATTGATAAGGCAAATGATAAACTTAATAAAGTGATATTTGACATGCAAGAATTAAAAATACGAGAATACCATTCACAACTAGAACTTAAGAAGATCGAACTTAATTATCTTAAGAACCAAATCCGTCCGCATTTCTACTTAAACATGTTATCAATGATTCATAGTATGCTTCAAACAAAAAACTATAAGGAAATTGAAGAGTTAACTATCCTAACTTCAAATTATCTCCGTCATTTATTTATGGCTAATCAAGATTTTTCAGAACTTAAAGATGAAGTTCAGCATATTAAAGATTATTTAGAAATACAACGAATTCGATATGGAAATAGCATCTACTTTTCACTAAACTACAGTGATGACCTACAAAATACTCTTGTCCCATCATTACTTTTACAAACATTTATTGAAAACACAATCAAACACGGGTTTTCATTTCAGGATTTATTTACAATTTTACTATCGATAAAAAAGTAAAAACTGAGAACTCAGATTATATTCAGATTTGTATCGAGGATAATGGTCCAGGTTTCTCTGAAGAAATTTTATCAAAATTAAATCAGAAACAGTCTCTAATAACAGAAGATGGACATCATATTGGGATCACAAACACCATCGAACGTTTAAATCTTCTCTATCCTAATGACTATAGTATTGCATTTGAAAATAATGAAGAAGGTGGAGCTAAAATTCTTTTACTTATTCCATATAAGATTATAGACGGAGGTTATAATGAACATCTTATTAGTTGATGACGATCGTTTTATCATTGAAGCTTTACGAGAGAAAATAAATTGGGCTAAACTACACATTGAAATTGTTTATGTTGCCTATAGCCTCACCCAAGCTCAAAATATTATTAGAGAGCATCCTATTTATCTCATGATAAGTGATATAGAAATGCCTCAAGGTAGCGGTCTCGAACTCTTATCGTGGATTAGAAATGAAAAATATGATATAAAAACAATTTTTTTAACCAATTACGCCGACTTCAACTATGCTCAAAAAGCAATTGAATTACAAAGCTTCGAATACTATCTAAAACCCATTAACTTTGAAAAATTAGAATTTATTATTCAAAAAGCCATTAGTAAAATTGAGAATCATAACTTAAACGGAAAAAATGATGCACTTTTACAAATAGAAGATAACTTCTGGTATGATTACCTTAGAAAACCTCAAATTTCTCGCATTGATGATCTAGAAAACATAGCAAGTAAACAAGCTTTTATTCTTCAAAAACACCAATATTTTTTCCTTGCAGTTTTAACAATCAATCTTAATGAAGAAGATTATTCCGCAGAAACTCCATCATGGACTTCTCAACTAAAAAGAGAACTTCAAAGGATTTCACAACCTTCTTATAAGCTGATAAGTTTGTTCAAGATGGAAAGCCAGGTTGATCAATATGTTTGTCTCTTTAGAGTAGACTCATCCAAACGTAGTGACAAATTGGCATATGAAATTCATTCTCAAATTTCTAATAACTTTAGTAAATACTCAAACATTATATATAAGAGTTGCCATAAAGTATCCGATGTTTTATTTCATACCAAAGAACTCTACACTTATAATGAACAGTATGTTTCTTATTGGAATACTATTACATGTGTTCCACATAGTTTCCCAACTTCTTTCAAAACAGAAACTCTTTCAATTACTTTTTTAGATAGCTTAAGTGAATACGAATTAAGAGAAAAAATTAATTCACTTGCTAATAATTCTCAAATTCCTACTTTCACGCTACAACAAATTTTACTAGATTGGACTCAACAAATAGGAATATATCTAGATCAAAATGGAATTTCGGCACATAAACTGTTCCAAAATAGCACTCATGATTTCTTATTCCAACGACGCTTTCATTCAATTGAATCATTTCAGGATTACTTTGATTATTACTGGTCACATGCTAAAAAATTTGCAACAAACATTGAAAACCAGAAAAATAGTATTCAACGCATCGTCGAATACATAGATCATCACTACTATGAAGATATAAATCGTTCTATATTAGCAGATATGGTTTATCTCAGTACAGATCATTTAGCTAGAATTTTTAAAAAAGAAACTGGAGAAACTCTTGTTAAATATATAACGGATAAGCGCATTAATGCTGCTAAATCTCTTCTATCTCAAACAAATATCTCGATATCACAGGTATCTTGTCAAGTAGGGTATGATAATTATTCTTACTTTACTAAAATTTTTAAACAAAGGACTGGACTTTCTCCTGGAGATTACCGTAAAACTTATCAAAATAAAATGTAAGCAATCTGAATTATTGAAATACTACGGACTGTGGTAAGCTTTGACAGTCTACAGTTTTTCCAAAGATAGCTCCATAAACTTATTTGAAATTGCTGATAAGGTAACTTCTTAAAAAGTCAGCTTGAGAAGAACATCTAGTAAATATTTCTAGGATAAAGCGCATACTATCAAGCTTTTACACTCCTGATAGTATGCGCTTTTTATTTGAATACTTGCTACAAGACCTCACAAGATTTACTATCATGCCATACCAAAATGGACTATTTTTTAATTACAGAAAAATACTATTTCTAAATACTTAGAAATAACCAAACAAATTAAATATTATTTCTAAATATTTGAAAATAATCTTTATTTGTATTATACTGTCTTTGAGGTATATATTATGAACTATATTAAAAGACCACATTATTTAGATTTTTTAAGAAGACATCGTGATCGACAAATCATCAAAGTTGTGAGCGGAGTGAGACGAGCTGGTAAATCTGTTCTCTTTCAACTCTATAAAGAAGAGTTAATAGCAACTGGAGTCGACGAAGATCAAATCATATCCATCAATTTTGAAGATCTAAGTTATTATGACCTGCGACATTTTCAAACATTATTTGCTTATATAAAAGAGCAGTTGGTTGAAGATAAAACATACTATATCTTTTTAGATGAAATTCAACATGTTGAAAAATTTGAATTGGTAACAGATAGCCTATTCATCTTACCAAATGTTGACCTCTATTTGACTGGTTCTAACGCCTACTTTATGAGTAGCCAATTAGCTACAAATTTGACTGGTCGGTATGTTGAGATAGAGGTTCTTCCTTTGTCATTTGAAGAATACCTATCAGGTCAATCTCTCACAGAGAATCTGAATACAACAGAAATTTTTAACAATTATCTCTTTAGTGCTTTCCCTTACTTATTGCAAACATCATCTTACGCTGAAAAAATTGACTACCTCAGAGGAATATATAACTCCATACTGTTAAATGATATTGTAACTAGATTAGGCAATCCAAATCCTACTATTATTGAGCGCATTGTCCGAACCCTTCTCAGTAGTACAGGTAGCTTAATATCAACAAATAAGATTCGCAATACCCTGGTCAGCCAAAATGTTTCAATATCCCATAATACTTTGGAAAATTATTTGACAACTTTGACAGACAGTTTACTTTTTTATTCCGTTCCACGTTTTGATGTAAAAGGTAGAGCATTATTGCAACGTTTGGAAAAATATTATCCAGTTGATTTAGGTTTACGACATCTCTTATTACCAGACCACAAAGAAGACATTGGGCATATCTTGGAAAATATTGTATATTTGGAATTGAGACGTAGATATTCACAAGTATATGTTGGTAATTTAGATAAATATGAGGTTGATTTTGTTGTTGTAACTGATCTTGGTCACTACGCTTATTATCAGGTCAGTGAAACAACACTTGCTCCAGAAACACTAGAAAGAGAACTTAGACCACTAGAAGCCATTAAAGATCAATTCCCAAAATATCTATTAACAATGGATACGATTCAACCAACAGCAAATTACAATGGAATTGAGAAGAAAAATATCATAGATTGGTTACTAGAAAAGTAGATATGTGCTGAACCCATAAATTGATGCACAAGAATAACACTCCTGTTTAGATCTAGTGAAACTATGAACAGGAGTGTTTTATTATGACCGAAAAAGGTTATTCCGTAGAAACTAATACTAGACTAAAAATCAATGATGGAAACTCTTGATTTCTATACAAAAAAGACATCCAAGAGAAAATTCTTGAATGTCTGTAAACGTTAATTAACGTTTTGAGACAACTGACCTTGTCAGGTTGCAGCCACATTTATAAGCGACTAAAGTCTCAACAACTGTGTCAATTGTTCCAATTTCCATGAAAACATCCTAAATCATTGAGCTAATGGCTTGAGGTTTAGAATTTTTTATATTTATATTTCATATCCAATTCTTGATAAATATAATATCTCAGCACTTCTTGAAGAAGCAATTTTGTTTCATACATCTCCCTGATATCTGTTATCATTTCTGGATAGTTATCTTTCGAATCACCATGAGTATAGTAATTTCGTGTTTGAATTAATTTTATTATTAGTAATTCTCTCTCACTATTCGAAAAAATTTTAGACAGATTAAGCTCATCAATTGAATCGAATAAATTTTTTAAACGTTCGGCAAGGTTAGGCTCTTTTTGATTAAATTTCAATTTATTTCTAAATTTTCTTCTTACCTCTTCTAAAAGATGTGTGTTTATAAAATCAAACAAAGATTGTCTAGCTTTTTCTTCAACATCAGATAAACATTTCGGATTTTTAAAATTCTTAAAATTTCTAGAGTAAACTTCCAAATTCCTAATAGCATCAACCAACTGATCTTCCAAATATAAATCACCATGAAGATTTTTTGAAAATTGTCTCACTATAAATTCAAGTTCCTCAGATTTATCAAACCAATGATTTAAAATATGTTCAAAATTATCTTCTAATGTCCTCAAAGAAATATCTTGCTGAGAATACGATTTCCATTTTTGGGATTTTCTAGAATGCTGAACAAAGAATTTGCCTTTTATAAGTGGCATACGCTTACCATCTATCATTTTATAAAGAACAAGAAATTCAATATTAGTAAAAGACAATGGTATATTTGATAAAATCTCAATAAACTCCTTAAACTTATGTGAAGCTTGATAAAATTCATCAAAATATCTTATATTTAAATCAGCTGAAATAAGTTTAATAAAATAATCACTGGTAAATGACGTAGTTGTATATGAAGAATGGAGTATTGCCACATCTTCAAAGTTCATTCCTAGTGATCTTATTAACACTTTTGTTGGTTGATATTCACTTACTGCACTTTCAAAAATAGTTTGATTGTCTCTATATTTAACAGTTACCAATGATTTTTCAATCCATTCCTCAATATGTTCAAAGCTAAATTTATATTCCTTGATTTTTTCAGAATCTAATTCATTAATTAAATCTTTAAAGGCCTCAGAACTATAATCAAAATTTCCAAGCTCATTATAAAATACACTGTAAATTTTAAAATTTTTTACTCTATATCTAGTTATCGGAAATCCAGGAAATGAGGAATGTACCATTGGTTCACCATAAGTATTTAAAATTAAAATATAACCATTACTGGAGAAACCATATATCTTTTCCAAACACTTACCAAAACCGAATGAAATGCCTGATTCTTCTTCAAATCCACCAAATAATTCTAATACAATTTCACTAGGAGAATAATGTAAAATACCGCTCAAGTTATCCTTACTAACTATATCGTCTGAACGTTCTGAAAAATTCCCTTTTATTTCAAACTCTTTATCCCAAGTGTAATCTTTAAATTTCATATTATCCTTTCTGATTACTTTTCAAAAATCTTCACAATCTTCTAAATTATGGTTTTTATGTCGGAACTACCTTTTAATTGTATTAGACCAACTTCCAATTCTCATCATTCGAATTATCAATCAAAATCTTTCTTTTATTACTCAGTAATTCATCGCACATAAAATATTGCCCTAATCGCTCTATCAAGCCACATCTTTGGCAAGTATACAGATAGTCTTCTTTTAATTCCTTTACAAAAATAGTATTGAACTCATATGCTTTTCTACATTCTTCACAAACCATGCTAAGATTATCACTACTAAATATGAATTCAAAAATATTTTCTAATTCTTTATTTTCTTCTCCAGATAAAGCTAAAATTATCTTTAAACTTCTAATATATCGATGGAGTTCCGCTATTTCTATGTCAATATCCAAATATTTTTCAAATATAGCAGTAGCTACTTCTACCAAATGCAATAGAATGTAGGGTGTTTTCTCATAGTATAAATTCCAAAAATCATTCCAAATCTTCTCATCGGTAAATATAAAATTAAGATTTCTCTTTTCTGTGGGAAAATTTTTATTCCTTGTTACTAAGTGAATTGATTTATCAAATACACTAGTCAAGCTATTTTCAACCTTTCTATTGTATACTATATCATACAACAACTCCTGGTTTGGAAAGTATAGGTTGCAGTTGGACTAAAAACAGCGTAATAACAAGCCTTTTCAGAACGATATCTACTGATTAATTTCATAAAATATGAATCAATATTTTTTAAACAGGGGAATAGTTTAGTTCATTAAATATTAAACAATACACCTGCAAAGATTATTGTATCTGATTTTTCCCGTTTTAGAAAAATAGGTAGAGAAAAAAATAACATCTAGATTTTCCAAAAAATCTTGATCAAACTCGAAACTCAGGTTTTTGTCCGAAATAAGGAGTTTTGACAGTTATAGATAAACTTAAGAATTTTATGACTGGTATATAGAGAAATTACAGATGTACTCTATTATCTACACCTAAAGTTTAGCAAAAAATCATGCCTTCGAACCTTATATTTTTGAAAATCAGTATTTAATTCTGCAATATTTATTAGTGGTTTATTGAGCAAAATCTTACATAAAATTACAAATATAAAAATAATCAGAATACATAATTAAAAAAACTATTTAACTACACTATTACAGCCAAAAAATTACTAAGCAAGTGAATTAGTACAGAGTATTCTATCCTTTTAGTTCTATAATAAATGTAAGATACTATACCGCCTAACAAACTATACAGTAAAATCGATCTAATAAAAATTCCAATACTAGGTTCGTTCATGGAATGCACAAACCCAAACAATATATTTGATATGATGAAACCTTTTCTGCTCATATTATAGCAATAATTCATTATTGCACCATGAAAAGTTATTTCCTCTAAAACTGGTTCTCCGAAAATTGCGATTTAAAAGAAAATGTCCCAGCTCATGGCAAAGCGTAAAATTTTGCTTCGTAATAGGATTCTCCTATTCATAAGAAATACTAACACCTAGTTCATTAATTATTGTCAATCCCTCTATCTTTCGACCTGAAAAGTGGTGGGGAATCACCAAAATTCTATTTTCACTCACATAATAATCAAAGAAAAAACGAAAGGTATATTTCAATAAGGGAATATCTTGATTCTTCATCAACTGATAAAGAAATTGCTTGGCTTTTTGTTGAGTATCTATATACAAATCTTCCAACTTGTACCTCCTTTTTCTTTGGAAATACAAAATTTAACCAAATTGGTTAAATTCATTATATAAAAAGTAGACGAATGTCTACTGGACTGACAACTTTAACTAAGCAATTCATTAAATATATCAGATAAAGCACTATCGACTTGTTTCCTTCTATTGGTCTTTGTAAATGAATCAATTATTGATGCAATAATATAAACTATTAATAAAATAACTAAAGCAACAAATAAAATTATAATAAAATTGATGAAAAATTCTTCACCTTGCACTTTGTCCCATTTAGTATCCAAAATCTTTTTTACAATAAGTGAAGCAGAAAACAGACCTGCTATTATACTTGAAATCCATCTAATTATTTTATCACTCAATATTTGACGAGCGTTTTTTATCTTTCCTGTTTTGAATATTGTTTGCAGATTTTTTAGCTTCTCATTAGATAAAGCTGACAAAGCACCCTTCACTTTTTCTTGTTCTTTTGAAGTCACACCTTGTGTATTTATCACGAACATGGCTAGTTTATTTTTCCCACTCCCCTTATACGCATAGTAATTCCATATATCTATCCCCATATTCATATTTGTTGGTTTCCGTTCAAAAGAAAAAATGTACGGCTCGAATATACCAATACAACCTATAATAACAAAATAAATAATATATAAAATTGTAGCTATATTTAGTTGATTAAAAGGAGCGGATGATTCTACAAATAAACCGGTTAAAAAAATAATCCATGCTGTGAGAGTATTGATAGATATCAATAAATTTACTTGCAAAACTGATATTTTTTTGTACTTTTTCATATCACTATCTGACAACTCCAGCCAGGATACGCTATCATCAATACTACGTTCAAAAATACGCTTATATTTAAAAAACCATACAATACAAACAGTAGTGAATACAACTAACAATAAAATAAACATTTTCAAACCCTTCTTCTAATACTTCATACGGATAAATTTTTCCAATCTGATTTCAAATACTTCTGATAGCCTAACTACATACTTAAAGCTAGCATTCTTAAGTACTTCTTTCTCCCATCCTATTGATACTATTCCAATAATTTTATTTGGCAATGATATTCTTTCAGATAAAGCCAAATGTTAAATCCATTTTACCTCCAGAACAATGAATATTTGTCTCCTCAATCCTAAGATCCATGTGTACGGTAATTTTTATATATATATGGAAATGTTAACCACATCTATCACAGACTTCATCTTTTTCTAGTTCATAATATGTATCCCATCCTGAACCTTTTTCCAAGGTACGACTTGAAAAAGCATACATTTTTGGAGAAGGAAACACGCTTTCACAAGAGCATGTATCGGTCATATTTTATTTAACTCTAGAAATATTCATTCGTCTAATAATAAATATATCATATTTCACAATAAATGAGTACTATCAAAGATACATTTTCTTTCAGATCCCCCTTTTCACTTGATCACTTATTGTTGCTTAGATTTATCAAGAACAATCAGATTTGTATCAATTTCAAGTATCACCTAGTTACAAAAATTTGGGGTGAACAGAAAAAGCATCCTGTATTTTTGATACGAAATGCATTCAATAAATGTAAATAAGTTTTAACGTTTACTAAATTGTGATGCTTTACGAGCTTTTTTCAAGCCTGGTTTGACACGGTTTGATTTCAAGTAATCTATAAATAGCTTTACATCAAAATTTAGCAGACTTGTACTGCTTTTTTATTTCAAAAAAATTGAATAAGTTTGTTTGAAATAGGAAATTTATCATCCCTATAAAGAGCCATCTAAATATTTACTTAGCCGATCATTTATAAAGCTGGTTGCTACACTTTTAATTACTTCCAAAGTCATAGGTAGAGCATTTTCTTTGATATTATTCTTAGTCCTATTCCACATACTGTTTTCTCTTATTTTATCTAGAAAATCATGCCCCTCCCAAGTCAAAGCACCAACACTAAAAAAATAGATTTCATCACTAGCATACGTTGGTTTATAACTTTTTATTAAACCCGCTTCAAACAACAAGTCGCAATGGTATGCTATTGTTTCTACATCATATCCGTCAATTTGTAAATTAATCAACCCAGTTGATCTATACTCATCCTCAATTTTAAAAAGTATCAAACGGCATAAATCCATATCTCTCTTCATCTTAATAACCTCTACACAGTGACATATATTCATAGTGTACAACTTATTAATAGAAGGGTCAAGTGGCAAAGAGTCAAAGAGAGAGGAAGATTTATATCTAACTCACGAACAACTACAAGAATGGTTCTCAGCATTTCAAAAAGATTTAGATAATGATAAAATAACCCTTAAAGATTATGTCCTATTTTATCTCACTTTTTTCTTAGGAGATAGGAAATCCGAAAGCTATGCTTTGCAATGGAAACACATTAACATCAAGAAACAGGAAATTCAATTGGTTCAAGCCTTAGATAAATATAAAAATGTAAAATCTACAAAAGGGAACAAGAAAACAACTTTTCAAATCCCTATTGAACTAACTGAATTGCTCCAATCTTGGAAAAAGCAACAAAAAACTGAGCTGGCAAAATTTGGTATTATTCAATCTGATGAACAATATGTCTTTACTTATATCGATATGAAGGGTAACGTTAATAGCCCTCTACACTCTGATTATCTTAATAATAAAATGAAATCTGTCAAACACCGTCATAAGGAACTGGCACACGCTACACCTCACAAATTACGCCATACAGGCGCAACTCTAGCTAAACAAGCAGGAACTTCACTTGAAGCTATTTCAGAGGCACTTACGCATAGCGATACCCTTACAACAAAGACTTATGTCAATACTTCGAATGTTATTCCAATGGCTGTTGGAGAGATTGCCTATCGTAATCTTAAAAAGTAATGGTGTGAATTTGGTGTGAAAAGTGGTGTGAATTTTGCTAAAAATCATCAAAAAAACACCCCATGGTGTGAACCATGAAGCGCTTTGAAACGTTGATATAATCGTATTGATTAACGTTTTGAGAATTGTGATGCTTTACGAGCTTTCTTAAGACCTGGTTTCTTACGTTCAACTTTACGTGAGTCACGTGTAAGAAGTCCTGCGCGTTTCAATGAATCGCGGAAGTCTGGGTCTACTTGAAGAAGGGCACGAGCGATACCGTGACGGATAGCTCCTGATTGACCTGCGTATCCACCACCTACAACGTTAACGAAAACGTCGTATGAACCTGCAGTTGAAGTAACTGCGAATGGTTGGTTGATTACAAGACGAAGGTCAGCGTGTGGGATGTACTCTTCAACATCTTTTTTGTTAACAGTGATTTTACCAGTTCCTGGAACAAGGCGAACGCGTGCAACAGCGTTTTTACGACGTCCAGTACCTGCATATTGTGCTTGTGACATACTTTATTGTTCCTTTCCTTAGATAAGTCCTGAAATATCAAGAACTTCTGGTTGTTGTGCAGCGTGAGTGTGCTCAGCTCCAACAAATACTTTCAACTTCATACCTTGAGCGCGTCCAAGAGTATTGTGTGGAAGCATACCTTTAACTGATTTCTCAATCAAACGTACTGCATTTTTAGAACGAAGTTCACCTGCAGAGATTTGTTTCAATCCACCTGGGTGGTTTGAGTGAGTGTAGTAGATTTTATCAGTTGCTTTTTTACCAGTCAATTTAACTTTTTCAGCATTGATAACAATCACAAAGTCACCTGTATCAGTGTGTGGTGTAAATGTTGGTTTGTTTTTTCCGCGAAGTACGCTAGCAACTACTGCAGAAAGACGTCCAAGTGGTACATCAGTTGCGTCAACTACGTACCATTTACGTTCAACTTGGCCTGGTTTAGCCATAAATGTTGTTTTGTTCATGATTTCTCCTATATATAGTTCGATTTTTGTTTACGGTGATGGGTGTTCCTTCCCATCGAAAAGTATTTGGAAGGTTCCGGGGCCTTTCAAATGGGGTAAACAATACCGCCTACTATAATACCAAATTTCACCCCTAAAAGTCAATAGATATGAAAAATATTTTTCTGAATTCCACTCTTTTTATCTCTAAAAAACCTCGCTTTCGCGAGGCTCTTCTATTTATAAGATAAGGCACGTTTAAAGGTTTTCCAAGGACCTAAATCATCTGTTTGCAGAACGAGGCTAGCATACATACGTCCGATAAAGACTGTTGCCGTTACTGCAAAAGCAATCGTAATAGCAAGCGAAATCCAAGCTTCTAACCCATTTGCATAACCATTAATAGCTCTAAACGGCATGAAGAAAGTCGAAATAAAGGGAATATATGAACCAATCTTCAAGATGAGATTGTCACCAGCTGCACCTAGAGCTGTCACTCCAAAAAAACCACCTATAATCAAAATCATCAAAGGCGACAAGGCTTTTCCTGAATCCTCAGGACGAGAAACCATAGAACCTAGGAAGGCTGCTAAAACAACGTACATAAAGAGGCTAACCAAGACAAACAATAAGGTGTTGAGCGAGAAAGCCTCTCCTATATGGTTTAAAATACCAGATTGTGCCAAGATTGGTAGGTCTTTAAAGAGAAGAATGGCAGCAAGTCCACCCACGACGTAAATGCCAATATGGGTCAAAATAACAAGAAGCAGAGCCAGCATGCGAGCGTAGAAATAATGACTAGCTCGGATACTAGAGAAGACCACCTCCATAATTTTGGTTCCTTTCTCGCTAGCCACTTCCTGAGCAGTGACACTAGCATAGGTAATCAAAATCATATAAAGGAAGAAACCAAGCCCTGCGGCCGCAAAGGTTTGAATCATTTTTTTATTTTCCTTGGATTCATCAATTTTCTCCGTAAAGTTAACTGTTTGTTCCAAGCGTTTTTCCTGTTCTTGGGACAAATTAGCCGCCGAGCGATTGAGTTGGTATTGCAGTTCGTTGAGCTTATTGGTTACTGCTAGCTTGATGCCTGTTTCAAGAGAAGTTTCACCATGATAGACGGCCTTGAGGACGCTGTCCTCTTGGTCAATGGTTAGGTAACCCTTGATTTTCTCATCTTTGATAGCAGCTTGGGCACTGGCTTCATCCTGATAATCAAAGTTGATACCATTGGTACCCTTGAGCCCATCTTCCACAGATGGCACAGTTGTTACTACTGCTATCTTACTATTCTTGGCCATAGAAGACCCTTGGAGATAGCCAATTCCTACAGATAAGGCTAAAAAGAGGAACGGCGAAATCACCATAAAGAAGAAACTCCACGATTTGACATGTCGAAGATAGGTTTCTTTCATTACAACCCACATATTTCTCATACTTCCACCCCTGATTCTAGTTTAAAGATTTCATCGATTGTTGGCGCTTGCTGGTCAAAGGTTGCGATGTATTGCCCCTGAGTCAAGATTGGGAAGAGTTCCCTTCCAGCGCTCTCATCCTCCAATATCAATTTCCAACTGCCTTGTTTGGTCAAGCTCACCTGTTTGACATGAGGAAGATTTTCCAATTCTTCCTTGCTTCGTTCACTTGAAACAAAGAGACGCGTTTTCCCGTATTGGTTGCGAACATCCTGAACTGGTCCATGCAAGACCACACGGCCATCTCGAATCATGAGAATATCGTCACAAAGCTCCTCGACGTTGGTCATGACATGGTCAGAAAAGATAATGGTTGCTCCGCGCTCTTTTTCCTGAAAAATAACTTGCTTGAGCAATTCAGTATTAACTGGATCCAATCCACTGAAAGGCTCATCCAAAATAATCAAGTCTGGCTCATGAATCAGAGTAATAATGAGCTGAATCTTCTGCTGATTTCCTTTTGACAGACTCTTGATTTTATCAGTCAGCTTCCCTTTCACTTCCAACTTCTTCATCCATTGAGGGAGTTTTTCCTTGATTTCCTTAGCATCCATACCTTTTAGAGTCGCCAAGTAACGAACTTGTTCAAGGACTGTCAATTTAGGCATGAGACTGCGTTCTTCAGGCAGATAGCCAATCCGAGTGTAGGTCTCCTGACGAATATCCTGACCATCCAGACTAATTTCTCCTTGATATTCTAAAAACTTCAAAATACTGTGGAAAATCGTTGTCTTCCCAGCACCATTTTTCCCGACTAATCCCAAAATACGACCTGGTCGCGCTTGAAAGTCAATACCAAACAAAACTTGCTTAGGTCCAAAACTTTTCTCTAGACTTCTTACTTCTAGCATCTTTCACCTCCGAAATGTCTTGCACTCATTATACTCCTTTTTGATAGCATTTACAATGATTTCTGTCCATTTTTATCATCCTCATTTTAGTAAAAAATCTTAGGGTGCTTTGAGTTATGAGTACATTATACACTGGTAAACTCCAATTTATCTTCTCTGTTCCTCAACTGTCTATTTTTGATCCTGAATTGTTATTTGAAAAGCAAAAATCCACCCCGAAGGATGGATTGATAAGTTAACGCACTTCTGCATTGACTTTTTCTTCAAGAGACGCTTGGATTTTTTCCATGTAGCGTGCGACTTCTTCATCCGTTAAGCTATCTTCTGGATTTTGGAAAGTCAAGCTATAAGCCATTGACTTCATACCAAGTCCCAATTTTTCACCTGAGAAGACGTCAAAGAGTTTGATATCTGTCAAACGTTTCACGCCTGCAGCTTGGATAGCGTCTACAACTTCTTGATGAGTGACTTCTGCCTTGAGGAGTAGAGCCACGTCACGGCTGACTGCTGGGAATTTGGTGATTTCCACAAATGGATTAGCAGGTTGAAGCGCAGTTTCGATAGCTGAAAGGTTGAGCTCAGCTACATACGTTTCTGGAATATCGTAAGCCTTAGCAGTGACTGGGTGTACTTGACCAAGGAAACCAAGAACTTGATCACCGAGTGAAATCATAGCTGTACGACCTGGGTGAAGGCTAGCGATTTCAGATGTTGCCGTATAGGTTACTTGGAGTCCCAAACGAGCAAAGAGGGCTTCAAGGATTCCCTTAGCATAGAAGAAATCAACTGGAACTGCTACTGTTTGGAAATCTTTTTCAGCAACCAAGCCTGTCAAGGCAAAGGCAAAGCTGTTGATCTCATTTGGAAGTTCTTCTTTTGGATTGCCAGTTTGTTCAAAGACTTTTCCAATCTCATAAAGGGCCAAGTTTTTATTCTTACGAGCCACGTTGTAAGCAACTGTATCTAGGATACCTGAGATCATATTTTGACGGAGGACAGAACGATCCACGGTCATTGGCCACATGAGTTCAGTAAGGTTACTTGGTTGAGCTGTGAACTCTACTGCTTTTTCAGGAGTTGTTAGAGCATAGGTGATGATTTCTGTCAAACCTGCTCCTTCAGCAATGGTACGAACTTGACGGCGGAGTTTTTGTGTCGCAGTCAATTCACCAGCTGTACCGTCATCTTTTGGAAGGCTGGTTGGCAAGCGGTCATAACCATAGATACGAGCGATTTCTTCAAAGAGGTCTGCCTCGATTGTGATATCCCAACGGCGACGTGGGACGCTGACTGTAAAGCTGTCTGCATTTCCAGAAAGACCAAAGCCAAGACGACGGAAGACATCTTCGACATCAGCATAAGAAAGATCAGTTCCGAGGACACGGTTAACATCAGCAAGAGTTGAAGAAACTTCCACATCAGAGGTATCAAGCTCACCCGCTGAAACGATACCTTTACGCACCGTCGCACCTGCAAGTTCTGCAATCATGCTAGCCGCAGCTTCAAGGGCTTCGTTAACAGTTGCCACATTGATACCTTTTTCAAAGCGAGAAGACGATTCTGAACGAAGGTTCAGGCGACCACTTGTCTTACGGATAGATTTGCCATTGAAAACAGCAGCTTCAAGGACAACACGACTAGATTTTTCAGAGATTTCTGTTGCTTGACCACCCATAACACCTGCAAGAGCTACTGGCTTGTCTGCGACAGTGATAACTAAGTCATTCACGTCCAAGTCACGTTCTTCCCCATCTAGAGTCACTATTTTTTCACCAGCACGCGCTTCACGTACACGGATGTCACTCCCTTCAAAGGTATCCAAGTCAAAGGCATGCATTGGTTGACCAAAGTAGAGAAGGATGTAGTTTGTCACGTCCACTACGTTATTGATGGGACGGATTCCTTCGTTCATGAGAAGGTTTTGCAACCATTGTGGACTTGGTGCGATAGTAACATTGTCCAAGATACGAGCGGCATAGTAAGGCGCCTTGTCTGTCTCAATGCTGACAGAAAGGGCATCTGCTGCAGCTTGGTCAGTTTCTGAAAGAGTAAATTCTTTAAAGTTGACTGCCTTATCATAGATGGCTGCAACTTCGTGAGCTACTCCACGCATAGAAAGGGCATCCGCACGGTTTGGTGTGATAGAAAGTTCGATGATTTCATCATCCAAGTCTAGATATGAGAAGACTTCCTCACCTGGAACGGCATTTTCTGGCAAGATTTGGATGCCATCTGCGAATTCCTTTGGTACAACTGAGTCAGAAATGCCCAATTCACCAAGTGAACAAATCATACCAAGTGACTCCAGACCGCGGATTTTCCCTTTTTTGATCTTGTAGTTGTCAGCGATGCGAGCTCCTGGAAGAGCCACCATAACCTTGATACCAGCACGCACATTTGGGGCACCACAAACGATTTGACGAGCTTCTTCTTCGCCAACGTTAACCTGACAAACATGGAGGTGAGTTTCTGGCACATCTTCACAAGCCAAGACCTCACCGACGACAATTTTCGAGAGACCAGCAGCTGGTGATTCCACACCTTCGACCTCGATCCCTGTAGTTGACATTTTTTCAGCCAACTCTTGTGATGGCACATCAATGTCCACCAATTCTTTTAACCATTTATAAGATACAAGCATAATTCTGATTGTAAGATCTCACCAAGTGGGACCTTTTCAATTCCTTTCTTTTTCTTCGAGTCAGCCCTTACCATTTACCTGACTAGGACTGTATTACATGTTTCAATCTTATTTAAACTGTTCTGAGAAGCGGACATCTCCTTGGTAGAAGCCACGGATATCGTTGATTCCGTAACGGAGCATAGCTACGCGCTCTTGACCAAGACCAAAGGCAAAGCCAGAGTAAACAGTCGCATCGATACCACTCATTTCAAGGACACGTGGGTGAACCATACCAGCACCCATAATTTCGATCCAACCTGTTTTCTTACATACGTTACAGCCTTCTCCACCACACTTGAAGCAAGAAACATCCACCTCAACAGACGGCTCTGTGAATGGGAAATAAGATGGACGCAGACGGATATGACGCTCTTCACCAAACATTTTTTGGACAATCAATTGAAGGGTTCCTTGAAGGTCTGCCATAGAGATATTTTTCCCAACAACCAAACCTTCGATTTGGTGGAATTGGTGACTGTGGGTCGCATCATCCGTATCACGACGGAACACACGCCCTGGTGAGATCATTTTCAAAGGACCTTTAGAAAAATCATGAGCATCCATAGCACGCGCCTGAACTGGAGACGTGTGGGTACGGAGCAAGATTTCTTCTGTGATGTAGAAAGTGTCCTGCATGTCGCGAGCTGGATGGTCTTTCGGAAGGTTCATGCGCTCAAAGTTGTAGTAGTCTTGCTCCACTTCAAAACCATCCACGACTTGGTAACCCATACCGATGAAAATATCTTCGATTTCTTCACTGGTTTGTGTGAGAACATGACGGTGACCAGTCGCAACTGGGCGACCTGGAAGCGTCACATCGATACTCTCGCTAGCTAGTTGAGCTGCGACTTTCTTTTCTTCCAAGAGCTTAGCAGTTTCTTCAAAGGCTGCTGTCAAGACATCACGCGCTTCATTGACGTGCTTCCCGATAATCGGACGCATCTCAGCAGAGACATCTTTCATCCCTTTGAGGATTTCAGTAAGCGAACCCTTTTTACCAAGGACAGAGACACGCAATTCTTGCATCTCTTTTTCATTTTCAGCAGTAATCTGCTTCAAGCTAGCCAGCGTTTCTTCACGAAGCGCTTTTAATTGTTCTTCAATAGTTGACATAATTCCTCCATCAGTCTCTCGTAGATAAAAAGAAAACCACATGCCAAAAACTCCACTCGGAGCGTTGACACGCGGTACCATCCGTTTTCATCTGACAAGTCAGACCTTCATTTCTAAATCCATGCGCAAGTGAATTCGCCCAGCTTTCATATAGAGAGCTTGCAGTCACGGCTCTCCTCCCTGTCATACTTCCCTTGAGTTACTAGTCTTGCAGATTTCTATTCAATTACTACTTAGTTTATCAGATTTTTAGTTAAAAAACAAGTTCGATTAGACTAATTTCAATATAAAAAACCAGACGCAGTGTATTATCTATTTGTAAAATCTGTTTCATCTGCTTTCCTTTTCAATAAGAGAGTTGCTGCTTGATTAAAACCCTCACACCAGTTATACCATTTTGCTTCATACTTATCTTGAGATAAGATATGATTTTTTAAATCCAGAACAGAGTAAATCTTTCTTTCCTCACAAGCTTGCGCATAGAGATGATATAGTTCATCACCGCCGTCTCTATCAAACTCAGCAAAAATCGTATCTTGACCTGCCAATAAAGCCTGATAAGCCCTGTGATGCCCATCTGTAATCAACAAGCAATCTCCGAAGGCAAGAATACTGATTGGAGCAACATTGATTATTTCTGCCGACTGATAAAGTGTCTGGATGCCTTCTAGTTTCTTTTCTGATAAGTATAGTTGAGTTGGATGAAGATCTTTTATGTTGACTTTCATTTCTTTCTCCTCAAGCAAATTCAATACTCACTTCTGCTTGCCTTTAAATCGCCATTGGAAGCGAAGCTTGTCATAGAAGGGAAATTCGATAAACAGGACTCCCAAGCCCACACAGAAACTGGCAAGAACGTCTGATGGATAATGAACTCCCACCCAAAAAGAGACAGTAGTTCATACTACTATTACTCTATTTTCATTGCTTTCACAATTGCTAAGGCAGTCAATACAAAAATAAAAAGTGGAAGCACTGTGATTTTTAGGTTTGTAGCACTCGCTAAGGCAACGATGAGCATGCTAAGAATTCCTGGTACAACAACATTGAATACTCCAAGCACTGACTGGATGGTTCCCATGACTTCTTCTGGAACCATCGAGAATACAAGGTTGAAAATCCGAGGCCCCATCATTCCTACCGCAACTGCGCATAAGAAGACAACCACCAATAAAAGAAGGAAATGATTGGTCAACCAAGAAAAGAGAATACAGAGATGCATAATTTCTTCAAAGTAGACAATCATTTTTATGGGAATATTTTTTAGGATACCTCCACTCAAAAAACTTCCCACAATCGTTCCTGAAAAAATAACCACTGACAATGCTGCAATGGATTTCCCAGTATCAAAGAAGATAAATGGATGATGGATTAACATCAAAGTCGTTAAAGGGGTAATAATGCTTAAAATCACTTGGTTCATAGCTGCAATGAATATTAATTTGATGATGGCTGGAAAACTTGCCAATATCTTCATAGAATAGAGGAAATGCTCTCCAAAAGATTTTGCGGTTAATCTTTTACTAACCTCCATCTGTCCCTCAATATCTCTCAAAGAAGTACGAATAAACACCACACCCAACAGTGCAAAAAGAAAGGTCAAAGCATTCAAACCCACAAACATCTGAAGACTGATGACCCCAATCAAAACTCCCCCTGTAAGATTGCTGAGAATATTAACTACACCAGCAGTTGCCTGTCTAAACCCCATAGCATCTGTCATATCATCTCCGATAATCCTCACATACAAAGGAGAAATCATAGCACCTGCAAAATAACTCATGGTATCTGATAAAAGATTGATGCCACAAATAAGAAAAACCATCCCCATAGAAAAGTTCTTATCCGTTACAAACAGTGTCAATAGAGTATAAAGCAGAAACTTACTTGCCAATATAGCAATATATTTTGCAACACGATTTTTTTGAAAATCGGCAATAACGCCTGTGAACAACTGAGAAATCTGCGGCAAAGTCTCCGAAACTGTTATACAAAGAACAGCTAATGAAGCAAATTGATAGCCAGATACATAAGAAATAAAGGAAATATAAAACAGCGTATCACCAAATGACGAAACCCATTGATTAATCAGCAACATCCGATAATTTTTATTGGTCAGAAAAGTATTCATTGGATTGCCTCCTTCTTCAGCTCAAAAGGAAATTGAAATCCTAACAACGCCCAATATATCCCCAAAGTTCCAATACCAAAATCAAAAACTATTGATGATATTCTAACATATCAATTTTACTTTGTCAACAATTTTTATGGTGTTTTCTTATTTTTTTCGAAATATGAATTTAAGTTATCTAAAAATACAAATCTTTTTCTTAATCTTCACTTTCCAATAATTTCATTTCCTTCTCAATTTCTAGCATCATTCTCTGGTTCTCTTCGTGCTTGTAAAGCTGATAAGATACTTGATAAAAACCTAGTATCCTATCCCTTTCAGCAAATCCCACGCTTATATTTCCCAATAAACAATACAAATCTGCTAATCGATAACTACTATTATACCTTTTACAAATAGCTATTGTTTCTGTAATTTCTTCTATAGCTTCAGATGTTCGTTCATTCAACCACAAATATCTACAATAGTTATATCGGAATTTAATCATCAATTCTAACTGTTCCAAATGATGAACAGATAGTGACTGGAGGTTCTCTTTTAAAAGTTGATAGAGTTCCTGATATGTGTCTTCCTGCCCCATATCAAAATAAAAATTAGCCAAGGTATTTCCCAGTTGTAGATAGTAAAAATCAGATTTTTTCAGAGATAACAGTATTTTTTCCAGTTTAGCAACTGCCTCTGTTTGATGATTTAGATAACGGAATTGAACTAATGTATCAATCCAGTCCAAATAAATCTGGTCTTTAGCAGATAGACGAGCACGTTTAGATTTTTCCAGTTCATAGATATAATGGAGAGATTCATATTCCCTCTCATCCAAAAATTTCTTAGATAGTTCTTTAAACTTATCAATATTTTCTAAACTAGAAACCTCAGTATCTTCAAAGAAATAATCCATGCTCACCTTCAATCGCTTAGATAGTTGAAAGAGTAATTCTGACCCAGGTGAGTATTTACCTTGCTCCATACGGCTAATCTGCCCTTGCTCACAAATCCCCTCAGCTAATTCTTTTTGAGATAATTTTAATTCCTTTCTTTTATTTTTTAAGCGTGTCGCTAATAACATACCCACACTTTCTTCCTCCTTGCTTTATTTATTAAAATATATCAAATTCCAAAACATGTTTCAAGTATATATTTCATATGGTTCTATTTGTATTTGTACAATTTTTTATCTTTTCCATCACTTCTGCTTGCCTTTAAATCGCCATTGGAAGCGGAGCTTGTCATAGAAGGGAAACTCGATAAACAAGACTCCCAAGCCCACACAGAGACTGGCAAGGACGTCTGATGGGTAGTGAACTCCTAGATAGATCCTTGATACTAGCACACTAACTAGGTAGAGAGCAAGGACGATTTGTACGATTTTTCTCCAGACTGGATTTTTAATCCGTTGACTGAGAATGACAATCAGAGAACCGACCATCAAGGTTACAGCCAGAGAATGGCCGCTTGGAAAGGAAAATCCCTTCTCCTCCACCAGATGTAAGATAGCTGGTCGTGGGCGCTGGTAGATGTTTTTAAAGGTCACGATTAAAAGACCTGCCAAAGCCAGATTTCCCAGCATGAAGAAACTTTCTATCTTCCATCGCTTACGATAAAAGATAAAAGCTGTAATGACGACCCAAGTGATAATCACCGGAATATCAATCAAGCGTGTGATAGCCCTAAAAAGAATAGTCAAATAACCTGGCAAGTCTCCTCGAACGGTAGTCTGAATCGATTGGTCAAAATCAACTAACATTTCAGGATAAAATTTGACCATATAGCCAAGAATAACGAAAAGTAAAAGGGCAAAACTGCCCTTCATTAAAAATATTTGTTTATCTCTCATAATGTTTTAAGGTTGGTTTCAAGAGAACATACAACAACCAGAATGAAACAGCAAAGATAATACCCTCAATCAAGTTAAAAGGTAATACCATGGTCATTAGGTAGTTGGAAAGTCCCAAAATTTTTCCAATATCAAAGTTAGCAAACTTAGCGTACAAAGGAACAGCGTAAACATAGTTGAGAACCAACATTGCCACGGTCAAGCCAATAGTTCCAGCTAGAGATCCTAGTAGGAAACGAAGGGGTGTCCGTTCCTTTTTCCAAATCAAAGCAAATACGATGACAAAAACTCCCAAAGCTACGATATTCATTGGCAAACCAATGTAAGTATTCACTCCCTGGCTGTTCAGAAGCAACTTCAAGAGTGAGCGAAGCAAGAGAACTCCTAGAGCAGCAGGCAAATCCATGACTACCAAGCCCACAAGGACTGGCAAGATACTAAATTCGATCTTTAGGAAGGACGCCGCTGGCAAAAGCGGAAAGTCAAAGTACATCAGCACAAATGAGATGGCTGATAGAATCGCAATGGTCGAAAGTCGACGTGTGTTTGTCATAACAGGTTCCTCCAATTTTCTATAAAATCAGAAGAAGTTAGAAAGGATTCCTCTATCTATTCTCACTTTTTATATCCCATAAGTTCCCTCTCACTCTATTAAAGAAAACAAAAGCAAGCGGTTACAATCTAGCTATAAATCGATCAGAACAGACAAAGCTATTCTTTCGTCTTCTCCCATCCAGACTATACTGTCGGTTGTGGAATCTCACCACATCAGCTTGCGCTCGCGGACTTATTTGGCTAAGATATTTTAGATTTATCTAGGAGTCGCAGTCAAAGATAATACTTATACTCTTCGAAAATCAAATTCAAACCACGTCAGCGTCGCCTTACCGTACTCAAGTACAGCTTGCGGCTAGCTTCCTAGTTTGCTCTTTGATTTTCATTGAGTATTAAAGTATATCGAGACAAGACAACGACGAGAAAGCTAAAATAGCTAGTCAAATTTACCGCCGGTCGGGAATTTCACCCTGCCCTGAAGACTCTTTTATCATAACAAAAAACGCTTGCAAGCGCAAGCATTTTGTTCATTTTCATTTTCATTTTTTATTTCAATTTATCCACTTCATAGGTGTGAACAAGCTCAAGACCTGCAAAGTTCTGCTGGCGGAGAGCCTCATAGACAATCATGCAGACAGTATTAGACACATTGAGACTGCGGACATGTTCATCATTCATAGGAATACGGAGAGCTTTCTCAGGATGTTCTCGCATAAAGCACTCAGGCAAGCCCTTATCTTCACGTCCAAAGAGAAAATAATGGTCCTCGTCAGTCGATAAATTCACATCAGAATACACTTTTTCCGCGAATTTCGAAATCAGATAGAGTTTGCCCTTCATCTGAGACATGAAATCCTCCAAACTCTCGTAAAAATAAATCTCTAGTTTATCCCAATAATCCAATCCAGCCCGCTTCATCTTGCGGTCATCGATAGGAAAGCCCATTGGCTTGATGATGTGGAGGGGAGAATTGGTCGCAGCGCAAGTACGCGCGATATTACCTGTATTTTGTGGAATTTGTGGTTCAAATAATACAATGTGATTTGTCATGATTTGCTTCCTTTTACCATTGCAAAAAAATAGCCACACTGCCCGGAGTCAAGCTCAGCAAACAGCGTGGTTAAGGCATCGTTAACTTACCTCACAACAGGTTTGAAGTAAATCAGCGAAACTACTTTCTTAGTATAACACTTTCAGAATCATTGTCAATAGAAACGACTTGATTTTTTCAATTTTTTCAAGCTACTTCCAAGGATTGTAAAATCGTCCCTGATTCTGCAAAATCAGTAGTAAACTAGCTACTAAAAACACAACTGCCAAGAGCAAGGTAAGATAATCTCCTTTTTTCAAGGCCTGATAACTATACCAAGTGCGTTTTTTCTCTTTTCCAAAGCGACGAAGCTCCATGGCGGTCGCGATGGTATCAATGCGTTCTAGCGAGCTAAAAATCAAGGGAGTGATAATGCGCAGATTGCCTTTGATTCGTTGCATAAGAGAAGCCTTCTTGGACAATTCCATTCCACGCGCTTCCTGAGACATCTTGATGGTAAAGAATTCTTCCTGCAAATCTGGAATATAGCGCAAGGTCAGGCTGACAGAATAGGCAATCTTGTAAGGAACACCAATTTGATTTAAACTGGAAGCAAACTGACTAGGATGAGTTGTCATCAAAAAGATAATAGCTAGAGGAATGGTGCAGAGATACTTAATGGCCAAATTTAGCAGATAAAAGAGCTCCTGGCTGGTTAGGGTATAGGCACCAATTCCCTGCCAAATCACACTTCTCTCTCCGTAAAGTCCAACCCCATACTCGGGAGAAAAGAGATAGACCATCAAGACGTTTAAAACGGCAAATACCGTCGCAAAAACGGCTACAAAGGAAACATCTTTAAAACGGATTTCTGACAAATAGAGGAGAAAGACCGAAAAAATGGCAATCAAAACAAGCAGTCTGGTATCATAGCTAATCATGGCAGCCAATGACACGAGAATGAAAAAGAGGAGTTTCCCAGCTCCTGACAAGCGATGAATCACAGTATCTCTATGCTGGTAGCCGATTAATTTAGCTTGCATCCTTCTCTCCTTTCTTTGTAAAATGCCGTTAAAGCAAGTGGATCCACGTCGAGCTTCTTAGCCAAGTTGAAGATAGAAGTTTCTTTTAGATTGGCTTTTACTAACAGCTCGGGATTGCTCAACAGACTAGCTGGATCAGTGTCGGCAATCAATTCTCCATCCACCATGACAAGAGCTCGGTCTGAATAATCCAGCATCAATTGCATATCATGGGTAATCATGACAATCGTATGCCCTTTTTGATGCAGTTCTTCGAGAAATTCCATAATCTCAGTATAGTTCTTCTGATCTTGACCTGCTGTCGGTTCATCTAAGAGGATAATTTCAGCCCCTAAGACCAAAATCGATGCAATAGTCACACGTTTTTTCTGACCAAATGACAGGGCAGAAATGGGCCAATTACGGAATTCATAGAGGCCACAGATTTTCAAGGTTTCATAGACTCTCGTTTCAATTTCCTGCTCGTCCACACCTCGCAAACGAAGTCCTAGAGCCACCTCATCAAAAATCATGTTGGTTGAAATCATTTGATTAGGATTTTGCAACACATAGCCTACTCGTTCTGCCCGTTCTGCAACAGAATCGCCTTTGATATCCTGACCTTCCCAAAGGTAGCGACCTTCCGTCTGAATAAAGCTACTTAAGGCCTTGGCTAGGGTTGATTTGCCAGCACCATTTTTTCCGACAATGGCAATTTTTTCACCCTTTTTAATATCCAAATGTAGGGATTTTAAAATCGGTCTATCATCATAAGAAAAGGACACATCCTCTAGTCTAAAAAGCGACTGCAATTCTGGAGTCTCTTTTACCAGTTCCGTCTGTAGCTGAACCTGCCCTTTCAAGATAGACAAGTTATCCAGATTTGATAATTGTTCTTCCTTTGCTAAATCTACACCCAATTGACGGAGAGTGGTGAGATAAAGAGGCTCTCGGATTCCATTTTGGGTCAACAGATCAGTCGCCAATAACTGGTCAGGGCTCCCATTAAAGAGGATACGACCATCGTTTATCAAGACAATCCGATCCACAGGTCGATGCAGAACATCCTCCAAACGGTGCTCGATAATAAGGGTCGTCGTCCCCTCCTCCTTATGAATCTGGTCAATCAATTCGATAATGTCCTGACCTGACTTAGGATCTAGATTGGCGAGTGGCTCATCAAACAAGAGAATCGGACTCTCATCAATCAAAACACCAGCTAGACTAACTCGCTGCTTTTGTCCACCTGACAAATCCTGAGGGCGCTGATTCAGTAAAGAAAGAAGGTCCAACTTTTCAGCCCATTTATGAACACGACCTTTCATCTCTTCTAGAGTTGTCACATCATTTTCCAGAGCAAAAGCTAAATCCTCTGCAACGGATAAACCGATAAACTGCCCATCTGTATCCTGCAAAACTGTGCTGACCAGATGAGATTTGTCATAGATGCTCATATCAAAGGCTGCCTGGCCCTTGATCAAAAATTCTCCAGACATATGACCCTTGTAAATATTGGGAATAATCCCATTCAAACATTGACCCAAGGTAGACTTACCTGACCCAGATGGTCCAACAATTAAGACTTTCTCTCCCTTATAAATGGTCAAACCCACCCCTTGCAAGGTCGGTTCTTGTTGTGTTTCATACTGGAAAGAGAAATCCTTCCACTCAATTATAGCTTCTTTCATCTTACTCTCTTCATTCGCTTCTTAGACTTCTATTTTATCATAAACTAACCCCTTCTTGCAGACTCTTCTCTTAAAATCTTAGTGGTAAAAAGATTCCTATCCTAGCTTGCTTACCCGACTAGCCTATAAACAGCAAAAAGACTGGTTCCCCAGCCTTTTCCCTTATGTTAATCCTTTTTCAAACTTCCTGAACGAGTCTGCGTACGTGAATAAGCTATCAAAAGAAGAGTTCCTGCGATAGCAATAGTCACAGCGTTAGCAATACCTGCAACAATCCCTTGGGCAAATACTTTTTCTGCCGCTTCTTGATAAATCACAACATCTCCAAGTGGTGCCAAGACACCCCAAACAAGAGCATTTGCAATAATCTGAATGAGGTTAAAGAAGACAATATCCTTCAACTCAAAAACACCCTGTGTTACTCGAATGTATTTTCTAAAGAGTCCTACAGCTAGACCAAAGAGACCGCTAGCAATAATCCAAGTCCACCAAAGACCGTAGCCAGCAAGAGAGTCCTTCACTGCATGCCCAATTAAACCAACAAGTAATCCCACTAGAGGGCCAAAAATGATAGACAAGAGGCTCTGTACCGCATACTGAAGCTGGATGCTTGTATTTGGAACAGGTGTCGGAATGCTGATCATCCCGATAACAACAAAGAGCGCAGCTCCAACACCGATAGCAACAACTTGTTTAATTGATTGATTTTTCATCTATATTCTCCTATTTTATGATTCTATTTTCTTTATTTCAATGGTCCAAGATGAACCGACACCTACATTATAAGCCTTGGCAAAAGAACCTTGGTTGATAGCCAGACCTAAACGATAGAGAGAGTTGATGTAAAGGATGGGTTGCCCAATTCTCACATCTGCAAATGATTTGCCATAAACAACCTGATTTTGATAGACCAGCATATCTGCATGATAGATAGTCACTTCAAAACGGTCACTAAATTCTGGTTCCAGTTTGTAAAATTCTTCTCGCGTGATAGAGGTCCAAAGCGAACCAAAACGCACATCTAGAATATCAATGGCTCCCTTCACCAGATAATCTTCAATAATGGTCTCTACAACTGGAAGCTCCACAATATGGTCTACACTGAGCTCAGGCCCTACTTCCTCAAAACTAATGTGACCACTAGCTAGTTTAGCACCAGTATAGGCATAAACATCACGGCCGTGGAAAGTATAAGAATGCTCTGTATCTTGACGTCTATTGGCTACTTCAGAAATCTCACGAATAGCTACAATGCCAACGTGTTTCTTGATAAAAGAAAGCGTCCCATTGTCTGGTGTGACAATGTATTGATTTTTTGCAGTCTTAGCAACCACACTCTTACGTTTCGAGCCGACACCTGGGTCAACCACTGATACAAAAGTCGTTCCCTCAGGCCAGTAATCCACCGTCTGAAAGAGACGATAGCTCCCCTCAAAAATATTATAAGGCGTGATATCGTGCGTCAAGTGATGGATTTTTAAGGTTGGAGACTCTTCTAAAGCCACTCCAATCATAGCCGATACCGCACCATCAACCAGACCAAAGTCTGATTGTAATACCAGTAAATTATTATTCATTTTGTCTCCTTATATACCCTTTATCATACCATATTTCAGAGGAAGTCGCTAATAGCTATTTCAATTGGTTGGGGTATAGTTTTACCTTATAACAAAATTCCATTAAAAGCTCTTGTTATTAGCTAGTAGGTGCATTTTTTCTTGAAAAAAGGTATGATAGTTACATCATGAAAAAGTAGGTTTTATTATGAAAATTATCCTTGTCGGAGGGGGAAAAGTTGGTTTTGCCCTCTGTCGCTCCTTGGTTGCAGAAAAGCATGATGTTTTGCTGATTGAGCAAGACGAAGCTGTTCTCAATCATATTGTTAATCGCTTTGATATCATGGGGATTCTTGGTAACGGGGCCGATTTTACCATCCTTGAGCAAGCCAATGTCCAGGATTGTGATATCTTTATCGCCCTGACTGAGTACGATGAAGTGAACATGATTGCAGCCGTTCTAGCTAAGAAAATGGGGGCTAAAGAAACCATCGTTCGGGTGCGGAACCCTGAATACTCTAACTCTTATTTCAAAGAAAAGAATATTCTTGGTTTTTCTCTTATCGTTAACCCTGAACTCTTGGCTGCCCGCGCTATTGCTAATATCATTGACTTCCCAAATGCTCTCTCTGTCGAACGTTTCTTTGGTGGAAGAGTCAGTTTAATGGAATTCACTGTTAAGTCTTCTAGCGGTCTTTGCCAAATGCCTATTTCTGATTTTCGGAAAAAATTTGGCAATGTTATTGTCTGCGCGATAGAGAGGGATCATCAAATTATCATTCCAAGTGGTGACATGACTGTACAGGATAAAGACAGAATCTTTGTCACTGGTAACCGTGTTGATATGATGCTCTTCCATAATTATTTCAAGTCTCGTGCCGTGAAAAGTCTTCTTATTGTTGGAGCTGGTAGAATTGCCTATTATCTACTTGGTATCCTCAAAGATAGTCGTATTGATACCAAAGTCATTGAAATCAATCCCGAAATCGCCAGCTTCTTTAGTGAGAAATTTCCAAATCTCTATATTGTCCAAGGAGATGGTACCGCAAAAGATATCCTGCTGGAAGAAAGTGCTCAAAACTATGATGCCGTTGCAACACTGACAGGGGTTGATGAGGAAAATCTGATTACCTCTATGTTCCTTGACAGCGTAGGTGTACAAAAAAATATCACCAAGGTCAATCGTACCAGTCTTCTTGAGATTATCAATGCACCTGATTTTTCAAGTATCATCACCCCTAAAAGCATTGCTGTAGACACGATTATGCACTTTATTCGTGGTCGGGTTAATGCCCAGTATTCAGACCTTCAAGCCATGCACCATCTAGCCAATGGCCAAATCGAAACCCTGCAATTCCACATCAAGGAAGCCAATAAAATGACTGCCAAACCTCTTTCTCAACTGAAACTGAAAAAAGAGGTTCTTATCGCAGCCATCATTCGAAAGGGCAAGACTATTTTCCCTACTGGGGAGGATATGCTTGAAGTCGGAGACAAGCTTCTAGTAACGACCTTGTTGCCGAATATCACTAAGATTTATGACTTAATCGCGAGGTAAGAGATGAATAAAAGTATGATTCGCTACCTCCTTTCAAAGTTACTTTTGATTGAAGCTGTTCTTCTTTTGGTTCCTGTAGCTGTCGCTCTCTATTACCGTGAATCGAGCCAAGTCTTTACAGCCCTCTTTTCAACCATAGGGATTCTCGTATTACTAGGCGGTTCAGGGAGTTTGCAGAAGCCAAAAAATCAACGGATTTATGCCAAGGAGGGAATCTTGATTGTTGCCCTCTGTTGGATCCTCTGGTCTTTCTTTGGCGGTCTCCCCTTTGTCTTTGCAGGGCAAATTCCCAGCGTTATTGATGCCTTTTTTGAGATTAGTTCTGGCTTTACAACTACCGGAGCTACTATTCTGAACGACGTTTCGGTCCTCAGCCGTTCCCTCCTCTTCTGGCGAAGTTTTACCCACTTGATTGGAGGGATGGGGGTGCTCGTTTTCGCACTTGCTATTATGGACAATGCCAAAAACAGTCACCTAGAAGTGATGAAAGCTGAGGTTCCTGGTCCCGTCTTTGGTAAGGTTGTATCCAAACTCAAAAACACTGCCCAGATTCTCTATCTCCTTTATCTAGCTCTCTTCTCCCTCTTTGTCATCATCTATTATCTAGCTGGCATGCCCCTATTTGATAGTTTTGTCATTGCCATGGGAACAGCAGGTACCGGAGGATTTACCGTCTATAACGACGGGATTGCTCACTATGGTAGCTCACTGATTACCTATCTGGTTAGTATCGGAGTTTTGGTTTTTGGGGTAAATTTCAATCTCTACTACTACCTTATGCTCCGTCGGGTTAAGGCCTTCTTTGGAGATGAAGAACTTCGAGCTTACTTGGTCATTGTACTGCTTTCTACAGGCTTGATTAGCCTTAATACCCTCTATCTCTACCCAGGATTTTCCAAGAGTTTTGAAATGGCCTTCTTCCAAGTTTCCAATATCATTACAACGACTGGTTTTGGTTACGGAGATATTACCAACTGGCCCCTCTTCTCCCAGTTTATCCTTCTCTTCCTCATGGGAATCGGTGGTTCTGCTGGTTCAACCGCAGGTGGACTCAAGGTTATTCGAGGCCTTATCCTTTCAAAAATTGCTAAAAATCAGATTTTGTCAATTCTATCACCCCACCGTGTTTTGACCCTCCATGTTAATAAAACGGTGATTGACAAAGATACCCAGCATAAGATTCTCAAGTACTTTGTCATCTATTCTATGATTTTGCTAGCGCTTATCTTTATTGTCAGCCTAGATAGTAATGATTTCCTGGTCGTTACCAGTGCTGTCTTTAGCTGTTTCAATAACATCGGGCCTATCCTAGGAACGACATCTAGTTTCTCAATCTTTAGTCCTATCTCAAAAATTCTCCTCTCCTTTGCAATGATTGCAGGTCGCTTGGAGATTTACCCAATCCTCCTTCTCTTCATGAAGAGAACCTGGTCCAAGAGATAAAATACAACCACACCTTGTATCTTACAAAGTGTGGTGTTTTTATTTCAGACTACTTCCTCAACTCAACCAACTCTTTTTAAACTAAGTGAGACACTTCAGAGAATGACTTATACTCTTCGAAAATCTCTTCAAACCGTATCAGCTCTATCTGCAACCTCAAAACAGTGTTTTGAGCAACCTGCGGCTAGCTTCCTAGTTTGCTCTTTGATTTTTATTGAGTATTAAAGAATTTAAAAGCCCCAAAAACCCTCAGTCGTTTGACCGAGGGTTCATTTTCATTATTCAATAACTTGATTAGCTCAATGCATCCAATGCATCATCCATTGAAAGAACTTCGTGGAAGACACGTTGTGTCAATTCAGTTTTTTGTTCTGGAGTGAGGTATTTAGTGTTTACACAGTATCCAGAGATACGTACGATAACGTCTTCTCCTGACATGATCTTTTCGTAAACATCGTTCAAGTCCATAACGTTCAAGTTAACGTGTTGTCCACCGTTTTCGAAGTAACCATCAAGGATTGTTACCAAGTTATCAACTTGTTCGTCACGAGTCTTACCAAGAGCGCGAGGTGAAACTTGAGTTGTCAATGAGATACCATCAGCTGCATAACTGAAGTCAAGGCTAGAAAGTGAGTTCAAGTTTTGCAACCATCCACCTTTAGCTTTGTTAGATGGGTTAGCACCTGGTGAGAAGAATTCAAGTTTAGACAAGTTCACAGAACCATCTTCGTTGAGGTATACACCTTTGTGGACTGGTGAGTTACCAGTTTGTTTAGAGTAAGCAACGTTAGATGTGATTGTCAAAAGTGATACAGTAGCTTCTGCGTCCTTGTAAAGTTTGTGGCTACGTAGACGAGTTGTGTAAGCTTCGATCAACCATTCTGCCAATTCGTTTGAACGTGGGTCATCTTCACCCCAACGTGGGTATTCACCGATTGTTTCGTAATCGTAGATGTAGCCATTTTCGTCACGGATTGGTTTAACTGTAGCGTATTTGATAGCTGACAATGTGTCAACAGTGTTAGCAAATCCACAGATACCGAATCCCATGTTCGCACGTTGTTTAGTTGGCAAGAAGGCCATTTGAACAGCTTCGTAGTTGTACTTATCAGTCATGTAGTGGATGATGTTCAAAGCATCTACGTAAGTGTCAGTCAACCAGTCAAGAGATTTTTCAAAGTTTTCTTTAACTGATTCAAATTCAAGAACTTCGTCACGGATTGGTTCGATGTCAAATACTTTGTAGTCTTTGTGAACATCGTCGTAACCACCGTTCAAACCAGTAAGAAGGGCTTTCAATACGTTTACACGCGCACCGAAGTACTGGATGTTGTGGCGTTGTTCTTCATTTTCTGGGTCAAGTGGAGACACACAGCATGAGATACAACTCATTTCACCATATCCGTCTTTAGCCATTGTTGTTACACCTTCGTATTGGATAGAAGAGTGTTTGTGACTCATGTGCATACAGTAGCGACGGAAGTTGTATGGCAATTTGTCAGTCCAAAGAACTGTCAAGTTTGGTTCTGGAGAGTTACCGATATTGTCAAGAGTGTTCAAGAAACGGTAGTCCATCTTAGTAACACGGTGACGACCGTCGTTACCCATACCAGCCATAGAAGTTGTGATGAATGTTGGGTCACCTGAGTACAATTGGTCATAAGCTTTTGTACGAGCAAATTTAACTGTACGAAGTTTCATAACGAAATCATCAACGAATTCTTGGATTTCTGATTCAGTAAATGTACCACGAGCAAGGTCACGTTCTGCAAAGATATCAAGTACGATTGGCACACGTCCAAGAGATGTTGCAGCACCGTTAATCACACGGCAGACAGCCATGAAGGCAATGTTAACCCATTGGATAGCTTCTTTAGTGTTCATCGCTGGTTTGCGAACGTCAACACCGTAAAGGTCACCCAAGCGAACAACTTGTTGCAATGCTTGGTATTGAAGGTTGATTTCTTCACGAAGACGGATTGTTTCTTCATCGATTTCTTCAATTGCATTCCAGTCGTTTACTTTTTCTTGCATCAAGTAGTCTGCACCATAAAGAGCAAGACGTGCGTAAACACCGATGATACGTCCGCGCGAATATGCATCTGGAAGACCAGTTACAGTGTGAGCGTGACGAGCACGACGGATGTTTGAAGTGTAAGCACGGAAGATACCGTCGTTAACTGTTGTTACATATTTAGTGAAGATTTCGTGAACAGCTGGATCTGGTTCGTATCCATTTTCTTTCAAAGTAGTTTCAGCCATACGGATACCACCTTTTGGCATGAAGTTCAATTTGAAGAGTTCGTCATTTTGGATACCAAAGATAACTTCGTTTTCTTTATCAATAAATCCTGCTGGAATATCAGCGATAGATGTTGGACGAGTGTCCATTGGGAAACGAGTTTCTTCGTAGTGAGCCTTAGTTTCTTCTACAATTTTTTTGATGTGTAGTGAACGTTCTGTTGGTCCTGCAAGGAAGCTTTCGTCTCCATCGTAAGGTGTGTAGTTTGCTTGTACGAAGCGTGATACACTTGCTTTTTCTTTCCAATCTACGCCTTTGAAGCCTTCCCAAGCTTTGTCAAAAATATCTTGTGCTTCAACAACTGTTTTAACAACCATGTTAATGTCCTCTGTTTTCTTTCTAGTAACAGTCATCTGTTACATTTATGAAACTAGTATACCATACAGTAACCGATTTCAACAAGCGAAAATTCCTTATTTTTACACTTTCTTTTCTAACACAGACTAATCTCTATACCAAACTGTATTATATTTTTGAAAAAATTAAAGCCTTTTTTCTTTTTTTCAGAAAAAAGGGTATAATAAAAGAACATAATTGGTAAAAAGGGGCTAGGTATGTTGATTTTTCCTTTGTTAAATGATTTGTCAAGAAAAATCATTCATATTGACATGGATGCCTTTTTTGCTGCGGTAGAAATCAGAGATAATCCTAAACTCAAAGGAAAACCTGTCATTATCGGAAGCGATCCTCGGCAAACAGGTGGGCGTGGTGTCGTTTCTACTTGTAGCTATGAGGCACGAGCTTTTGGTGTCCATTCTGCTATGAGTTCCAAGGAAGCTTATGAACGATGTCCCCAGGCCGTCTTTATCTCAGGAAATTATGAGAAATACAAGTCTGTGGGACTACAGATTCGAGCTATCTTTAAACGATATACAGATTTGATTGAACCCATGAGCATTGATGAAGCCTATTTGGATGTAACAGAAAATAAACTCGGTATCAAGTCAGCGGTCAAAATCGCTCGTCTCATTCAAGAGGATATCTGGCAGGAACTACACCTGACTGCTTCTGCAGGCGTCTCTTATAACAAATTCTTAGCTAAAATGGCCAGCGATTATAAAAAGCCACACGGTCTGACAGTTATTTTACCTGAACAAGCTGAGGATTTTCTCAAACAAATGGATATTTCCAAGTTTCATGTAGTAGGAAAAAAGACGGTAGAACGTCTTCATCAAATGGAAGTTTTTACTGGTGCTGATCTACTGGAAGTCCCTGAAGTAACTCTGATAGACCGCTTTGGCAGACTGGGCTATGACCTTTATCGAAAGGTTCGTGGTATCCACAATTCCCCCGTCAAATCCAATCGCATCCGTAAATCAATCGGCAAGGAGAAAACCTATGGGAAGATTCTCCGTGCTGAGGAAGACATCAAAAAAGAGCTGACACTCCTATCAGAAAAAGTCGCTCTCAATCTCAATCAACAAGAAAAAGCTGGAAAAATTGTCATTCTGAAAATTCGATACGAGGACTTTTCAACTCTTACTAAACGAAAAAGTCTGGCTCAAAAAACACAGGATGCTAGTCAGATAAGCCAAATAGCCCTACAACTCTATGAAGAGTTAGACGAGAAAGAAAGAGGTGTCCGCCTGTTGGGGATTACCCTGACTGGATTTTAAAACCTTGAAGAGTTGCCCCTTCAAGGTTTTTCTTATACAAATAAACGAACAAAGCTGTAAAGTAGCAAGATACTACCAAGTACGATGCGGTATTTACCAAAAAGAGTAAAGTCGTGTTTTTTCACATAGCTTGTCAAGAAACGAATAGCGACCATGCTGACTGCAAAGGCTACTCCCATGGCAACCAAGAGCAAGAATAATTGTCCAAAGCTCAAGAGCTGTCCTGCTTTTACAAATTTGAAAATCTTTAAGGCACTAGCTCCAAACATAACAGGAATTCCAAGATAGAAGGTAAATTCAGTCACAACAGAACGACTAGTTCCATTTAACAAACCGCCGACAATCGTTGCCCCAGAACGACTAGTTCCTGGTAAAAGGGCAAGAACTTGGAAGAGTCCGATATAGAAAGCTGTCGTATAAGGAAGCTTGTCCAACTCTGTCACACTTGGCTCGATAGCACGCGCTTTATTGCGCTTTTCCAAATAGATAAAGGCAATCCCATAGATAATCAACATGAGAGCAACAGAAACCATATTATGGAAGTGGGTATCAAACCAATCATCAAACTTAAAGACAGCAAGTAAAGGCAAGGTCGCAATCAAGACCTTCAACCATAGTCTCCAAGTCTTACGAACTTCCTGCTTGTCCTTAGTCGGTTTGAAAGGATTGAGTTTATTAAAGTAAATAACCATAACCGCCAAAATAGCACCCAGCTGAATCACGACATTAAACATGGACATAAAGGTTTCGTTTTGATTTTGGTATTGGATAAATTCTTCTGCTAAAATCAAGTGCCCTGTACTGGAAATGGGCAACCATTCCGTAATTCCTTCAACAATACCGAAGAAGATAGATTTTAAAATTTCAATAAGATACATAGATTACTCCTTTTTCTATCTTCCATTATAGCATACTTTTTCAGTCTATGACAGTTCTCTTTAAAAGGCACCAATACTGCCACCGCCACCACCTCCAGAGAAGCCGCCGCCAGAACTTCCGCTTCCAGAAGATACCGAGTAGGTACTTGCTGTATTTGCGACGCTGGCATAATGGCTCATTTGCGCTGTTGAATGATAAAACATACTATGCCAGCCATAAGCTACATAGAGATTGATATCTGGATTTTCTACTTGGATGTGATGAACCTTCATCAAATGACTGACCTTGTCCGCATAGCCAAATAAGGTCGCATAGACCAAGAGGCGATTCCAGACCACAATACTTTCCAACTCTGCCTGATCCAATCGTGCAATCTCACGCAACATATTTTCAAAACTGGTCCAGAGATAGTAAACTTCTGCTCCCGCTTCATTTAAGACACCATCACGATTATCTAGTCGAAGCTTCCAATAATAGAAAACAGCCAAAACTAAACCTATAAAACCAAGTATTGGCAAGGGGAGGTAAAGATAGCCATGAACGTCTAAACTGTACAAGAAGAAACCAAATCCAATAAATAGAGGCAGGACAGTAGAGAGACCCATCCCCACTTGCAAAGCCTTTTCCCCACCAGTTAAAGGACGATAATAATCTGGAAGCCCCCAGAAGGAAACTCGATTTCTTACCCCTTCTTGCATCTCTTTTAATACTTCTTCGAAAGAAGATTTGAGCTGACGCCCCTTTGCTTGAATCCGTTTTTCATCAGAGACTTTTGCCCCACGATAAAGACTATCAGATACCTTGTAATCTGCAAACAAGTTGGAAAGAGTGGCTTCTTTTTTACCTGAAAAGGCCAGATTTAGACAGTCTATCTCAAAGCTTGACAAACCATCTTCTCTTACCAGCCTCAAGCCAACAGCATCTCCTTCTGAAATGATAGAGACATTCCCACGGTCTATCACATCTAACAAAGTAGCTTGAATGAGTTGATCAAAGGTGAATTTGCCAGCCCCCTTGACTAAGGGACTCACTTCCTCCAAGGAGGTCGAGTAGACAGCCTCTGATAAAACCATAGGCTCTAATTCCATTGGTGGTTCATAGAGACGATGATTTTTAGCATATTTGACTGAAGGAATGGTCTTTCTTCTATAAATAAAATAGAAACAGACACTCAATAACAAGGAGATGGAAAGGATCAAAGGAAACACCCAAGTAAGGAGTTGTTTACTCTGAGCTTTTTCTCTAACAATCGAGTCTTCTATCTTATTAAACTCTTCTAAGTGATTCCCTTTCAATCCCTGATCCCTAGCGCTAGCAAAATCGGTCCGAGGCCAATAGGCATGCAACTCAACTCCACGCTTAGCTGGAAGATTGTCCAAACGAATAGTATAATCAAGGCTACTCTTTTCAATCGTTCCCTCTCTAAAGAGTTTCCCTGTATGGAAAAAGAGTTTTTCAGCCCCCTTCTCTCCCCTTACATGAAATTCAAACTTTCCAATAGCCCCTGAACTATCTGTTAAAGGTTGCCAATTTAATTCAGCGATGTCATCATATAGAAAAAGCAAATTTTTTAAATTCCATGTGAGGTCAACTTCAACTATGTCGCCCCCCTGACCTGAATTGTAGACTTTCACAGTATAACCATTTGCTTCTTCTGTCACTTCGCTAGTAACATCTGTCAGTTCAGCACCATTTTTCGCGGCCTGAACCTTTGGATGAGGATCAATGTCAAATCCGCTAGGCATCTTGCCAGCACGTCCAAGCCCCACGATTTGGCCCTTAAAGTCCTCCTCAAACTGATAAACTATCTTTTGTCTAAATTCTGCCGTGTTGTCTGCATGAATATACAAATCCCCTTGGTAGGAGTTTATCTTGAAATCAATGGCAAAAACAGAGAATGGCAGAAGGCAAAACAAGCCTAAGACCAGTAAGAAAAAAGTTTTTTTCATCAATTAAGCCCCCTTTTTATCTTTGCTATCATTATATCATTTTTTCTCAAGTAAGGGCTTACCTATATTGAAAAATAGAGTTTTTTTCGATAAAATAGGAGACAGTTATTTTTTAATAGATTAGAAATAGGAGAAATCATGAGAAAAATATACTTATCTATTTTCACAAGTCTCTTGCTGATGCTAGGATTTGTCAATGTTGCTCAAGCCGATGAATATTTACGCATCGGGATGGAAGCAGCATATGCCCCCTTTAACTGGACCCAGGATGATGACAGCAATGGAGCTGTCAAAATTGATGGAACCAACCAGTACGCCAATGGATACGATGTCCAGATTGCCAAGAAAATTGCTAAGGACTTAGGCAAAGAGCCTTTGGTTGTTAAAACCAAGTGGGAAGGTCTAGTCCCTGCCCTTACTTCTGGTAAGATTGATATGATTATCGCAGGTATGAGTCCTACTGCCGAACGCAAACAAGAAATCGCCTTTTCAAGCAGTTACTACACTAGCGAACCTGTCTTACTCATCAAAAAAGATTCTGCCTATGCGAATGCTAAATCTTTGGATGACTTTAATGGTGCGAAAATCACTTCCCAACAAGGGGTTTACCTTTATGACTTGATTGGTCAAATCCCAGGCGCTAAAAAAGAAACAGCCATGGGAGACTTCGCTCAAATGCGCCAAGCACTTGAGGCTGGTGTCATCGATGCCTATGTTTCTGAGCGCCCTGAAGCACTGACTGCCGAAGTTGCTAACTCTAAGTTTAAGATGGTTCAAGTAGAACCAGGTTTCAAAACTGGAGAAGAAGATACAGCTATTGCCATTGGACTTCGTAAAGATGACAATCGTATTAGCCAGATCAATGCCAGCATTGAAACCATTTCAAAAGATGAGCAAGTTGCCCTGATGGATCGTATGATCAAGGAACAACCTGCCGAAGCTACAACAACTGAAGAGACTAGCAGTAGTTTCTTTAACCAAGTCGCTAAAATTCTTTCTGAAAACTGGCAACAACTCTTGCGTGGTGCTGGTATCACTCTTTTAATCTCTATCGTCGGAACCATCATAGGTCTCATTATTGGCCTTGCTATTGGTGTTTTCCGTACTGCTCCTCTCTCTGAGAATAAAGCCATTTATGGCCTACAAAAACTAGTCGGCTGGATTCTCAATGTCTATATCGAAATTTTCCGTGGTACACCTATGATCGTTCAATCAATGGTTATCTACTATGGAACTGCTCAAGCTTTCGGTATCAACCTTGACCGCACACTGGCTGCTATCTTCATCGTTTCAATCAACACTGGTGCCTACATGACTGAAATCGTCCGTGGTGGTATCCTAGCAGTTGACAGGGGACAATTTGAAGCTGCTACTGCTCTTGGTATGACTCATAACCAAACCATGCGTAAGATTGTCTTACCTCAGGTAGTCCGTAACATCCTACCAGCAACTGGTAATGAATTTGTCATCAATATCAAAGATACATCTGTATTGAACGTTATCTCTGTTGTCGAACTTTATTTCTCAGGAAATACCGTGGCAACTCAAACCTATCAATACTTCCAGACATTTACAATCATCGCCGTGATTTACTTTGTCCTTACCTTCACCGTAACGCGTATCCTACGCTTCATCGAACGCCGAATGGATATGGATACCTATACTACAGGTGCTAACCAAATGCAAACGGAGGATTTGAAATAATGACACAAGCAATCCTTGAAATTAAACACCTCAAAAAATCCTATGGACAAAACGAAGTGCTAAAAGATATTTCTCTCACTGTCCATAAGGGAGAAGTCATCTCTATCATCGGAAGCTCTGGAAGCGGAAAATCGACCTTCCTACGCTCCATTAACCTTCTTGAAACGCCAACTGATGGACAAATCCTTTATCATGGACAAAACGTCCTCGAAAAAGGTTATGACCTCACACAATACCGTGAAAAACTAGGAATGGTGTTCCAATCCTTTAATCTCTTTGAGAATCTCAACGTTCTTGAAAACACAATCGTCGCTCAGACGACTGTCCTTAAACGCGAACGTACAGAAGCTGAAAAAATTGCCAAAGAAAACCTAGAAAAAGTCGGCATGGGAGAACGCTACTGGCAAGCGAAACCAAAACAACTCTCAGGTGGTCAAAAACAACGTGTGGCCATCGCTCGCGCCCTCTCAATGAATCCTGACGCCATTCTCTTTGATGAACCAACATCAGCTCTCGATCCAGAAATGGTTGGAGAAGTCCTTAAAATCATGCAGGAACTAGCCCAAGAGGGCTTGACTATGATTGTAGTGACTCACGAGATGGAATTCGCTCGTGATGTCTCTCACCGTGTTATCTTTATGGATAAGGGTGTTATTGCTGAAGAAGGTAAACCAGAAGACCTATTCACCAATCCTAAAGAAGACCGTACAAAAGAATTCCTTCAACGCTATCTCAAATAAAAAGAAAAGGCTGCATCAACCATGCAGTCTTTTTGCTGTCCTCAAAATGAAAAGGCAGACCCAATTCAAGAATCCGCCATTATCCAAAGATTAATCTTCAAATTTTTCATGATTTTTTTCATAGAAATCAATTAAACCTAGAGCTGTTTCAAATGAAATATTTTTTACTTTTGCACGACCCTGCGCTAGAGCAATGATAGACATTTCACGCGCATTCGTTTCTTTAGAGATACGGTAGCCTGTGATTTTCTTATCACGAACCCAGCCAACAACTGATTCTACTTTTTCAAAGTTTGACTTAGCCATGTCCTTCTCCTATTTTCTTCTTTACGATATATTATTCTATACGTTTTTATGTCTTTTGTCAATAAAAAAACATATATTCAATAAAATAAAAGATTTTTATTTTTCTTACTTCTTTTTTAAAGCCGATAATATATAGGTTTTTACTTGCTATAAACCATTAGCAACTACCTAAAAAATAATTGCATTATTAAACTTCAAATATGTAAGAATATTCATATAAACTACATACCAGCTACTCAATAGGATAGACAGGAGTCTTATTTAAGTAATTCTATACATTCCTTTAAAATGGTTAAAGCTACCAAAGATAATATTCTCCTCTGATTACCTCTTAACTATCTCTTTCCTTTCTCCTTATCCGAGATTCCTTCCTGTCATGCTTTAAAGCTTATTTTCTTTTTCAACTGGTACAATGGACTTGTCTCATCAGCTTTTACATATTCTTTTCAAACACCAACTTCATAGCCAGCACCTAGAATATGACTTCCTAATGTCACAAACTTTTCTACTACTCTCATTTTACAAGTATCAAATTGATTTTATCAATTAAGTCTCCAAATCTGCCTCATAAATACTGATTATTTTCTCTATTTGCTATTATATTTAGACAATTTTTAAATTAGTTATATATAAGATATTGTATTTTAAATAGTATCCTTATATATAGCAAGTGATTCTTTTTTATTATTATAAAATGAAACAAAAATAATAGGTACTATAATAAGTTGTAGTAGAAATAGTAGGATAGTTTTCCTAAGTTCATAGGAATCGCCCCCTTTCTTCATCCTCATTATAGCACCTATACATCGGTTGTGCAAATAATATGATATTTTTTTATTAGTCCTCAGACAAGCATATTATAGAGCGTTTCATTACCATTTAAGTTAATATAAGCTGGATCAAAACCTTCCATTCGACGAATCAATCCTGCATAATCATGCTTATCTGCTAAGGCAATCCCAATCAATACTGGTCCTGTTCCCTTGCTAGCTCGTTTGATATACTCAAAACGGGTGATATCATCATTTGGCCCTAGGATATCATTTACAAATTCACGCAAAGCTCCTGGACGCTGTGGGAAGTTGACCACAAAGTAATGCTTAATCCCATCATAAATCAAGGCACGCTCTTCCATTTCTGGCATACGGTTGATATCATTATTTCCTCCAGAAATGATACAACAAATGGTTTTCCCCTTGATATATTCAGCTAAAACCTCTAAAGAGGCGATACTAGCTGCTCCAGCAGGTTCTGCGACAATCCCTTGCTTAGAGTAGAGGTCAATCAAGGTTTCAGAAATCAATCCCTCATCGACACCTACTAAAGTCTGAACATGTTGGCGAGTTGCCTCATAGGTCAACTGTCCTACCTTTTGCACAGCAATCCCATCTGCAAATTTGTCAATTTCCTTGAGCTTAACAGGTCCACCAGCTTCAAAAGCAGCCTTCATGGAACGCGCTCCATTCGCCTCTACCCCAATAACTTCAATTTCTGGACTTGTTTCCTTGATATAGGTAGAAACCCCAGCAATGAGACCGCCACCACCAACAGGAACCAAGACCGCATCAAAATCAATCGATTCTTTTCGAGCTTCTTCTAAAATCTCATAAGCAACAGTCCCTTGACCTGCTTGGACATGTGCATCATCAAAGGGATCAATAAAGGTACGATTTTCAGAAACTGTAAATTCTTGAGCTGCCTTAGCAGAAGCATCAAAGGTATCTCCAACTAGTTTAATGGTTACGAAGTCCCCACCAAAAAAGCGAACTTGCCCAATCTTTTGCTGCGGAGTAGTAATGGGCATGAAAATAGTAGCAGGAATTTTCATCTCATTACAAGTATAGGCAACTCCCTGCGCATGATTTCCCGCAGAAGCACAGACCACCCCACGCTCACGCTCTTCCTTGCTGAGCTGAGAAATAGCATAATAGGCACCACGAATTTTAAAAGAACGAACACGTTGAGCATTTTCCTTTTTCAAATAAATCTTAGCACCATACTTCTCCGATAAATAATGATCATAATCCAGTGGGGTATTCACAACCACACCGTTCAAGACCTTGTGAGCCTTGATGATATCTTTTGAACTTAACATCTTTTTCTCCTAGACTATTCATACTATCACAATCCATCCTCTAAAAAGAGAGATGAATTGATTATAAAAGCGAGTTAGGTCCCCCAACTCGCCTTCACCTTAATTTCTATAAATTAGTTATAGATTTTGAATGCATCATCGTCGTTTTTACCAACGAATGGCATTGCTTTACGCAATTCTGCACCAACTTTTTCAATTTCAAGGTTAGCTGCTTGTTCACGGTAAGCAGTCAATTTTGGACGTCCAGCTTTATAGTCATTTACAAAGTCATTTGCAAATTTACCATTTTGGATGTCTGCCAAGACAGCTTTCATGTTTTCTTTAACTTGCTCAGTGATTACACGTGGACCTGATACATAGTCACCGTATTCAGCAGTGTTTGAAATTGATTGACGCATTTTCTTGAATCCACCTTCGTAGATCAAGTCAACGATCAATTTCATTTCGTGAAGAACTTCAAAGTATGCCAATTCTGGGGCGTAGCCTGCTTCTGTCAAAACTTCGAAACCTGCTTCGATAAGGGCAGTCAAACCACCACAAAGTACAGCTTGTTCACCAAACAAATCTTCTTCAGTTTCTTCTTTATAAGTTGTTTCAAGAAGACCTACACGTGCTGCTCCAACACCTTTACACCAGTCCATAGCAATGTTTTTAGCATTTCCTGTTGCATCTTGATATACTGCATAAAGAGCTGGAACACCAAATCCTTCTTCGTAAGTACGACGTACCAAGTGTCCTGGTCCTTTAGGAGCACACATGAAGACATCTACATCTGCAGGAACTTTGATAAATTCAAAGTGGATGTTGAAACCGTGAGCAAATCCAACTGCATTTCCAGCTTCCAAGTTTGGAGCGATTTCTGCTTCGTACAATTCTTGTTGGATTTCGTCTGGGGCCAAAATCATGATAACGTCAGCCAATTTAGTAGCTTCTGCTACTGTGTAAGTGTCAAATCCGTCTTCTTTTGCTTTGTCAAAAGATTTACCTGGACGTACACCGATAATGACATCGCGACCTGAATCACGCAAGTTTTGAGCATGCGCATGTCCTTGTGAACCATAACCGATAACGGCGATTTTTTTACCGTCAAGTGCTGCTACTTTAACATCTTTTTCGTATTCCATTTGAACTGCCATAGTTTTTTCTCTCTTTTCTATTATTTATTACCTTTTAGGCTGATTTAACAAATTTAAGTTGGATTTTTAGTCGCGGGTAAATCCAGTTGCACCCGTTCGAGCAATATTGCGAATACCGTATGGTCGAATGACTCGCAACAGGGCTTCGCTCTTTTCTGCATTTCCTGTCATCTGAATGGTAATCGTGCTTGGCGCTACATCCACCACCGTTGCACGGAAAGGTTGAATAATGGCTAGAATCTCAGCACGCTTCTCTGCTGGCGCTGACATCTTAACCAAAATCACCTCGCGCTCCAAATGAGGCTTGTCTGTAATATCTCGAATGCGAATCACATCAATCTGACGATTGAGCTGCTTGATGATTTGCTCCACTTCATCATGTGAAGCTACATCAATAATAATGGTAATACGCGATACATTCGGATCTTCTGTTGCTCCAACAGAAATGCTTTCGATATTAACCTGACGACGAGACAGAACACCAGTAAAGCGATTGAGGACTCCTGAACGATTTTGTAGTTTTGCTGTTAACATTCTACGCATGGAACTTCACCCCCAACATCTCATGATTACTCTTACCAGCTGGTACCATTGGTAACACCTGTTCCTTACGAGAAATATCTACCTCGATTAGCATAGGAACATCCTCAGTGATAACTTCAAGGTCTTGAGTCAAGGTCTCAGGATTATCAAATTTATAGTTTTTAATGCCATAAGCCTGTGCCATCAATTGAAAATCAGGAAGGGTATCAAAGACTGACTCAGATGTTCTACCTTCATAGAAGGATTCCTGCCACTGGCGAACCATTCCAAGTGAGTGGTTGTTCAGCATAACCACCTTGATTGGCACCTTGTAAATGTTCAAAATAGCCAATTCCTGGTTGGTCATTTGGAAGCCACCATCCCCAACAAACAAGACTACTTCCTTATCTGGGTTAGCAATTTTAGCACCAATTGCTGCTGGAATTCCGAATCCCATCGTTCCCAAACCACCTGAAGTCACTAACTGACGCTCATTTTGGTATGGATAATACTGAGCTGTCCACATTTGGTGTTGTCCAACGTCTGTTACCACAATGGCATCTCCGTTGGTCAATTCACCAATTCGTTCAATAACGGCTTGCGGTTGAACCACACGCTCTTTCTTGTCATAAGAACGAACACGATTCTTGTCTTTAGTGACTTTTTCAATCCACTTTTCAGTATTGTTATGAACGGTTGGTTCTGCCAGCAACATTTGCAAGGCTTTCTTAGCATCTCCAACTACAGGAATATCCGCGCTGATAATCTTGCCAATCTCAGCTGGGTCAATATCAATGTGAGCAACCTTAGCATTCTTAGCGAAGGTCTTAGGATTCCCCGTCAAGCGGTCATCGAAACGGCAACCAATACTAATCATAAAGTCAGCTTCCGTCATGGCAATATTAGCTGCGAAAGATCCGTGCATGCCTCCCATTCCAAGGAAGAGTGGGTGAGTCGTTGCAATCGTACCTTGCCCTAAAAGACTGGTTACCACTGGAATCTGATAGCGTTCTGCAAATTCATTTAATTCCGCAGCTGCTTCAGCATAACTAATTCCACCACCAGCTAACAAGACTGGTTTTTTAGCCTTGGATAATTGCTTCAAGATTTTTTTGATTTGCATATCATTTGGCTCAAGAGTCGGCTGATAGCTTGGTAGGTTCACTTCTGGTGAATAAATGAAATCTGTTTCTAAAGCAGATACGTCTTTAGGTAGGTCAATGACGACCGGCCCTGGACGACCAGTAGTTGCGATATGGACAGCTTCCGTAATGATACGAGGGATATCAGCTGTCTCACGAACTTGGTAATTGTACTTAGTGATTGGCATGGTAATTCCCACGATGTCTGCCTCCTGAAAGGCATCTTTCCCAATCCCTGCTCGCGCCACCTGACCTGTAAAGACCAAAAGGGGAACACTGTCGCTCATGGCATCCGCAATCCCTGTAATAGCATTTGTTGCTCCTGGTCCGCTAGTGACGACGGCAACACCCAACTTTCCAGTTGATTTGGCATAACCTTCAGCTTCATGCAAACAACCTTGCTCATGGCGTCCTAGAATGTGGCGAATGCCTTTAAAATTATATATCGCATCATAAAAAGGCAAGACAGCACCACCAGGATAACCAAAAATGGTATCAATTCCTAAATCACGAAGTGTTTCCAAAACTAGGTCCGACCCCGTCTTAGGAGATTCTAAACTGATTTTCTCCATTGTTCCCCTTTCTCTTCACTTAAAAATAACTTGTTACTATCATACCATTTTTTCAAGATTTTTCAAGAGAAAAGAAGAAATTTTCTGAATTTTCTATTTTAACGTTTTTTATGAATATTCTTTTTGTTTTTATTTAAAAGATATCGATTCCATTATTCAAAAAGAAAGAAGAACTGATTTCTCAGTCCTTCATTCATCTTATTCCACACTAAATAGGTATGGGTAAACAGGTTGTTGACCTTGGTGAATCTCAACTTCAACGTCTTCGAATTCTTCTGCGATTTCTTGAGCAATTTCATTAGCAAGTTCTTCGCTTCCGTCTTCACCGACATAGAAGGTTACGATTTCACTATCTTCATCCAACATATGTTTCAAGGTTTCTATCAAGGTTTGGTACATGTCAGGATTTGACACGAGAATTTTCCCATCCACCATACCAAGATTATCATTTTCATGGATTTCTAAGCCATCAATCGTTGTATCACGCACAGCTGTTGTGACGCTTCCGCTAACGACATCGCTGAGAGCAGCTGTCATACGCTCTTGGTTTTCTTCGATTGACTTACTTGGATCAAAGGCAAGAAGACTAGTCAATCCTTGAGGAAGAGTGCGAGCTTCCACCACTACTGCTGGTTGCTCCAAAACTTCTGCTGCAGATTGAGCTGCCATGAAAATATTCTTGTTGTTTGGCAGGAAGATAATGTTACGAGCGTTAACCTGTTCAACAGCCTTGATAAAGTCTTCTGTTGAAGGGTTCATAGTTTGACCGCCTTCAATAACATAATCTACGCCTTGCGAACGGAAGATATCTGCTAGACCTTTACCAGCCACCACAGCAATCAAAGCATACTCTTTTTCTTCAGCTGGCTTGCTAACTTGAGCAGCTTCTTTTTCAACCTGTGCTTCGTGTTGGTTACGCATATTATCAACTTTTACCTTGACCAAGCTACCATATTTGAGACCTTCTTGCATAACCAGTCCTGGATCTTCTGTATGGACATGGACTTTGACGATTTCATCATCGTTGACAACAAGAAGAGAATCCCCAAGTTCATTCAAGTAGTTACGGAATTCGTCGTAGTCAAAATCTTTAGCATAGGTTGGACCTTGCTTAAGAGCTACCATGATTTCAGTACAGTATCCAAATGTGATGTCCTCAGTCGCTACATGACCAGCTACAGCTTTATGATGTTCTGCATTGATCATTTCACTCATATTAGCAGGAGTGGCTACAAAGTCCTCAGATGCAATATATTCGCCAGTAAGGGCCGAAAGGAAACCTTCGTAGATGAAGACCAGTCCTTGACCACCTGAGTCCACAACGCCAACTTCCTTCAAGACTGGAAGCAAGTCTGGCGTTTTAGCAAGAGCTGTTTTAGCACCTTCTAAAGCTGCACGCATGACTTCAACAGCGTCATCTGTTTGCTCAGCTTTTTTCTTAGCACCGATAGCAGCGCCACGAGAAACCGTCAAAATCGTTCCTTCAACTGGTTTCATAACGGCCTTATAGGCAACTTCCACACCTGATTGGAAGGCAAGAGCCAAATCTTGACCTGTTAACTCGTCTTTATCCTTGATTGCTTGTGAAAATCCACGGAAAAGCTGAGACGTAATAACTCCTGAGTTCCCACGCGCACCCATCAAAAGCCCTTTGGCAAGAATGCTTGCTACCTCTCCAACTGTAGAAGCTGGCTTGTCTGCAACTTCCTTAGCACCATTTTCAATGGTCATTCCCATATTTGTACCAGTATCTCCATCTGGAACTGGGAAGACGTTTAATGAATTGACATATTCAGCTTGCTTATTCAAGCGAGTTGATGCAGCCTGCACCATTTCTTGAAATAAGCTAGTAGTAATTTTTGACACGGTTATTCTCCTACAACTTTGATATTTTGAATGTAGACATTTACAGTCTGAGCGGTAATTCCAAGTTGGTTTTCCAAACTAAAACGAACACGCTCTTGAATGTTTTTTGACACTTCGCTAATCTTTGTTCCGTAGCTCAACACGGTATATACATCAACTGCAATACTGCCATCTTCGGCCGCCTTTACGACGACACCTTTGGAATAATTTTCCTTACCTAGAAGGGCTTGGAAATTATCTTTGAGGGCATTTTTACTAGCCATACCGACCACACCAAAAATCTCAGTTGCTGCTCCACCTACGACGGTTGCAATCACTTCATCTGTTAGTTCGATTTGACCATCTTTTGTATTAATTTTTACAGTCATCCTTTTTACCTCAACTAGTTGATACTCTATTTTATCATATTTCAGCCCAAGTGTAAAAGCAGAATACTGTATCAGCGGATATTTACTCTATTTTTCAAATGATTTCACACCTACAATAAAAGAAAAAAGACCCTAGGGTCTCCTTTGCTTTTATTATTAAACGCGTTCAACTTTACCTGATTTCAAAGCACGAGCTGAAGCCCAAACTTTTTTAGGTTTACCATCGATAAGAACAGTAACTTTTTGAAGGTTTGGTTTTACGGCACGTTTTGTTTGGTTCATCGCGTGTGAACGGTTGTTTCCTGATACAGTCTTACGACCTGTAAAGTAACATACTTTAGCCATTGTATTTTCCTCCTATTAGATCTAATATAGCGGATGTGCTAGCACCACATACTGTACTATGTTATCACACTTTCTTCATTTTGGCAAGGGAATTGGAAGATTTTTTTATTTAACGTAGACAATTCCTAACTTCCCAAAAGCCACATCTCCACGGATAATCAAGGTTTTACTGGTTGGAGCTAGAGAAGTATCTGCCTTAGCTACACCACAGAAAGTTTCCACCTTCAAATCCACTCGCCAATGTTGGGGAACATAGATAACTGCATTACCAAAACCAACTTCTACTTTCAGGGTTGCAGTATCTCCTAAAATCTCTGCATTGTCATAATATATCTTAGCATTTCCAAAACCAACTTCTACTTGGTCGTCTACCAATTCTTGGTTTTGCTTGTAGAAAGTCCCAGTCCCAAAAGCGACCTCCTTATCTGTAAGAATAGTCTTTTTACCGTCATACCACCATTTTTTCCCATTCCAAGTTCTGTTAGAATGAGTAAGTGCGTTGACACCCAGTACGATTAAAATACTAGCCCAGAATAGTGACTGATTTGGAATCGGTAAAATATCATAAAAGTGGTTAGCAATCATGAGGGCTACTAGAGCTGTAAAAGAGGCTGAAGTTAAGTGGCGACGCAACAAAGCTCCAACTGATTGATATGTAAAAAATGCAATACCAATCAAGGGCCAAATTTGCCCTCCCAGAGAAGGGATTCCAAAATTTCCTTGTAATAATATCAAAGCTGCTAAAACCAGCAACACAATACCAAATGCTTGCTTTTTCATGTTCTTACCTCATGTTTCTTAGATTTTCTTTTAGGAGGGATTGGTAATGCCGTGAGACATGAACCTCCTTGTGGGTCTGATAAAAGGAAATGGTGCCCGTTCCTGAAAAGGACTTGTCCACCGAATAGACTTGCCGAATATTAGCAATAGTTGACTTGGATACCCGACTGAAATAGCGAGGAAGGATAGCTTCTAACTCATAAAGTTTAAGCCGAACCTCGTAGGCATCTTTCTGAGTATGGGCATAAATCTTGCTACCTTCTGTCTCAAAGAAGAGAATTTCCGACAAGTCCAGATAATATTCCCCCGTCCCCTTGTAAAAAATCAGCCTAGGAGACTTGGACTCTTGCAAGAGACGCTGTAAATCCGCAATCTCATCTGTCAAAGTCGCTGCCTTGATGATAATTTCAGTTTCCTCTAAATTGCTGTCAATTTCGATTCGTAACTTCATTCCATCTCCTTTCTGACTCTACTATATCAAAGGTAAAATAAGAAAACAAGAGCAAAAAAGCAAGTGGTTACTTTAGACCCGTAAGTGGTTGTAAGGCTACCCTAACTTACAGGTCAACATAGAAAGAAAATCATCCCCCACACAAGACCACAAATATAACCAACTACTACATCCTTGGGATAATGCACTCCCCCTAGGACTCTTACTAGACCGAGGATGGCTGATAAGATCAACAAGATTAAACCTACAGATAGACTAGCATGTAAGCAAGCCATGGAGATAATGCTTGCTGAAAAGACATGACGACTGGGCATAGACTGACCAGGACTATCTCTGTCAAGCAAGGGTTTAATATCCCATTCCTCATAAGGCCTAGGGGCATTGATTTTCTTACGAAGAAAGGACAAAATCACAAAACCTGACGCAGGGACAAACACATACATCAAGACCTGCTTCCCAAGTCCTTGTTGGAGATAAGTAGTTACTAACAAGGTTAAATAAACTATAGGCATAAATACTGTCATAAACCGATTGAAAGCTCTTAGCAACCTCAGAAAGATAGGCTTCTTTTCAATCTTACCAGCCATGTGGTCATACCATTCTTGATAATTTTTCATATATTTTCTCATCACTTACTCAAATTTTGCTTGCAGGGAAGCACTTGTCTTCTAGTATAGTGCAGAAAAAGAAGGCCGTCAAGCCTTCTTTGGGTTTATTCTTCTGCTTGGTCTTCTGTAAATTGACTGTTATAGAGGTCAGCGTAGAAGCCTCCTTGTGCCATCAGCTCATCATGATTGCCTTGCTCGATGATATTTCCATCTTTCATGACAAGAATCAAGTCAGCATTTCGGATAGTTGACAAGCGGTGGGCGATGACAAAGGAAGTTTTTCCCTCCATCAACCGGTCCATAGCTTTCTGGATTAACTCTTCTGTACGAGTATCAACCGAAGATGTCGCCTCATCCAGAATTAGGAGTGGCGCATCTTTCAGCAAAGCACGAGCAATGGTCAAGAGTTGTTTTTGTCCGACAGACAAGGTCACTGTGTCGTCCAAGACGGTATCGTAACCATCTGGTAGGGTCATGATAAAGTGGTGAATCCCTACAGCCTTGCTGGCTTCAATCACGCGCTCATCACTAATACCTGTTTGGTTATAGATAAGATTGTCGCGAATGGTTCCTTCAAAGAGCCAAGTATCCTGCAAGACCATTGAAAAGGCATCGTGTACTTCCGAACGTTTCATCTCCTTGGTATCCACACCATCAATGCGAATACTTCCCTTATCAATCTCATAGAACTTCATCAAAAGATTGACAATGGTTGTCTTCCCAGCTCCGGTCGGTCCGACAATGGCAACCTTTTGACCTGCATGAGCAGTCGCAGAAAAGTCATGAATAATGGTTCGCTCTGGTGTGTAACCAAAGGAAACTCGATCAAAGACTACTTGACCTTTCATGTCGCTCAGTTGTCTTTCTTTATGGGATTCATCTTCCATTTCCTCTTCAGCTAAGAATTCAAAGACACGTCCCATGGCTGCGCTAGCCTGCTGCAAACTAGTAATCCCTTGAGCAATTTGCGAAAGGGGCTGAGAAAAGATACGCACGTAAGCCATAAAGGCAACGATAATCCCGATACTAATCTGCCCATTTAAGGCCAAGGCTGCACCGACGATAATCACTAGAGCATAGCTAAAGTTCCCAATAAACATCATAATCGGCATCATGATCCCAGAAATAAACTGAGATTTCCAAATACTGTCATACAGACGATGGTTTAAGGTCGCAAATTCTTCTTTGGTGCTCTCGATAGCATTGTAACTGGTCACCACATTATGGCCAGAGTACATTTCCTCCACATAACCATTTACAGCTGCCAAATCCTGTTGCTGACTCTTAAAGAAGCCCTGCGATTTGCCCATAAAGACGGACACGAAAGCAAAACCGATAAAGGTTGAAACAACCGTCACCAAGGCTAAAATCCAGTTCATCCCAAACATGGTTACTAAGACTGCTACAACTAATAAACTAGATGAAAGAACCGTTCCCAGACTTTGATTGAGGGACTGGGCTACCGTGTCAACGTCATTGGTTACACGAGACAAGGTATCTCCTTGAGAATGTCCATCAAAATATCCTAATGGAAGGCGATTAATTTTCTCTGCAATGGCTCTTCTCAAACGCTCTGAAAAACGTTGAATAGCTGTTGTAAACAGAAAGGCCTGCAAATAATTTGATAGGAGTCCGATCACATAAATCGCGGCCAAAAAACCACCAATAGCTGCAACCGCCGCGACATCCACACTTGTTTCCAGACCACTTGCAATGATATTGGTCATGTCCTTGATGCGGGTTGGACCATATACAGTAATGATATTGGATAAGATTGTTGCTAGAAAGGCGATTAGAAGGGCAAACTGGAGGCCTGCAAGATAGGGTTTACTCTGTTTCCAGAGAGACATTTTTTTATTTTCCATGTTCCAATTCCTCCTTCGATAGTTGTGAATAGGCAATTTCTTGGTAAACTTCGTTATTAGCTAGAAGTTCCTTGTGGGTGCCTTGCCCCACGACTTTTCCTTGATCCAAGACCAAAATCAAATCTGCATCCATAATCGTTGAAATACGTTGTGCAACGATAAGTTTGGTCATAGATTTTGTTTTCTCTGCTAATTCTTGGCGTAGGACACGGTCTGTCTTGTAGTCCAAGGCTGAGAAGGAGTCATCAAAGATGAGGATTTCTGGCTTCCGAGCCAAGGCACGCGCAATTGCCAGACGCTGTCTTTGACCACCTGAGAAGTTGGTTCCTCCTTGGGCTACTTCTGACTCTAAGCCTGCTTCCTTGTCTTCGATAAAGTTCTTAGACTGGGCCAATTCTAAGGATTGCCACATAGCTTGTTCACTAAGCGGTGTTTCTTGACTGTGTCCAAAGTCTAGATTGCCCTTGACATCACCTGAAAAGAGAACAGCTTTTTGTGGAATATAACCAACCTTGTTGCGCAAATCTTCCAAGTCATAGTCTTGAACATTGACACCGTCCACCAGAATTTCTCCTGCTGATACATCGTAGAAACGTGGAATCAGATTAACCAGAGTTGATTTACCAGAACCTGTTGAACCAATAAAGGCCACTGTTTGACCAGCGTCTGCTCTAAAGCTAACATGCTCGATAACTGCCTCCGAATTTGCCGCATAGCGGAAGGTCACATCCTTAAACTCGACCTGACCTTTGAGGTTTTCATCAGCCAGCTGCACTTGAGCAGGGTTTTGGATAGAAGAATGCAAATCTAAAACTTGATTAATCCGCTTAGCAGAGACCATAGTTCGGGGAAGAACGATGAAGAGTGCTCCCATGAGAAGGAAGCCCATGACAACCTGCATGGCATAAGACATGAAAACAATCATGTCGCTAAAGAGAGGCAGACGTGCTGTCGGAGTAGCGTCGTTAATCACATAGGCCCCAATCCAGTAAATCGCCACACTCAAACCACTTGAAATCCCCATCATGATAGGGTTCAAAATCGCCATAAGACGGTTGACAAACAAATTCAAGCGTGTCAATTCATCATTTGCTGCTGCAAATTTTTCATTTTGGTATTCTTCAGCATTGTAGGCGCGAACAACACGAATACCTGTTAAACTCTCACGAGTGATACTGTTCAGTTTATCAGTCAGACTTTGAATCAAGGACTGTTTTGGAAAGGCTAGCGTCATCAAGACTGTCGTCATCAAAACATTGACAATCACTGCTACAAGAACGGCCCAGAGCCAGTATTCTGAATGGCCTAAAATCTTCCCGATAGCCCAGATAGCCATAATCGGACCACGCGTAACTACTTGCAAGCCCATGGTAATCAACATTTGAACTTGAGTAATATCATTGGTGGTACGAGTTAAAAGACTGGGAATAGAGAATTTCTTAATCTCTGTCTGCGAGTAATCTAAAACTCGGTTAAAAATATCACTTCTCAGCCTACTAGTATAAGAAGCCGCCACTCGGGATGCAAAAAATCCAACTGCAACTACGGACAAGAAGGCAAGAAAGGACATTCCCACCATCATGCTTGCTGGCTGCCACAACTCATCTAAATTAGTTCCTTGACTACCTAGCAAATCCGTAATTTTCGAGATATAGGTCGGCACTTCCAACTCTAGATAGACCGAAAAGCAAGTAAAGAGAATAGCTAGTAAAATCATCCCCCATTCTTTTCTACTAATTCGTTTGGCTAATTTCTTCATTCTCTCCTCCTATTCCCTTGATATTTTCCTGTAGTTGACCGAGAACTTTCTCAAAAATCAGTAATTCATCTTCATCAATGTCTTCCATCAACTGCTTGTCTATGCGTTCAAAAAAAGCCTTAACCTGTTGCATCTGAGAACGTGCTTTGTCCGTCAGACGAACAAATTTAGCCCGCTTATCGCTAGGACTCGCCTCCAATTCCACCAAACTATTTTGCACCATACGCTTGACCAAGTTACTAGCAACAGACTTGCTAATATTGAGTTCCTTCTCAATATCTTTAATCAAGACCAAGTCTTGGTTTTTCTCACGATTATCCAAAAAACGTACAACCTGACCTTGAGGCCCACCCATAAATTCAATACCACAACGTTTGGCTTCCTTTTGCACCATCAGGTGAATCTGATGACCAAAACGCTTGAAGACCAACATCGGTTTATCCATACTAACTCCTTTCTAACCATCACATTTAGTTCTCCTAGGAACTAATTAAGTTTTCATGAGAACTATTTTACCACTTTGAAAAGAGATGTCAAGAAAAAAGTTTCCTAGAGAACTATTTTCTTGATCAAAAAAAATCCCAAGTGATTTTCTCACTTAGGATCATGTTTTCTAAGTTAAATTAGAACCCGTCTACGTTTGTATAAATCTTTTGAACGTCTTCGTCGTCTTCAAGAACGCTGTAAAGTTTTTCAAATGTTTCAAGGTCTTCGCCTGACAATTCCACTTCTGACTGAGGAATCATTTCCAATTCTGTCACTTGGAATTCTTCAATACCAGACTCACGGAGGGCAACGATAGCCTTGTGAAGGTCTGTTGGAGCTGTGTAAACAGTGATTGTTCCTTCTTCTGCTTCCACATCGTCCACATCCACATCTGCTTCCAGCAATTGCTCAAAGACCGAATCCGCATCTTCGCCAGCAAATACGATAACACCCTTGTTGTCAAAGAGGTAAGAAACCGAACCTGAAGCACCCATATTTCCGCCATTTTTACCAAAAGCTGCACGGACATTAGCTGCTGTACGGTTGACGTTTGAAGTCAAAGTATCAACGATCAGCATAGAACCATTTGGTCCAAAACCTTCGTAACGTCCTTCTGTAAAGGTTTCGTCTGTGTTTCCTTTTGCTTTATCAATCGCTTTATCGATAACGTGTTTTGGCACTTGGGCTTGTTTGGCACGGTCGATAACGAATTTCAAAGCAGTGTTTGATTCTGGGTCTGGATCACCTTTTTTAGCTGCTACATAGATTTCTACACCAAATTTTGCATATACTTTAGAGTTAGCTCCATCTTTAGCCGTTTTCTTGGCTACGATATTGGCCCATTTACGTCCCATTAGGAATCTCCTTTTTTCACATTTTAATCTTTCTTATTATAACACAAGTTTTTTCGATTTTCACTAGAGGAAACGGATTTTATTTAGCAAATCCAGCTATGATGACAGTTTTGTTGCCAAGATGGCCTTGCCTTCTTTTATCAAGGGATGACGGAACAGTGAAAAGTACAGTTGAATGGTCATGGCAACCCAGATAAGGGGTTCACAAAGGATAACACCCTTATATCCTGCCCAAGGAATAATCAAGACCACAAAAGCGATTTTTCCGATTAGTTCAATAAAGCTAGAAACCAGAGGAAGGATCTTTTGTCCCAAGCCTTGCAAACAATTGCGATAAATCAACAAGAGACTCAAAATAGGATAAAAGGCTGAGCTGATTTGCAGATAGAGACTACCATTTTCTACCAAGTAACCATCCGTCGAACTAGCCAAGAAGGAAACCAAGGCTGGACTGGCAAAAAATAGAAAGATACAAATAAAGCCTGCCCAGGACATACTTAAACGACTGCCGATTCGAAGACCTTGAACAATGCGGTCTGGTCGCTTGGCCCCAAGATTCTGCGAAGCAAAGGTCGTCATCGAGGCAGAAATAGCAGTCATAGGAAGAAGAGCGAAGGCCATAATGCGTCGAGCGGCCGTTTGTGCACTTATAATCACTGCCCCAAAGGTATTAACAGAAGACTGTAAAATCACACTGCCGATAGATACAATGGAACTCATCAAGCCCATAGCCAAACCTTGCTCTAAGAGATCAGCGTACAAGGCCTTGTTCCATTTGAAATGTTTGAGTTGAGGGAGAAGTTCTGGCACGCTCTTACGAATATAGTAAAAGCAGAGAACCGCTGATAAACCTTGCTAAATGATGGTAGCAAGTCCTGCGGATTGAACTCCCAGATGCAGTTGCGTAATAAAATACAAATCCAGAACCACATTAACCAAAGCAGAGAAAATCAGGAAGCCAAGGGCTGCTAGACTGTCCCCAATAGACCGCAACAAGCCTGCAAAGAGATTATAGGCAAAGCTGACACCGACACAGGTCACAATCATAGAAATATATTGATAGGACTGAGGGAGGATTTCAGCAGGGGTATCTAAGTATTGCAAGAGAGGATACAAACCAAGAAAGCCCAGCAACATAATCACAACACTCAAAAGAGCACCTAAAATCCAGGTGGCTGCTACCGCTTCCTTGATTTTAGTAAAATTCCGAGCCCCATAATAGCGGGCAATAACAATCCCCATCCCATTTCCGACACCAAGCGTAAATCCTATAATCAAGTCAAAAATGGCAGTTGTTGCCCCAACCGCAGCCAAAGAATCTTGTCCAAGAAAACGCCCAACAATCAAGACATCAGCAGTGTTATAGAGCTGTTGGAAAATATTGGACAGCAAGATTGGAAAGGCAAAACTCAAAAGCGAGGGAAGAATAGGACCATGAATCAGGTCCACTGTTCGTTTTTTATTCATAAGGCTATTATATCAGCTTTCTAGAGGAGCGACAAGAAACAGCAAACTATGCCAGAACTAGGAAACGAAAAAGCAGTGGTTTTTTCCACTACTTTAACAGCTTATTCTTCAATTTCGATTTCAAGTTCGTCGCCTAGGTCAAGTGTCACTTCTTCATTTACAGAATCTGCTTGGACTGCGTCATCTTTTTTAGTTTCAACACCTTCTACAGAAGCTTCTTCTCCATCAATCAAACCAAATTGAACACGGACTTGATGGTCAATTTCATCAAAGATTTCTGGATTATCTGCCAAGTATTTCTTAGCATTTTCAGAGCCTTGCCCGATTTTCTCATCCTTGTAAGAGTACCAAGCTCCTGCTTTTTTGATGATATCCAAATCGCTTGCAATCTTCAAAAGCTCACCAGTCTTAGAAATCCCTTCTCCGTACATGATTTCAACGAAGGCTTCCTTAAATGGCGGAGCCACCTTGTTTTTCACGACCTTAATCTTAGTTTCCTTACCGACATTGGTATCTTTTTGGTCACCAGTTCCCTTGATTTGTGTGCTTCCACGAACATCCAAACGAACTGATGCGTAGAATTTCAGAGCACGTCCACCAGGTGTTGTTTCTGGATTTCCAAACATAACCCCAACTTTTTCACGCAATTGGTTGATAAAGATGGCAATCGTTTTGGTTTTATTGATAGAAGCACCAAGTTTACGCATGGCCTGACTCATCATACGAGCCTGCAAACCAACGTGGCTATCTCCAATATCTCCATCAATTTCCGCACGAGGAACAAGAGCCGCAACTGAGTCGACTACGACAAGGTCAACTGCACCTGAGTCAATCAATTTTCCTGCGATCTCAAGACCTTGCTCTCCTGAGTCTGGTTGAGACAAGAGTAATTCGTCAATGTTGACCCCAAGGGCCGCAGCATAAGCTGGGTCAAGGGCATGCTCCGCATCGATAAATGCTGCAATCCCACCTTCTTTTTGCGCTTGTGCAACTGCATGAAGGGCAACCGTTGTCTTACCAGATGACTCTGGTCCATAGATTTCGATGATACGTCCCTTAGGATAACCACCTGAACCAAGGGCAATATCGAGAGCCAAGGAACCTGAGCTCATCACTTGTACCTTTTGCTCTGCACGTTCACCCAAACGCATGATTGACCCCTTACCAAAGTCTTTCTCAATCAATTTAAGAGCATCATTCAAGGCTTTTTCACGTTCTGCCCCGAATTTTTTTGAAATTTCATCTAATTTTTTGGTTTTTTCGCCATTCTATTCTCCTACATTCTAATGGTCCTCAGACCTATCTACTATTATATCAAAAGTTAGTCACTTAATAAAGCCTTGCGAACTAGGTTAAAGGCATGCATAACCGCAATGTGACGTACATCTGCTCGACTTCTGCCTCCAATATTCACCTTGATGACCTTAGTTCCATGCTCTTGCGCCAAGCCTATGTAAACTGTCCCAGCTGGGTGCCCATCTAGGCTATCTGGTCCTGCCACTCCAGTCAAACCAAGGCCAAAATCAGACTGGGTCTTGCTTCGTGCCTGCTCAGCCATCTTCTGGGCTGTATATTCAGACACCACACCATGTTCTTCCAAATCCTGGGCAGGAATATCCAACATCTTTGATTTTTCCTCCAGGCTATAGGTCACAAAACCACCCTTAAATATACTTGATACTCCTGAAAAATCCGCCACAGTAGCTTGGAAAAGCCCTGCCGTCAAACTCTCTGCTGCTGTGATGGTTTTCCCTTGCTTTTTCAGTTCCTCTACCACAATGCTAGCCAAGCTAGACTCTTCCCCATAACCATAACAAAGTTCTCGCAAAGAAAGACTTTCAAAGGTTTGGCGACCTAAGATTTGATTTTCCAAGATATCCAACGCTTTATTCGCCTCTTCTTGATTACTAGCTTTTGTTGACAGACGCAGAGTGACTTCTCCTGTCTTGGCATACGGTGCTAAGGTCGGATCTGTTTGATTGTCAATCAAATCAGCCAAAATGGTCACCAACTGACTTTCGCCAATTCCAAAGAAACGAAGAACTCGGGAATACAGCTTGCTCCCTGTCATCAACTTGGGTAGAAGTTGGTTTAAGACCATGGGTTTCAATTCACTTGGTGGACCAGGAAGGACGACATAGGTCACTCCTTCGACTTCTAAGATTCCTCCCACAGCCAGTCCTGTTTCGTTTGGTAGTGGAGTCGCTCCTTCTACAATTTGGGCTTGTCTTTCATTATTCGGTGTTCGGGCATAGTCTGGTCTCTGGGCAAAAAAGACATCCAACTTCTCCCGCGCCTGAGGATCGAAGACTAATTCTTTCCCTAAAAATTTAGCCAGAGTTTGTTTGGTTAGGTCATCCTCTGTCGGTCCCAAACCACCTGTCAAAATCACTAGACCGCTACGTTGACTGGCAATCTCAAGCAAAGACAAGAGACGAGCTTCATTGTCTCCTACAGCCGTCTGAAAATATACGTCTACTCCAATTTCTGCTAGTTTTTCTGATAAAAACTGGGCATTGGTGTTGACAATCTGTCCTGTCAAAATCTCTGTTCCAACAGCAATGATTTCTGCTTTCATGTTTCCTCCTACCTATCTATTCGTATTTTTTTGAAAAAATCGCAGGAAATTTCCCACGATTGATTTTTTATTTGTATCAAAAAACAAACTATTCTACTTCATTTGTTACAAAGACGCTTTGTTGTTGATTATCCCCATTATCAACAGGTACCCGTCCAAACAAATCTTCAAATAAGACAACATTTGTTTCAAGCTGAGTGACTTCTTCTTGTCCCAAAGAACGTCGCAATATATTCTGCATTTCCAACATATGCTCTCTCGAAACAATCTGGTAAGAAATACCTTGCAACATCTCTCCCTCACCCTTCAACTGTTGTGATTCAATGGTTTTAAATGAATCTTTATAACCCAACAAGTTCGGAATACTTTTTGCAGATAAATCAATATTAGTCTGCATATTGGTACTTAGAGCTTTTAAGATAGACTGATAGTGACTGACACTATCCAAACTAAGAACTTTTTCAACAACTTTTTGAATGACTTCACGCTGACGCTTCTGACGTCCGTAGTCTCCTTCTGGATCTTGATACCGCATGCGTGAATAAACAAGCGCTTCCTCTCCATTTATTTTCTGTTCTCCAACGCCAATAGAAATGGTGTTAAATTCTTCTTGGTCACTGATAGAAATCGGGAAACCTAGCGTGTTATTGACGGTAATGCCACCTACTGCATCGACTAATTGTTGCAATCCTTGCATATTAACCATAATGTAGCGATCGATGTGGATATTCATCATCTTTTGAATTGTTTCTATAGCAAGTTCTGCTCCACCACCAGCATAGGCAGCGTTTAACTTTGCTTCTTCAATACGACCATCTTTATGCTGAATTTTAGTCAGAATATCACGTTCCAAACTCAACATCATGGTTTTCTTTGTGTGAGGATTGACGGTCAGCAAAATCATACTGTCACTATTTCCAGCCCACTGATCCGTACGTTCCACATTCCCAGTATCAACTCCCATTAAAAGGATCGTTAAAGGTTCAGTCGCCTCAATAACCTTGGTTTCTTCCCCAATCTTTTTATAGGTTTTTGATAAGGTTTGTGTACCTTGCTGATAAATGGTATAAGCAAAGACACCCACACCCAAAACTGTCACAGCTAGAAAAGCTAGCACCATTCCAATAATTTTTTTAACCATATTTCTACTAATCTATCAGTTTACCCATCAAGTAAACATCAATAAATTTCCCTTCTTCTATATACGCACCGCGTTCTTGTCTACCTTCAATTACAAAGCCATGCTTTTGATAAAGATGGACTGCAGCTTGATTACGAGTTTGGACAGTCAGTTGGAGACGACGCAGAATGCCACTTGCTTGTGCCCACTCTATCGCTTCTTCTAGCAAAAAACTTCCCAATCCATTATTCCAATATTTCTTACCAATCACAATAAAGAGATCTCCAATATGACGAACTCTCTTGCGTTGATCAGCTGTGATATTTACAAGACCAGCTATTTCGTCATTCAGTAAGGCCAGTAAAGTGATTTGATTTTCCGAGTGAGCCTGTTTATCCAAAAATAGCTCCATCTCAGTATCTGTCATCAAAATACCATCCCTATCCAGGCTGGTAAAATCTGTCTCCAAACTCACACAATTTAAAAATGATACTAAGGCAGCTGCATCTTCAATTTCTGCTTCCCTAATGAGCAATTCATACTCCATGTTGAAGCTCCTCTAAGAGTTTTTCTGCACGCAAACCCTTGGCTTTGAAGTTTAATCTGCGACCATCTTCCTCTTTTAGAATTTCCAATTCTAAATAAGTATCTGGCAAGGCATCACCTAAAAGATTTCCCCACTCAATGACAGTTACCCCACCACCAAAGAGAAACTCATCCAAGTCAATAGAATCAGCATCCCCCTCGATACGATAAACATCTAAATGGTAAAGTGGAAGACGACCTTCATACTCTCTCACGATAGTATAAGTTGGACTCTTAATCATCTGAGAAATCTGTAATCCCTTAGCAAGGCCTTTTGTAAAGGTTGTTTTACCTGCACCAAGTTCTCCAGTTAAGATTAAAACATCATTCTTTTCTAATAGATGACCCAAGCGTTCCCCTAAAGATTGTAGCTCTTCTTCATTTTTTGTGTACATACCTCTATTATACCAAAAAGTTTTCTTCTGTGTCTATTTTCCTGCTAAACTTACACTCAATGAAAATCAAAGAGCAAACTAGGAAGCTAGCCGCAGGCTGTACTTGAGTACGGCAAGGCGACGCTGACGTAGTTTGAATTTGATTTTCGAAGAGTATTACCATCATAACATCCATAAAAACAGGCTTGCTCTAAAAGAAAATGAGCGTAGCAATGACCAATACAAGATCTCGGAAAATATGACCATAAAAGGAAACTTCCTTTTTAACAGAATTTGGGACAAGATAGGCTGCAAAAAACAAACCCAGTCCAATATAAATCAGAAGTGAGACAATAGTCATTGGATTTCTTAAGAAAAGAAGTGTTGCTATAATAGTCACCAACACTGTCTTTTTTCTGTCTAGCATAGCAAGCAAATCGCGCATGTATTTTTTCAAGGGTAAAAAAATCAACAAATCTAGCCCAAATAGAAAGAAAAAGGATGGCAATAAAAAGTCAACTAATTCTTGTTGCAGCGTATTTTTGATAAACAAGTTGTCTGACAAAACAAGGACAGCTCCTAACAAATTAATTAAGAGTAACATACTGTAAAAAAGCTTCACTGACTTCTTACTGGCTAGGACACTATGGACTTCTTGCTTACGAGTATAAAGATAATTTACTCCAGCACAGATTCCTGAAACGAAGACCATACTTCCGATGAAAAAAGCTGTACTTTGTTTAAAGGACAAGATGCATTCTTTCCATAGGAAACAGCTGCTCAAACTGATTTGAATTAAAGCTAACAAAAATAAGATTCTCATTGATTTCATCTTTTCTCTCCCTTCCTACCAATCATTATACTCGGAGAAAAGAGAGAACTGTTTCTAATCTTCTCAAATGTCTCTTTTAGACGCTAAACAAACACGAGAGACTAATACTCAATGAAAATCAAAGAGCAAACTAGGATGCTAGCCACAGGTTGCTCAAAACACTGTTTTGAGGTTGCAAATAGAGCTGACATGGTTTGAAGAGATTTTCGAAGAATATAAATTTGAAATAAGGCTGATAGTATTAATTTCACTATCAGCCTTACAGGTTATTTAACGTTTCAGAAAAACTATAATGTCAAGATTAACTAAACAGTATCTAATTCCTTCAAATAATTTTCTATATTCATCAACATTAAAGGATTGTTATAAATCTTACATAACTCTTTTGCTTCTATATAATAATTTTTGACTTGTTCTTTATCTAGAAATTTGGCTCCAGCATTTCCTACAAGAATAAGTAGAGGAGCCAGTTGGTAGCTTGTCTGTCTTTTTTTACAGAGTTCAATCGTCTCAAGAGCTTCTTGGATGGCTTCGTTATATTTTTCCTTTGACACTAGGTAGTGAGCGTAATTGTAACGAACTCTGATGTAGCCAAATAAAAACTCTTGATGCTCAAAATTTTTTGTCTGATATAACTCCATTAAATGAGAGTAGTTTGCCTCATATTCTTGTTCACGACCCACTAAGGAATAGAAATTAGATAGAGTATTCAACGCCTTTAAATAAATCAGAGTATTTGAAGAGACTTTTAATAATATATTTTCCAATGAAGAAATTGCCTCACGCTTACTGTCATATTGATAGAAGTCAATAATAGCTTTAATCCATTCAAGGTAAGTTCGGTCTTCTAGTGTTAGAAAAGTACTTCGTTCAATCTCTATTCTATAAATATATTCCAAATCGTCATAATTTCTATCATCTAATAGACGAGCAGATAATTGCTTGAAATTAGAGAGGTTAGATTTAATTTCAATTTGTTCATTAAAAAAATAATCTAATGGCACTTCAAGTCGTTGTGAGAGTTTGAACAAAAGGTCTGCGGAGGGAATGAAATGCCCTCTCTCAATTTTACTAATCTGGCTTTGTTCACAAATTCCTTCTGCAAGAGTTTGTTGGGAGAGTCTCAACTCTTTTCTTTTCAATCTGAATTTCTCTGCGAGTGTATTCATTAAAGATAATAATCCTTCCTATTTGCTTAATTTCATTATAAAATTTTTAGTTCAAAATAGCAAGTTAAAGGAATAAAAAATTCTTCATGGTAATAATAAGAAAAAAAGTCAAACCAAATATAAAAAATTGACTGATTTTCATATGTGTGTTAGAATTAAGAAGAAAGAAAAGAGGTCAATATAGGATGAGGAGAAATCGTGGAATTAAAAAAATAGTTATATTTGTATTACTCAGTGTTCTTGCATTTGGTAATACAATTCCCTATCAACAGTTTGTTCAGAAGAATAGACAATTGGAAGTTCGAGTACAATCACAAAAAAAATCGAATGGACTTGATGTTGGAAAGGCAGATTAAAGAATAACGGAATAGAATTAGTCTCTAGTATATTCGCTTTTATTATTCATTAAAAATTGTAGGGGCAAGTTTGAAAAAAATAAAAATTAGTTGATTGCTTATTTCTCCAAATTTTGGGTATACTAAAAAGAGGACTTGACACCTAAATTTTAAAATTAAAGCACGTTGAATCCATGTTTCTGTGCGAAGCGAATAGCATCTTGAAGAGACATTGTCTTATCAGGATTTCTTATTTCTGTAAGATCTTGTAATCTTGGATTATAACTCTCCTGTTTTAAAAGTACGTGGTAGATGGCAACCAATAATCTGCGACAAATAGCGATGATAGCTTTTCGATGCCCCCGTCGTTTCTTGAGTTTGAGATATTTATTTCGTAATTCAGGGTGCTTCTCTGATTTAACCACGGCGTTAGCTATTTGAACAAGAAAAGGTTTGAGGTAGTGACCACCTTTCGAAATACGAGTAGAAAATTTCTTTCTTGCACTTTCATTGTTGGCAGGAACTAATCCAGACCAAGAACAGAGTTTACCCGCAGTGTTAAAAACAGTCATATCAGCTCCGATTTCAGAGATAATTCTGAGGGCAGATAGTTCCTCTTTGAAACCAGGCACGGTTTGGATTAGCTTGACCTGTTCTTGGCATTCTTGTCCGAGCTTCCGAATCATGGTTTCTAAATCTTCTTTACAGACGGCAAGTGCATCATAGTGTTCCTTGATGATTCTGATTTTCTCAGCTTGTTCAGGTGTCACATCCCCCTCAATAGCGATTTTCAAGTCTTGCAGCTTATCCTTCATTCGCTTGTGAACCAACTGTTCAATGTTTGGTTTCTCCTCTTGATTGTCAAGTATGCTCTGAATAATAGCCTGAGCACTTTTTCCGAACACATCAGAAACGAGTCGCTTATTCAATTATAAGTTTACGTGCTCCTAGTCACAGTTAGTTGTGCTTGATGGAAAGAATGACACCTATAAAAATGCGAGGTAGTGGCTATACCACTCACTTATTCACCTCCCCGTGATTTGTAGTAGTGATAGGCTTTTTCACTATTATTATAAAACAAAATAAAGAGCACAACACTTTTTCATTTTGTGTTGTGCCTTGAGTGAAACGAAAGGAATTAATTATAAAAATGAAGAAAACATTTTATCGCAAATTCGGTATTTCAATTATTGCTAGTATTTTATTGGCTAGTCAGCTATCTACAGTATCTGCTTTGACTGTTATTTCTAATATAGGTGAAGAATATGAGGTAAGTGAAACTTTACAAGAGAGTCCAGGAAGTAATAATTTTTCCCTTCCAGATATTTCACCGACTTATGGTAAATATTATACAGATCAGTCAGAAGTCATTATTGGTAAAAATGATTTAGTTAAAATTGAGAATACTTTACAGTATCCGTATTCTACGTCAGCTTACGTAGAAGCAGAATTTAATGGTATAAATTCTGTTTTTAGAGGAAGTGCTAGTTTTGTAAAAGATAATATTTTGATTACAGCGGCTCATGTTGTTTACGATCGTGATTCTAATACAGAGGCAGACTCTGTATATGTTATGCCTGCTGCTACTCCAAACAAAAATCCAGTAGGAAAAATAAAGGTAAAAGAAGTTCGTTATCTAAAAGAATTTCAAAATACTGCTTCAAATGAACTTACTACATATGACTTAGCAGTTTTAATTTTGGAAGAACCAATTGGTTCTCAATTAGGTACACTGGGGCTTCCGAATAACCTAGGAAATCTTGAAGGTATAGGGGCAACTATTACTGGATATCCAGCTATGAGTACTGCTAAGCAAATGTATACCGATTCTAAGGATGTTGTAAAAGATACGGGAGATTTTCTAATGTATCAAATAGATACTTTAGGAGGTGCTAGTGGAGCTGCCGTATATGATAGCAGTTATAGAATGATTGGTGTTCATGTATCTGGTAGTTCTGCTGGACAAATGAATTATGCTGTTAAGTTAAATGAGAAAGCTCTATCTTTCATCTACTCTGTTATTCAAGGGCATTCAATTGATGGATGGAAGTTGATTAGTGGTACTTGGTATTATTATAAGAATAGTAATAAACAAACAGGTTGGCAAAGTATAAATGGCAAATGGTATTATCTTGAAACCTCTGGTTCAATGTCCACAGGTTGGAAATATGTACGAGGAAGATGGTATTATTTAGATAAGACCAATGGTGACATGAAGACTGGTTGGTATAAAGATGGCTCAACATGGTACTATTTAGATCCTACTAATGGAGATATGAAGACAGGTTGGATAAAAGTAGGAGAAAAATGGTATTATCTCAACTCCTCTGGAGCAATGGTTACAGGTAGCCAAACTATCGATGGTAAAGTTTATAATTTCGCTTCATCTGGTGAGTGGATCTAATATTGGAGGAATATATAAATGAAACTTTTGAAAAAAACTATGCAAGTTGGGCTAACAGCACTTTTCTTTGGTTTGCTAACTACAAATACTGTATTTGCGGATACCACAGGTGGTCAATTTGTTGATAAGGATAATAGAAAATATTATGTAAAAGATGATCATAAAGCAATCTATTGGCATAAAATAGACGGTAAAACTTACTATTTTGGTGATAGAGGAGAGATGGTTGTCGGTTGGCAATACTTAGAAATCCCTGGAACAGGTTATCGTGATGATTTATTAGATAACCAACCAATTAATGAAATCGGTCTTCAACACAAGTGGTACTTTTTTGGACAAGATGGTACTCTTCAAGAATATGTTGGTTGGAAGGAATTAGATGCTAAGGATTCATTAAATGTTGGTAAAAAATATGGTGAACTTTTTGAAGGACCAGAAGTTCTTAAACACGCAAACTATTACTTTGACCAAGATCATTCTTTAAAGACAGGTTGGCTTTATGATCAATCCAACTGGTATTATCTAGTAAAAACAGGTTACTTAGGGAAAGACTACTTTGGTGGTGAAAGACGTACAGGATGGATAAACGATAGTTCAAGTTGGTATTATCTCGATACAACAACTGGTACAATGCAAACTGGTTGGCAATATCTTGGTAACAAGTGGTACTATCTCCGTTCATCAGGAGTGATGGCGACTAGCTGGTATCAAGATGGTTCAACGTGGTATTATCTAGATGCTCAAAACGGTGATATGAAGACAGGTTGGGTGAAGGATGGTTCAATATGGTACTATCTAAATGCAAGTAATGGAGATATGAAAACAGGCTGGTTCCAAGTCAATGGTAAATGGTACTATGCGTATGGTTCAGGTGCTCTAGCTGTTAATACCACAGTAGATGGTTACTACGTAAACTATAATGGTGAGTGGGTTAAGTAACGAATGCTAATCGTAACTGTAGTTGATACTTAACTTAGTAAAAAGGGCTTTTTTCTACCATTTGTCAACTCTATCAATTTTTAAGAATTAAATGAGTCAAGACAGTAGCTATTCAGTATGTTTATCTACTGTAGTAGGTTGAAGAAAAGCTAAGAATGAGAAAGGACGAAGTTAGTCCTTTCTTTTTTATGTGACTATACTTTCTATTCAAATGAGCTTTTAACCAATTGATTGAGCCAATCCACTCTTAAAACCAAAGAGCAATTTCTCGCTTAGCTGACTCTTCTGAATCCGAACCATGGACAACATTTTGGATAACCTGATTTTCACCAGCCGCTTTTGCAAAATCACCTCGAATAGTTCCTGGTAAAGCTTCTTCTGGACGAGTTGCTCCCATCATGGTCCGCCAAGTTTCGATTACTTTGGGACCAGAAATGATACCTACAAGGATTGGTCCCGAAGTCATAAATTCACGAATCGGTGGGTAAAAACTCTGACCAACCAAGTCCTGATAGTGCTGGTCAATCAACTCTTCTGAAACCTGTGAACGCAACTCCAATTTTTCGATTGTAAAGCCACGCTGTTCGATGCGTTTCAACACTTCACCTACTAATCCTCTTTTTACACCATCTGGTTTAATGATAAAGAATGTTTGTTCCATACCCGTCTCCTTTGTCAGCTTCTTTCTTTTATTTTACCACATTTCATGGAAAAATGGAGAAAGTTTTCAGAAAATAAAAGAGAACCCGAAGGCTCTCTCATTCTCTCTTATTCTACTGTTTCTTCCACAGTTTCAACGGCAGTATCCACAACTGCTTCTGTTGTTTCTTCATTTCCTTCTTCCTCTACTGGAGGATTAAGGTATTCTTCTTCGTTGATAGCATGTGGTTCAAGGTTACGGTAACGGGCCATACCAGTACCTGCTGGGATGATTTTACCGATGATAACATTTTCTTTAAGTCCAAGGAGATGGTCTTTCTTACCACGGATAGCCGCATCTGTAAGGACACGAGTTGTTTCCTGGAAGGAAGCTGCTGACAAGAAACTGTTTGTTTCAAGTGAGGCTTTGGTAATTCCCATAAGGACTGGTCGACCAGTCGCTGGAACTCCACCTGCGATAAGGACATCTTTGTTAGCATCTGTAAAGTCATTGATATCCATGAGGGTACCCATGAGAAGATCTGTGTCACCTGGATCCATGACACGGACTTTACGAATCATTTGACGAACCATTACCTCGATGTGTTTGTCACCGATTTCTACCCCTTGGCTACGGTAAACTTTTTGTACTTCACCGAGAAGGTAAGTTTCAACTGACAAGACATCACGAACTGCAAGGAGACGTTTTGGTTGGATAGAACCTTCTGTAAGAGCAGCACCACGCGCTACTTGGTCCCCAACTTCAACACGCATACGAGCGGTAAATGGAACGACATATTCACCTTCGCCAGTTTCACCCTTAACAAAGACTTTCTTGGTACGAGTTGAAGCATCTTCTTCGATAGCGGTAACTTGTCCTTTAACCTCTGTGATAACCGCTTCCCCTTTAGGATTGCGGGCTTCAAAGATTTCTTGGACACGAGGAAGACCCTGAGTGATATCGGTATTTGAGGCAACCCCACCCGTGTGGAAGGTACGCATTGTAAGCTGTGTACCAGGTTCCCCGATAGATTGGGCAGCGATTGTACCGACTGCTTCACCAACTTCAACCGCATCACCAGTCGCCAAGTTGATACCATAACAGTGACGGCAGACACCGTGACGAGTGTTACATGTAAATACAGAGCGGATAGTCACTTCTTCCACACCAGCATTAACAATTTCACGCGCCTTGTCTTCTGTAATCAACTCATTTGGACCGATAATAACTGCACCAGTTTCTGGATGTTTAACGGTTTTCTTAGTGTAACGACCATTGAGACGTTCTTCTAGAGACTCGATCATCTCTTTTCCTTCTGCGATAGAACGGATCAAGAGACCACGGTCTGTTCCACAGTCGTCCTCACGGATGATAACGTCTTGGGCAACGTCAACCAAACGACGAGTCAAGTAACCTGAGTCGGCTGTCTTAAGGGCCGTATCGGTCATACCTTTACGGGCACCGTGAGTTGAGAAGAACATTTCGAGTACTGACAAACCTTCGCGGAAGTTTGAAAGGATTGGCAATTCCATGATACGTCCGTTCGGAGCAGCCATCAGACCACGCATACCGGCAAGCTGTGAGAAGTTTGAGATGTTACCACGGGCTCCAGAGTCCATCATCATAACGATTGGGTTCTTAGGATCTTGGTTGGCAATCAAGCGTTTCTCTAGTTTTTCACGGGCAGCACGCCATTCAGCTGTAACAGCATTGTAACGCTCGTCGTCTGTGATCATACCACGACGGAATTGTTTGGTGATTTGTTCTACACGTTTGTGTGATTCTTCAATGATTTCAGCCTTGTCATCAACGACTGGGATATCGGCAATCCCCACTGTCAATCCTGCAAGAGTTGAGTGGTGGTAACCAAGGTTCTTCATACGGTCAAGTAGGGCAGAAGTTTCTGTCGTACGGAAACGTTTGAAGATTTCAGCGATGATATTTCCAAGGTTTTTCTTCTTGAATGGAGGGTTGAGTTCAAGTTTGCTGATTGCTTCCTTGATATCTCCGCCAAGTGGCAAGAAGTATTTAGCTGGAACGCCTTCTGTCAAGTTGGCATTGTTTGGTTCTTGCAAGTATGGTAGACCCTCTGGCATGATGTCGTTGAAGAGAATTTTACCAACTGTTGTAAGCAAGACCTTATGTTTTTGCTCTTCTGTCCATGGTTTGTTGAGACTGTCAGTTGCGATACCAACACGCGAGTGGAGGTGAACATAACCATTGCGGTAAGCCATAACAGCTTCGTCACGGTCTTTGAAGACCATTCCTTCACCTTCACGACCAGCTTCTTCCATAGTCAAGTAGTAGTTACCCAAAACCATGTCCTGAGATGGTGTAACAACTGGTTTACCATCTTTCGGGTTCAAGATGTGCTCAGCAGCGAGCATGAGGATACGCGCTTCTGCTTGGGCTTCTTCTGAAAGCGGTACGTGGATGGCCATTTGGTCCCCGTCAAAGTCGGCATTGTAGGCTTCACAGACAAGTGGGTGCAAGCGAAGAGCCTTACCATCAATCAAGACAGGCTCGAAGGCTTGGATACCCAAACGGTGAAGGGTCGGTGCGCGGTTAAGAAGTACTGGGTGTTCTTTGATTACTTCTTCAAGGATATCCCAGATGCGTTCGTCTCCACGTTCCACCAAGCGTTTAGCTGCTTTGACGTTTTGCACGATATCACGCGCAACGATTTCACGCATGACAAATGGTTTAAAGAGCTCGATCGCCATTTCACGTGGCACACCACATTGGTACATCTTAAGCGTTGGACCTACGGCGATAACGGAACGTCCTGAGAAGTCAACACGTTTACCGAGCAAGTTTTGACGGAAGCGTCCTTGTTTACCTTTAAGCATGTGGCTCAATGATTTCAGTGGACGGCTACCTGGTCCTGTGATTGGACGACCACGACGACCATTGTCAATCAAAGCGTCAACCGCTTCTTGAAGCATACGCTTCTCATTTTGAACGATGATACCAGGTGCATTCAACTCAAGCAAACGAGCCAAGCGGTTGTTACGGTTGATAACACGGCGATAAAGGTCGTTCAAGTCAGATGAGGCAAAACGGCCACCATCCAACTGCAACATTGGACGAAGATCTGGTGGAATAACTGGAAGGATGTTGAGAATCATCCATTCAGGTTTGTTTCCAGACTTGTAAAAGGCATCCAAAACATCCAAACGACGGATTGCTTTGACACGTTTTTGTCCAGTAGCTGTTTTCAACTCTTCTTTGAGTTCAGCAATTTCTTTTTCAAGATCTACTTGTTTCAAAAGGTCTTGGATGGCTTCGGCACCCATCTTGGCAACGAATGAACCATAACCATACTCACGCAAACGCTCACGGTATTCGCGCTCTGTCATGATAGACTTGTGCTCAAGTGGTGTATCCTTAGGATCAATCACAACATAAGCCGCAAAGTAGATAACTTCCTCGAGGGCACGAGGGCTCATATCAAGGGTCAAGCCCATACGGCTTGGAATCCCCTTGAAGTACCAGATGTGAGATACAGGAGCTTTCAACTCGATATGCCCCATACGCTCACGACGAACTTTTGTACGCGTTACTTCAACCCCACAACGGTCACAAACAATCCCTCTGTAACGAATGCGTTTGTACTTGCCACAAGCACATTCCCAGTCTTTTGTAGGACCAAAGATGACTTCATCAAAGAGCCCTTCACGTTCTGGTTTCAACGTACGGTAATTGATTGTTTCAGGTTTTTTGACTTCTCCATAAGACCATGAACGGACTTTGCTTGGAGAAGCTAGGGTGATTTGCATACTTTTAAAACGATTTACATCAACCACTATTTCTTCCCTTTCTATTCTAAGTGAACTGCTTATTCTTGTTCAGCAGCTTCTTCTGTTGCTTCCGCTTTTGTTGCTTTCTCAGCTTCTTCAGCTTCAAAGGCTGCTTTAGCCTCTTGGGCTGCTTTTTCGCGGGCTTTTTCAAGGTCATCTACGTGGATGACATCTTCGTCCATTCCTTCATCCAAGTCACGAAGTTCCACTTCTTGGTCATCTTCGTCTAGGACACGCATGTCAAGACCAAGAGATTGCAATTCTTTGACAAGAACTCGGAAGGATTCTGGAACACCTGGTTTTGGAATTGGTTTTCCTTTTGTAATGGCTTCATAAGCTTTCAAACGTCCGTTGATATCGTCAGACTTGTAAGTCAAGATTTCTTGAAGGACATTTGACGCACCGTAGGCTTCAAGAGCCCAAACCTCCATCTCACCGAAACGTTGTCCACCAAACTGAGCTTTACCTCCGAGTGGTTGTTGGGTAACGGTTGAGTAAGGTCCGACAGAACGAGCGTGCAACTTATCATCAACCATGTGGTGGAGTTTGATCATGTACATGACTCCGACAGAAACACGGTTATCAAACGGTTCACCAGTACGTCCATCGTAAAGAATTGTTTTGGCATCGCTATCCATACCTGCCTCTTTAACGGTTGACCAAAGGTCTTCAGAACTTGCTCCGTCAAAGACTGGTGTTGCGATGTGAATACCAAGAGTACGAGCCGCCATACCAAGGTGAAGCTCCATAACCTGACCGATATTCATACGTGATGGCACCCCAAGTGGGTTCAACATGATATCGACTGGAGTTCCGTCTGGAAGGTAAGGCATGTCTTCTACAGGAACGATACGAGAGACAACCCCTTTATTTCCGTGACGTCCGGCCATCTTATCTCCGACCTTGATCTTACGTTTTTGAGCGATGTAGACGCGAACCAGCATGTTCACACCTGATTGCAACTCATCTCCATTTGCACGTGTAAAGATCTTAACATCGCGAACGACACCATCGGCACCGTGTGGTACACGAAGAGAAGTATCACGCACTTCACGAGATTTATCTCCAAAGATAGCGTGCAAGAGACGTTCTTCAGCTGAAAGGTCTTTCTCACCCTTAGGTGTTACTTTACCTACAAGGATATCCCCTTCTTTAACCTCAGCACCGATACGGATAATTCCCATTTCGTCAAGGTCTTTAAGGGCATCTTCACCAACGTTTGGAATTTCACGCGTAATTTCTTCAGGCCCAAGCTTTGTATCGCGCGTTTCTGATTCGTATTCTTCAAGGTGAACAGATGTATAAACATCGTCTTTCACCAAGCGTTCGCTCATGATAACGGCATCCTCGAAGTTGTAACCTTCCCAAGTCATGTAGGCAACGATTGGGTTTTGTCCAAGCGCCATTTCTCCATTTTCCATAGAAGGTCCGTCAGCGATGAAATCGCCTTTTTCAACGACATCGCCAACTTTTACGAGAGTGCGTTGGTTGTAGGCAGTACCTGAGTTTGAACGACGGAATTTTTGGATGTGGTAAACGTCCAATGAACCATCTTCACGGCGTACTTCTACCTTGTCAGCATCTGCGTAAGTAACTTTACCATCATACTGAGCAATCACAGCCGCTCCAGAGTCGTGGGCTGCTTGGTATTCCATACCAGTACCAACATAAGGTGCTTGAGGATTGATCAATGGCACAGCCTGACGTTGCATGTTGGCACCCATGAGGGCACGGTTGGAGTCATCGTTTTCCAAGAAAGGAATACATGCTGTCGCAACGGCAACTACCTGTTTTGGAGATACGTCCATGTAGTCAACAACGTTAGCTGGATACTCTTGGTTGACCCCTTGGTGACGTCCCATGACAACTTTTTCAGCAAAGGTTCCATCTTCGTTAAGACGAGAGTTGGCCTGCGCTACAGTATATTCATCTTCTTCATCGGCTGTCAACCAAACGATTTCGTTGGTAACAACACCTGTTTCACGGTCAACCTTACGGTATGGTGTTTGAACAAATCCATACTTGTTCAAGTGCCCGTAAGATGACAAGTTATTGATCAAACCGATGTTAGGTCCTTCAGGTGTCTCGATTGGACACATACGACCATAGTGAGTGTAGTGCACGTCACGCACTTCATATCCAGCACGGTCACGAGTCAAACCACCAGGTCCTAAGGCTGACAAACGGCGTTTGTGAGACAACTCAGAAAGCGGGTTGTGTTGGTCCATGAACTGTGACAACTGTGAAGAACCGAAGAATTCTTTAACCGCAGCTGTTACAGGACGGATGTTGATAATTTGTTGTGGTGTCAAGACTTCGTTGTCTTGAACAGACATACGTTCACGGACATTACGTTCCATACGAGAAAGTCCAAGACGTACTTGGTTAGCAAGCAATTCCCCAACCGCACGGATACGACGGTTCCCAAGGTGGTCGATATCATCTACACGGCCAAGTCCTTCAGCCAAGTTGAGGAAGTAGCTCATTTCAGCAAGGATATCTGCAGGAGTGACGATACGAACCTTGTCATCTGGGTTAGCATTACCAATGATGGTTACAACACGGTCTGGATCAGTTGGTGCAACAACCTTGAATTTCTGAAGAACAACTGGCTCAGTCACAACGGCTGCATCATTTGGAATGTAAACAATCTTGTTCAAGTCGCCATCCAAATGGCTTTCAATACTTTCAATCACGCTACGAGTCATGATTGTTCCAGCTTCTACCAAGATTTCTCCTGTTTCAGGATCTACCAATGGCTCAGCAATTGTTTGGTTGAGCAAACGTGTTTTAACATTGAGCTTTTTATTGATTTTGTAACGACCGACAGCTGCCAAGTCATAACGACGTGGGTCAAAGAAACGAGCTACAAGCAAGCTACGTGAGCTTTCAGCAGTCTTAGGCTCACCTGGACGAAGGCGTTCGTAAATTTCTTTCAAAGCTTCGTCTGTACGAGAATCCATTGGGTTCTTATGGATATCTTTTTCAACAGTGTTGCGAACCAATTCGCTGTCACCAAAGATATCAAAGATTTCATCATCACCTGAGAAACCAAGCGCACGAACCAAGGTTGTAAATGGAATCTTACGAGTACGGTCGATACGAGTGTAGGCGATATCTTTTGAGTCGCTTTCAAGTTCCAACCAAGCTCCACGGTTAGGGATAACAGTTGAACCGTAGCCTACTTTACCGTTTTTATCAACTTTATCGTTAAAGTAAACACCTGGTGAGCGGACCAACTGAGATACGATGATACGTTCACCACCATTGATGATGAAAGTACCCATTTCAGTCATGATTGGGAAATCACCAAAGAAAACTTCTTGGGTCTTGATTTCGCCTGTTTCTTTATTGATCAAGCGGAAGGTTACAAAAATTGGTGCTGAGTAGCTAGCATCGTGGATACGAGCTTCTTCTAGCGTGTATTTTGGTTCCTTGATTTCATATCCAACAAATTCCAACTCCATCGTGTCTGTGAAGTTTGAAATTGGCAATACATCTTCAAACACTTCCTTCAGACCATGGTCTAGGAAAGCTTTGAATGAGTCAGTTTGAATTTCAATCAAATTTGGTAAGTCAAGAACTTCTTTGATTCTTGAAAAACTACGACGGGTACGATGTTTCCCGTATTGAACGTCATGTCCTGCCAAGATGATTCTCCTTTGTAAATAAGTTCCAAGCCTTGTCAAACAGGCTTTTCTAATCGTCATATGGTTTTAAAAACCCCTATCACCGTGTCCTCTTGATAAATTTTCAGAATCTTTAAGTCTTTGTTACAAATGCTTAAAATCCTGAAAAAAAGCACAAAAAGAGCAGCTAAATCTGACTTTTTCAGAAGATTTAACTGCTGTGAGCCTTGTCTGGACAATATTTCAGACAAGACCTACGACAAATGATTACTCATATTATACCCTATTTAGCTAGATTTTTCAAGGGGATTAACGATTTTTTGACAAAATCTTTTCCTATGAAAAATTAAATTCAATGATTACTTTGCAAACTTCATTTTCAGTTTAACATTTCAATACAAAATATAGTAAATCACAACTTTCCTATTTTATCATAGGCTGTTTTCTTGACTTTACTTGGTTTTTATTTTAATATATATGTATAAATATATAAGGAGGTTTGTTATGAATATTTTGCTTTCTGAAACAGAACAAAATCTGCTAGTGTTACTGGAAGAACTAACCAAACACCATGATTGGATAGAACTTCCAGGCTTGGCTGAGAATCTGAATTTTTCAATCGAAGAATTGCAAGAACATCTTTCTAGGCTCGAGCAATTATTCCCAAATCTCCTGATTCAATCAACAAAAGAAAGCATTCAGTTGCAGTTTGACTTTCAAAACACCTTGGATCCTCGGATTGCAATCTTTGAACAATCTACAACCTACTCTTTTTTGAACCGTCTCTTTTTCAAAGAGGGACTATCACTTGAGCAAATGTGTCAAGAACTTGTGATTAGTTGCGAACGAGTTCAGAAAATCATCCAGCATCTAAATACGAAGCTTCCACAACACTATGGCATCAGCATCCAACCTTCCCCTTTAGTCATGGATGGAACAGAAGAGGACATTCGTGCCTTTTATCTAGACTACTTTAGTCAAAGTTACGACTTTCTTGATTGGCCCTTTCCTTCTATTTCTGAAGAGGCACTCACTCAGCTGATTCAGCTATTTTTGGACGCCCAACAAGTTTCCCCCAACCTCAGTAGCTTACGGCAAATCAAATATACCTTGGCTATCAATCTAGAGCGATTAAATAAGGGACGTTTCATTGAAAATCCTAGTCCGCTCTTAACCAGTCATTACAGTTCCCTCATGCAAATTTCCCAGTTTGAACAAGATATCAAAAAGCTGGCTAAAAAGCTCGATTTTGAAGCTACAAAGGAGACACTAGAACAGCTATTTTCTGACCCAATCAAATCTCCTCAAATCACAAATAAGCCTAACAATGGAGCTCTGGGTGATATTCATCATATCCAAAAATCTTACCGTTTATTGAGCCAAATTCTAGAAGAGTTGGCCAAAGAATTTCATCTGCAGATTGAAAATCGCGAGGAATTGATTTGGCTCCTCCACTATACTGCCCAATCTGATTTCTTCCATCTACTCAGTGACCAATCTCTTGACAAACAGAGATTCCTGATTTTAAGCAATTATCAAGCAGAATTTCCAAAACTATTTGAAGTAAGTCAACACAAATTCCGATATTACCTGACTGAGATGGGACTAGAAAATCACCCAAGTAAGCTACAAGAACTTGTCTACACCTTTTCGATTCAAGGGCGACGTATTTTAGTCCAATTACTTCAAAAACTTCCCAAAATACGTGTTTTAGTCATTAGTCATCTGGATAGCCATCATGCACAAAACCTTATCGACACCCTAACTCACTACGGCAATAATCTCTATCTATTTGATTCTTGGGAAGAATCTACTCTTTCTTTCTCAATTTTCAATCAAATTCCTCACGATATTGTCATCACCACGTTCCCTATTTCCAACTGTCCGAAACCAATTATTTGTAGTCGAAATCTTTCTACTTCAGAACTATTTCATCACCTCCACCTTCTGGCTTCTCAAATTCATAAAGAAAGACTGGCTAAATCGTAACAAAATTTGTTGCGATTTTTCTTTTAGTTTAATTTTAGGAAAACGCTTGCATATTGTTTTACTACATGCTATACTGATAGAGAAATTCATTTATAGGAGAATCATTATGAAAAGAACAACTTCTCACACTGAGAAAAAAATGGTCTACAGCATCCGTTCCCTCAAGAATGGAACTGGTTCTGTCCTTATCGGCGCAAGCTTTGTCCTACTTGCCATGGCTACACCAACTATCTCAGCCAAGGAAAATACTACAACCACTAACGCAAGTAATAGTGAAACTACTACTGCCCTTGCCCAACCTCTTACTGATACAACAGCCAGCACTGGTAAGCAAGAAAGTGATCTTTCTGTACCTAAAAATGCAAACGCTTCCCTAGAGAAAAAAGAAGAAAAACCTGCAACAGAGCCAACAAGTCCTGCTGCAAGCCCAGCTGACTCAGCACCACAAACTGGGCAAGATCGTTCAAGTGAGCCAACGACTTCTACTAGGCCAGTAACAACTGAAACTAAGGTAGAAGAGCCAATCGAAGACAACTACTTCCGTATCCATGTCAAAAAACTTCCTGAAGAAAACAAGGATGCTCAAGGACTCTGGACTTGGGACGATGTTGAAAAACCATCTGAAAACTGGCCTAACGGAGCCTTGTCCTTTAAGGATGCCAAAAAAGATGACTATGGCTACTACCTAGATGTCAAATTAAAGGGAGAGCAAGCCAAGAAAATTAGCTTCCTTATCAATAATACAGCTGGAAAAAATCTAACTGGCGATAAATCTGCAGAAAAACTGGCACCAAAGATGAACGAGGCTTGGTTGGACCAAGATTACAAGGTTTTCTCTTACGAACCACAGCCTGCAGGGACTGTTCGCGTCAACTACTACCGTACAGATGGCAACTATGATAAGAAATCTCTTTGGTATTGGGGAGATGTGAAAAATCCAAGTAGCGCTCAATGGCCTGACGGAACAGACTTTACAGCTACAGGAAAATACGGCCGCTATATTGACATTCCTCTTAAGGATGCCGCAAAAGAATTCGGCTTTTTATTACTAGATGAGAGCAAACAAGGAGACGACGTGAAAATCCGTAAAGAAGATTATAAGTTCACAGATTTGAAAAATCATAGCCAAATTTTCCTAAAAGACGATGACGAATCGATTTACACAAATCCATACTATGTCCATGATATCCGTATGACAGGGGCTCAACACGTAGCCACTTCTAGCATTGAAAGTAGTTTTTCAACACTAGTCGGTGCAAAAAAAGAGGATATTCTCAAGCACTCCAACATCACTAATCACCTAGGAAACAAGGTAACTATCACCGATGTTGCAATCGATGAAGCTGGCAAGAAAGTGACTTATAGCGGAGATTTCTCTGACACAAAACATCCATATACTGTTAGCTACAATTCCGACCAATTCACTACCAAAACAAGCTGGCGCCTTAAAGATGAGACTTACAGCTATGATGGTAAACTGGGAGCTGATCTCAAAGAAGAAGGAAAACAAGTTGATTTAACCCTTTGGTCACCAAGTGCTGATAAGGTTTCTGTTGTTGTCTACGACAAGAATGACCCTAACAAAGTAGTTGGAACTGTCGCTCTTGAAAAAGGAGAAAGAGGGACTTGGAAACAAACTCTAGATAGCACAAACAAACTAGGAATCACAGATTTCACTGGCTACTATTATCAATACCAAATCGAGCGTCAGGGGAAAACTGTTCTTGCACTCGATCCTTACGCTAAATCCCTCGCTGCTTGGAATAGTGACGATGCTAAGATCGACGATGCCCATAAAGTGGCTAAAGCTGCCTTTGTAGATCCAGCAAAACTAGGACCTCAAGACTTGACTTATGGTAAGATTCACAACTTCAAGACTCGTGAAGATGCCGTTATCTATGAAGCTCATGTGCGTGACTTCACTTCAGATCCTGCCATTGCAAAAGACTTGACCAAACCATTTGGTACCTTTGAAGCCTTCATTGAAAAACTAGACTATCTCAAAGATTTGGGTGTGACCCATATCCAGCTCCTTCCAGTCTTGTCTTACTACTTTGTCAATGAATTGAAAAACCATGAACGCTTGTCTGACTATGCTTCAAGCAACAGTAACTACAACTGGGGATATGACCCTCAAAACTACTTCTCCTTGACTGGTATGTACTCAAGCGATCCTAAGAATCCAGAAAAACGAATCGCAGAATTTAAAAACCTCATCAACGAAATCCACAAACGTGGCATGGGAGCTATCTTAGATGTCGTTTATAACCACACAGCCAAAGTCGATATCTTTGAAGACCTAGAGCCAAACTACTACCATTTTATGGATGCTGATGGAACACCACGAACTAGCTTTGGTGGTGGACGCTTGGGGACAACCCACCATATGACCAAACGTCTCCTAGTTGACTCTATCAAATACCTAGTTGATACCTACAAAGTAGATGGATTCCGCTTCGATATGATGGGAGACCATGATGCCGCTTCTATCGAAGAAGCTTACAAGGCTGCACGCGCCCTCAATCCAAACCTCATCATGCTTGGTGAAGGTTGGAGAACCTATGCTGGTGATGAAAATATGCCTACTAGAGCTGCTGACCAAGATTGGATGAAACATACCGATACTGTAGCTGTCTTCTCAGATGACATCCGTAACAACCTCAAGTCTGGTTATCCAAACGAAGGTCAACCTGCCTTTATCACAGGTGGCAAGCGTGATATCAACACTATCTTTAAAAATCTAATTGCTCAACCAACCAACTTTGAAGCTGACAGCCCTGGAGATGTCATCCAATACATCGCAGCCCATGATAACTTGACCCTCTTTGATATCATTGCCCAGTCTATCAAAAAAGACCCAAGCAAGGCTAAGAACTATGCTGAGATTCATCGTCGTTTACGACTTGGAAATCTCATGGTCTTGACAGCACAAGGAACTCCGTTTATCCACTCTGGTCAGGAATATGGACGTACTAAACAATTCCGTGACCCAGCCTACAAGACTCCAGTCGCAGAAGACAAGGTTCCAAACAAGTCTCACTTGTTGCGTGATAAGGACGGCAATCCATTTGACTATCCTTACTTCATCCATGACTCTTACGACTCCAGCGATGCTGTTAACAAGTTTGACTGGACTAAGGCTACAGATAGTAAAGCTTACCCTGAAAATGTCAAGAGCCGTGACTATATGAAAGGGTTGATTGCCCTTCGTCAATCTACAGACGCCTTCCGACTTAAGAGCCTCCAAGATATCAAAGACCGTGTCCACCTCATCACTGTCCCAGGTCAAAATGGTGTGGAAAAAGAAGATGTAGTGATTGGCTACCAAATTACTGCTCCAAACGGAGATATTTACGCAGTCTTTGTCAATGCGGACGAAAAAGCTCGTGAATTTAATTTGGGAACTTCCTTTGGTCACCTAAGAAATGCTGAAGTTTTAGCAGATGAAAACCAAGCAGGACCAGTCGGAATTGCCAACCCTCAAGGACTTGAATGGACTGAAAAAGGCTTGAAATTAAATGCCCTTACAGCTACTGTTCTTAGAATCTCTCAAGGCGGTGCCATCGTTGCCCCAGCTGTGGAAGAAAAACCAGAATTTGATCTTTCTAGCTTAACACAAGAACAAGGTCAAAATAACGGCCAAGACAATACTCCAAACCGAGTCGTCAAACCTGAGCAGCAAAATCTAGCTCCACAGGCTAAACCTGATTCTACAAAACCAGATGCAAAAGTAGCGGATGCGGATCATAAACCTAACCAAGCTACAACTGATTCACAAGCTGAAAAACCAGCACAAGAAGCACAAGCATCATCTGTAAGTGAAGCTATTCAAAACGGAGCTGTAGAAAACTCTAGCAAGAAAAATATACCTGCAACCCCAGCTAAACAAGCTGAACTTCCAAATACAGGAACCAAAAACGATCACAAACTCCTGTTTGCAGGAATCAGCCTCCTTGCTCTTCTAGGTCTCGGGTTCTTACTAAAAAACAAAAAAGAGAACTAAACTAGCCCTCCTATAGAAAAATCCCCCAAGCCTTGACGCTCGGGGGATTGATTTTTGACCTGATAAGCCTATCTATCAAATCATATATTCCACACTATAGGTCGCATCCGAAAGTATTCGTGCCAAAAATTGCTTGGTTCGTTCTTCTTTTGGACGACTGAAGAAATCATGGGCATTATTTTCTTCAACAATTTTCCCGCCATCCATAAAAATAACATGGTTGGCCACATCTCTGGCAAAGCCCATCTCATGAGTCACTACTATCATAGTAACTCCTTCTTTAGCTAGCTGTTTTAAAACATCCAAAACATCCCCTACTAACTCTGGATCCAAGGCTGACGTTGGCTCATCCAATAAAATGACCTCTGGTTTCACAGCGATTGCGCGCGCAATACCAATTCGTTGTTGCTGGCCTCCAGAAAGCTGAGAGGGATAGTAATCCTTATAAGCTAGTAAACCAACTTTTTCTAAGGCAGCTTCTGCACGTTTGATGGCTTCTTCCTTAGGAATTTTCCTAGCAATCACCAGCCCCTCCAAAATATTTTCCAAGGCTGTTTTATTGGCAAATAAATTATAATGTTGGAAAACGAAGGCGGTCTTTTGGCGAATTTCCAAAATGTCTTTTTTGGTCAATTTGCCAAGATCGTAGTCTTTGTCAGCAAGTTTCAAAGAACCACTATCAGCCTTTTCCAAATGATTGAGACATCTGAGAAAAGTCGTTTTACCTGATCCAGATGGCCCCAAGATTACAACCACATCCCCTTGGCTGACCTTGAGATTCACATCTCCTAGGACTTGTCTGTCTCCAAACTTTTTTGCAACATGTTCTACTTGTAACATTGTCTCCTCCTATGCTAAACCTGTACTGGGCGCTACTTGTCCCTTTTCTCTTTGAATATAGCGTTTCTCTAAGATTGAAAAGCCCCATTGAATCAATCCGCAAATAAGAATGTACTGTAAAAAGATCACAAAATAGGATTCAAAATACTGATAACCATAAGACGCTTCAACACGGGCAATGGCTGTAATATCCTTAATGGTCATCACAAATACTAAAGAAGTTCCTTTTACAATATTTATAACTAGATTAGCTAGATTAGGCAAGGCTGACCGCAAGGCCTGTGGAAAAACAATCCTCACATAAGCCTGACTAGTGGTTAAGCCAATCGCTTGTGCAGCTTCTAATTGTCCCTTATCCACAGTCAAAATAGCCGAACGTAAGATTTCTGATAAACTACCTGTTGTCATCAAGCTATAGATAATAAAAGCATAATAGATGGGATTGAGTTTAAAGATATCAACATCACTTCCTATGCTTTTAAGAAATTGATTGAGCAAACTCGGAAACAAGCTATAAAAGAAAAGAATCAGCAAAATCGGAGGTGTCGCTCTTATAAAAGCTAGATACACGAGGGAGAAGGTTCGAACACCTTTGACTTTGTATATTTGTCCCAGCGCTAAAAATAAGGCAGGTAGAAAACTTAAGATCATAGCTACAATCATGATAATCAAGGTGGTCGGTACCCCTTTTAAGGTCTCTAAAAAGGTTTTTGCAATATAGTCTAAATCCATATCCTATCTCCCTTTCGTTTCCAAAGATTTTTCTAACAAGTGACTCAAGAAGGAAACAGCCAAAGCTACACCCCAATAAAGAATGGCAACCGCTGTATAGGTTTCAAGAGAGTAATTCCCCAAATTGCGACTGATTAAGAGATTTCCAGCCCCCATGACATCTACAAAACCAATCGTATAAGCTAGGGCAGCGTCCCGCATCAAATTTAGAATGGCGGTCGTCACATTTGGAAGAGCCACTTGAAAGGCCTGAGGAAAAATGATTCTCCAAAATGTCTGACTAGGTGTCAGACCAATACTGACTCCAGCCTCCATCTGTCCTTTGGGAATTGCCTGATAAGAAGACTTAAACACTTCTGCAATGATAGCCGCAAATAGCAAGACCATGGTGAATAAGACGAAGACCGTTTTGAACCAGTTGTTGATATCTAAATTCAACCACCATTTTAAAAATTCAGGTAAACCATAAAATACTAAAAACAGTAAAACAATGGGGGGAGTACAGCGAAGAGTGAAAATATAGCCCTTAGAAAGACCTGCAAAAGTCTTGTCTTCTCCCACTTGAGCCCAAGCCAATAGACCACCGAAAAGGGAACCGAGGATTGTAGTAAAAAAGAGAATGGACAAGGTCATAGGAAGAGCCTGCCATAAGGTTGGTAAAAATTGGAACACTCTTGAAAAATCATATGAAACCATGTAAACCTCTTTCTAACATGCCTGATTGCTCATCTAATCTTTATCAACATAACTAAAGACATCTTCTTTAAAGTATTTTTGAGAAAGTTTAGCTAGAGTACCATCTTCTTTTAATTCTTTAATAGCTTTTTCATACTCTTTCGCAAACTTCTCACCCTTTTCATCACGGTGAATCAATGGATAGGTTGGGATTCCTTTATAAGGGAACCAGCTAAGTTTGTCCGCATATTGGTGGTAAGAACCATCCTCTGCTGTCACTGCTTTTTCAAAAGACAGCTTGATGTCAAAGAAAGCATCATAACGTCCTTCTAAAACCCAAGCATAAGCATCTGCCACTTTGAAGGATTCAGCAGCTGTCAACTCAATTGGTGTATCTTTATGCTTGTCATTATAGCTATTGATAACACTCCACTGGGCATTTTGTGGAGAGATGGGTACTAATTTTCCTTTGTTTTTGGCGAAATCATCAATATTCTTATATTTGGCTTCATCTTCTTTTCTAACAGTAAAACCAATAATGCTGGCTCCTACTGGCTCAGATGGAATAATGAATTTCTTAGCCCGTTCATCTGTATACCAAGCACCTTTCGTCCCAATATCGTACTTGCCGGACTCAAGTCCAATCAAGAGATCATCATCACTAGTTCCAGTATACTCAAATTTATAATCTGCTAATTTCTCATCAATTGCCTTTAAAACTGCGACTTCATAACCATCTGATTCCCCTTTTTCGTCAATAAAATCATAAGGGACATAGTTTTGGGTATGGGCAACTTTTAAAGTTGTTACTTGTCCAGACGAAGCTGCATCTGCACCTTTAGCAGATGCTCCCGCCAAAGTTCTACCAATAATCGTTGCTCCAAGCACCGCTACAACTGCAACTCCACCAATAATCCATGTTTTCTTACTCATATTCTTCTCCTTTATTTAGTTACTGCTTCTCTCACCCACTGGATACGCTCCACTGCAATATCGCTCGGAATGGTACAATCTGCTCCTAGTATGAGGCCCTCTTTGCCTGTTTCTTCTATCAATCGTTTGGTTTCAGCTTGAATTTCTTCCTTACTGCCTCGATAGAGAAGTCCCTCTTTGCCGTTTTCAAATCCTCCCAAAACAGTACGCCCCTTGAAAATCTCACGGCCTTCTTTTAAACTAATCCCTTCTGGGCCAACTGCCCAGTTAAAAACATGAGCTGGATAGTCGGCAAAGATATGAATATCGTTTCGAGCTCCTTCATAGCCACAGATGTGAAGGATATTTACTCCACCAACCGACTTAGCTGCATTTAAAACAGTCAGTTCACTCGGAGCAATAATCTCCTGATATGCTTCAACAGAAACACGCGCATCCTGAATACTTTGCACACTGAGATAGATACCGTCTGCTCCTGCATCTCTAATAATAGCTTGACTCAAGCTAGCGATATCTTGCGCAATTATATCGAGAACTTTTTTCAATTTCTGAGGATCTTGAACTAAGAAATCTGCAATGAGATCATCTCCACCAGACACTTCTCCAAGTAACCATTTGAGGTAGGTCACAGGCGCAAAAATATTGTAAATAGCAACAATATCTTCCGTAAACTCCTGCTTAATTTTCTTCACTAACTCTACTTGCTCTCTAATCCACGGATGATCTTCTCCCAGAGGTTCAATCTCTGCCAACTCTTGGAGTGATTTCCCTTTGGCAATAACTGGATTTGGATAAGCAAAATAGCCATCACTCATTAACTTAATAAAGTCAGGATTTAGTTCATGGATAAATTGTTTGTGACCTTGTATATTCTTTTCAATAATCACAGGATTTGAAAATCCCTTTAACCATTCCTCTTCTGATGTAAAGTGGTGCCAAAAACCGACAGGAACACGATCAACCGCTTCTCCTCTAAATGCTTTTAAAACCCATTCTCTTTTTTCTGACATCTCTATTCTCCATTTCTTTCTTTTTCGACTAATAAAACACTGGCAATATCATTGGTTTGAATAAAGGGAAGACTTCCCTTCTGAAAATCCTGAACTCCATGACATCTTGGTTCTTCCTTACAAGTAAGTCCCTTAGTGAGGCTAATCGCAAGTAATATGACAAATCCAAGGGCCGTCCCTACTAATAGCCACTTTTTTCTTTTCATAAGGCCCTCCTATTCTAAAATAGCAGCCTGACGAATCCAGTCCAATCTTTCTAATTCAAAATAATCTGGAACCGTGCAATCCGCTCCAAGAAGGACTCCTCTAGTCCCAGCTTCAGCCAACAAGCGTTTGGTTTCCTCTTGTAGTTCAGCCTTTGTACCTCCATAAATCAGGCTCTGCTTCCCATTTTCAAAACCACCCAAGACCGCTTTACCATGAAATAGCTCCTGACCTTGAGGCAAACTAACTGCTTCATGGTGGGTTGCCCAGTTGAAAACTTGGGCTGGATAATCTTTGAAAATAGTCACATCGTTACTGGCACCTTGGAAACCGCAGATATGCAGGATATTTATCCCACCTGCCTGATTAGCAGCTTCTAAAATCTTTATGTTACTTGGCTCGATATAGGTCTGGTACAAGTCTGGTGTGATGCGCTCATCCTGAATTTCTTGCGTACTAAGGTAAATCCCATCTGCTCCACCATCCTGAATGATTGCCTTGGTCAGGATAGCGATATCCTCAGCAATAACATCTAAAATCTCCCTGAATAGCTCTGGATTTTCAAGAAAAAGATCTGCAACCTCCTTATCACCTCTAGAAGTTTCTGTACGAAACCACCTTTTCAGGTAGGAAATCGGAGAAAAGATATTGTAGAATGATGCAATGTCCTCAGTGAAGGTTGCTCGAATGGCTTGTACCACTTCTACTTGTTGCTGAATCCAAGGATGGTTTTCACCAATCGACTCAATAGAAGCCAACTCCTGAACACTTGCAACAGAAGGATTATAGACATTACTTGGATAAATGAAAAAGCCGTCACTCATTATTTTGACAAAGTCAGGATGAATTCTTTCAACGTACTGCCGATGCCCCTCTACACTTTTTTGAAAGATACGTGGGTTATTTAAACCTTGCCCTTTTTCCTCCAGTGTTACAAAATGAAACCAAAAGCCAACAGGAACCCGTTCCACCTCTTCTCCTCGTATGGCTTTAAAAACTAGTTCTCTTTTACTTGTCATACTTTTCTCCTTCCATTTGGATTGAAACCATCTTACCACTCCTTTTTGCCTTTTCCCAATATATATTGACTATCAACTTGATTGGGATTGTTTATATCAATAACGAAAAAAATCTCTGGAAAGCTTGATTTTACCAGCTTTTCAGAGATTCTTTTCTTTCTTTTACTTTATTAAAATAGTTGTTATATAGATTTTTTATCAGCCTGATTAGGATTTTTTATTAAGCCTCTTTCATGGCAAAGTAAGCCCGTACTTTGGGTGCTACTTGCGTTCCGAAGAGTTCAATAGCTCGCAGGACTTGTTCATGTGGCATAGAACCAAGAGGTAGATGCAACATAAAGCGGTCCAAGCCTAAATCCTCAATCATGCGAATCAATTTTTCTGCTACCTGATCTGGATTACCCACAAACATGGCGCCATTTGGTCCAACTTGCTCCAAATATTGTTCATAACGCAACTCCTGCCAATGTGGACGGTCTTTGGAAATAGCATCCACCACTTGCTTGGTCGGATGGAAATATTCTTTTACCGCCTGCTCGCCATCCTCAGCAATCCAACCCCAAGAATGGGCTCCAACCTTTAGCTCATGATTGGCATGACCCGCTTCGCTCCCAATCTCACGATAAGCCTGAATCAACTTTTTAAAATAAGGCGGATTGCCACCAATAATGGCATAGACAATCGGCATGCCTGCCTGAGCAATCTTCACTGTTGATTCGACATGACCACCTGTCGCTATCCACAAGGGCAATTTGTCCTGAACTGGACGAGGATAAACTTCTTTGCCAGAAATTGTTTGGGTCAATCGACCTTTCCAGTCTAGTTTGGTCTTTTCATTGACTAACTGAAGCAAGTCTAATTTCTCATCAAAGAGAGCTTCGTAGTCTTTCAAGTCATAGCCAAACAAAGGAAATGATTCCGTGAAAGAGCCCCTTCCAGCCATAATCTCCGCACGTCCATTGGACAAAGCATCGATAGTGGCATACTGTTGGAACAAACGAATCGGGTCCATGCTCGATAGAATGCTGACTGCACTGGTCAAACGGATTTTCTTGGTATTGACTGCCCCAGCTGCCAGAACAATCTCTGGAGCTGATACTGCAAAATCCTCTCGATGGTGCTCGCCAATCCCATACACATCCAAACCAACCTTGTCAGCCAGTTCAATTTCTGCCACCAACTGACGAATGCGTTCGGCATGACTATAAGTTTGCCCAGTCTCTTCAAGCTCCGTTGTTTCCCCAAATGTTGAAATTCCCAATTCTACCATGGTAATTCTCCTTGTCTACCTCTGTCCTTCAATTTGAAAAATTATTCTAACACGAATCTTGAGTCCAAGCAACCAATTTGCTCATTAGAAAAAAGCCTAGATAACTAGACTTTTTTTAGATTATTCTACCGTTACTGACTTAGCAAGGTTACGTGGTTTATCCACATCCAGACCACGGTGTAGAGTTGCAAAGTAAGCGACTAATTGCGTTGGTACAACCATTGAGATTGGTGAGAGGTAAGGGTGTACGGTCGTAAGGACGATATCGTCTGTATCTTTAGCAACATTTTCTTCTGCAATAGTGAGAACCTTGGCACCACGGGCTGCGACCTCTTGGATATTTCCACGAGTGTGGTTAGCAAGTACTGGATCTGACAAGAGAGCCAAAACAGGCGTTCCTTCTTCAATCAAGGCAATAGTTCCGTGCTTGAGTTCTCCTGCCGCAAAGCCTTCACACTGGATGTAAGAAATCTCTTTGAGTTTGAGACTTGCTTCCATGGCTACATAGTAATCTTGACCACGTCCGATATAAAAGGCGTTGCGAGTTGTTTCAAGAAGCTCACGAACCTTGGCTTCAATGGTTTCTTTCTCTGAAAGAGTTGATTCGATAGACTGAGCTACGATTGACAACTCATGAACCAAGTCAAAGGCTTGCGCTTTGGCATTACCGTTCGCTTGACCGACTGCTTTTGCAAGGAAGGCAAGGGCTGCGATTTGCGCTGTATAAGCTTTAGTTGATGCCACGGCAATTTCAGGTCCTGCATGAAGGAGCATGGTATGGTTGGCTTCACGTGAAAGGGTTGAACCTGGCACGTTTGTCACTGTCAAGCTTGGGATTCCCATTTCATTGGCCTTAACCAAAACCTGACGACTATCCGCTGTTTCACCAGACTGGCTGATAAAGATGAAGAGTGGTTTTTTGCTGAGAAGTGGCATACCGTAGCCCCACTCAGATGAAATTCCAAGTTCAACTGGTGTATCTGTCAACTCTTCCAGCATCTTCTTAGAAGCAAATCCTGCGTGGTAAGATGTTCCAGCTGCAAGGATATAGATGCGGTCTGCATCTTGAACAGCCTTGATGATAGCTGGGTCAACCACTACTTGACCTGCCTCATCTGTATAGGCTTGGATGAGTTTACGCATAACAGTTGGTTGCTCGTCAATTTCCTTGAGCATGTAGTAAGGATAAGTTCCCTTACCGATATCAGACAAGTCAAGTTCAGCAGTGTAACTAGCACGCTCACGACTGTTACCATCATAGTCTTGAACTTCCACACTATCAGCCTTGACGATTACCAACTCTTGGTCATGAATTTCCATGTATTGGTTGGTTTCACGAATCATAGCCATAGCATCTGAGCAGACCATGTTATAGCCTTCTCCAAGACCAATCAAAAGTGGTGATTTATTCTTAGCTACGTAGATAACTTCAGGATCTTGTGAATCAACCAAGGCAAAGGCATAAGAACCACGGATGATGTGAAGAGCTTTTTTGAAAGCTTCAAGAACTGACAAACCATCTTCTTCTGCAAATTTTCCAATCAAGTGAACAGCGATTTCTGTATCTGTTTGCCCCTTAAAGTGGTGACCTGCAAGGTATTCTTCCTTGATTTCAAGGTAGTTCTCAATCACCCCGTTGTGCACCAAGACAAAACGTTCTGTCTCAGAGCGGTGTGGGTGAGCATTGTCCTCAGTTGGTTTCCCATGAGTTGCCCAACGAGTATGTCCGATACCAGTTGTCCCCTCAACACCAGCTGTCTTGGCAGACAATTCTGCGATACGTCCAACAGCCTTAACTAGATAGTTTTCAGCACCACCTAGGACAAAAATCCCCGCAGAATCATAGCCACGGTATTCGAGCTTTTCAAGCCCTTGAATCAAAATATCAGTTGCATTTGTGTTTCCAACAACACCAACAATTCCACACATAGTATATACGACACAGACCAGCTGTGCTTTCTCCTTAAAATTGGTATAGTCTAATTCCTCTTTTATAGAATCAGCAAAAACAGTATATACTTGTTTCTTTCACTTGTCAAGAGTAAAAATTGGTATAGTTCAAATTAAGATCCTGTAAGCAAAAAACTCTGACCAATTAGGATAATCAGTCAGAGTCCTTTTTAAAATCCATTATTGTCGCTTAATTCCTTGAACCAGTGCCCTGATTTCTTCAGACGACGTTCTTGTGTTTCCAAGTCTAATTCAACCAAACCATAGCGATTTTTATAGCTGTTGAGCCATGACCAACAATCGATAAAGGTCCAAATCAAGTAGCCCTTACAATTAGCTCCGTCTTCAATAGCACGGTGAAGTTCACGAAGATGACCTTTTACAAAGTCAATACGGTAATCATCTTGAATCATCCCATCTTGACGGAATTTTTCTTCCCCTTCAACACCCATACCATTCTCTGTCAACATCCACTCGATATTGCCATAGTTTTCCTTGATATTTTGGGCGATATCATAAATCCCTTGCTCATAAATTTCCCAGCCACGGTGAGGATTAATTTTACGTCCAGGCATTACATAAGGCTCGTAAAAATGTTCTGGCAAGAGTGGACTCTCTGGATGCTTAGCAAATCGAGGTGCCATAACACGCAAAGGCTGATAATAGTTGACACCAAGGAAATCTACTGTATTGTCACGAATAAGCTCCAACTCTTCCTCTGTGGTATCAGGCAAGAGACCGTGTTCATGCAAGATTTCTACCAACTCCTGTGGATAAGTCCCCAAAACAGACGGATCTAAGAAAGATTGGGCCTGAAAAAGGTCCGCAATGCGAGCTGCCTTTACATCAGCAGGATGCTGGCTACGTGGATAAGCCGGTGTCAAGTTGAGAACAATCCCAATCTTGGAATCAGGCAAGAGTTCATGACAGGCCTTGACCGCTCGACTGCTGGCTAATTGTGTGTGATAGGCTACTTTAACCGCTGCCTCTACATCGACCTTATGTGGATAATGGGCATCGTAAAAATAGCCAAATTCTACAGGAACGATGGGCTCGTTAAAGGTAATCCATTGATCCACTAAATCTCCATAAGTTTCAAAACAAAAACGAGCATAGTCTTCATAGGCTGAGACCGTCGCCTTATTTTCCCAACCATCACCAGCTTCTTGAAGAGCAAGAGGCAAATCAAAGTGGTAGAGATTGACTAAGAGACGAATCCCCTTAGCCTTAATAGCCTCAAAGACCTTACGATAAAAATCCACACCTTGAGGGTTGACTTCCCCACAACCTTGTGGAAAAATCCGTGACCACTGAATAGAAGTCCGAAAGGCTGTGTGACCAGTCTCTAACAAAAGCTCGATATCCTGTTCCCAATTTTCATAAAAGGTTGATGTCTTATCTGGACCAATCCCATTATAGTAACGATTTGGCTCCACTTGGTACCAGTAATCCCAGAGATTATCTCCCTTGCCGTCACCAGCTACACTCCCTTCTGTCTGCGGCCCAGAAGTGGAGGATCCCCAGACAAAATCCTTTGGAAATCTTAGCATACATTTACCTCTTTATCTACTCATTTTTCCCATTATACAGAAAAAACAAGGTAAAAACTAGTTACATTTTTTCCTTGTTTTTCTTCTGATTATAGTTTTTATTTTTTGCTGAGGATTTCAAGCGTTTCAAGTACGTTATCTGCATGAACCTCGATGGTGTCACCAGTCGCTTTAATCTTAACTTCTACGATGCCATCAGCTGCTTTTTTACCAACAGTGATACGGATTGGCAATCCAATCAAGTCGCTATCGCTGAATTTGACTCCGACACGTTCGTTGCGGTCATCTGTCAAGACTTCGTAACCAGCTCCCATCAAGTTTGCTTCAAGTTTTTCTGTCAAGGCTTGCGCTTCTTCGTCCTTGACATTGACAGTAATCAAGTGCACATCAAATGGTGCCAATTCTTTAGGGAAATTGATTCCCCAAGCGTAACGGTATTCACCTTTTGGTGTTTTGTTAACAAAGAGGCGTGCGTGTTGCTCCATAACGGCTGAAAGGAGACGGCTAACACCGATACCGTAACATCCCATGATAATTGGCACAGCACGGCCATTTTCATCCAAGACATCTGCTCCCATGCTTGCTGAGTAGCGAGTGCCGAGTTTGAAGATGTGACCAATTTCGATACCACGCGCAAAGTTAAGGACACCTTGTCCGTCTGGTGAAATTTCACCCTCACGAACTTCACGGATATCCACATATTCTGCAGTAAAATCACGACCTGGGTTCACACCAGTCAAGTGGTAGCCATCTTCATTAGCTCCCACAACCGCATTGCGAACATCTTGCACTTTACGGTCTGCGATGATTTTAACATTCTCTGGCAAACCAACTGGGCCAAGTGAACCAAATCCTGCTTGCACAACATTTGCCACTTCTTCTTCGCTAGCAACGTCAAAGAAATCTGCTCCCAAGTGGTTTTTCAACTTAACTTCATTAAGCTGGTCATTTCCAACTAGAAGGGCCGCAACAAGCTCACCGTCTGCCATGTAGAAGAGGGTTTTAATCGTTTGTTCTTCTGGAACATTGAGGAAGGCTGCAACTTCATCGATTGATTTAACATCTGGCGTTGCAACACGAGTCACTTCTTCTTCAGCGACAACACGATTGCTTGGTTTGTACTCATTTGTTGCCATTTCCAAGTTAGCCGCATAGCTAGACTCACTTGAGTAAGCAATGGTATCTTCACCAGAGACCATCCATTTGAGCAATTCTGCCTTGATTTCTTCTTGCACATCTGCAGGAATTTCGTCAAATGAGGCAACTGACTTATCCAAGACAACCCAGCGGTCAAGGTCTGTACGAGCAGGTGTAATGGCCATAAATTCTTGGCTGTCCTTACCACCCATGGCTCCACCGTCACCAATAATAGCCTTGAAGTCTAAGCCACTACGAGTGAAAATACGCTCATAAGCAGCCTTGTACTCATCATAAACACTGTCCAAGCTATCATAGTTAGCGTGGAAACTGTAAGCATCCTTCATGATAAACTCACGTGTACGGAGAAGTCCATTACGTGGGCGTTTTTCATCACGATACTTAGGCTGGATTTGGTAAAGGTTAAGTGGCAATTGCTTGTAAGACTTAACAGAATCACGGACAATAGCTGTAAAGGTTTCTTCGTGAGTTGGACCTAGGATAAAGTCTGATTTTTCACGGTTTTTTAGTTTGTAAAGGTCCTCACCATAAGTTTCGTAACGACCTGATTCGCGCCACAATTCCGCACTAAGAAGGGCAGGAGCCAACATCTCAACTGCACCAATCTTATCAAATTCTTGGCGCATGATGTTTTTGGCTTTTTCAATCACACGGTTGGCAAGTGGTAGATAAGAATAAACACCTGCTGAAACTTGGCGAACATAACCAGCTCGCAACATAAGAGCATGGCTAATAACTTGAGCATCGCTTGGCATTTCGCGAAGCGTTGGGATAGGCATTTTACTTTGTTTCATAATATTCCTCGATTATCTAAAAAAGAGTCGCATAATGTCATTCCAGGTCACAGCAATCATCAAGACAACCATGATGACCACTCCGGCCAAGGTGACATAGGTTTCAATTTCTTGTTTTAATGGTTTGCGGCGAATGGCTTCCAGGATATTGAGCACAATCTTACCACCATCCAGGGCTGGAATCGGAATAAGATTAAAAATCCCAATATTGATGGAAATCATTGCCAAGAAGTACAAGACATTCTCAATTCCATTTTTAGCAGCATCACTACTTGCCTTAAAGATGGCAACAGGTCCACCTAGCTTATTCAAATCCGGTTGGAAAATCAGATTTTTCAGAGCCGATAGAATTCGGAGAGCTGAGTCAGCAGCGGTTGTAAAACCACCTACAAACATGGATAGAAAGTCCGACTTAATTCCCGGTTGAACACCTAGAAGGTAACGACCTTGACTTTCTTCTGGAGTAACAGTGACTTGCTTGTCACTACCCTTTTCAGAAATAGTCACATCCAAGGTTGGGGCCGTCTTATCTTTAGTTTCTGCTTCCACAGCCTGGATCAAACTTTCCCAGTTGCTAATCTCATGTGAGCCAATCTTGGTAATCTGAGCCGTTTCTGGCACTCCTACCTTAGCCAAGGCCCCTTGGGGCATAATATGGAACTGGTTGGTATCGACATCTCTGACACCACCCTGCATAAAGATTAAAATCCAGAAAACAAGAACACCTAAGATAAAGTTGTTCATAGGGCCTGCAAAGTTAGTAATGAGTTTCCCCCAGATAGTCGCATTTTGATATTGAACATCTAAAGGTGCAATCCGAACCTCAGTACCATCTGCTTCCACAACCGTTGCATCGTGATCCACTGCAAATGTTTTTTCTTCTTCCAGAACCAAACCCTTGATAAAGAGCTTATCTTCAAAGTCAAACTGGGTCACCTGCATAGGAAGAGCTGTCTGATCTAATTTTTTACCTGAGAGGTTGATGCGTTTAACCTTCCCATCGTCAGTAAGGGTCAAACTGACAGGAGTACCTGTCTTGATTTCAGTTGTATCATCACCCCAACCGGCCATACGAACATAGCCACCCAGAGGCAAGATTCGAATGGTATAGGCTGTTCCATCCTTGCCAATATGAGCAAAGATTTTGGGCCCCATACCGATGGCAAATTCACGCACTAGAATTCCTGATTTCTTGGCAAAGTAGAAGTGCCCGAACTCGTGCACTACCACAATAATCCCGAAAACCAGAATAAAGGTTAAAATTCCGAGCATAGTATTTCCTCCGTCTTTTGATTAAAAGAGTCCAAATAGGTGCATGATTGGAAATACAAGCAACATACTATCGAAACGATCCAAAACACCACCATGTCCAGGGATAAATTTCCCAGAATCCTTAACACCAAAGTAACGCTTAATCGAGCTTTCTAGTAAATCACCAAATTGTCCAGCTATGCTAAAGAAAATAGCAAAGACTGACATCTTGTAAACTCCATACGGAAGAGCAACTGTACTGTCAACTATCATAAAGATAATGGTTACTAAAATCGCACCTAAAATACCACCCAAGGCACCCTCAAAAGTTTTATTTGGAGAAACCGTTGGAGCTAATTTTCGTTTACCATAGTTCATCCCAGCAAGATAAGCACCACTATCGGTTGCCCAGACAATACACAAGGCTAAGAGTGCCTTATCCAAACCTGCGACACGAGCATCTAGTAAGGCATTAAATCCAAAGCCCACATAAAAGCTCATAGCCAGAGGGAAAACAGCATCCTCAATCGTATAAGACTTGCTAAAAACAGTCGTTCCTAACATGATTGAAATCAACACACTATAAGCAACCACATTCCCATCAACTGGCAAAAAAGTCAGGTAATTCTCCAAGGGAATGGTCAAAGCAAAGGTGGCAAAGAGGGTCAAGAGCCCCTCCATAGTCATGGTCTCTAGACCTCTCATCTTCAAAAGTTCATGCATGGCTAGCATGGCTATGATTCCGATTGCTATCTGAAGCAAGAGTCCCCCAATCATTAAAATCGGTAGGAAAATAGCCAGTGCAATCCCTGCAAACAAGGTTCTTTTCTGTAAATCCTGTGTCATATTTCCTCCTAAACTCCTCCAAATCGGCGATGACGACGATTGTAGGCAAGAATTGCTTCCTGCAAGGCTACTTCGTCAAAATCAGGCCATAAGGTATCTGTAAAATAGAGCTCACTATAGGCTCCCTGCCATGGAAGGAAATTGCTCAAACGCAATTCTCCACTAGTACGGATAATCAAGTCTGGATCTCGTAAGTCCTTAGGTAAATGCTGGGTAAAGAGATAGTTACCAATCAATTCCTCTGTGATGTCACCTGGGTTGATTTTGGCATCTAAAACATCCTGGGAAATCAACTTAAGCGCCTGTGTAATCTCAGCACGTCCACCATAGTTGAGGGCAAAATTAAGAATCAATCCTGTGTTGTTCTTAGTCAATTCCTCAGCCTTGGTTAAAGCTTCAAAGGTTTGCTTAGGCAGGCGGTCTGTCTCCCCAATCATTTGAATCTTAACATTATTCGCATGCAGTTCTGGGACATAATTGTCATAAAACTCTACGGGCAAGTTCATGATAAACTTGACTTCCTGATCAGGACGCGTCCAGTTTTCTGTAGAAAAAGCATAAACTGTAATAACCTTGACACCTAGCTTGTTGGCTGCCTTGGTCACAGTTTGCAATGCTTCCATGCCCGCCTTGTGTCCGAAGACTCGCGGTTGCATACGTTTTTTAGCCCAACGGCCATTCCCATCCATGATGATGCCGATATGAGCAGGAACCTGTGTCGGAACTTCTACTTCCACAGCCTTATCTTTCTTAAAAAATCCAAACATGATCTTATTCCTATTCAAAAATCTATCGTTTCATTATACCATATTCCCCTATTTTCTTCTATCACTAAGCTATTTATTCTCAGGCACCAAGCTCAGTTTTCAAAAAAATAAGTCGCCTGATTGGGCGACTCTATTTTTTATAGGGAGATTATTATGAAAAAGTTTTAGGAGTTTAAGTTAAGGTCTTCTTAACTTATGAGCTTAGTATACACTTCCTAGCTTAAAGTTTCCTTAAGTATTTTTAAAAATCAAATTTTTCCATTTCTCCTGCCAATTTTTCTTGGATAATCGTGTTTGATAGAGCTGCATTCGATCTTCATTTTCTAAAAAATGAGGAGTTGGGCGAACTTGAAAATTCAAAATATCCTCTAGTCCATAAGGAGTAAAGAATTCTAAAGCGGAGTCTTCATTCAAGCGCAGTCCAACCGCCGTACACCGTTCTGGATACTTACTCATAGCATCACGAGAGCTAGTATAGGGCGCAGTATGAGGACTGTGCTGGTGCATATAGACCTGATTTTTCAATTCCCACTGGTACTGAGGAAAGTCCTCTCTCAGCTTTTTCTCTATAGCCAGCGTTTCTTCATAACTCACATCTGGATCAAAGAAAATCACATCCACATCCGTTTCACGGTCAAAAGCTGGTCTGTCTGACAAGAGATTCCAGATGAAATTTCGTACCGAACCTGCTGCCAACCACGAGTCTTTTAAATCAAGATCTCGGATGATAGTCAGAATAGTCATCATATCCGGATTTTCTCTGAAAGCTTTTAGGATTTCTTGCTCATTTTTCACTGTATTCATACCCCAAATGTTCGTAAGCCTTCGCCGTTGCAACCCGTCCAGACCGTGTTCGCATGATAAAACCTTTTTGAATCAAGTAAGGCTCATACATATCTTCCACCGTCTCGCGCTCCTCGGCAATATTAACAGAAAGAGTTCCTAATCCGACAGGGCCACCACCGTACATCTCAATCATGGTCCGAAGGATTTTCTGGTCCACATAGTCTAGACCTTCATGGTCAACATCCAACATGGTCAAAGCCTTATCCGTAATAAGAACATCGATAACCCCATTCCCCATAATCTGGGCAAAATCGCGCACGCGCTTGAGGAGACGATTGGCAATACGAGGGGTTCCACGACTGCGCAAGGCCAGCTCGGATGCTGCCTCATGAGTGATTTCCATCTCAAAAATATCTGCTGTCCGCTCGACAATTTCCGTCAGATCAGCATGGGCATAATACTCCATATGCCCCGTAATACCAAAACGTGCCCGTAGCGGATTTGAGAGCATACCAGCCCGAGTCGTCGCACCAATCAAGGTAAAAGGTGGCAACTCCAAATGAACACTGCGACTACCTTCACCAGCCCCAATCATGATATCGATGTAAAAGTCCTCCATGGCACTGTAAAGTACCTCTTCCACTGACATGGGCAAACGATGAATCTCGTCAATAAAGAGGACATCCCCAGGCTCTAAGTCATTCAAAATCGCTACTAGATCACCAGCCTTTTCAATAACAGGCCCAGACGTCTGCTTTAGATTTACACCCAGTTCATTGGCAATGACAAAAGCCATGGTCGTTTTTCCCAAGCCTGGAGGGCCAAATAAGAGCACATGATCCAGCGCTTCATCTCGCATTTTGGCAGCCTCGATAAAGATTTGGAGCTGGTCCTTGACCTTGTCCTGCCCAATATATTCACGTAAGTACTGAGGACGGAGCGTGCGTTCTACTAACTCCTCATCCCCCATTATCTCATTATCTAAAATTCTACTCATGGCTCTATTATATCAAAAAACCAAGCCACAAACAAAAAAGTCACTGGATTGGTGCCTCCCGAGTTTAGCACTTATGTGGTATAATATTCTACGGCACTTCTACACCGCCTACGAAAGGAGGTGAGATAGCCCATGATGGAACTAATCCTTAAAACTATCATCGGACCGATTGTGGTCGGTGTTGTTCTTCGCTTAGTCGATAAATGGCTAAACAAAGATAGATAGTGTCAAAAAAGACCCCAAGCTTAATGTGGAAGTTAGCTTGGGGTCTTTTCTAGTCCATGATATAGAACTAATCCTTAATTCCTCTCCATTATCCCACAGTTCACAAAATTTGTCAAAACTTTACATTCTCAGCTTCTCAAGCTTTAACCGCTTTACAACAAGACTTTCAAGTTTAAGAGAAAGTTAGGGATTCTATCAATTTCATAGAAATTTTGATTTAGTAAACGAAGAGACAATCTTACATGTCACTCCTCATTTAATACGCCACTACTGGACAAGCAAAATCATTATTACAGCAGTTCCAGTCCTTCAATTAACAGTCACTTACAATAAAATTGAGTTTGAAGTAGCTGAAGTAACAGCAAACCTATTTCTTAGTCATATTTCCTAAAAAAATCCCCGCCAATTCCCCGACCAAAATCCGAAAAATACCGAAAAATATCGAAAAATGATTTTTAGAATAGTCCCCAAAAGCCTGAAATAGAGCCAAAAAACTCCACCTGATTGGGTGGAGTTAAGGGAGATTATTATGAAAAAGAAAAGTTTAGGATTTTATTAAATAAAGTTAGGAGGTCTTTATTTAATGATTATATGATACAAGACGAAGCTTAAAACTAGCTTAACTTTTCTCAGATTCTATCATTTTGAAAAAAATTTCTATCAGTATCTCTTCATCCCCACAAAAAAGCCACCTGATTGGGTGACTTCATTAGGAGATTATGATGAAAAAAAGTTTTAGGATTTTATTAAATAAAGTTAGGAGGTCTTTATTTAATGGTTATATAATACTAGACCATCCTTAAACTTTGCTTAAGAAAAAACTAGTTTTGTTATTTTTCTCGATTTACCCAAGTCATTCCTATACAATTATAGGTGGATAAACTTTCAAATCCCATAGAACGATAGAAGCCCAAGGTTCTTTCTGTCTGTTCTGTTACCAGCTGGACTTGATAGACATCTTTGTAATCCTCTAAAGCCTCTTTCATTAGGGCACTACCAATCCCTTTACGCTGATAGATAGGTAAAACGATTAAATCCTGAACCAATACTGATGAAAAACCATCTCCAACCAAACGAATCAAGCCCACCACAGTATCACCATCAAGCGCCACATAAATCGCTAATGAATGAGATAAGGCCTGCTCCAGCATCTCTGATTGATCGGTATAATTTGTCCAACCGACAGCCTGATAGAGATGCAAAATATCCTCTATTTTGACAATTTCTTGCTTTTTAATAGTGATCATGTCAACACCTATTAAAGCTCTCTTAAGCTCTTGTACTGTCGTCCATTTTTATCAAAATTTTCAGGCGCCAACCATGCTTCCAAACGAGCTTTGACTTGTGGCCAGTCCTTATCAATCATAGACAACCAATCCGTATCCCTCGTACGCCCCTTATAAACGACTGCCTGGCGGAAGGTTCCTTCATAGACAAAACCTAAACGCTCCGCAGCTCGTCTGGATGGCAGATTAATAGAATCACATTTCCATTCGTAGCGACGATAGTTAAGCTCCTCAAAAACATAGCGAGCTAGGAGATACTGAGCCTCTGTCCCTATTCGTGTTCCCCTGAGTTCTGGAGAAAAAGTGACTGCTCCCACTTCTATTACTCGGTTATTCTGGTCAATGCGCATGAGAGAAAATGTTCCCAAAGCCTTACCAGTTGCCTTGTCTACAATCGCATAGTAAAAGCGATCCTTACGAGCCAACATCTGATTTAAAAGGCTGACCAGCTCCTCCATATCTGCCACTGGTTCCTGAAAGAGGTAAGTCCACATCTCCCGAGGAGTATCTGGACCATATACAGCCAACAAATCCTCCGCATGCTTTTCCACTGAAAGAGCCTCTACCCTAGCATAACGCCCTTCTAAGAAACCAATAGAAGGCAATTCGCCATGTGTATAACCTTCCATTGACTCACCAATCATCTGACCAAATTCATTTACTGGCATAACTTTCTCCTTGTTTTTACACTGAAAATACTATATCATAAATTACTCTAAATGGAAACTAGCACTCTCCTCCAACTTCATACTGAACACTACACTATTTATCCGTTTTCTTTCTTTTATCCTCCAAGGCTTGATTAATTTGTTGTGTGAGTTTATGAGTCCGCCAGATTTGATACAACCATATCAATCCATAAATTAACAAGAAAAAGAACCAAAGCAGAGGGCTCCATAAAACTGAACCCCAGCCAAAAAATAGAGAGGTCAATACTAAGACAGTAGCTGTAACTAATAAATGAACTCCTACACGTATACTAAAAGCAAGAAACTCTAGCTTTTCAAGTATTAAAGTCAATACCCCCATAATTCCACCCATTAAAAACAGAGCTAGAATATTTTTTACCATTGGTGCAGGATAGGTAATGCTTGGATAACACTGAGCTAATAACATCATACTCAAATAAAAGAAGGAAGCCGTGCGCATTCCCGATACAAAATAATCAATTAATCGTTTCATGATTTTCTCCTATAAACCTAGATAATTCATTAAGGACTTAACGTATTTCCGACTCACACTAGATTTGATACCCCGAGTCATTTTAGCCATCATGTTCCCTGAAAAACTATCTGATAACGATTCTAAGTGGTCAATGTTTATAATTGAATGGCGTGATATCTGTATAAAGTTACGCCGATTAATCCGATTCTGAAAGTTTATCAATGTTTCCTTAGTTTTATAAATCCCATCTACCGTATAAATGGTTAATAAATTCTTGTCAATATCAGCTAGAATAATATCCTCAATCTTCACCATGACCAGATAATCATCCGTTCGAATAGGAATGACCACCTGATTGGTTGTTGAAAATTGTTCTAAATACTCCATAACTTCCCTTGCTTGGTCAGTTAACTGAGCTGCCTGAATTACAATATGTGGGTCCTTTTCTGAAAACTCTGTCTTCATTTCAAAACGAATCTTCATTTTCTCTCCAATATACTTTTATTTTCTCTTGCTAAATACTTTAACAAATAAAAGCCAAAGAAGAATAGCGACGAGACTGATAATAACCACTATAAAGTATGTCTCTTCCTTTGTCAATAGTTCTTGCCAGTTGATTTGGATTCCCATTTTTTCTTGAAATTCCTTTAACAATCTGCTATTTCCTGTAAATGCGGTCTCTAATGGTTCTTTCATTAAAATTTGTCGATAAAGAGAAGCAATATAAGTTGCAGGGGTACACTTCATGATAATCTGTGCAAAATCAGGTAATACTCCAATAGGGACATAAGTTCCTACTAAAAATCCAGAAGCAGTTCCCACTATAGTTGCCAGTTTGCCAAGGCTATCTACAGATTGAAAACGGTAAATCAAGAGAATATTTATCAAACTTGAAAGCAGACTACTTAACAACATAATCAAAGCAATTTCCGATAAATGACTGATAACTGGACTCTCTTTAAAATAAAGCCCCATAACAGCAAACATAAACACCTGCATGACAAAAGAGATGGCAATACTACTGATTAGATAGGACACCTGTAAACCCCAGCTACCTAAATCTGTCAAGAAGAGATCTTGATCCACTTGATTTTCACGATCCTGTACCATTTGTGTAAGAGCCGTAAAACTGGTTGTGATTCCCGTCACAGCCAAGGTCCCACCCATCAGCCAGTTATTTAAAAGGTTCGTATTATCAGGGAGTTGGGACCAAGCATCCGTCAAGTTCTTCTGCAAAAAAATGATATAAAGGAGAAAGGAAATCAATGCCCCCAATAATGAGAAAAATACTCCTGAACGATTACGAAAATATAAGATAAAATTCCGTTTCAATAAAGCTAACATTAGCGAACCTCTCTTCCTGTAAGTGCAATAAAGGCATCATCCATGGTACCTGGACGAAACTCAAAAGAATCAATTTCTTCTCGAACTTTTATCAAATATTCAATGGCTTCCTGTGACGTCCTTGGATAAACAAGATATTCCAACTCATTTTCTTCCTTTACTGTCATTCCAGTCTGTAGCAACTTTTCTAAATCCTTCATTTCTTTAAAACGAATTTTTAGGATATTAGATGCATACTGACTTTTAATAGTCGTCGCAGAACCTTGCGCAATCACTTTCCCATAATCAACGATATAAATCTGATCCGCTTCATCCGCTTCATCCAGATAATGAGTCGTTAAGATAATAGTCATCCCTTCATCCTTTTGTAGCCGAGACAGTAAATCCCAAATGGCTTTGCGAGTCTGAATATCTAGACCTGTCGTTGGTTCATCTAAGAAAAGAATATCTGGCTGTGAAAGAAGAGCACGCGCAATATCAACCCTACGTTTTTGCCCACCTGACAAAGTCCCATATAGTTGCTTCTGGAAAGCAGTCAAACCCAGTTGATGGATCAAATCATCCACACGACTTGCTGCAATCTCCTTATACTGTTGAGCACGAATCGTAAGATTTTCCCTAACTGTCAACATCTCATCCAGTACACTAGCTTGAAAAACAACTCCGATTTTCGTATTTGGCGCATATCGAATCTGACCTTTTGTCGGCTTTTTCAAACCGATTAACATGGAAATAGTGGTTGATTTTCCTGCACCATTGGGACCCAAAATAGCATTAAAACTCCCTTTTTCAAACTCTAACTGAATATCTTCAACAGCCATATGATCGCCGTACCATTTAGTCAAATGTTTAGCTTGTAAAATCATATTTATTTCCTCCTCTTTACCTAACCAGTTTAACAAAAAGAATGAAAGAAAAATCGACTTTTGAGATAAGTGGTTAAAATGAGAGGTTAAGTGGTGAGATGATGGAAACAGAATTATATTTTTCATTCAAAAAATCCTCCAGATTCTACTCTGAAGGATTCCTATCTTATTTCACAATAATATTAACCAATTTAGTTGGCTTCAATAGTCCAGTGGACTATTGAAGGTGGCAGATAGAGCTAATAAACTCGTTATTTAACGACGATATTAACGAGTTTGTTAGGTACACTAATCACTTTCACGATTTCCTTACCGTCAATCTCTGCTTTGACTTTTTCATCAGCCAGAGCAATTTCTTGCAATTCTTCTCGTGATAGATCTTTGGCTACCATCAATTTGGCACGGACTTTACCTTTGATTTGGACGACGATTTCGATTTCGTCTTCAACCAATTTGCTTTCGTCCCATGTTGGCCAAGCCACGTAAGAAATTGATTCTCCTGTTGCGGCAACAGTTTGCCAGAGTTCTTCTGCCAAGTGAGGAGCAAATGGGGCAATCAATTGGATAAAGCCTTTGGCGTAGTCCACATAGAGCTTGTCTTCCTTGTTAGCCGCGTTGACAAAGACCATAAGTTGGGCAATGGCTGTGTTGAATTTGAGAGACTCAATTTGCTCTGTGACAGCTTTGACTGTTTCATTGTAGACCTTGTCAAGAGCACCATTGTTCTCCTCAATGATTTCCTTACTTGTGATCAAACGGTAAACACGGTCAAGGAACTTACGGCTTCCTTCCAGACCTTCCTCAGACCAAGCGATGGAAGCATCAAGTGGACCCATGAACATTTCATAGACGCGAAGGGTATCGGCACCGTATTGTTCCACTACGTCATCTGGGTTGACAACGTTCTTGAGCGATTTAGACATCTTGGCTGGTGCTTGCTCCAATTCTTCTCCTGTTTCCACGTGGAAGAAAGAACCGTCACGTTTTTCAACCTTGTCAGTCGCCACAAGAGCCCCACGGTGATCACGGTAGCTAGTTCCCAAGATCATTCCTTGGTTAAAGAGTTTTTGGAATGGCTCTTTTGTTGGAACCACACCGAGGTCATAGAGGAATTTATGCCAGAAACGAGCGTAAAGCAAGTGAAGTACAGCATGTTCCGCACCACCCACGTAGATATCTACTGGCAACCATTGTTTGAGAAGGTCCTCATCAGCCAATTTCTCAGTATTGTGTGGGTCAATATAGCGGAGGTAGTACCAGCTTGAGCCAGCCCATTGTGGCATGGTGTTTGTTTCACGACGACCCTTGACACCATCTTCACGAGTCACTTCAAGCCAGTCTGTCAAGTTAGCTAGTGGACTTTCACCAGTACCTGAAGGGCGAATATCCTTGGTTACAGGCAAGACAAGTGGCAATTCATTTTCTGGAACAGCTGTTGAAGTTCCATCTTCCCAATGAATGATTGGAATTGGCTCACCCCAGTAACGTTGACGACTAAAGAGCCAGTCGCGGAGACGGTAGGTAACCTTCTCCTGACCACAGCCTTTTTCTTCCAACCAAGCGACAATCTTAGCAATAGCGTCTTCTTTGTTGAGTCCATCTAGGAAGGCTGAATTAACATGAAGGCCATCTTCTGTGTAGGCAGCTTCTTCAACGTTTCCACCTTCAAGCACTTCTACAATTGGAAGGTCAAATTGTTTGGCAAATTCCCAGTCACGTTGGTCGTGGGCAGGAACAGCCATTACCGCACCTGTCCCGTAACTAGCAAGAACATAGTCCGCAATCCAGATTGGAATTTCCTTGCCATTGACAGGATTGATGGCATAAGCACCAGTCCAAACTCCTGTTTTTTCCTTAGCAAGATCTGTACGAGCCAAGTCAGACTTGAGACTAGCTTGATGTTTGTAGTCTGCTACAGCCTCTGCTTGCTCTGGGCTTGTGATGGCGTCAACCAAGTCATGTTCAGGAGCCAAGACAGTGAAAGTAGCACCGAAAAGGGTGTCAGGACGAGTCGTAAAGACTGTGAATTCCTTGTCTGTTCCCTTAACTTTGAAGGTTACATTGGCACCAGTTGATTTACCAATCCAGTTGCGTTGCATGTCCTTGATAGACTCTGGCCAATCAAGCTCGTCTAAGTCATTAAGCAAGCGTTCTGCATAGGCCGTGATTTTAAGCATCCATTGGCGCATTGGTTTGCGGACAACAGGATAGCCACCACGCTCAGAAGTTCCATCAGGAAGGACTTCTTCGTTGGCAATGGCTGTTCCCAACTCTTCAACCCAGTTTACTGGTACTTCCGCTTCATAGGCCAAGCCTTTTTCGTAAAGCTTGGTGAAAATCCATTGTGTCCACTTGTAGTAGTTTGGATCTGTTGTATTGACTTCACGATCCCAGTCATAAGAAAATCCAAGCGCATTGATTTGGCGTTTGAAGTTAGCAATGTTCTCAGCTGTAAATTCTGCTGGATCATTACCTGTATCCATAGCATATTGCTCTGCAGGTAAACCAAAGGCATCCCAACCCATTGGGTGAAGGACATTGTAACCTTGCGCACGTTTATAACGGCTGAGGATATCGGTTGCAGTATAACCTTCTGGGTGTCCTACGTGAAGACCCGCTCCAGACGGATAAGGGAACATATCAAGAGCATAAAACTTCGGTTTTGATGCATCTGTTCCTGTCTTAAATGTATGATGTTCTGCCCAGTAGCCCTGCCACTTAGGCTCAATTTCTTTATGATTGTAAAAACTCATGGTCTCTCTCCAATTTTGTGATGTTACTATTATACCATTTTTGAGGGAATTTGAAAGACGAGAAATGTTCTTTTAGGCTTGGATGACAAGAAAGACCGAATCGCAAATCCAGCTTATGTAGCAGTATAAAAAATTAGCCCCCATTTTGAGCTAACTTCTATTGATTTTTGGTCTCCTCCATTTTCTTTCCCCTAGTGTCTTTGACCCATATTCCTAGTTTTAGATTTCTTTAAGGTTTTTATTATATCCTATAGAACTCTGCAAATTATAAATGTTGACCAAATTGTAGAGTAAAAACGTTCGTAAAAAAGGAGATTCTTATGAAAAAACTACTATTCTTTCTCTCTTGTGGATGGATATTTCTTACTTTATCTGGATGTTCTTCAACAACAGATTCGGAAACTAACACTGAGACAGATTCGGATAATGCTTTGGTTATCTACTCGCCTAACCCTGAAGACCTTATCGAAGAGACAATCCCTGCCTTCGAAGAAAAATATGGTATTAAGGTTGATTTAGTACAAGCCAGCACGGGTGAATTGTTCAAAAAAGCTGAGGCCGAAAAAGAATCCCCAGTAGCCGATGTCATTTTCGGAGGCTCCTACGCTCTCTTCTCTTCTAACGAAAAACTTTTTGAACCTTATATTTCTCAAGAGAACGACCAGATAATCCCTGAATATCAAAATAAAACAGGATTCTACACACCTTATACACTGGATGTCAGTGTTATCATTGCCAATTCAGCTCTTACAAAAGATATTAAAATTGAAGGCTACAATGATCTACTCAATCCTAAATTAAAAGGTAAAATCGCTACTGCTGATCCAAGTAATGCTTCTAGTGCCTTTGCTCAATTAACAAACATGCTTGTAGACCAAGGTGGATACGAAAATGAACAAGCTTGGACCTATGTGAAAAATCTATTTACCCTAGTAGATGGAAAAATTGCATCTAGCTCTTCAAATGTTTACAAAGCTGTCGCCGATGGAGAAATGGCTGTTGGACTCACCTATGAAGACCCTGCCTTAAAACTCTTAAATGATGGAGTTGATGTAAAAGTCATTTATCCAAAAGAAGGTACCGTCTTTTTACCTGGTAACGCAGCTATCATCAAAAATGCCAAACACATGGAAAACGCTAAGAAATTTATCGATTTCATCCTTTCTCAAGAAATACAAGATAAGCTAGGAACTGAAACTACAATCAGACCTATTCGTAAAAATGCTAAAACCAATAAAAATATGAAGGCTATGACAGAAATCAAGATTGCCACCGAAGATTCAGATTATGTCATTAAAAATAAATCTGCTATTCTTAAAAAATACAATGACATTTTTACAGATATCCAATCTAAACAGTAAAAGAGGTTCACTATGAGTGAGATCAAAATTATTAACGCCAAAAAAATCTACCACGATGTCCCTGTTATTGATAATTTAAACATTACAGTTCCAAAAGGAAGTCTCTTTACCATCCTTGGTCCTTCAGGGTGTGGGAAAACGACTCTTCTTCGCATGATTGCAGGTTTCAACAGTATCGAAGGCGGAGAATTTTACTTCGATGATACAAAAATCAATAATATGGAACCCAGCAAACGCAATATCGGGATGGTTTTCCAAAACTACGCTATTTTCCCACATTTGACTGTCCGAGACAATGTTGCTTTTGGTCTCAAGCAAAAGAAGGTTCCAAAAGAAGAATTGGTCCAACAGACCAACAAGTATCTCGAACTCATGCAAATTGCTCAATATGCGGATCGAAAACCTGATAAACTCAGTGGTGGACAACAACAACGTGTTGCCTTGGCACGTGCCTTAGCGGTTAATCCAAGTGTTCTCCTCATGGACGAGCCACTTAGTAATCTGGATGCCAAACTTCGCTTGGATATGCGTCAAGCCATTCGAGAAATCCAACACGAAGTGGGAATTACAACCGTCTATGTGACCCACGACCAAGAAGAAGCCATGGCGATTTCAGACCAAATTGCTGTTATGAAAGATGGGGTGATCCAACAAATCGGCCGACCAAAAGAACTCTATCATAAACCAGCTAATGAGTTTGTGGCAACCTTTATCGGACGCACAAATATTATCCCTGCCAATCTTGAAAAACGGAGCGACGGCGCTTATATCGTCTTTTCAGATGGCTATGCCCTTCGAATGCCAGCCCTTGATCAGATTGAAGAACAAGCTATTCATGTAAGCATTCGTCCTGAAGAGTTTATCAAAGATGAATCTGGAGATATTGAAGGAACTATTAGCGATAGCGTCTATCTTGGACTGAATACTGAATACTTCATCGAGACAGGCTTCGCCTCAAAAATTCAGGTTAGCGAAGAATCAACTTTTGAAGAAGATCTACAAAAAGGCGATCGTATTCGTCTACGAATCAATACTAAAAAATTAAACGTCTTTTCTGCGGATGGTTCCCAAAACCTGATAAAAGGAGTCAACCATGGAACGTAAAAAACTAAATATTTGGACAGCCTCCTCTTTCTTCATCTTTCTTACCTATCTTGTCTTTCTGGTTTATCCTATCGTTACCGTGCTCAAGCAAGCACTCATACATGAAGGACAATTCTCACTAGCTAATTTTGTCACTTTCTTTAGTAAAGCCTACTACTCTGAGACACTCGTCAATAGTTTCAAGGTTTCCATTACCGCTACTGTCACCTCCTTAGTTGTAGGAACCTTATTAGCTTACCTCTTTTCCATGTATGACTTCAAGGGAAAGAAATTTCTACAAATATTGATTATCATTGCTTCCATGTCAGCTCCTTTCGTGGGAGCCTACTCCTGGATTCTCTTGTTGGGACGAAATGGGGTCATCACTAAATTCCTGACAAATACCCTTCATCTTCCAGCTATCGATATTTATGGATTCAAAGGAATTGTACTTGTCTTTACACTACAATTATTCCCACTAGTATTTCTATACGTTGCTGGGACAATGAAAAGTATTGACAATTCTCTACTTGAAGCCGCTGAAAGCATGGGTTCCTTCGGATTTAAGCGTATCGTAACGGTTATTTTACCTCTCCTAGTTCCAACCTTACTAGCGGCTGCCCTGCTTGTATTTATGAGAGCATTCTCAGACTTTGGAACACCGATGTTGATTGGTGAAGGATATCGGACTTTCCCTGTCCTGATTTATACCCAATTTATTAGCGAGGTTGGAGGAAATTCTGCCTTTGCATCTGCTTTAGCAGTTATGGCGATTAGCATTGCCTTGGCGATTTTCCTTATCCAAAAATACATCTCAAACCGCTACAGTTTCAGCATGAATTCGCTCCATCCAATCGAGCCTAAAAAAACTACAAAAGGAAAAATGGTTGCCATTTATGCAACAGTCTACGGAATTATCTTATTCTCTGTTCTACCTCAAGTCTACTTGATTTATACTTCTTTCCTAAAAACATCAGGTATGGTATTTGTCAAAGGTTATTCTCTAAACAGTTACAAGGTAGCTTTCAATCGTATGGGATCTGCTATTTTCAATACCATTCGTATCCCTTTGATTGCCTTAGTCCTAGTTGTTCTATTTGCAACATTTATCTCCTACCTAGCCGTTAGAAAACGGAATTTGTTTACAAACTTAATTGATAGCCTCAGTATGGTTCCTTATATTGTACCAGGAACCGTTCTAGGGATTGCCTTCATTTCTTCCTTCAATACTGGCCTATTCGGAAGTGGATTTCTTATGATTACAGGGACAGCTTTCATCTTGATTATGTCTCTATCTGTCAGAAGATTACCGTATACTATTCGCTCATCTGTTGCTAGCTTGCAACAAATAGCACCAAGTATTGAAGAAGCCGCTGAAAGCTTAGGAAGTAGTCGTCTCAATACCTTTGCCAAGATTACAACTCCAATGATGCTATCTGGTATTATTTCTGGAGCTATCCTATCTTGGGTCACAATGATTTCAGAACTCTCTACTTCTATCCTCCTCTACAATGTCAAAACAAGAACAATGACTGTAGCCATTTATACAGAGGTTCTCAGAGGAAATTACGGTGTAGCCGCAGCCTTGTCAACTATCCTGACTGTTCTAACAGTAGGTTCCTTGCTCTTGTTTATGAAAATCTCTAAAAGCAATAGCATTACACTTTAGTTTTTCCCATCAAAAACAGCCGAAAGGATTACCCTCGGCTGTTTTTTCTTATCTTGATATTCCTATCAAATCCTCAGTTCCTAGCAAGCAAGTCTAGACTGATTAAATAGAGGCTTCCTCCATCTTCTCACGTCCTAGTTCTCGGTAACTACGGTCACCAACAACCTCAACGCTAAACTGGCCGTCCTCATATTCAAGGATGGTCACACTACCATTATCGAGACCATGCGGATGCATGCCATTAATCAGATAAACAATGGTTCCAATGGTCATTCCGTGGCTAACGACAAGAGCATTGCCCCCACCTTGCTCTTCCATTTCTTTGGCAATCGCTTCAAAGCCTTCCTTGATTCGGCCACTGAGCTTTTCCCAGCCTTCAGCCCAACCAGCTGTATCGACCTCTACCAAGCCCTCAGCCAGTTCAGCATAAGACAATTGGTGAACGTGGTCCACATTAAAGATACGAGGAATAATACCCATGAAAAGATCACCATCGTAGGCTCCGTCAAAGCTACCAAAACACCACTCTCTGATACGCTTATCCATGCGATAAGGGATTTTCTCCTGCAAGCCAAGTTCGTCAAGGATAATTCCCATGGTCTGAATGGTGCGACCAGAATCACTCGAATAAGCGCGCTCAAACTGCAGATCAGATTCTCGCAAACCGATTCCTAATTCTTGAATCCCTCGCTCACCTTCAGCTGTTAAGGGAGTATCGCTCCAACCTTGCGCGCGACCAATCGTGTTAAACATAGTCTTGCCATGACGTACCAAATACAATCGTACTTTTACCATTTTCCGTCCTCCGTTTGTCTCTATTATATCATGGATGATAAAACAAAAGCCACCCATACAGGTGACTTTTGCAGGAGATTATTATGAAAAAGTTTAGGAGTTCTATTAAATAAAGATATTAGATGAAAATCAAATTCAAACTAAATCAGAGTTATCTGTTTCAAATAATATTAGGAGGTCTTTATTTAATGATTATAGTATACACATCTAACCTTAAATAGAACTTAAAATTTCTCCTATTTTCTTAATTTTTAAAACTATGAATTGGTGCTGGGATTTGTCCTCCACGAGAGATGAAATCGACAGACGAAGCCCCATTGACTTTCATAACAGGTGCAGTTCCTAATAGGCCTCCAAACTCAATCATATCGCCTTCTTTTCCTTTTGGAATGATACGAACAGCCGTTGTCTTCATATTAATGACACCAATTGCAGCTTCATCTGCAATCATGGCCGCAATGGTTTCAGCAGGCGTATCTTCTGGGATGGCAATCATATCCAAACCAACAGAACAGATAGCCGTCATGGCTTCTAGTTTTTCCAGATTAAGAGAGCCATTTTGCACTGCAGCAATCATTCCTTCATCCTCTGAAACAGGGATAAAGGCACCAGATAAACCACCAACTTGGTTGCAGGCCATCACTCCGCCCTTCTTAACTTGGTCATTCAAGAGAGCCAAGGCAGCCGTCGTTCCGTGCGTTCCAACTGTTTCTAGCCCCATTTCTTCAAGGACACGTGCAACAGAGTCTCCAACCGCAGGAGTTGGCGCCAAACTCAAGTCAACAATACCAAACTCCACACCCAGTCTCTCGCTAGCCATTTGACCAACCAATTGACCTATACGAGTGATTTTAAAGGCAGTCTTCTTGACCGTTTCGGCTACTACATCAAAACTCTCTCCACGAACTTTTTCCAAGGCACGCTTCACCACACCAGGACCAGAAACCCCGACATTGATGATAACATCAGCTTCTCCAACACCGTGGAAAGCACCCGCCATAAATGGATTGTCCTCAACAGCATTAGCAAATACAACCAGCTTAGCTGCGCCCATATCAGATAGATTAGCCGTTTCCTTGATAATACGTCCCATATCTGCCACAGCCGTCATATTAATACCAGACTTGGTTGAGCCGATATTGACTGACGAGCAGACCTTGTCCGTTTCAGCCAAAGCGCGAGGAATAGAATTGATGAGAATCTCATCTCCCTTTTGATAACCCTTTTGTACCAAGGCAGAAAAACCACCAATAAAGTCCACACCAATCTCTTTCGCAGCCTTATCAAGCGCTTTTGCCAGAACCACGTAGTCCGTCGCATCTGTCGCCGCCCCAATCAGAGAAATAGGAGTTACCGATACACGCTTATTAACGATTGGAATTCCCAACTCCGCTGCAATTTCATCACCAACAGCTACTAAGTTAGCCGCCTTGGTCGTAATCTTTTGATAAATTTTCTCCGCAGCACGATTGATATCTGGATCGATACAGTCCAAAAGGGAAATTCCCATGGTAATGGTTCTGATATCGAAGTTTTGCTCCTCAATCATGGCAATGGTTTCAGTAACTTGTCTAATATCCATGTGTACCTCCTAGATATTATACATAGCTTCGAAAATCGCAGCACTTTGAATATTAATTTTCACATTCAAAGTTTGCCCAAAAGCTTCAAATTCATTACGAAGATAAGTGAAATCTTGCTTTTCATCACTAGAGACGACAGCCATCATCGTGAAATATTCATCCAAGACAGTTTGAGAGATATCGTCTATGTTCAAACCCAATTCTGCAATTTTACCAGAAACTCCCGCAACAATTCCAGATTTATCTTTACCAACAACAGTTATAATCGCTTTCATAAGCAAACTCCAATTCTTCTTAAAATAGGAAACCTGAACATTAAACAGGTTTCGTTTTAAATAGTATAGCATAATTCTAACTAAAATACTCAAAAACGCCTGCTTACGAAGTTGTTCTTAAGCAAAAAACAATTTCGTAAACAAGCGTCTACTATACCAACTTATGATGAGTGTTCCCGCTAGGACCGAAATCCTAGCGGTAGACCAGAGCTAGACTAAGAGCACAAGACTCCATCATCATAACACTCAACAAAATTGATGATTTTATACTAATTCGATGATCGCCATTGGCGCTGCATCACCACGACGTGGTTCAGTTTTAAGGATACGAGTGTATCCACCATTACGTTCAGCATAACGAGGTGCGATTTCTGAGAACAATTTTTGAAGTGCTGTAGTAGAAGTGTACTTGTCAGTTGCTTCATCATAGTTTTCAGATGCGATTTCATTACGTACGAAAGCAGCTGCTTGACGACGTGCATGCAAATCACCACGTTTACCTAGAGTAATCATTTTTTCAACAGTTTTACGGATTTCTTTAGCACGAGCTTCAGTTGTCACGATTGATTCGTTGATCAAAAGGTCAGTTGTCAAATCGCGAAGCATTGCTTTACGTTGTGAGCTAGTGCGTCCTAGTTTACGGTAAGCCATTTATTCCTCCTTTATTTATCTTTTAATCCAAGACCCAAATCAATAAGTTTGAATTTCACTTCTTCCAAACTCTTGCGTCCAAGATTTCGTACTTTCATCATCTCTGCTTCAGATTTTTCTGTCAAATCATGCACAGTATTGATACCGGCACGTTTCAAACAGTTGTATGAACGCACAGACAAGTCCAGTTCCTCAATCGTACGATCCAAAATACGGTCGTCAGATTCAGTATCAGCTTCTTTCATCACTTCAGTTGACTTAGCAATCTCAGTAAGATTTGTAAACAAATCAAGATGTTCTGTCAAAATACGTGCTGAAAGCCCTAAAGCATCTTCTGGAATAATTGTTCCATTTGTCAAGATTTCAAGGGTTAATTTGTCAAAACCATCATTGCTACCTACACGAGCAGGTTCAACTTGATAGTTGACTTTTGTAACTGGTGTATAAATAGAATCTACAGCAAGTGTTCCAACTGGTGCATTATCCTTTTTATTTTCATCTGCAGGTACATATCCACGACCACTGTTAACAGTCATAGTCGCTTTTAGAGAAGAACCTTCACCGATTGTAAAGAGATAATGATCTGGATTTACAATTTCAATATCGCTATCTGTCAAAATGTCACCAGCTGTTACTTCAGCAGGACCTTCAACATCTAGTTCGATGATTTTTTCGTCTTCAACGTACGATTTCACTGCAATTCCTTTAATGTTCAGAATGATTTGCATCACGTCTTCACGAACACCTGGAACTGTGTCAAACTCATGTAACACACCATCAATATTGATAGATGTCACAGCTGCTCCTGGTAGAGAAGCTAGAAGTACACGACGAAGAGAGTTACCAAGAGTTGTACCGTAGCCACGTTCAAGTGGTTCGATTACAAACTTGCCATAATCTTTATTTTCATCAATTTTTGTTATATTTGGTTTTTCAAACTCGATCATTTAGTTACTCCCTCTTAAACGAAAAGCAGTGTAATGCGATGATTATACACGGCGACGTTTTGGAGGACGAGCACCATTGTGTGGCACTGGAGTCACATCACGAATTGCTGTTACTTCAAGACCAGCGGCAGCAAGCGCACGAATAGCTGACTCACGACCAGAACCTGGACCTTTTACAGTAACTTCAACTGATTTAAGACCGTGTTCTTGTGCAGATTTAGCAGCAGCTTCAGAAGCCATTTGAGCAGCGAATGGTGTAGATTTACGAGAACCTTTGAAACCAAGAGCACCAGCTGATGACCAAGCAATTGCATTACCATGCACATCAGTAATCATAACAATAGTGTTATTAAATGTAGCGTGAATATGAGCAATACCAGATTCGATATTCTTTTTCACACGACGTTTACGTGTTGGTTTAGCCAAGACTTTTACCTCCTATATTATTTTTTCTTACCAGCAATCGCAACAGCTTTACCTTTACGAGTGCGAGCGTTGTTTTTAGTGTTTTGTCCACGGACAGGAAGTCCACGACGGTGACGGATACCACGGTATGAACCGATTTCCATCAAACGTTTGATGTTCAAGTTTACTTCACGACGAAGGTCACCTTCAACTTTGATTGCATCCACTTCACGACGGATAGCATCTTCTTGATCTGATGTAAGATCACGTACACGAACATCTTCTGAGATTCCAGCAGCAGCCAAAATTTTCTTAGATGTTGCAAGTCCGATACCATAAACATAAGTCAATGAGATTACTACGCGTTTGTCATTTGGAATGTCAACTCCAGCAATACGAGCCATGTTTTCTCCTTTCTATCTTATCCTTGACGTTGTTTGTGTTTTGGATTTGCTGGGCAAATTACCATAACACGACCATTACGACGAATAACTTTACAGTATTCGCAAATTGGTTTGACCGATGGTCTTACTTTCATTTCTTATCCCTCCAAGTTTTTCGATTATTTAAAGCGGTAAGTGATACGTCCACGTGTCAAGTCATATGGACTCATTTCGACAGTAACACGATCTCCCGCTAAAATACGAATATAGTTTTTACGAATTTTACCAGAAACTGTTGCTAAAATCTGATGTCCATTTTCAAGTTCAACCGTAAACATTGCATTCGGCATTGTATCAACTACTTTGCCTTCAACTTCAATCACATCGTCTTTTGCCACGCAAAAGCACCTCCATAAATTTCGATTCGATGCCTCTAGACACAGAGACAACAATTATAAGTCAGACTATTTCAGTATAACATTTGTAGCGGATTTTTGCAAGTGTGAAAAGCGCTTTATTTCAAATTTGTCAATACTTTTTCGATATCTGAGAAGACATCATTGATATCTTGATTACCTTCGATGTCATGAACCAAACCTTTGGCACGGTAGTGAGCAATGATTGGTTCTCCTTGAGCAATATTAACGTCCAAACGACGTTTTACTGTCTCAGGTTTATCATCTTCACGTTGATAGTAATCTTCTTCTTTATAGTCAACTGGTGGGTTAAAGACCTTGTGGAAAGTTTCTCCAGTTACGCGGTGGATGATACGACCACTCAAACGTTCCAAGAGGCTATCTGGATTCACTTCAATGTTGATGACACCTTCTAGTTCAATGCCAAGTTCAGCCAATGTTTTGTCCAAGGCATGAGCTTGTTCGATTGTACGTGGATAACCATCCAACAAGAATCCTGTTTCTTTAATATCATCTTGTGAAAGACGTTCTTTTACGATTCCATTTGTAACTTCGTCAGGAACCAATTCACCCTTGTCAATGTATGACTTAGCAAGAACACCCATTTCAGTTTGATTTGCCATAGCAGCACGGAACATATCACCTGTTGAGATATGTGCAACATGGAATTGTTCTACGATTTTTGCTGCTTGAGTTCCCTTACCTGCACCAGGTAAGCCCATAATCAAAAGATTCATGATTTGATCTCCTTATTTTATTTTTAAATAGAAGTAAAAAGTCTTTTCACCCCTATTTAAAAACAAAATAGAAGAGGGGAGACCAAACTCTCACAAATGTTAGAGTTTAAACCTCCACTCCCTCAGCATTTACTGATTCAGTAAATACTTTTATTCTGTTCTATCCATGAAACCAACATACTTACGTTTCAATAGGTATCCTTCCAATTGTTTGATTCCTTCAATACCTGTAGAAATAATGATCAAAAGACTAGTTCCTCCAAAAGCAACTGCTTCTGAAAGTCCAAAGAAATCTTTTGCTACAATCGGTAAAATAGAAATCACACCAAGGAAGAGGGAACCAACAGTTGCAAGACGACGAAGAAGTTTAGACATATATTCTTCTGTACCTTTACCAGGACGAACTCCGTGGATATAGGCACCGCTCTTTTGTAAGTTCTCTGCCGCTTTTTCAGGATTAATCTGTACAAACGTGTAGAAGAATGTAAAGAGAATAATCAACAAAGCATACATGGCAATACCAGTTGGTGAAGTTGTTGCCAGCATTTCTTGTGCTGTTCTTACCCAAGCCCAATCATGACCTGTAGCGCTCAAAAACTGAAGAATAGCCGCAGGCGCTGCAGTAATCGAACTTGCAAAGATAACAGGGATAACTCCAGCAGGGTTTACTTTCAATGGAAGGTAAGAGCTAGATGGAGCACCTTGTGCAACCTTAGTATATTGGATTGGAATTTTGTATTCTGCTTGTTGAACATAAGTTGTAAAGTAAATGATCAACAATACAGCAATAATCAAGATGATTACAAAAATGATAGATGAGTTGATACGGCTACTTGGAACGTTTACAAAGTAGTCTACATAGATTCCCTGAATCATCTCTGGAATTGAGGCAACAATCCCAGCAAAGATAATCATAGAAACACCATTTCCGTATCCCTTATCTGTAATTTGCTCTCCCAACCAAGTAACAATCATGCTACCAGCAGTTAAGATGATACCAATCATAATAAAGACTTGTGGAGTAAGAGCCGTTTTCAACAATTGAGCTCCAGCCAAAGTATTAAAACCAGCTGTAATCCCGATAGATTGCACAAAGGCTAGACCAAGAGCAATATAACGAGTAGCTTGATTCAATTTTCTTCGACCTACTTCCCCTTGTTTTCCCCACTCTACAAATTTAGGTAAAATATCCATTTGCAAGAGTTGGACAACGATAGAGGCCGTAATGTAGGGGCTAACACCAAGAGCAAAAACTGAGAAGTTTTTCATGGCATTCCCTGACACCAAGCTCAACATGTTTAAGAAGGATAATCCACTTAAAGCATTCAAGCTATTAGCATTCACACCAGGAACTGTAATACTAGTCCCGATACGAAAGACCAAAACGATAAAAATTGTAAATAAAATTTTTGATCGAACCTGCTTGACTTTAAGAGCTTCTCTTAATAATTTAAAAAACATAGGTCACCTCTCTTAGATGACTTCTACTGAACCACCTTTAGCAGTGATAGCTTCTTCAGCTGATTTAGAGAATTTAGCTGCTTTCACAGTCAATTTCTTAGTCAACTCACCGTTACCAAGAATTTTAATACCTGATTTTTCAGCTTTAACAATTCCTGCTTCGATAAGAACAACTGGAGTTACTTCAGCACCATCTTCAAAGACGTTCAATTGGTCAAGGTTCACAATTGCGTATTCTTTAGCGTTGATGTTAGTGAATCCACGTTTTGGAAGACGACGGAACAATGGAGTTTGTCCACCTTCAAAACCAAGGCGAACTCCGCCACCGCTACGAGCTTTTTGACCTTTTTGACCACGACCAGATGTTTTACCGTTACCTGATGAAGTACCACGACCAACGCGGTTACGTACTTTACGAGAACCTTCTGCAGGTTTCAATTCATGAAGTTTCATTTTTATTTTCTCCTCTTTTGTAAAATGCTAGCGCCGATAAGGGAGAAAAGGTTGTCTCCCCAATCAACTCGCCTATACGACGTCATCATAGATGACTATATCTAGTTTTAGGGGATGGTATACTGCACATCCCCTAAAAATTAATTAGTTTACTTCTTCAACCGTTACCAAGTGAGATACTGCTGTGATCATACCACGGATAGCAGCGTTGTCTTCTTTAATAACAGAGCTGTTCAATTTGCCAAGTCCAAGTGCTACAACAGTTTTACGTTGTGATGGAATGCGTCCGATTGGAGACTTAGTCAAAGTAATTTTAATTTGAGCCATTTTATCCCCTTTCTTATGCCAAATCAGAAACTGAAATACCACGAAGGGCAGCAACTTCTTCAGCGCGTTTCAATTGTTTCAAACCTTCAACAGTTGCACGAACAATGTTGATTGGAGTGTTAGAACCAAGTGATTTAGATGTAATATCTGCCACACCTGCCAATTCCACAACGGCACGAACTGCACCACCAGCGGCAACTCCAGAACCTTCTACAGCAGGTTTCAACAATACTTTAGCTCCACCGAATTCTGAAAGAACTTCGTGTGGGATTGTTGTTCCAACCATAGGAACTTCGATCAAGTTTTTCTTAGCATCGTCTACTGCTTTACGGATTGCTTCTGGAACTTCTTGAGCTTTACCAGTACCAAATCCTACGCGACCGTTGTGGTCACCAACAACAACAAGAGCTGCGAAACGAAGACGACGTCCACCTTTAACAACTTTTGTAACACGGTTGACAGCAACTACGCGTTCTTCTAATTCAACTGCATTGTCTTTAAATGCCATTTTCTAGTGTCCTCCTATTAGAATTTCAATCCGTTTTCACGAGCTGCATCAGCCAAAGCTTTCACACGTCCGTGATATAGATATCCACCGCGGTCGAACACCACTTCTGAAATACCTTTAGCGTTTGCACGTTCTGCAACGAGTTTACCGACAGCAACGGCTTGTTCAGTTTTAGTTCCTTTTGAAACTTCTTTGTCAAGAGTTGAAGCACTTGCGAGCGTTACACCCGCTACGTCATCAATCACTTGAGCGTAGATGCCTGTATTAGAACGGAATACGTTCAAACGTGGGCGATCAGCAGTTCCAGAGAGTTTTCCGCGAACGCGACGGTGGCGTTTTTGGCGGAGTTTGTTTTTATCTGGTTTTGAAATCACAGTTTTCACCTCTTTAGTTTTAAATCGTGTGCTATGCACAAAGTTGGAAAATAGGTTGGTGGTTGATGTTCAACCACTCAACATTATTTACCTGTTTTACCTTCTTTACGGCGAACGAATTCACCAACGTAACGGATACCTTTACCTTTATATGGTTCTGGTGAACGAAGGCTACGTACGTAAGCAGCTGTTTGACCAACTACTTCTTTTGAAATTCCGCTAACAACAATTGTTGTTGGGTTTGGAAGTTCAAAAGTAATTCCTTCTGGAGCTTCAACTTCGTCTGGATGAGATTTACCAACAGCCAAAACAAGTTTAGTTCCTTGAAGTTGTGCACGGTAACCAACCCCACGCATTTCAAGTTCTTTCTTGAATCCTTCTGATACACCAACAACCATGTTGTTCAAAAGGGCACGAGTAGTTCCGTGAATAGTTTTCATTTCTTTTGAATCGTTTGGACGGTGAAGAGTTACTTCAGTACCTTCCACACGGATTTCAATATCTTTTGAGAACTCACGAGTAAGTTCTCCTTTAGGTCCTTTTACAGTTACAACGTTGTCATTGTTAGTGAGTTCAACACCAGCAGGCAACACGATAACTTTATTACCAATACGTGACATGTTTATTTTCTCCTGTTAAATTGTCAGGCCATAACGGCCAGTTTTCACGGGGTTAAATCGATTTCTCGATTTGAAGGAACATTTAGGTTTCAATTTCAAAGTGAATCTAGGCATCGTCTCGCAGACATAACTTTGGGTTAGGCAAGAGACGATAACGAAGAGTCACAAAGAAATTGGGAGCTAAATATTACCAAACGTAAGCGATAACTTCCCCACCAACATTCTTTTGGCGTGCTTCTTTATCAGTAAGCAAACCTTCAGAAGTTGAAAGGATAGCAATTCCAAGTCCGTTAAGAACTTTTGGAAGGTCTTCACGTTTTTTGTAGACACGAAGTCCTGGTTTAGAAACACGTTTCAAGTTAGTGATAACTTTTTCACCGTTTGGTCCGTATTTAAGGAATACACGGATGATGCCTTGTTTGTCATCTTCGATGATTTCTACGTTCTTAACAAAACCTTCGCGTTTAAGGATTTCAGCAATCCCTTTTTTGATGTTTGATGCAGGTACTTCAAGTACTTCGTGTTTCGCTTGGTTAGCGTTACGAATACGAGTTAGGAAGTCTGCGATTGGGTCAGTCATAACCATTTTGTTTTTCTCCTCTTACTAGTAGTTTGCAAGTTGCACTTGCTAGTTAATACATGATACAAAGAGCGTAACAGCAAGAGCAAAAATAGGCAATTTTATGCAGGAGCTATGCTCCAAAGAAAATTGGTCTTTTTTGCCAAAGCTGTAGCTCGTGTTCAAATTGGCAAGCCCAACTGAACCCGGGCTAAACTCTGTGTGAAAAAGATAAACTTTCCTAGAAACTGCAGTTTCTTCGTCAAGTTTCCTATTTTCACTTAGAGTTTTGACGCCCTTGATATCTTAAATTACCAAGATGCTTTTGTTACACCAGGGATTTGTCCTTTGTAAGCTAATTCACGGAAGCAAACACGGCAAAGTTTAAATTTGCGGTAAACTGAATGTGGACGACCACATTTTTCACAACGAGTATAAGCTTGAGTAGAGAACTTCGCTGGACGTTTGTTCTTAGCAATCATTGATTTTTTAGCCATTAGATTTACCTCCTATATTATTTTGCAAAAGGCATTCCAAGGCCTGTAAGCAATGCACGTGACTCTTCGTCAGTGTTAGCAGTTGTTACGATAACGATGTCAAGACCACGAGTTTTGTCAACGTCATCGAAGTTGATTTCTGGGAAGATCAATTGTTCTTTCACACCAAGTGTGTAGTTTCCGCGTCCATCAAATGATTTTGTTGGAACACCGTGGAAGTCACGTACACGTGGAAGTGAAACTGAAACCAATTTATCCAAGAATTCGTACATACGTTCACCACGAAGGGTAACTTTTGCACCGATCGCAACACCTTCACGAAGACGGAAGCCGGCGATTGATTTTTTAGCTTTAGTGATAAGTGGTTTTTGACCTGAGATAAGTGCCAATTCTTCAGCAGCTTTTTCAAGGCTTTTAGCGTTTGATACAGCTTCACCAACACCCATGTTCAAAACGATCTTATCTACTTTAGGCACAGCCATCACTGATGAGTAGTTGAATTGTTCTGTCAAAGCAGGAACTACTTCATTAAGATATTTTTCTTTTAAACGATTTGCCATTATACTTCTCCTTTCCTTCGTGATTAATCAAGCACTTCGCCTGATTTTTTGTTGTAGCGAACTTTTTTACCGTCTACAAATTTGTAACCAACACGACCAGCTACACCATTTTTGTCCAAAACTTGAACGTTTGATACGTGAATAGCTGCTTCTTTCTCGATGATACCACCTTGAGGAAGTTCGTTAGTTGGACGTTGGTGTTTCTTAACGATGTTAACACCTTCAACGATAACTTTGTTTACTTTTGGAAGGGCAGTAAGGACAACAGCTTCTGTTCCCTTATCTTTACCAGCGATTACGCGAACTTTGTCGCCTTTTTTTACAAACATTAGGTTTCTCCTTGATTTTTCTTACGCCCATAAGGGCACCCTAGCTTAAAGCTAGGGGACTAGTTTGTTTCTAAAAATTAAAGTACTTCTGGAGCAAGTGACACGATCTTCATGAAGCCACCTTCACGCAATTCACGTGCAACTGGGCCAAAGATACGTGTTCCGCGAGGAGTTTTGTCTTCACGGATGATAACTGCTGCGTTTTCGTCAAATTTGATGTATGAACCATCAGCACGACGAGCACCTGATTTAGTACGAACGATAACTGCTTTAACAACGTCACCTTTTTTAACCGCACCACCAGGAGTAGCTTGTTTTACAGATGCCACGATGACATCACCGATGTTTGCAAATTTACGTCCTGAACCACCAAGAACTTTGATAGTCAAGATTTCGCGAGCACCGCTGTTGTCTGCGACTTTCAAACGAGTTTCTGTTTGAATCATTTCAGTTTTCTCCTTTCAGGTTTGATTAGATGATGACCGCTTCTTCAACAACTTCTACAAGACGGAAACGTTTTGTAGCTGAAAGCGGGCGAGTTTCCATGATACGTACGATATCGCCTTCTTTGGCAACATTGTTTTCATCATGAGCTTTGTATTTTTTAGAGTAGTTAATACGTTTACCATAGACTGGGTGGTTACGTTTTGTTTCAACTACAACTGTGATTGTCTTGTCCATTTTGTCAGATACAACACGTCCAACAAGAACTTTACGATTATTGCGTTCCATTGAAATTTCTCCTTCCCTAGTCTATTATTTCGCTTCAGATTGAACTGTTTTGATACGAGCGATTTGTTTTTTAACTTCTTTCAAGCGAGCTGTTTGTTCCAATTGACCAGTAGCAGCTTGGAAACGAAGTTCAAACAATTCTTTTTTCAATTCGTTTTCGCGCTTCGCGAGTTCTTCTTGAGAAAGACCACGAAGTTCTTTAACAAATTCTTTTACTTCATTAAGTTTCATGCCTTCTCCTTATTCTGCTTCACGTTTTACGAATTTACATTTAACTGGCAATTTGTGGCTAGCAAGACGAAGCGCTTCGCGTGCAATCTCTTCAGATACACCAGCGATTTCGAACATCACTTTACCACGTTTAACTGGTGCTACCCAACCTTCAGGTGCCCCTTTACCAGATCCCATACGCACACCGATAGCTTTAGCAGTGTATGATTTGTGTGGGAAGATTTTAATCCAAACTTTACCACCACGTTTCATGTAACGAGTCATGGCGATACGAGCAGCTTCGATTTGGCGGTTAGTGATCCAGTGGCTAGTTGTAGCTTGAAGACCGTATTCACCGAATGCTACTTCTTTTCCACCTTTTGCTTCACCGCGCATTTTTCCACGGAATTCACGACGGTGTTTAACACGTTTAGGTACTAACATTGGTTATTTACCTCCTTTAGTGTTTTTGCGAGCTGGAAGAACTTCACCACGGTAGATCCATACTTTAACACCAAGTTTACCGTATGTAGTATCTGCTTCTTCCCAAGCGTAATCGATATCTGCACGAAGTGTGTGAAGTGGAACAGTTCCTTCAGAGTATCCTTCAGCACGGGCGATATCTGCACCGTTCAAACGACCTGATACTTGAGTTTTGATTCCTTTAGCTCCAGCACGCATTGCACGTTGGATTGCTTGTTTTTGTGCACGACGGAAAGCAACACGTTGCTCCAATTGACGAGCAATTCCTTCACCTACAAGGTGAGCATCCAAATCAGGTTGTTTGATTTCGATGATGTTGATGTGTACTTGTTTCCCAGTCAATTTGTTAAGTTTTGCACGAAGTGCATCAACGTTAGCACCACCTTTACCGATAACCATACCTGGTTTAGCAGTGTGAAGTGAAACGTTAACTTTGTTTACTGCGCGTTCGATTTCAATAGTTGAAACTGCTGCGTCAGCAAGTTCTTTTTGAACGAATTTACGGATTGCAAGATCTTCATGAAGGTAATCCGCGTATTCTTTTTCAGCATACCATTTGGCATCCCAATCACGGATGATGCCGACACGCATACCAATTGGATGTACTTTTTGACCCACGATTTTACCTCCTTATTTTTCTGCAACAGCTACAGTGATGTGAGCTGTACGTTTGTTGATTGGTGAAGCTGAACCTTTTGCACGTGGACGGAAACGTTTCATAGTTGGTCCTTCGTTTGCGAATGCTTCAGATACTACCAAGTTAGCTTTATCCAAACCAAAGTTGTTTTCAGCGTTAGCTACAGCTGAGTTCAAAACTTTCAAGATGATTTCAGCAGCTTTGTTTGGAGTGAATGTCAAGATTGCGATTGCATCGGCTACGCTTTTACCACGGATGTTATCAAGAACAAGACGTGATTTACGAGGTGAAACACGTACTGTACGAGCCATTGCTTTAGCTGAAGTAATTTCTGCCATTTATGTTCTCCTTATTTTCTACGTGTTTTCTTGTCGTCTGCAGCGTGACCTTTGTAAGTACGAGTTGGTGCAAATTCACCAAGTTTGTGACCTACCATGTCTTCTTGGATGTAAACAGGTACGTGTTTACGTCCGTCATAAACTGCAATAGTGTAACCAATGAAACTTGGGAAGATCGTTGAACGACGTGACCAAGTTTTAATAACTTTTTTCTTTTCGTCGTTAGCTTGAGCTTCAACTTTTTTCATCAAATGCTCATCGACGAAAGGTCCTTTTTTAAGACTGCGTCCCATTTTTATATTTTCTCCTTTAAATGTTGTACCACAGCGGCTTGCGCTCACATGGAGCGCTACCGAGCTGGCGGATTTACTAGTTGCTTAAGCGACTAGTTTAATATTATTTCTCGTTGCGACGACGAACGATAAGTTTGTCAGATTTCGCTTTCTTGTTACGAGTTTTAAGACCAAGAGCAGGTTTGCCCCATGGAGTAGATGGTGCTTTACGACCAACTGGCGCTTTACCTTCACCACCACCGTGTGGGTGATCGTTAGGGTTCATTACAGAACCACGAACTGTTGGGCGGATACCTTTCCAACGGCTACGTCCTGCTTTACCAAGGTTTACAAGTCCATGTTGTTCGTTTCCGACAACACCAACTGTAGCACGGCAAGTTCCAAGAATCATACGAACTTCACCTGATTGAAGACGAACAAGTACGTATTTACCTTCAGAACCCAATACTTGAGCAGATGCTCCAGCAGCACGTACCAATTCACCACCACGACCTGGTTTCAACTCGATGTTGTGGATCAAAGTACCAACTGGGATGTTAGCAAGTGGAAGAGCGTTTCCGACTTTGATATCTGCTTCTGGACCTGAAACGATACGTTGACCTACTTCAAGACCTTTTGGAGCGATGATGTATGCTTTCACACCGTCAGTGTAGTGTACAAGAGCGATGTTTGCAGAACGGTTTGGATCGTACTCGATTGTTTTAACAACTGCTTCAACGTTGTCTTTGTTACGTTTGAAGTCAACCAAACGGTAGAAACGTTTGTGTCCACCACCTTGGTGACGAACTGTGATACGACCGTTGTTGTTACGACCAGCCTTGCTCTTCAAAGCAACAAGCAATGATTTTTCAGGAGTGCTTGTTGTGATTTCAGCGAAATCCAAAGAAGTCATATTACGGCGACCGTTTGTTGTTGGTTTATAAACACGAATTCCCACGATATTTCCTCCTTAGATTATTCAGCTTCAGCAGCAAACAACTCGATTGCTTTAGAATCAGCTGTAAGTGTGATGATAGCTTTTTTAGTTTTGTTAGTAAAACCAGTGTAACGTCCAACACGTTTAGCTTTTGGTTTTACGTTGATTGTGTTAACATTGGCAACTTTAACACCTTCGAAAGCAGCTTCAACAGCTTGCTTGATCAAAAGTTTGTGTGCACGAGTGTCAACTTCAAATACATATTTTCCTGCTTCAAGTTGAGCCATTGAGCTTTCAGTGATAACAGGTTTTTTGATAACATCATACAAATTCATTATGCAAGAACCTCCTCGATTTTAGAGATAGCTGCTTGTGTGACAAGAAGTTTGTCGCTATTTGCGATGTCAAGAACACTTGCAGTTGTAGCAGTTGCAACTTTCACGTTTGGAAGGTTACGAGCTGAAAGAGCTGCGAATTCATTTCCTTCTTCAAGGATAACAAGAACTTTAGAATCGATGCTCAATGCTGCAAGAACTTTTGCAAATTCAGCAGTTTTTGGAGCTGTAAATGAAAGAGCGTCTACAGCTACGAATTTGTTTTCAGCAACTTTTTCAGAGTAAACTGATTTAAGAGCTAGGCGACGAACTTTTTGTGGAAGTTTGTAGCCATATGAACGTGGAGTTGGTCCGAAGACAACACCACCACCACGCCATTGTGGTGAGCGGATAGAACCTTGACGAGCACGTCCAGTTCCTTTTTGACGCCATGGTTTGCGTCCACCACCTGATACTGCAGAGCGGTTTTTAACAGCGTGTGTTCCTTGACGAAGGCTTGCGCGTTGACTGATGATTACATCAAACACAACTGATTCATTTGGTTCAACACCAAATACTGCATCGTTAAGAACAACTTGGCCAGCTTCTTTACCAGTTTGGTCAAATAATGTTACGTTTGCCATTGTGACTGATTTCCCCTTTCTTTATTATTTACCAGCTTTAACTGCTGATTTGATAGTGATAAGAGATTTCTTAGCACCTGGTACGTTACCTTTGATAAGGATAACGTTCTTTTCTGGAACAACTTGTACAACTTCAAGGTTTTGAATTGTTACGCGGTCGCCACCCATACGTCCTGCAAGGTTTTTACCTTTGAATACGCGGTTAGGTGCAACAGGTCCCATAGAACCTGGACGACGGTGGTAACGAGAACCGTGAGCCATTGGTCCACGTGATTGTCCGTGGCGTTTGATAACACCTTGGAAACCTTTACCTTTAGAAGTACCAGTTACGTCAACAACGTCTCCAGCTGCGAATGTTTCAACTGTAATTTCAGCACCAACTTCCAAGCCTTCAACGTTTTTGAATTCACGAATGAAGCGCTTAGGAGCCGTGTTAGCTTTCGCTACATGTCCTTTAGCAGGTTTGTTGCTCAATACTTCGCGTTTGTCATCGAAACCAACTTGGATAGCGTTGTATCCGTCTGTTTCAACAGTTTTAACTTGAAGGACAACGTTTGGAGTCGCTTCAATAACTGTTACAGGGATCAATTCGCCAGCTTCAGTGAAGATTTGAGTCATTCCCACTTTTTTCCCTAAGATTCCTTTTGTCATGAGAAAATAGTTCCTTTTCTATATTTTTTATTCAAAAAGTTTTTAACGAGCGTTTTTTATGCTCAAGTCTAAGATACAAAGGGCGTCAAACTCAAAGTGAAAATAGGAAACTGACGCAGTGTCTAGCAGACACTAGGAAGTTTATCTTTTTCACACCGAGTTTAGCCCGTGTTCAATTAGATTGAAACACCAGCCTCTGCTCTTTTATATTTTAGATTAAAGTTTGATTTCTACGTTTACACCACTTGGAAGATCCAATTTCATCAAAGCATCAACTGTTTTTTGAGTTGGGTTAACGATATCGATCAAACGTTTGTGTGTACGCATTTCAAATTGTTCGCGAGAGTCTTTGTATTTGTGAGTCGCACGAATAATTGTGTAGAGGCTACGTTCAGTTGGAAGTGGGATTGGACCCGCAACTTGTGCACCTGTACGAGTAGCTGATTCTACGATTTTTGCAGCCGCTGTGTCAAGCGTACGGTGTTCGTAAGCTTTCAAACGGATACGGATTTTTTTGTTTGCCATCTTTTTCTCCTTTTCGTCTATTTAAGATAATAGGCTAGCTCCACAAGAAAACCGACGCGGTGTTGCGTGGCAATGCAACCGAGCGTGTCGCAACCTCTTGCATCAAAGCTAAGGCTGTAATTTACAGCACCATAATAGAATAACACAAAGCCCCTGCGATTGCAAGGGATTTGTTGCTGTTTTTTCGTTTTTTTAAAATGAAACTGTTTTCCTACTTTTTCTTTCTAAAATTAGGGATTTTCTTCTATATAAACTGACTCCTCTTGACCTCAAATTTACCTTCTGATTGGTCTACTAGAATGTCCGCCCTTGACTCAGTTTCTTTATAGTATTGTAGATATTGCTCCCGTCTCATCTGATGGCTAGCAAATATAAAGGATGCATCGCGATTTCTCACTGTCGTATCTCGAGCTAGACGCCGCTTTAATTCGGTCTCCTCATCCGTATAGAAACAGATGGTTTTGTCAAAGAGTTCCTTGGGTAAAAAGCCTACAGACATCCCTTCGACAATCAGAACTGGTTTGGCTCCTGACAAGACCTCACTAGCCTTCCAAGGCTCTTCAATTGTCAAGACATCCATACCCGCCTGCAAGGCTAAGATATCTCTCCGCAAACTTGCCAATTCATGCGCCACTGGCAGACAGGCTGTCACCTTTTGATTAGGCGCGTCCTTTGGTACTACCAGATGGCGTCCTGAGGTGATATAAGGATCTGTCTCTAGCAAATTTACTGTAGTAGAATCTAAAGCTTGGTACAATTCCTGTGTAAAGATTGATTTACCCGAAGCCCCATGACCGTATATCCCCAGTGTCCTGACTTTTCCCTTTTCTATTTCCGAAACAAGCTGGTCTATTAAGTCTTTTCTCTTCATTCTCTCTTCACCTGTTCATAGCTTTCTTTTCCATCATTGAGTTTGTCCCAAATCACTACTTGCCCACTTTTGAGGGATTTTTGAACATCGATAATTCGTTGATTGGAAGAACCTCGAAATTGGAGCATGAGATTCCTCTTAGTTCGATCATATCGTCCATCGACAAGAATGTCAATCAGTGACAAGAGTTCCAGTTTATCTTGTGTCTCCAACATCATTTCTTCCCATGTATAGCCCGTCCAAGACCAGATATCTTTATCTGGTAATTCCTTCCGAATCCGCTTAACGAGTGGCAAGAGAATACCCGTATTAAGAAAGGGCTCCCCTCCCAGCAAGGTCAATCCTTGAACATAGGGTTGAGCAAGATCTGCCATGATTTGTTCTTCTAATTCTGCTGTATAGGGAATGCCAGCATTGAAGGACCAGGTAGCTACATTATAGCACCCCTCGCAGTGAAACATGCAGCCTGATACATAGAGGGAGTTCCGCACACCTTCTCCATCCACAAAGTTAAAGGCCTTGTAGTCGATGATACGTCCTTTGCTGAGCTCCTCACTCTTCCACTCGCCTGGTTTTGGGTTATTCATTCGCCACCCCTATCCAATAACGCTCGACTCCATCACGAACATCCTCAATGAGACCTCCATTTGCTAGAATGACTGCTCTACTAGCAGGATTATTCACGCTACAGGTCACAAGAGCCTTCTTGATGTTCTTTTCTTTAGCAACTTGCAAGCCCTGACGGAGAGTTTCTTTCGCATAACCTTTGCCTCTTTCTGACGGACGAATGGAGTAGCCAATATGACCAGCATAATTCAGCAACCCCTCATTCAGTCTCAATCGCAGATTCAAAAAACCTAGAGCATGACCTACATTATCAAATGATACAAATTGAATAGAAGGAACACGACTTTCAGGCAAGTTTATTCCCATCTCTTTTTGCATATTTGTTTCCAACCATTCTTCATACACAAAGTTCTCTGTATCCCAGAATCCTCCATCATGGGCTGATTGGCTATTTTCAAACTCTGACATCATCTCTAAAACTGTTGCTTTATCTGCTAATCTTGGTCTGCGTAGTTCCATTTTCACCTCCCACTAAGAGAAAAGCGAGAGAAATCCCTCACTTTTTCTTATTCTTATTTAAAAATTGTTCTCTGAGGTTGAGCAAGCGTTCTTTTTTGCTCACTCCACCTTTCGAATGCTTTTCATGATAACGGGTCACTTGTGCACGCCCCTTATCATCTAATTGATATTTTCCCATTTCAGTTCTTTCTAATTTGTTACTTGATGACCAGCTATTTTAATCGTTGAGCCATTCATATGTTTGACACGCGCAGCGATTTCCTTGTGACGGCCGTTGACCATCGGTCTCGCTTGAGGATTGCCAAGATAGCCACAAGTTCGTTTCACCACATCTACTGTTTTAGGATCGCTATTCCCACAGTTGGGACAAGCAAATCCTCTCTCAGTTGGTTCAAAATCCCCTTCAAAGTCACACTTGTAGCAACGGTCAATTGGTGTATTGGTGCCTAGGTAGCCTACACGGTCATAAGCATAGTCCCAGACAGCTTCCAGGGCCTTAGGATTTTGCTGGAGGACTGGATACTCACAATAATGGATAAAACCACCTGATGCACCTGCTTCTGGATAGACTTTCTCAAAGTCCAATTTTTCAAACGGTGTTGGATTTTTACGAACATCGTAGTGGAAAGAGTTGGTGTAGTATTCCTTATCTGTAATATCAGGAATAGAACCAAACTTGTCTGTATCTAGTCGGCAGAAACGGTCTGTCAAACTTTCGGACGGTGTTGAGTAGATAGAGAAATGGTAGCCATATTGGTCAGACCACTCTTCTACACGGCGTTTCATATCGCGAATGATATCCAGCGTAAATTCCTTAGCATCTGGATTGCTTTCCCAGCTGTTACCAAAGAAAACTGTCGCTACCTCGTACAAACCAATGTAACCTAGCGAAACTGTTGCACGACGATTCTTAAAGAGCTGGTCAACACTCTCTTCTTTACCTAGACGATGGCCAAAAGCACCGTACTGATAGAGGATAGGAGCATTGGCTGGCATCGCTTCTTTAGTGCGTTCGACACGGTAAACCAGAGCATCTTCTGCGATATTCATCCGCTCGTTGAAGATTTCCCAGAACTTATTCATGTCGCCCTCAGACTCAAGGGCAATACGAGGCAGGTTAACCGTCACAACACCCAGATTCATACGGCCTGAATTGACCTCGACACCATTTTCATCCTTCCATCCTTGGAGGAAAGAACGACAACCCATAGGAACTTTGAAGGAACCAGTCAACTCAATAATCTTATCATAGGACAAGACATCTGGGTACATCCGTTTGGTTGCACACTCGAGAGCCAACTGTTTTATGTCATAGTTTGGAGTCCCTTCTTCCAAGTTAAGGCCTTTTTTAAGCGTAAAGATGAGTTTAGGAAAGATGGCCGTACGATGTTCTGAACCAAGTCCCTTGATGCGAATGGTCAAGATAGCTTTTTGAATTTCTCGTTCAAAACGATTGGTTCCCAGACCAAAACCTAGTGAAGTAAAAGGTGTTTGACCATTTGAAGTGAAGAGAGTATTGATTTCATACTCAAGAGATTGCATGGCATCATAGATGTCCTTTTGAGTTTTCTTCCAAGCGTAATCTTCCCGTTTTTCAGGCAAGACCCATTCTTCCGCATCTTTGAGGTGTTTTTGGTAATTCTTCTCTGCGTACGGCGCCAAAACTTCATCGATACGGTCAGCTGAACAGCCTCCATACTGGCTAGAAGCAACATTGGCGATGATTTGGGAAATCTGAGCAGTCGCAGTCTGGATAGACTTGGGGCTCTCAACCTCCGCATTTCCAATCTTAAAACCATTTTCCAACATACCCTTGAAATCAATCAAACAGCAGTTGGTCATAGGAGTATAGGGGCTGTAGTCCAAATCGTGATAGTGGATATCCCCTTTTTGGTGGGCATTGGCTACATGCTTAGGAAGCATTTGCAATCCAATTGATTTCCCAACAATTCCTGCTGTCAAATCACGTTGGGTGTTAAAGACATCACTGTCTTTATTGGCATTTTCGTTAACAACCGCCTGATCTTTATTGAGAAGCTTATGGATACTAAAGTTAATATCTGTCGCTTTTGAGCGCTCAAAATCCCTTTGTGTCCGATAAGTGATATACTCCTCAGCCAGAGCATATTCTTTGGCTTCAAGGAGTTCATGTTCTACAATATTTTGGATTTCATAAATCTTAACCCCTTGTGGAAAGCGACTATGAATTTCTGTGACAATTCGCTCAGTTAGAGCATTTAGGCGCTTTTCAACCAAGGGTGTCACGTCCATAACCTTGTCTGCCGCCTTGTGGAGAGCTTTATCAATCTTGTCCACATCAAATACAACACGTCTTCCATCTCGTTTCTCGACGAAGAGAGTTGGCAAAATTGTAATTTTTTCTTCTAGTGCAATCATATGCATGCTCTTTTCTAAAATGTTCTTTCTAAAAAGTATTATACCACTCTAAAAAGAAAAATCAATATCTTGTGTTAAAAATCCTAAAATTTTTAAAAATACACAAGATATTGATTTTATTATTTGGTTTTATAAACTTTAAACTCTGAATAATCTGTCTTTAATTGTTGGTAATTTTCTTTTAAAAGTGTTTCTACTTCAGACCAGAGCGCCACCTTATCATTCACCACAATCACCTTAGGTTGATTTTCTTTCAAATCATTGATCAAACTAGTTTTATTTTCTTCTGTATTCGTGTAGAGAAGAGGGGATGGGAACATGGATCCAGACAAACGCTGGCTTTCTTTATAGATCTGAACATGAGAATCCCAGATATAGATTTGGTCTCCCTCGCTCGTCTCTTGTCTTATTCTATCTACTACTTGATGTTGTTCACTATATGAAGCTGGATGCAAGACAAAACGAGCTACAAAAGGAACTGCAATTAGATAAAACACTACTAGAATCGGTAAGTAGAGATTTCCCCTCATAAATTTTTTCCATAAAGTTGGAACTTCCTCTCTTCTCCGACAACGAGCTCCTCTAGCTGAATGTTTTCCACGAATACTAGTCATCAAAAGAAGGAGCAAAAATGGAAGAATCAGAATTAAATGTGAACCGTGGAGAGGTTCTCGAGACAAGAGCAGTAAGGCTAGGATAAATAATAAAACAAAGCTAGCTGGTACTGAGATGACATATAATCTAGATGCTTTAGATTGGAACAAGCCCAGAAAAACAAGGATGAAAGTTCCTAATCCAAAAGTTAATAGACCATAGAATAAAGCATTTTCTGCTAACTGGGGATTAGTAAAAGCCATCATAGAAGTAAATGGATACAAAAATCTACTTAAAGCCTCTTCAAAACCTCCTGAAATGATGACATAGTAGCCTAAAGGATAAAATAGGAGAGAGAAACCAAGTGCTGTCGTAAAAAATTGATAAATTCCATGTATAAAGCGTCCATGTCCAACATTAAAGACAAATAAACCAATTGTTACTACTGCAGTAAAAAGAAGACTTGTAAGAGGTTCTATGAAAAATGATAGGGCCAATAAAATCCCCAGACGTAGAAATCCCTTGTCATTATTAGGATTTGACAGATAGCGTGCTACTAAAGAAAAGCCTGAAAATAAGAACGGAAGAGCTAAAATCGTAGCATAGCCTCCTCCAAAACCAAGACCAGATACCAAAAGATAAAATATGGTTAGAAGTTGCTTAGCTTGATCCCTTTGTCCTGTCAGATAGTCAGTTGCAGAAAAAAGGAAATACCCCCCTCCTAAGAGGGCTAGCCATTCTACTAAGGCAAAAAGGATACCTCCTTGGGTAATGTAAAGTAGTAAATAATAAAGAAGACCTTGACCAGCATAATAACTACTGTATAGCTGTCCTCCCTGATGCAAAGCCCACCCTATATACAAATCCTGCGCCTGAGAAGGACTTACCATATCTAAAAGTAAAGGAAGCCCCACAGAAAAAATTGTCGCAATCGTACTTCCAATGATGAGTCTGAAAAATGGGAAAGCTACACGCTCTTCTTTTTCTACATGAGATTCAAGGTTCCTATCTAATCTATTTTCAATTTCATTACTCTGTATCGTTTCGGATACTTCTTCGATTCTGCCATATACAGCCATGTCGTTTCTCCTATTCAATTTATCTGTCTTAGTATATCAAAAAGACCTAGAATTGTCAGCTTGCGATGGCTGTTTGAGTGATTTTTTGCATAGTTTCACAAAGGTTTCAATTTCTCGAAATCGGTGTAAATGTGTCTGTTTAAATGTCATGATATAGTTCAATTCTTTCTGAGTCAACATCGTTCCCCCCTATATCTTCTTATTCGTAAAAGGCAAGAAAAATAGGACTGGCTTGTATCCTAAGTCCTAGATTTCTTATAAGATTGGGGCGAATAACTGGGCAATTTCCTTAATCAATTTCTGATACCAGCTATTTTTTATCGTATGAGGGAAAATTTCTTGAGATACTGAAAAAATCTCCTCAAAATCTTTTTGAATCTCTGTGATTGATGCCGTTTTATATAGCAAAACTGCATTTTCATAGTGGTGAAGCAAACTTCTGTAATCTAAGTTAATGGTTCCAACTACAGCAAAGTCCTTGTCCACTAAGATTTGTTTACTGTGAATGAAGCCTGGACTATACTCAAAAATTCTTACTCCTGCTGATAACAAATCCGAATAGGCTCCTCTTGTGATGAGTTGGATTAATTTTTTATCCGGAATGAAAGGTGTTACAATGCGGATATCAACACCCCTCATAGCTGCATTTTTAATACTCTCAGTTAAATCATAGTCAATAATCAAATAGGGTGTTGTAATATAGACTGAATCAGTAGCCTGATTAATCAAACTTTGATAGACTTTTTTCCCTACCTGAGTACGGAAGATGGGCTTGGGTCCACTACCGTAAGGAATGCAGAGCCCTTGACCAGAACAAGGTTGGTTTTCCAAGTGATACTGGTCAAAATCGCTGATTTCCCCACGATTGATGTACCAAGTCATCAAAAAGAGACGGGTGAGAGCCTTGACACCAAGGCCATCTAAGCGAATCCCACTGTCCTTCCAATAGCCAAAGCGTTCTACATGATTGATGTACTCATCGGCTAAGTTAATGCCTCCTGTATAAGCTACCTGACCATCTATAACAAGGATTTTACGATGGTCCCTATTGTTGTAAGCCACCGTCAGACGAGGAATTACCTTATTAAATTTATGGGCTTCAATTCCTCGACTACGAAGCTGAATAGTGTAGTCTCTAGGCAAAGTCGCCATACAGCCGATATCATCATAGAGCATCTTGACCTCTACACCCTGAGCTGCCTTTTGCTCTAGTATGTCTAGTATGCTATTCCACATCAGACCTTCTTCGACAATATAGTACTCTAGAAAGATAAATTTCTCAGCTTTCTTGAGGTCTTCTAACATATGTTGCCACATGCTTTCACCCGAAGAAAAGAATTGTGAGTCGGTTCGATCATAGACATCGGCATTACTATCCATACTCAACAAAGATTTGATCACTCCGTAAGCCGCCTTATCCTCTTCCTTCAATTTCTGTCGAAGTACTTTACTGTTATCCTCCCGAAAATGCATGGAACCAAGTTTGTCCAACTGCTTGATTTCTTTTTTGGACAATCGCCTTTCACCAAACATCAGATAGAGCAGGGGGCCAATGATAGGAACAAAAGTTACCACTAACCACATTACCTTGCTTTCAGGGGCCATAGAACGATTGACAATCGCTACGATAGTCGCCATACTCATAAAAATCAAGACAATAACCCATAGAATAGGGGCCATACGCCCTAAATAAAGAAAGAGACCAAAAACAAGAGTAAGTTCAAGTAGCATAATTGAAAGACTAAAGCCATACTTGGACATCAATAATTGAAATTTCCTATATTTCATATCCCCTCCTTGATATTTTGAATACTAAAAACAGGTAATTGATACTCTTCGAAAATCTCTTCAAACCACGTCAGCTTCACCTTGCCGTACTTAAGTACAGCCTGCGGCTAGCTTCCTAGTTTGCTCTTTGATTTTCATTGAGTATGATACTAGTATAACGCAGGTATTCGATAGAAGGCAAGTATTTATGGTCATTTTTCTGAGTAATCATAAAAGAGACCGAAAAATCCAGTCTCCTTCTAGTTTATTTTGATAAAACGATGCGATCAGACGCGTCTCTATCCATATCGTCAATAATCATCTGATTGCCATTGATTGCATAAATCTTGGCATCATCACCAATAATCATGCGTTGATTGGCTGGATCGAAGCTGACCTGTTTGATTTCTTGATCTCCGTCAGTTTCTACCTGTGTCCATGTACCAGTTATTCCAGTTACCACTAAAGTGATACGGTCTCCTTCATCCTGACCAGTATAAGTTCCATCAATATTAGTTGGTTGAGCCTCAGGCGCATTTTGTGAAGAACTTGTCGCTGCCTGATTTTTATTTTCTGTAGAAGATGAAGCAGCTTGTGATTGTTGTGATTGTTGTGATTGTTGTGTTTGCGGTTGAGCCGCTGGTTGTTGAACCTGTTGCGCTCTTTGTGAACAAGCTACTAAGAGACTAAGACTTGCTAGAGAAGCAAGAGAAAGTGTGAATGTTTTTAATTTCATGATGAATTTCCTTTCTGCTACCAATTTAGAGAATGTTCCTTCTAACTGGTAGTTCCCCTAGTATAACAAGTTCAAAAAAAGAGGTCAATTTATCTGCTCATGCTCCAGTAGGTGACTCCGTACTTCTGAGATAAAATAGAGGGACCCTGTAATGAACAACAACTCCTGAACGTCGGATCTTGCTTCAAAATTGCTAATAAATTCTCGATAAGAAGGAATCACGTCGTAACCCGTTACATCTGTCTCGTCCAAAGACCCTTGATAGTCAAATCCAGTCACCTTGAGTTCCACCTGAGGCAAATTTTCAGTCAGATACCCCAACATCCCTTGATAATCCTTACGTTTCAAGGCTCCAAAGAGGATTTGAGGACGATAGCCTTCCTGCTCTTTTTCTTTGATAAACTCAACCAAGCGAGTCAAGGCAGGGAGGTTATGAGCACCATCCAAGTAAATCTGTGGGCGAATACGCTCCAAACGCCCAGCCCAATGAGTCTGTTTCAAGGCCTTTCTTACAGCCTGCTCATCAGCAACTTCCTTTCCTTCTCTCATAAAGAGAAGAAATGCTTGCAACGCCAAGGCCGCATTCTCCTGCTGATAAGCTCCTTCTAAACCTATTTTCAGCTGCGAAATATTTAGTAAAGAACTTGAAAAATCGCCATTCAACATTGAAAAATCTTGACCTGCCTGATAAAGGTCAACAGCTAATGATTCAGCTTTTTTCTGACAGACAACCCTAGCTTCTGAAGACAATTTCGCAATCACTGCCTTTTTACCAGCCTTGAAAATGCCAGCCTTTTGCTCTGCGATTGCTTCTAGACTATCGCCCAAGGTCTCTTGATGGTCGAGCCCGATAGAGGTGATGACAGCAATCTCTCCAGTTACCACATTGGTCGTGTCAAGTAAGCCACCAATTCCCACTTCTAGTAAAACCAAATCCACCTCTTGCTCTCTAAAATAGAGGAAAGCAATCAAGGTCAGCAATTCAAAAAAGGACAACTGGTCATGAGTTTGCAAAAGCGTCTTTTCCATCTCCTTGACCTGCTCAGCTAGACGGATAAAGTCTGCGTCTGCTATAGGTTGTCCATTAATGCAGATTCGGTCATTGATAGAGACGATATGAGGGGAGGTAAAGGTCGCAACTTTTTTGCCATGCCCCATAAATAATTCCCTCATGAAAGCAATGGTAGAGCCTTTCCCATTAGTCCCTGTTACGTGGATAATAGGGTAAGACTTCTCTGGATTCTCAAACAAATCCACCGCTTCTTGCATTCGGCCTAAACCTGATCGAAAATTCAAACCGATCCGACTATGGAGCCATTCTTCTACTTCAAACATACACCTCTCCTTGACAAAAGTCCAATCAATTACCACATCAAAGCATGATGACTAATAAAAACAAGGTCAGGATTTTCGTCCCAACCTCTTACCTGGTTAGCTAATAACTAGCTACTATAAATTTTAACGTGAGTTAAAAACGTCCCCTAGACTTACCAGTTCTCTCTTATTTAAAGGAACTGGGGTAAAAATATCCACTGGACTTACTTACGGTCTTATTTTTAGCGTAAGGCTAAAAACGTCCCCCGGACTGCCTGCGTTTCTATTTTCTAGCGCAGGGGTAAAAACGTCCACAGGACGTTCCAACTCTTCCAATTTCTAGGAGTTGGGGTGATACAGTCTCCCAGACTGTATCACTCCTCCATAAAACTATTGAAGACTTCTTCAATCATGTTCCATTCGTCTTCTGAGTCTTCTGGGATTGGTTGCAATTCGCCTTCTGTTCCATCCTCGTTTTCGATGAATGAGTAAGCTTGGATTTCAACTTGTCCGTCTTCGTCTTCTTCTGCGTTAACTGGTACTAGGAGAACATAGTTTTTACCAAATTCTTCTTTCCCATCAATCGTCAAAAGGATTTCAAACAAGGTTTCATTTCCTTGCTCATCTACTAGTGTAATTAATTCACGTTCTTCGTGGTCGTGGTTATGATCGTGTGACATAGCCTCTCCTTTATATTAAAATTTTCTATCTAAATAATTTTGTAAAATCAGCTGAGCTGCTAACTTATCAATGACTTTCTTGCGCTTATTGCGACTGATATCTGCTTGTTCAATCAACATGCGTTCAGCGGCAACTGTTGTCAAGCGTTCATCTTGATAGTCTACTGGTAAACCAAAAAGCTCTTCTAGCTTTGCTCCGTATGCTTGACTAGCTTCCACGCGCGGTCCGCTTGTATTGTTCATGTTTTTAGGCAAGCCCACTACAAATCGTTCCACCTTGTAAGTATCAACCAATTCCTGAACGCGGTCAAAACCAAACTGGCCTTGCTCCTCATTGATTTGGATGATTTCAAGCCCTTGAGCTGTAAAACCGAGCGGATCGCTAATGGCCACCCCTACCGTTTTTGAACCGACGTCCAATCCCATAATTCTCATAGGTTATAGATCGACTCCTTGTCCTTTAAGGTAGTAGCGGACCAATTCCTCAACGATTTCATCACGCTCATACTTACGGATTTGATTTCGTGCATTATTATAACGAGGAACGTAGGCAGGGTCTCCACTCAATACGTAACCTACGATTTGGTTAATTGGGTTGTAGCCCTTATCGTTCAACGAAGCATAGACATCAGTCAAAGTTTCGCTAATTTCTTTTTTATTGGAATCGTCCAATTTAAAACGTACTGTTTCTTCAGTAAATCCCATTCTAACACCCTCTTTCCTTAGAATAGTACCATTATAGCATAATTCCTTACCTTCTACAATTCAGGCAGTCTATTTATTTGGATTTTCTACTGTTCTGTCGCGCCATTTGCCAATCTATCTGAAATATATTTGCTTGGTTCATTTTTCAAAAGATTTTCCAAGCCAATATTTTTTAGATATTCTAACTGAGAAGCCTTCTTGACATCCAGAACTTGAAAATCATAACTAGTCGTTGTTTGAAGTTCCGTTGCGCTCAATAATTTGGTTTCAAGTTTGAAGCCTGCCAATTTACGAGCTTCAATGATAGACTCATCCTTCTCCTCCGCCTCAAGAAGAGCTTTTTGAGTTTCTTCCACACCATGTTGATCAATATAGGTCTTCAACTCATCTGAGACTGGACGCTTTTGCTGAATGGTTAGGTTCAAAAAAGTCTTGTCTTTGTATGTAATGGTTTGGGTTTGCTGGCTACCATCATCTGACTTAGGCAAGACCAAAGTCTTGGTGACAACTGTGTTCTTCTCAGCATTTTCAATAACTGGCAATGCTGATTGAAGCGTATCCTTCTCTGTTTTTGTAGCTGGTCCCGCTTCTTTTTTCTGTCCACAACCAACCAGGACAAAAAGGAAAGCTAGACTAACAAGAACTATTTTTTTCATTTCTTTCTTCTTTCTTTTTGAGATTAAAATAGAATAAGACTGGGAATTGCTCCCAGCCTTGATGTTTATAGAGCTGCACGCAAACGTGCTTCTGCATTTTCTACATTACGGACAGAGCGTGGTAGGAAGGCACGAATATCGTCTTCCTTGTAGCCAACTTGCAGGCGTTTTTCATCCACAAGGATTGGGCTCTTCAAAATTCTCGGTGTTTCCATAATCAGATTGAGGACTTCGTTGACGCTCAAATCTTCAATATCCACTCCGAGGGCTTTGGCATAGCGATTTTTAGACGAAACGATGCTGGCTATTCCGTTATCTGTTTTGGTTAGAATATCCAGTAATTCTTCTCGCGTAATTCCTTCTTTACCAAGGTTTTGTTCTTTATAACTTAACTGGTGGGCATTGAGCCAGGTTTTTGCTTTTTTACAACTAGTACAACTTGAGACTGTATAAATTTTAATCATGTACCTACCCCTTTCGCTACATGTTACTATCAGTTTAGTCTATTATACCATAAAAAACATCCGACTTGCGACCTATTTTTAAATTTTTTTGACTTTTTTCGTCATTTTCGTACTTTTTTCTTGACAAAATGAAATTTACAGCCATTCTTTATATTTCTTGATATAGATTTTTTTCACAATTGTCACGCTAATCATATACAAAATAATGATGAAAAGTAAAGAGATGAAATAAATCGGTTTTAAAGGAGTGAGATGAAGAAGACTTGCGAGTGGGCTGTAGGGAAGGAAGGTCACAAAGGCTGCAGCCAATAAGGTTGTCACAAGGACTAGCCAAGCTGGACGACTTTGTAAAAAGGGAATTTTGGCTGAACGCAGCATATGGATAACCATAGTCTGAGACCACATAGACTCGATAAACCAACCTGTCTGGAACAAGACAATAAAGCCTACGGCCGACTCTGCTCCATGAACATAGGCATGACCTGTCGTCATGGGTACAATGATAAAATAAAGCAAGCTGAAGGTCAAAATATCAAAGGCAGAAGAGATAGGCCCCATCCAAACCATGAAACGTGTAATAGACTTGGCTTCCCATGTATGCGGATTTCTCAAAAAATCTTTGTCCACCTTGTCAAAAGGCAAGGCAATACAAGACAAATCATAGACTAGATTTAGGATAATCAAATGGACTGGTGCCATTGGTAAAAATGGTAAAAAGATTCCAGAGACCAATAGGGATAAGATATTTCCAAAATTAGAACTCACTGTCATCTTGATATATTTGGTCATATTAGCATAGACCTTACGCCCTTCAACCAGTCCTTTTTCAAGTACCATGAGATCCTTATCAAGTAGGATAACATCAGCTGTTTCTTTAGCAATATCTACTGCTGTATCAACAGAAATCCCCACATCTGCTACTTTCATAGAAGGGGCATCATTGATTCCATCTCCCATATAGCCAACAGCATGACCATTAGCCTTAAATTGCAAAATAATCCTTGCTTTTTGGTCAGGAGAAAGTTTGGCAAAGACTGTTACCTCCTCTACGGCTTGGGCCAATTCTTGATCACTCATCTGATCAATTTCAGACCCCAATAGCATCTGATTGATATCTAAACCAACCTTTTCACAGACTGCTTGGGTAACTTTTTCGTTGTCTCCCGTTAAAATCTTTGTTTTAACTCCATGTTCTAACAAAGCCTTAATTGCTGGTGCTGCAGATGGTTTTGGTGGATCTAGGAAGGCTAAATAACCAGTTAGAATCATATCCCCTTCATCATCAACTGTATAAGCATGACCTTCCCTCAAACCTGACTTATAGGCCACTCCCAAGACACGCAAACCTTGTTGATTGAGTTGTCGGACTTCCTCTAATATTTCTTCTCTAATAGCATCTGTCAAGGGAGTAATCACTCCTTGGTATTCCGCATGACTGGAAATCGTCAACATTTCCTCTAGGGCACCCTTGGTCACTAAACTAACCACTTCGTGTTCATCCTTGACGATGACACTCATCCGTCTGCGTTCAAAATCAAAGGGAAGCTCATCTATTTTTTGAAAAGTTTGAGACAGATTTTGCAAGAGGGCGTGTTCTTTGGCTTCCTTTTCAGTCCGTTTGATAATGGCTCTGTCCATCAAATTTTTTAAGCCCGTTTGAAAATAAGAATTGAGATAAGCTCGTCTCAAGACAGTCAAATCCAAGCGTCCGTGGATGTCCAAGGGATATTCTAGAACGATTTCATCTTGGGTTAGAGTTCCTGTCTTATCTGTACACAAGATATCAATCGCCCCTAAGTCCTGTATGGCATTGAGTTTCTTGATAACCACTTTTTCCTTGGCCATAATAATGGAGCCTTTTGCTAGACTGGCAGTGATGATCATAGGAAGCATTTCAGGTGTCAATCCAACACCAACACTCAAAGCAAATACTCCAGCTTCCAGCCAGTCGCCATCTGTTAAACCATTGGACAAGAAAACGATGGGCACCATGACCAACATCAAGCGGATCAAAAGCCAAGAGATACTGTTCATCTCCCGCTCAAACGAAGTGGGCTCGTCATAGGTGTTCAGAGTCTGCTCAATAGCCCCCATCATGGTATCATCACCAACCGCCAAAACCACGGCCTTGGCACTACCAGATAAGACATTGGTTCCCATAAAAGCCAAGGATTCGGCTTCGAGAAGACTATCAGATTGTTGAACCGTTGCCTTGGTCAAGGCCAATTTTTCAACAGAATCACTTTCGCCTGTCAAGCCAGACTGTTGTACAAAGAAATCGCGCGACTCAAATAAAAGAAGATCTGCTGGAATCATGTCTCCAGCGCTTAATTTAACCACGTCACCTACTACCAAATCATCGATAGGTACTTCTTGGATTTCTCCTTGACGAATGACTGTCGCTGTGTTGACAATCATTTTTGAAAGATTGGTGGCTGCCTTGTCACTGCGGAGTTCTTGGACAAATCGAATGCCTCCAGAAATGAGAACTAGGACAACAATGATAATGGAAGTCGTCGGATCCTCTTGACCTGGTTTTGCCAACCAGACATTGGTCACTAAGGAAATCACGGCGATAACCAGCAAGATGATTGTAAATGGATTGATAATAGATTCGTAAATCTTTTTGAGGATACTGTCTTCTTGGCCTTTGGTAATCACATTTTCGCCATAGAGGTCACGATTTTTTTCGACCTGTTCCTCTGTCAAACCGTTTAAACTGGTATGATAAAAAGTTAGACTCTCGTCTAAAGGGACTTGAATAGCTGTTGCTAATCTTTCTTTTGTTGTTTTCATTGGTTTCTCCTATCTGTATGAATGATGTGTTTCATACACAGAGACCAATCACTTTATAAGGGCAGAACGACACAAATCAGCGATTGGCTGTGTATGTGCGGTTCCGGATGGTCGTCAATTTGCATCGTCTGTCTCCTTTCTTTGTTTTAAACAGTAGAAAATCCCACCATAAAATGGCAGGATTAAAAAACTAAATATCTGTTTTTTCGTTCAAGCTTTAACTCCATAGGGCAATGTAATGAGCTTAGTCTTAGCCTTCGCGACCAAAACTGTTGACCAACGAGTAGTGTCTCCACTGCTTTGCGGTAGTCATCCGTATCCCTATGGTAGCCTCACCTACCGTTTTCGTCTTTCAGTATAAACCTTTAAATTTTAAAAGTCAATCATTTGAATTGTTTGACTCTTAAATGACTATCAACTCTTTTGGAGCCAAGGTCAATAATTCACAACCTGTCTCTGTAATCAAGATATCATCCTCTATACGAACACCGTATTTACCTTCGATATAGATACCTGGCTCATCGGTCAAGGTCATACCTGCCTTAATAGTTTCTGTAGAAGTCTGGCTAAAGTAAGGCTCTTCATGGATATCCAGGCCAATACCGTGCCCAATACCGTGGGTAAAGTAGTCACCATAACCTGCCTCAATGATAATATCACGAGGGATTTTGTCAAAGTCACGGAAACCTAATCCTGCCTTGGCTTGATCGATCAAGGCTTGGTTGGCTTTGAGAACTGTATTGTAAATCTCTGCTTGCTCGTCGCTAACATGGCCCAGATAGATAGTCCGTGTCATATCACTGACATAGTGATCATAGAGACAGCCGAAGTCCATGGTAATAGCTTCTCCCAGCTCAACTGGTTTGTGCATGGGATGGGCATGAGGTTTGGAAGAGTTGATACCGCTAGCTAGAATCGTATCAAAAGATAAGCCTGACGCTCCTAGCTCCCGCATGCGGAAGTCAAGGAAGTTGGCAATCTCAATTTCAGTCTTTCCTGGCTTAATAAAGTCAAGCGCATCGCGGAAAGCTCGGTCTGAGATAGAACAAGCCTTGCGAATAGCTGCAATTTCCTCCTCATCCTTAATCATTCGAAGACCTTCAACAAACTGAGTTTGTGGAAGTAAGTCCAAACCTGCAAAAGCTGCCTGCATACGGTGATAATAAGAGACCGAAATCTCATCTTCAAAACCGATTCTAGAAAAGCCCATATCCTTGACAATACCTGCAATGACAGCCAATTCATCGCGATCAGCCACAATCTCAAAACCACTGGTTTCTTGCTTAGCTGCAATGATATAGCGAGAATCTGTCACCAAAACCTGACGGTCACGGCTGATGAAGACTGTTCCGTTTGAGCCCCAAAAACCAGTCAGGTAATAGACGTTTTTAAGGTTGTTGATAATGATGCCATCTAGTTCTTTTTCTTGCATTTTAGCTAGAAATGCTTGTACACGTTTATTCATGATGTAACTTTCCTTTCAAATAATGTCCTGTGTAGCTGGCTTCATTGGTCGCTACTTCTTCTGGAGTTCCTGTTGCGATGATGGTTCCACCACCGACACCGCCCTCAGGACCCAGGTCGATAATATGGTCTGCTGTCTTAATGACATCCAGATTGTGCTCAATGACAAGAACTGTATTGCCATCGTCAACAAAGCGAGCGAGAACCTTGAGCAAGCGAGCGATATCCTCAGTATGAAGCCCTGTCGTCGGTTCATCCAGAATATAGAATGACTTGCCTGTCGAGCGTTTGTGAAGTTCGCTAGCCAACTTCATACGCTGGGCTTCTCCCCCAGAAAGGGTGGTAGCAGGTTGCCCCAATGTCACATAACCAAGTCCCACATCCTTGATAGTCTGAAGTTTGCGTTGAATTTTCGGAATATGTTGGAAGAACTCCACCGCATCATTGACCGTCATGTCCAAGACCTGTGAAATATTTTTTTCCTTGTAGTGAACTTCTAGGGTTTCACTGTTATAGCGGGTCCCGTGGCAAACTTCACAAGCCACATAAACATCTGGCAAGAAGTGCATCTCAATCTTGATGATCCCGTCACCTGAACAGGCTTCACAACGACCTCCCTTGACGTTGAAACTGAAACGCCCCTTCTTGTAGCCTCGAATCTTGGCTTCGTTTGTCTGGGCAAAGAGGTCACGTATATCATCAAAAACTCCCGTATAGGTAGCAGGGTTAGACCTTGGCGTCCGTCCGATTGGGCTCTGGTCAATATCAATCAAGCGGTCTACATGCTCAATCCCTGTGATGGTCTTGAATTTACCAGGCTTGTCTGAATTGCGGTTGAGCTTCTGGGCAATAGCTTTTTTGAGGATGCTATTGATTAGGGTAGATTTCCCTGAACCCGATACCCCTGTCACCGCAATGAATTTTCCTAGTGGGAAACGAGCCGTGACATTTTGCAAGTTATTCTCACGTGCACCTGTCACCTCGATAAAACGACCATTTCCCACACGACGCTCTTCTGGTACTGGAATGGCACGTTTACCTGACAAGTACTGGCCTGTGATAGACTTGCTGTTGCGAGCCACCTGTTTAGGGGTTCCTGCCGCAACAATCTCTCCACCAAAAACACCGGCACCGGGACCAACGTCAATCAGATAATCCGCCTCGTGCATGGTATCTTCGTCGTGTTCCACCACGATAAGAGTATTGCCCAAATCACGCATCTTTTTGAGACTGGCAATCAGGCGGTCATTGTCCCTCTGATGAAGACCAATTGACGGCTCATCTAGGATATAAAGGACTCCTGATAGGTTGGAACCAATCTGGGTCGCCAAGCGAATACGCTGACTTTCCCCACCTGAAAGGGTTCCTGCTGAACGTGACAGGGTCAGATAGTTGAGTCCCACGTTATTAAGGAAGGTCAAGCGGTCCTTGATTTCCTTGAGAATGGGCCGAGCAATGATGGCTTCATTTTCAGATAAGGTCAGCTGGCTCACCAAGTCCAAGTGGTCTGCGATCGACAGGTCTGAGATTTCTCCGATATGTGGTCCTTGCTCGCCACCCACACGGACAGACAAGGCCTGGTCATTGAGACGGTAACCGTGACAGGTTCCGCAGGTCAGCTCATTCATGTAGAGACGCATCTGAGTGCGGGTGTAATCACTGTTGGTCTCGTGATAGCGACGCTTGATATTATTGACAACTCCCTCAAACGGAATGTCAATATCGCGCACGCCACCAAATTCATTCTCATAGTGGAAATGGAATTCCTTGCCATCTGAGCCGTAGAGAATCAAGTTCTTATCTTCTTCTGACAAGTCTTCAAAAGGCTTATCCATATCCACTCCAAAGGCTGTCATAGCCTGCTCTAGCATGTTTGGATAGTAGTTAGATGAAATAGGATTCCAAGGTGCTAGCGCTCCCTCACGTAAGGTTTTGCTGGCATCTGGTACTACCAAATCAGTATCCACCTCCAGCTTGATGCCCAAGCCATCACACTCACTACAAGAGCCAAAAGGAGCATTGAAGGAGAAGAGACGAGGCTCTAACTCTGGGACAGTAAAACCACAAACTGGACAGGCATAATGCTCAGAGAAGAGCAACGCAGAGTCGTCCATGGTGTCGATAATAACATAGCCTTCTGCGATACGAAGGGCAGCCTCAATGGAATCAAAGAGACGGCTACGAATGCCCTCCTTTATGACAATACGGTCAACTACGACATCAATATTGTGTTGCTTGCTCTTAGACAAGTCTGGCACTTCGGTCACATCATAGACTTCCCCATCCACACGGACGCGAACATAACCATCTTTCTGAACCTTTTCAATGACGTTCTTATGCTGTCCTTTTTTCTTGCGGATGACAGGAGCTAAGATTTGCAGGCGCTGACGTTCTGGCAGTTCCAAAACCTTATCCACAATTTGCTCCACAGAAGAGGCCTTGATAGCCCCATGCCCGTTGATACAGTAAGGCGTCCCCACACGTGCGTAGAGGAGACGCAGATAGTCATTGATTTCAGTCGTTGTTCCCACCGTCGAACGAGGGTTTTTGCTAGTCGTTTTCTGGTCGATGGAAATAGCTGGGCTCAGACCATCAATAGCATCTACATCAGGTTTCTCCATATTTCCCAAGAATTGACGAGCGTAGGCTGACAAACTCTCCACATAGCGACGTTGTCCCTCAGCATAGAGGGTATCAAAGGCCAGACTTGATTTCCCTGAACCTGACAAGCCTGTCACGACAACCAACTTGTCTCGTGGAATTTCCACATCAATATTTTTTAAATTATGGGCACGCGCCCCATGAATGACAATTTTATCTTGCATCTTTGTTCTTTCTAGTCCATTATTGCTTACCATTATACCAAAAAAAGTGAGATTCTATTACCCAAAAGGCTGATTTTGTAGTATAATAGTACGGTGTGAAAAAATCTGAAAAATGAGAAAGGATAAGGGATATGAAACAAGTTTTTCTCTCTACAACAACTGAATTTAAAGAGATCGATACACTTGAACCGGGTACTTGGATCAATCTCGTCAATCCGACTCAAAATGAATCACTCGAAATCGCTAACGCCTTCGATATTGATATTGCTGACCTTCGAGCACCGCTCGATGCGGAAGAAATGTCTCGTATTACCATTGAAGACGAGTACACCCTGATTATCGTAGACGTTCCGGTCACAGAGGAAAGAAATAACCGCACCTATTACGTTACCATCCCGCTTGGTATTATCATCACCGAGGAAACCATTATCACTACGTGTTTGGAACCACTACCAGTCCTCGATGTCTTTATCAACCGTCGCTTGCGTAATTTCTACACCTTCATGCGTTCACGTTTCATCTTTCAGATCCTCTATCGTAATGCAGAGCTTTACCTAACAGCCCTTCGTTCGATTGATCGTAAGAGTGAACAAATCGAAAGTCAACTGCATCAATCAACTCGTAATGAAGAATTGATTGAGCTCATGGAATTGGAAAAAACCATCGTCTATTTCAAGGCCTCACTCAAGACAAATGAGCGCGTGATTAAGAAATTGACCAGCTCAACCAGCAATATCAAGAAATACCTTGAAGACGAAGACCTGCTTGAAGATACCCTGATTGAAACCCAACAGGCCATCGAGATGGCAGACATTTATGGAAATGTCTTGCACTCTATGACAGAGACCTTCGCCTCTATCATTTCCAACAACCAGAACAACATTATGAAGACCTTGGCCCTTGTGACCATCGTCATGTCCATCCCAACCATGGTCTTTTCTGCCTACGGGATGAACTTTAAGGATAATGAAATCCCCCTAAATGGCGAGCCAAATGCCTTCTGGTTAATCGTCTTTATCGCCTTTGCTATGAGTGTCTCGCTCACTCTCTATCTCATCCATAAAAAATGGTTCTAAGAGGAGTTCCTATGTCTCAGATTGATCTACAAAAATTAACTAAGAAAAACCAAGAGTTTGTCCACATCGCTACTCAGCAATTCATCAAAGATGGGAAAACAGATGCTGAAATTAAGGCTATTTTTGAGGAAGTCATTCCCCAAATCCTTGAAGAGCAAGCCAAGGGTACGACTGCTCGTTCCCTCTATGGCGCACCAACTCACTGGGCTCATAGCTTCACTGTCAAAGAGCAATATGAAAAAGAGCATCCAAAAGAAAATGATGATCCAAAACTGATGATTATGGACTCAGCCCTTTTCATCACTAGCCTCTTTGCCCTCGTCAGCGCCCTCACAACCTTCTTCTCAGCAGATCAAGCTTTCGGCTATGGATTTGTCACCCTCCTGTTAGTTGGACTGGTTGGTGGATTTGCCTTCTACTTGATGTACTACTTTGTTTACCAATACTATGGACCAGATATGGACCGCAGTCAACGTCCACCTTTCTGGAAATCTGTACTGGTTATCCTAGCTTCTATGTTCCTTTGGTTGCTTGTCTTCTTTGCAACAAGCTTCCTACCAGCTAGCCTTAACCCAGTACTGGCTCCATTGCCACTAGCTATTATGGGTGCAGCTCTCCTAGCCCTTCGCTTCTATCTCAAGAAACGCTTCAACATCCGAAGCGCAAGTGCAGGACCAACACGCTATTAAGAAAAATGATAAAAGCAACTGCAGGTGCGGTTGCTTTTTTACTACTTTCCTGATTTAAAAGCATTCTTCTGAAATCCCACATAGCTTTCTCTTATCTTTTTTGATAAAATAGGCTCATACTCAATGAAAATCAAAGAGCAAACTAGGAAGCTAGCCGCAGGTTGCTCAAAGCACTGCTTTGAGGTTGTAGATAGAACTGACGAAGTCAGTAACATATATACAGTAAGGCGAAGCTGACGCGGTTTGAAGAGATTTTCGAAGAGTATCAATCTATTTCTAGGAGGGTGAGATATGATTTCTACTATTGGTATTGTTAGTTTATCTAGTGGCATTATCGGAGAAGACTTTGTCAAACATGAAGTGGACTTGGGTGTCCAACGTCTCAAGGATTTGGGACTCAATCCTATCTTTTTGCCCCATTCGTTAAAAGGCTTAGACTTTATCAAGGACCATCCTGAAGCCCGTGCAGAGGATTTGATACAGGCCTTTTCTGATGATAGCATCGACATGATCCTATGCGCCATCGGTGGAGACGATACCTATCGTTTGTTGCCCTACCTTTTTGAAAATGACCAACTAGAAAAGGTTATCAAACAAAAGATTTTTCTTGGTTTCTCAGATACAACCATGAACCATCTCATGTTGCATAAACTAGGAATCCAGACTTTTTATGGGCAATCCTTTTTAGCAGACATTTGTGAATTGGACAAGGAGATGTTGCCCTATAGCTTTCACTACTTTAAAGAATTGATCGAGACAGGAAAAATCTCAGAAATCCACCCTAGTGACGTTTGGTATGAGGAACGAACTGATTTTAGTCCCAAGGCTCTGGGAACACCTCGTATCAGTCATGCAAATACCGGTTTTGAGTTGTTGCAAGGAAATGCACAGTTCGAGGGAAAAATCCTCGGTGGTTGCCTCGAATCCCTCTACGATATCTTTGACAACTCTCGATATGCAGACAGCACGGAGCTCTGCCAAAAGTACAAACTTTTCCCTGATTTGTCAGACTGGAAAGGAAAAATACTCTTACTAGAAACAAGCGAAGAAAAGCCTGAGCTGGAAGACTTCAAAAATATGTTGCGGACTTTAAAAGACACTGGTATATTCAAGGTCATCAGTGGACTCTTGGTCGGAAAACCTATGGATGAAACTTTCTATGATGACTATAAAGAGGCACTATTGGATATCATTGACAGCAATATCCCTATTGTCTATAATCTGAATGTCGGCCACGCAACTCCAAGAGCAATTGTCCCCTTCGGAGTCCATGCCCATGTAGATGCACAGGAGCAAATCATTCGCTTTGACTATAACAAAAAATAAATAGTTTCTCTATTTTTGTGCTTTTGTATTCGTTTTCGTTACAATTTGTATCTGAATTTATTGCATTTCGCTAATTTCTATGATATCCTTTTGAAGGAGGTGTATATGACAAAACAAAAAATTAATCGAATCGTAGGTTCTATTGGTGCCTTTATTGGAATTATAGTATTTATTGCCTACATACCTCAAATTATCGCTAATTTACAGGGAAATAAAGCTCAACCATTTCAACCTTTATCAGCTGCTATATCTTGCTTAATCTGGGTTATTTATGGATGGACAAAGGAACCTAAGAAGGATTGGATACTAATCATTCCAAATTCAGCTGGTGTTATTTTAGGTGGAATCACTTTTTTGACTTCACTCTAACAAATCTAATAGTATATATAAAAAGCTGGGAAAAATTTCTCAGCTTTTTTCTATATTCTCAGATATGCTAGTTACCTGTACACACTAATTCCTGCTTTTCCATTCACAATCATTCTCGTGGTCATCAACTAGTCCTGCAGCCTGTAGAAAAGACAAGACGGCGACTGGGCCTGTGAACTTGAAACCTCTTTTTTTGAGATCTTTGGCTAATTTCTCAGACAAAGCGGTTTTAGCTGGGGCTTGGCGATAATCGGGAACATCATTAATGACAGTTTTCCCCTCAACAAAAGACCAAAGATAGGCATCAAAAGAGCCATATTCTGCCTGTAGTCGTAGAAAGGCTTGGGCGTTAGCGCGTGTAGCAAAAATCTTGGCTCTATTTCGGATGATAGCTGAATTATCCAGCAAAGCTTCCAATTCGGTGTCAGTCATCTCTGCGACCACTTGAATTTGATAGCCATGAAATGCTTCTCGGAAAGCTTGACGTTTGTTTAGTACCGTTTCCCAAGACAGGCCTGCCTGATAGGTTTCCATACACAACAACTCAAACAATGCTTGGTCATCATGGAGGGGCTGCCCCCACTCCTCATCATGATAGGCAATGTAGAGCTGATTGGTCATCTTGACCCACGAACAACGTTTTGTCATGCTCTGCTCCTATTTGACCAACATTTTAAGGGCCGACTTGATATAGTTCTCAGCTGTATCTGTCGTTCCTTCAAAGAATTTCTTGATTTTCTTGAGCTCGGTTGCCTTGTAGCCCAGAGCCAACATGGCCTCCATAGCTTCTTCCAATTCTTGGTTTTCAGCGCTAGCTTGCACTGCCACTTTGGCAGGAAGATCATCTCCTGCAACTACTACCTTACCTTCCAAGTCCAACACCATCTGTTGGGCTGTTTTCTTGCCAATTTTAGGGAACTTAGTTAAGTAGGTGATGTTCTTGGTTTCAATGGCTTGAACCAAGCCAGCATTGTCATCAGCAGCGATAATAGCAAGAGCTGATACAGGACCAATCCCAGATACCGAAATCAGACTGAGAAAGAGCTTTTTCTCGTCTTCTGAGCGAAATCCATAAAGCAGATGGGCATCCTCACGCACAACCTGATGCACATAAATTTGAGCTTCTTGATTGACCTGTCCTGAGTAGGCATAGGGATTGGCCACATGCAAGATATAGCCGATACCGTTGGTTTCAAGAACAATGTATTTGGCAGTAATTTTGGTAATAATTCCTTTTAAATATTCGTACATAGTTTTCCTTTTAGTTTAATATTTCCCCAGCTCACGGAGACTGGTGTGATTTTCCTGAATACGTCGGAACATCTTTTCCATATCCGACTTGGTAAAATGCACCAAAACAGGACGGCCGTGGGGACAGTTATAGGGATTGTCACATTGAGAGAGCTGATAGAGGAGTTGTCTAGCTGAATAATCATCAATACGATGATTGGCCTTGATTGACCGCTTGCAGGACATCATGATAGCCAGTTCTGCTCGGTATTTCTTGATAGAAACTTCCTTGGTCAAGAGTAGCATATCACACATTTCATAGATGCCTGACTCAATCTCTTCTTCTGCCATCCAAATAGGATGTTCACGTAGGATGAATTGATTTTCCCCGTACTCTGCTAGAAAGACTCCCACTTCCTCTAAAAGAGGCATTCTTTCCTTGAGACGCAGGGCATCATCCGCTGGAAATTCAAAGATATAGGGCACTAGGAGTTGCTGCTGGCTCTGGTCAACATTGCCAATGCTTTCACGGTACTCCTCGTACTTGACCCGTTCCTGAGCCGCGTGCTGGTCTATGATGTAAAGCCCATCTCGCCCTTGGGCAAAGAGATAAGTCCCGTGCATTTGCCCGAAAAATTCCAACTCTGGAAAGCTTGAAGATTCTTCTCGCTCCAGCTTGTCATAAGCCTTATCAAGACTCGCAAGGTCTAACTCTGGATGATCTAGCTGGTCGTAGTTAGCAGGCTTTCTCTCTGCAAAATGCAGTTTTGCTGGCTTGGTCAATTTGTCCAAGGTTTCTTTGGCAAATAAAGTCAAATCCTGTCCTTCATCAGTCAATTCTACCTGATAATCAGCTACTTCAGCTTGACTAGGTCTTGTCGGCTCAGTCTTCTCATAGTAGAGCGTATTTTCTTTGAGTGGGAGAATGGTCTGCTCCACCTTTTGACGATTGCGCACGGTCGATTTGGCAAGATTTTCCAAGGCATCAGGTATCAAAGTTTGCTCCTTGAGACTATTTGCAATAGCTTCAGAAACCAATGCCATCAGTTCTTTTTCCTTAGAAATCCGCACCTCTTGCTTGGTTGGATGTACATTGACATCCGCTAGATAAGGATCGATATGGATGTGAATGACAGCCAGTGGAAAACGGCCTACCATAAGCTTACTACCATAGCCGTCAAGAATAGCACGATTGAGTAAAAAGTTCTTGATATAACGGCCATTGATGAAGAGACTGATATAGTTGCGGTTGGCTCTAGTTAACTCAGGCAAGGACACAAAGCCAGAAATTTCGAAATCAAGATCAGAATTCTCAATTTCAATCATCTTCTTGGCACTCGCCAAACCGTAAATTCCTGCGATGGCTTGACGCAGTTGACCAGTCCCTGCTGTCCGCGTCATTTCCTTGCCATCACTAATCAAACTGAAGGAAATCTCAGGATGGGCCAAGCCCAAACGGTTGACAATATCAATGATATGAGACAACTCCGCTTGCTGGCTCTTCATATACTTGAGGCGGGCAGGCGTATTGAAAAAGAGATCCTCCACACAAACCTTGGTTCCCACAGGACTGGTAGCTGGAATGACTTCTTCAACTTCTCCCCCACGCGCAACTAACTTGGTTCCATGACTAGCACCATCCACCGCCGTCAAAAGGGTCAGAACACTAACAGAAGCAATAGAAGGCAAGGCTTCACCACGAAAACCAAGCGTCCGAATCCGAAAGAGGTCTGCTTGATTTTTTATCTTACTGGTCGCATGACGACGCAGAGCCAGCTCTACCTCATCGTGGACAATTCCATGACCATTATCTGTGATTTGAATTTTCTTGAGACCTGCTTCCTCAATCTCAATGATAATCTGACTAGAGCCAGCATCAATGGCATTTTCTACCAACTCTTTAACCACACTGGCAGGACGCTCGATAACCTCTCCAGCCGCAATCTGGTTTGCCAGCACCTCTGGCAATTCAATAATATGAGACATCTTTCAGCCCCTTTCTGTATCTATTTTCCTAGAAATTGATAGTGCTATTATACCATATTTCAGACAGGACAGAAAAGCAAGCGCCACATAGGAACCAAATCCCTCCACATAGACAAAGTCCCTTGCAAGGGGCTGAAAAATAGTGTTTAATAAAGGTGTACAAGAAGTGATCACAATTTTGTATGAAAAACAAGGAGAGAAATTTATGAAAGTAGAACTACAGATTAGCGAATCTTACGAGGAGGAAAAGCTGATTGTTCAAGCACCTCAGCCGACAGATAAAGTCCAGAAAGTCATCGAGTTCGCAGAAAATCTGGATCTAACAGAAAAAATCAAAGGGAAAATCAATAATCAGGTCTATCTAGTCGAGATTGTCAAGATTCAACGCTTCTATATCGAGAATCGGAAGGTTCTAGCAGAAACAGCAAGTCAGACCTACAACATTGATTTACGGCTCTATCAGGTACTTGAACTCTTGCCAACCAATTTTATCCAAATTTCCCAATCAGAAATCATCAATATCGATTCCATCTCTCATCTCAAGCTCACCCCCAACGGCCTAGTAGAAATTTTCTTGAAAAACGAAAGCTTCACCTACTCTTCACGCCGTTACCTAAAAACCATCAAGGAGAAATTAGAACTATGAAAAAACAAATCTTCCACGACGCAGCTACTGGTGTCCTCATCGGCCTCATCCTCTCTATCATCTTTTCACTCATTTATGCACCAAACACCTACGCCCCACTAAGTTCCGAGTCTCTCATCGGTCAAGTGATGGCTCAACATCAGGTTCACGGTGCCTTGATCTTGCTCTACTGCACACTGATCTGGGCAGGCATCGGCATTCTCTTCAACTTTGGTAAACGATTATTCAGCCGTGACTGGAGCTTGCTCCGTGCGACTCTGACTCATTTTTTCCTTATGCTAGTAGGCTTTATCCCATTAGCAACTCTAGCAGGTTGGTTCCCCTTCCACTGGATCTTCTATCTCCAGCTCATTATCGAGTTTGCGATTGTTTACCTCATCATTTGGGCTATTCTCTATAAAAGAGAGGCTAAAAAAGTAGACCACATCAATCAACTCTTGGAGCATAGAAAGTAAGCAGTAAGCATTTTCTAAAGTCTCCAGAAAAATAAAAAGTCAAGCCCTAGCTTAACTTTTTAACTCATATAAGTTTGCAATGATAGCTGCGACATGTTTGATATCTCCCAGCATGCCTCTCATTTCAAAGTCTGCCAATACAGGAAAACCAAAACGTTGACTGTATTGCTTAGCTGTCAGGCAGTATTGGTTATTAAAGTTACGATTTCCTGAACCAACTACGCCAAAACACTTACTAGCATTGTCACCATAGGCGATAAAATCTCCCACTGGTGTCGTCAAAATCTCAACATCTCCGTTATCCACGCCATTCCCACCTTCGAGATAGGTCGGCAAAAAAGCGACATAAGGATGGTCCATTTCATAGAAATCTTGGCCTTCTTTGACCAAATCCTTGATATGAATCTTTTGGATATCAATCCCCTCGTACTGGGACAAGAGATAGTCTTTTAAACGTGTCACAAAACTTTCAGTGTTCCCACTTAGACTAATATAAACCAAAGAAATTGTTTTCATCTTCACCTCCATCATTTCATTTGATAATCGAAAAATAACTACCAAGATTGTAACTTGATAGTTATTTTTTGTCAACTCTTAAGCGACTTCTTCCTCTTCTTCCAACAAAGCTTTTTGCTGACGCCACATCTTATAAAAGACCAAAGCTAGGAAAAGAACATTGATGACGATATAGAAAATGCTGACAGCTTTTGAACCAATACCCATTGTCAAACGCATAGTTTCATCTTGAACCAACTGCAAAGCGTCTTGTAAAGTCACATAGGTATAAATCGAACCAATAATGGCTAGCAAAACATAGCCGACATAAGTATAGTTTGCATACTGCAAATTCTTACGAACAAGGAATACAATCGCTACTACCACTAAAATAGCAGATAGTACAACCAAGGCCACATTAAAAATAGAATGAGATGCTTCTGCCAATCTATAGCTAAAATTAATGCTATCTTCTACCTGCTGAGCACTGACCCCTGCAACTTGTTTTTGAGCAGCACGAAGGACTTCTTTACTAGGCAAGGGCTTCAAAAGTTCAAACAGAGACGTAGCTGAAATAAGGGCAGACAAGATTAGCAAGACCCATAGATAAATCGGTTTCTTTTTCATGATAGAACCTCCTGATATTATTATTTATATTATAGCACTTTTTGTAAAGGGATACAAATCTTATAGTATAGTTTCTACCTGTTTTCGGTAGGCTTTTGGTGATTTTCCGCACAATTTTCGGAAAACTTTATAAAAATATCCAACGTTACTGTAGCCAACAGCATAACAGATGTCTTCGATACTGTCACTAGTTGAAAGTAAAAGTTGCTGAGCAGCCTTAATGCGTTGTTTGTTTAGTAATTCTGCGAAGGTCGAATTGGTTTCTCGCTTAATCAACTGCCCCAGATAGACAGGATTGATAAAGAGATCCTTACTGATATCCTTGAGGGAAAGTTCTTTCTGATAATCACGCCCAATAACTTCCAGTACACTAACCACATTTTCATTCATTCGATATTGCCCAAAGAATCGGGTCAGAGTTTCCTTGATATAAGGAACCAGTTCATCGAAGGATTGAATAGCATGAATAGTTTTGACAATGTCCGTCATATCATCAGCTTTGAGATGTTCAAACAAGTGAAAGACATCCATGACAAACTGGATAAAAAGCTGTTTGGTAATCGGAACACGGGGTGTATTTTCAAGAACTACCTTCTCCAAGAGGTTCAACTCTTCCACGATTTGATTGAGATTCCCCTGAATGATAACCCTATAAATCGGTTCGTAGTAGGCAAAGAGACTCTGAGACTGTTGTAGATTTACAGAGCCGTAAAAAAGGGCTTTCTCAGCATTCAGCTTCCAGCGTTCAAAGTGTTCTTGATAAGGAGCTTCAAAAGGAGTAACGACTAAACCATCTAGGGGTTGATCAGAAATAAAAATCTGCCAGTCTTGACCCAAGACATAGTAGGGAATGGTGAAGGAGCCTTGTTTTTCCTTGGATAGACCTATCCACCAACTCTCCTTATCTCCTAAATAACTAACAAATCCAGCCTCGTCTAAATCTTGACTGAGGGTCTGACTTTTCTTTCCTCTCTCACCGAGCTGACCTGCAATCTTCTCCAGCAGATTTCCCAACTCTACCTTATCAACAGGCTTGACCAAATAGTCCACCACACTAAGGTTCATTGCTCTTTTGACATAATCAAACTCCTGATAACCTGAAAGCAGGATATAGGCTGCATCTGGTAAGATTTCTTTCATCTCCCGAATCATATCAAGCCCTGTTTTGTCGGGCATATTGACATCTGAAATGATGACATCTACGGGATTTTCCTGAACATATTCTAGGGCTTCATCGGCATGACTGGCTGTTGCGACGACCTCCATATCCCACTTATCAAAGGGAATCAAACGTTTCAGACCTTCTGTCACCATGTACTCATCATCTACTAATAATACTTTATACATTTTCTCCCTTTCTACTCATCTTGAATTGTAATACGATACTGAACACCTACTTGCTCTGCCGACTCTATAGTAATGCCATAGCGGTCCCCAAAATAGAGCACAAAACGCTCATGGACATTGACAATCCCGATAGACTGCTTTTGATCACTGTAGCTGGCTTGGTGTTCAAAATGTCTCTGCCTTAACTTTTCTCGAATACTTGCCAGCTTTTCAGCCGGCATTCCACGGCCGTTATCGACCACTAAAATTTCCACAAAGCCATCCTGTTTAAGAGCCTTGATGCTAATCACATTATCTGTCCGTCTGTGGTCAACACCATGTGCGAAATAGTTTTCTACCAGCGGTTGCAAGGTGAACTTAGGAATCTTCATATTCTCTAGCTCTGGGTCTATCTTGAAACCATAGGCAATGGATTTTGGATAGCGAACCATGCAGAGATAACTGTATTTACGGCAAAATTCTAATTCCTGTTTGAGAAGAGTTTCTCTTTCATCAGAAATATTGTTACGCAAGAGGCTACTGAACTCATAAATGATATCTGCCAACTCATCTTGACTCTGCATAACTGCGTACATGCGCAAGAATTCCAGCGTATTATACATAAAATGAGGATTGATTTGAGCTTGTAGAGCTCGCATATTGGCATCTTTTTGACTGAGCTCTAGTTGATAAATATCATGGATATTCTTTTCCAAACGATCCAACATATCATTAGTGGTCTCTGCGATTAGGAGCAATTCCTGGTCCTTTTCAAGCGTATCAATACGAAGACCTTCCTCCCCTTGAGCAATAGCTTGGATGGAATCCACCAAATCCACTACCTGCTTTTGATAGTTGGCAAAGGTCTGCCTCAAAGTCAGATAGAGAATGACAATAAAGAGAAGACTCAAACCCACAATCAAAGCAGAGCTGGTTACCATTCCTTGTAAAACAAAGTTTTTGGGAACTGCCACCTGAACCTGATAGCCATGAGAGGTCACACCGACAAACCAGTCTTCATTCTCCATAGTAACCTTCTCACCAATATGGAATATCTCCATGTCAAAAGGTGAAATCACGGTAACAGCCATCGGGATATGACCTCGGGTATTATCAATAGCATCATGTAAGACATTCGGCGATAAGGAAATGTAGACGACTCCCAAATCCTTATCAGAAACAGGGTCAGAAACAGGGATGGCGAAGCTATTAGTTGCTGGTTTAAAATTTTCAGCTAGGATTTTTTCTCCACTCCGTTTATCCCTAGAAGAAACATAGACTTCCTTATAATCTTGGAAGGCAATTGCTACTCCTGTCACAAAATCATTTCGAACATACAAGTCATCAATATTTTCATACAAAGATACAGATACATATGGAGAAGCTTTACGCTCTAGTTGCCAATAAAAGTAATCTGGTGTACTAAGACTGAAATATTTATAGATTCCTTCAATTCGAGCCTGATTATCAACTAAGGCTTGTGCTATCTGAGTCGACTCTCTATAATAATACTCTATTTCACTAACCATTCGAGTCGTCACACGTTGAGCAACTCTTTGAGCCTCCTTCTCGCGCGAATCCCAATCGGCATAAGATATCATAATCGCAAAACTAGCAATAATGATAATCATGACAAGGCTATAAATTTTTAATAGAGAATGAATCCAAAACTGCTTCATTTTATTTTGTCGCCAATTTTTCATGGATACTTTCATAGATCGGTTCCAACATATCACTGATAAAGAAATGCCACATCCCAATTCCTACAAAGAAGAGAAGAGCAGGCATATAATAACCAATTGCCACAAGTAGTACTGTCCCAAGAAGAACCTTGGCCACAGCTGCTAGACTCATAAAGATGCCAATCAAGGATAATTTGAGACTATTTCGATAGGACAAATCAAAATAAACTTGTAGTTTCAAAGATACTGTGTAGGCTAAAAAGAGCAGAGCTACTACTAGGACATTCAAAAAGGTAGCAATCAAATGAAGAATAGTCTGATGAGGTAATTGCACCAAGAGATACAAGCCGTAAACTAAAACTAGATCCACGCCTAGAAAGCTATAGAAAATCAGGTTGCTTGAGGCAAAATTTTGCTTGTAAAGAGACCAAGCCTCCTTCAAACTGTATTCACGAAAGCTATAACCATGTTCTGCATACAAGCTCATCAAGGTAGCACTAGCCGGCGCTAGACCAAGGATAATTCCCCCTGCCAAGGTTAATAGCCAAAAGAATGCTGTCGCAATCATCCCTAAAAAGAAACGATTAAAGACAAAGTCTAAAAACCTACCCATGATACCCTCCTAAAATTAACTATGAAACTATTATATCATATTTTAAGCGTTTTCAAAACTTATAGTCCCCATTTACAATCCCATCAAACCATGGTACAATGAGAATTATGAAAAATTTATCAGGAGACAATTCATGAAAAAATCTATCTTAACGACTCTGCTTTTTGCAGTTCTTTACTTCCTCTGCATGGGGATTGGTGTCCTTTTGGGAAATCTCTTTGACCAAACTGGAAATATGTTTTATGCGCCTGCCTTTACTGCCCTTGTCGGCGGTAGCGCCTATATGATTCTGGTCGCAAAAGTTCCGCGCTTTGGAGCCATTACCACTATCGGCCTTGTCATTGCCCTCTTTTTCTTGGGAACTAAACACGGTGCTGGTGCCTTCCTTCCTGGAATTATCTGTGGTCTCCTAGCAGATGGAGTAGCTAACCTAGGAAAATACAAGGACCAAACAAAGAACTTCCTTTCTTTCATTCTCTTTGCCTTTAGCTCAACAGGTCCAATCTTACTTATGTGGATTGCTCCCAAAGCCTATATGGCTACCCTTCTGGCAAGAGGAAAATCCCAAGAATATATCGACCGTATCATGGTCGCGCCAAATCCTGGAACCATCCTTCTATTTGTCGCAAGTGTTGTCATCGGAGCCCTATTGGGTGCCTTGATTGGACAAGCTTTGAGTAAAAAATTTGCGCAGAAAATCTAGTAAATAAAAAAGAGCCAGACGGCTCTTTTTATTTATGACTCAAGACTTAGTCAAGAAATCTCCCAAGAATTGGATTGCAAAGATAATCAAGATGATAATGATGGTTGCCAAGATAGTCACATCGTGATTGTAGCGGTTAAATCCATAAGCGATGGCTACGTTACCGATACCACCAGCACCAACTGCTCCCGCCATAGCTGTTTCCCCAACGAGGGAAATCAAGGTCACAGTCGTCACACGGATTAAATCTGGAAGACCTTCTAGTAAGACTGAGCTTCCTCGGTTAAAATTTTTTACCTGAAAAACTTCTTTTTTCTAGTGATAAAATGATCCCTATCACACTCACTACCAAAAACACCCACCAACAAAGCCTGATATCTTGTAAAGCTAAGAAGGAAAATACAGACATTCCCAAGGGTAATGTTAGGGAAAAAATCATACTCAAAAGATTATTACTTCTAGCTAATACATCCGCGCTCAAATTAGACAGTAACAAAGTATCTAATTTAGGCATTGATTTCGACATCAAATACGTGACAAAGGCTAAGCAGGCAACACCTACTAGAGGAGAGAACTCTAAAATATTAGCAGAAGCCAGCAAGACAAACAGAATTTCATTGAGCGATAATAAGGTTGAAAAAGACAATTTCCCAAAATAATCATTTGGGGTTAAGCTACCAAGAATAGCTCCTCCCAAGCTAACACATTCAATTAAAAATAGGGCTTGAGCATAGCTGAGATGATAGATAGTATGGTCTAATAAATAAAAGTGATAAATACCTCCAACAGCTCCTCCCAAAGTATTCATTACCAAAATGACAAGGATCATTTTAAGCAATGATTGACTTTCTCTCTGTCTAAAGATGTCATCCATATCTGCATAGATTGCCTTAACTTGTTGAAGTAAACTAATCGACTTATCCTCTACACTTACAGACAAATGCGTCAATTCTCTTCTATTTTTGAACAAAATGAGAGAAGATAGTAAAAAGAAACCAGCATTCACAATCGCAACAAAAGAAAAATTTTGATGGCTGGTTGTGAGTAACCACACTCCTAAAGCTTGACCTCCTAGATTTGATAAATAGGAGACAAACTGAGTAAAGGAATAAGCTTCATAGAGTCTATCTTCTGAAATATTATGCTGGATAATCGGCATACGAAGGCCTGCTGTATAATCTGATAAAATATCCGAACAGATATTAACCATACAGATAAAAGCAAACGTTACGAAGTTCTGGTCATGAATCACACTAGCAATCAAAAGAAATAGCAGACTTTGCACACAACCAACCCAGATAATTGTCCCTGCTTTATTCCGAGTATGATCCGCCTTCATCCCGACATAAAAAGTAAATAGGAAAGGTAAAATCGTAATCATATTCGCTATAAATACAGCTATATTCTTAAAGGGTAGACTCGCAGCATAAACGATAAATACCAGATTATAAATATAAGCTCCACTTGAGCTCAAAAACCTTGATAAGGTAAGTATTCTAAATAAATGATGTCTTAAGAATAGTTTCATAACAGGCCTTTCTCACATTTCAAAGAGTATTCTATTGAATCCAGTCTAACAAAAAAAGCGGGACTCCCCACTTTTTTGTAATATATTTTTTCTGAAAATAGAAACTCTAGCGTCTAGAAACTGCTAATTATCAATCCATCTACAAGCCTATTTATTTTTCGTCAATCGATGTAATGAGAATATATTACAAATCTTCATTTGAGAGCTGATTTGCAAAATAGTTTTCATAATATCTTGCACCATCTGTATATTCTAAATCTTGTAAGATTGTAATGCCTCTTTGGATTTTTTCAAGCCCCTTATTTTCTACTTTAAAAATAGTATCATAATACCCTTTAGCAATCATATAAATGATTTTAAGATAAGCTTGATATTCTGGCAATTCTCGTTTGTCAATCTGAAAGATAAAATAGTCTGCTTTTAATTTATCCTTTTCCTCTATCGCTTTAAAGAGTCCATTAATCAAAATGGTATCAATACCGACTTTGTTACTAGGTAAAGAGCCTAATAAATCTGTCTTTTGTAACATCTCCCTAGAATATTTAAAATAGAGGGGCAGAGGGAACAAAGTAGAAATCGTTGAAAATAATTCCAATTCATAATTTCCCCAGATATCAATAGTAAAAAAATAGTCATAGAGAAAAGTCAGTTCTTCATCCGTTGCCCTTATTTCTGAATCAAAAAACACTAGAAGGCTTTTGATACGAATCATTTGTAAGAGATATCCTTTTTTAGCACTTGATCTATACTTTTGAGTCGTCTCTTCATACAAGAAATGGAGAGAATCAATCCCTTCTCTGTCATATAGATCCCAGAGATTTTCTTGAAAAGCCAAAACCTGTTTCTGAGAAAAACCACGTACCAAGTACATAAATTCATTCAAATCAGAGTGGATGTTATCTAAGGCAGTAATCAATTTCATAGAGGATAAATCTGCTTCTCCACGCTCAAATTTGCTCAGCATGGAATAAGTAAACTCTCCTCCTGTCGCCTCTTGTAGGGATACATTCCGACTCTTTCTCAATTCTTTAAAAACTTCTCCCAGATTTTGCATATTGACTCCCCACAATTCTTAACTCTCTAACTCATAAAAGTAACGATTGATAGTAGCTAGTACAGAGAATTTTAAATCTTGGATATACCTCAAACTCCTATGAATGATGTACAGATTGCCCAGTTCCTTTTATTTATGACTCAATTTCTTGGTCAAGAAGTCTCCCAAGAATTGGATCGCAAAGATAATCAAAATAATAATGATGGTTGCTAAGATAGTCACATCGTGATTATAGCGGTTAAATCCATAAGCGATGGCTACGTTACCGATACCACCAGCTCCAACCGCACCCGCCATGGCTGTTTCACCGACTAGTGAAATCAAGGTTACAGTCGTCACACGGATCAAATCTGGAAGACCTTCGGATAGGTAAACTCCTACGATGTCCCAGAAGGTCGCTCCGCTAGCTTGAGCTGCCTCAATGACACCGCCATCCAGTTCAGCCAAGACCACCTGCACCTGACGGGCAAAGAAGGCAAAGACTGCAAAAGAAAGTGGGACAAGGGCTGCATTTGGCCCGATACTTGTCTTCACAATCAAGTGAGAAAGGGGAGACAAGATTGCCAAGAGGATGATGAAAGGAACCGCACGGAAAATAGAGGTGATTTTATCCAAAATCCAGAAGACGACCTTATTTTCCAAGACACCACCTGGCGCTGTCAAGACAAGGAAAAGACCTGCCACTAGCCCCAAGAACCCTCCGATGATGAAGGAAAGAACTGTCATATAAAGAGTTAGGTAGATAGCTGTCCCCCAGCCTGCTTGACCAGCCCAACCCATCTTATAGACATTTGGCAAATAGGTTTGAATCAATGATTCCATCTTACTGTCCTCCCTTCAATACTTTTAGCTGTACGCCTGCTTGACGAATGGCTTCTTGAGCACCTGCTAGCGCTGCTTTTTCACCTGACAAGACCACCACCAATTCTCCAACAGGAGTACCATCGAGAATTTCAATATTCCCATAGAGGATATTAGCCGTCACTTGGTAATGCTTGTACAATTCATTCAAAAGTGGCTCGTCTGTTGAAGCACCAGCGTACTTGAGTTGCACCAAGAGACTGTTTTCAGACAAGTGTTCCACGATTTCTTGCTTCTCGATTTTGACCATGGCTTCGTCAATACCTGTAGCTGTTGAGATAAAGTCTTGGGTCAAGGGTTGTTTAGGGTTTGAGAAGATTTCAAGGACACTTCCCTCTTCAATCAAATGTCCATCCTGCATAACTGCAACACGGTTGGCAATGTCTTTGACAATCTGCATTTCATGCGTAATCAAGACAACAGTCAAGCCTAATTTTTGGTTCAAATCTTGCAACAAGGCCAAAATCTGCTTGGTTGTCTTAGGGTCAAGGGCAGAAGTCGACTCGTCTGAAATCAAGATTTTTGGATCATTTGCTAAGGCACGCGCAATGGCTACACGCTGTTTTTGCCCTCCAGATAATTGTGAAGGGTAGTTTTCAGCACGGTCCGCCAAGCCAACCAAGTCCAACAACTTGGCTACTTTAGCCTTCTTTTCTTCCTTGCTAAGTCCAGAGTGTTTTAGGGCAAAGGCTACATTCTCCTCTGCTGTCTTTTGGCTCATCAGGTTAAAATGCTGGAAAATCATTCCGATATCTTGACGTTTACGACGCAACTGCTCGGCCGTCAAGGTCACCTTGCCATCAAAAATCACATCGTCATCAATGGTAATTTTTCCTGCAGATGGTTTTTGCAAAAGGTTAATCACCCGTACAAGGGTTGATTTTCCTGCTCCAGAATATCCAACGATTCCGTAGATATCCCCTTCTTGGATGTGAATGGTCACATCCTTGACCGCTGTGATGGTTCTCTTCTTTTGATGAAAAGTCACATCGATCTGATCTAACTTGATAATATCTCTACTCATAGCTTCTAATCAGCTCCTCTACTAATTCAATATGGGTATAGTAATCGGCGATTCGCACGTTCTCATCTCCACCGTGGTCTCGACTATTGGCATTTCCTAGACCGAAGGCCACCATTGGTACCTCTAGGGCATCAAAGACCGTATGCATAGGCCCTGTCCCCGCTGTCGTCGGCAAGACTGAGACGCCCTGTGGATAGAATTTCTTGGCCAACTCGATCACATTGAGAATGGCTGGCGCGCTCATATCGCTGCGATAGCTCATCTCTCCCAAGGTATAGTATAATTCTACCTTATCAAAGCCATTTTTGTCTAGCTGTTTCCGAATTTTTTCCAGAACATCATGCGGTTCTAGGCCAGGAACCAAACGAACCTCTAGCTTAGCACTGGCTTCTGCTGGCAAAATCGTTTTGACTCCTTGTCCTTGATAACCTGACTGGATCCCTTCGATATTAAGTGCTGGTTCAAAAAAGAAACGTTTTAGAAAGGCTGCGCGGTCCTCTTGTAAGAGAGGCAATTCCAAACCATAAATCTGGCTGATTTCCTCTGGATTTCGTTGAGCGTAAGTGTCCACCAAGGCCAATTCTCGTTCATTTGGCTCTTGTACTTCTTCGTACAAGCCTTCAACCAAGATACGGCCATCTGCAGCTCGAAGAGACTGTAAGGCTTGAAGGAGGTACCAGGGAGCTGATTCCACAACCCCACCATAACTCGAATGGATATCCACATCAGCACTTTTCACCTTGGCATCAAAAGTCACAATCCCCTTATTTCCACCAGAAATTTCTAGCTGTTCCAAGGCATTTTTGGTCCCTTGTTCCCAGACCAATAAATCCGCACCACGGAGTTTATCCGCATGTTTTTCCAAATACTTATCCAGATCTGTCGAAGCCGATTCCTCCGCACCCTCCATGATAAAACTGATATTGACAGGCAGATCATCATGATGTTGCATATACTTTCTCAAGGCACTCAAACGAGCCGTGATATGACCCTTGTCGTCATCAACCCCACGCCCATACATAAAACCATTGCGGACCGAAAGAGTAAAAGGATCCTCTGTCCAGACCTGATCCCCATCCGCTGGCACAGTGTCATAGTGGTTATAGAAAATCAAGGTCTTTGCATCTGGACGCGAACTCTTGAAATGCGCCATGACAAAGGGAGCCGTATAAGTCTCATCAATCTCCACTTCAGCCCCAACACGCTTGAAAATTTCACCCAGATAGTTTGCGACTTCCTTAAGTCCAACCTGCTGGGCAAAGACCGATTTCTTAGAAATCAAGGTACGCAAAACCTCAAAATAATGTTGGGCTACATGATCCTTTTCAAATTTTTCAATCTGTTCTTGTTCGCTAGGAAAAACCATATTCTCTCTACCTTTCTATGAACTACTCTTCCTGACAATCCCTGCTCTATACAAAAGCAAGAGGTGGAATTTTCTCTCCCACCTCCCTGTTTCTTATTACCAAACTGGTTGATCCAAACCGTCTGATGTTTCTTCGATAACTTTTTTCACTTCATCTGTATGGTAAGCTGCAACAACTTTCTTGATAGCATCAGCTTTTGGTGATGATTCCCAATCTTTTTTCGCAACGATGATGTTGTACCATTGTTTTGAGTTTTCATCAGCTTGTTCTTTGAAAAGTGCTTTCTTGTAGTCCAATTTTGCTTCCGTAACGAAGGTATTGTTTACAACGGCAGCATCAACTGATGACAATGAACGAGCTGTTTGGCTAGCGTCCAATTCAGTGATTTTCAAGTTCTTTGGATTTTCTTTGATGTTGGCAACTGTTGCAAGAGCAGTTCCTGAAACATCCAATTTAATCAAGCCAGCTGATTGAAGCAAGTAAAGCGCACGGCTTTCGTTTGTAGCGTCATTCGGTACAGCGATTTCTCCGTTTGCTGGGATTTCTTCTACTTTAGTGTACTTGTTGTCACTTCCATTCAAACCTGAGTAAAGACGGATTGGAGAGATATAAGTATCTGCAATCGCTACAAGGTCTTTCCCGTTTTCTTTGTTCCAGTTGTTCAAGAAGTTATAGTGTTGGAAAGCGTTCAAGTCTACTTCGCCATCAGCAGTTGCCTTGTTTGGCTGTGAGTAATCTGTGAACTCTGTAAATTCCAAAGTGATACCGTCTTTTTTAACCAATTCTTGGATTTTGTCCCAACGTTTTTCTTCAGAACCGCTACGGTTAACAGTTGCGATTTTAACAGTTGTTGCATTGTCTGCTTTCTTTTCTGAGTTTCCGCAAGCTGCAAGAGCCAAACCTGCGACTGTAGCAAGGGCTGCTACACCAAGCCATTTTTTAATTTTCATGATTCTTTCTCCTTAAAAATAATACCGTACTAGTATCTCACAATTTGTTTGATTTCACAAATTGTTATTAGATAGTCAGATATATAGTTTAAAACTATATCCCTAAAAACTTAGAAACCACCCATCTGAATCAGAATGGATGATTTCAAAAAATTATTTAATATCAGCCTCTGCTGGTAGATAAGTGTCTCCGAAGAATTGTTTTGACAATTTTTCAAGAGTTCCGTCTTTGTAGAGTTCTTGGATACGTTTGTCTACAAATGTTTTCAACTCATCTTGACCTTTGGCAAGAAGTGGGTAAACGTAAGGTTGTTGGTCGCTTGGAAGTTCAATCACTTTCAAGTTGTCCAAACCTTGGTTCTTGATAACTGTTTCAACACCGATTTTATCAAAAATCTTGTAGTCAAACTGGCCATCGCTCAAGCGTCCCATGATTTGTTGGAAGTCAGCTCTAGTATAGTTAAGGACAGTTGGATTATCTGAGTGTTGTTTATTGAAGTCTTCTAACTGTTTAGCAGATGTTGTCCCTTGAACAACTTCTGTTGATTTTCCACCGATATCATCAAGCGATTTGATGCTAGAGTCGTCTTTTTTCACTACAAGAACGTTAGGGTTTTTAGCAGTTGGAGCTGCATAAAGGTATTTTTCAGCACGTTCTTTAGTGTAGCTGATGTTGTTAACGGCCATTTGGTAACGGTCAGCGTCAAGTCCTGCAAAGACACCTGACCACTCTGTCTTCTCAAACTTGACATCATACTTGTCAGAATCTTTAAAGATAGCGCGAACTAGTTCAATCTCATAACCAGTCAATTCACCATTTTCTTCATAGTTAAATGGTTTTGGTGAAGCGTTAGTTGCAACGATAATTTCTTTCTTGCTAGCTGCTTCTCCTTCTTTCTTAGCACCACCTGAGCAAGCTGCTAGCACACCTGCAGCAACAAGCCCTAGGGCAGCAAGAGATGAGTATTTAACGATTTTTTTCATGTCATTTCCTCCAAAATAGAATACCTTATTATCTTATCAGAAAAAAAGTAATTATGCCATTATATGATATTTATCTCTGTGATAGATTTTCTTTATAGCCCATTTAAAATAGTAAACGCAGGACGGCAATTAAGACAACTCCAAAGAGAACTGTTCCGACTAGATTGCGGTATCGAAAGGCTACCCAAGCGGTTGGAAAGACTGCCAAGAAGTCTAGCCATTTAATTTGAGGAAGACTCCCAACCTTGCCTGTCACTACACTTGAAAGAATCAAGGCAAAGATAATAGAAACGGGCAAGAACTTCAAAAAACGCTCAACGATCGCAGGCAAGCCCCTATACTTGACCAAGATGAAAGGAATCATACGGGGGATCCACGTCACCAAGCCAGAGAAAATAACTGCTAATAAAAGATACTTACTGACCATCTAAAACCACCCCCATTGTACAACCTAGCAAGGTCGCAAACAGAACAGCTAGTGACTGAGACACCACTGTCAAGAGCAAAAAGAAGGACACCGCAACAACTGCTAGAATAATAAGCAGATTGCGGACAGGGATCCGTCTTTGCATAATCTGGAATTGCGAAGCAAAAATTCCGATAAACATCCCAACAAGAGCAAAATCTAAACCAAAAATCTCTGGATTTGGTAGCAGGCCACCCAGAGCCGTTCCGACTACTGTCCCCACAAACCAAGCTACATAGCTGTTGAGATTGTTTCCGTGCATCCACATAGGATTAACCTTGTCTGCATGGGCCAATTCGCCCATCAAAACACCATAAGTCTCATCCGTCAAGATACTAGACATACCGATATTGTGCCAGAGACTAGTATGACGGAAATAGGTTGACGCATGCAAGCTCAGCAAAAAGAGACGCAAATTGATTAGAAAAACCGTCATGGCAATGGCCGCTACAGGTGCTTGGACCGCAATCAGGGCTAACATGGCAAACTGGGCGCTCCCAGCATAAACAAAGAGGCTCATCAATCCCATCTCAACAGGTGTCACATAGGGCGCACCAATAATTCCACAGGCCAGTCCAATACTGACATAACCGAGAGCCGTTGGCATAGCTGCCTGCGCCCCCTCCCAAAATCCTTTTTCTTTCATCTTTCTCCTCATATTGTCTTAATAAATGGGCTGAAAAGGCTCCAGCCACAGCATGGACTATTATAACACATTCAGGAAAGAGAAAAAAGTCTGCTGATTTTGACCATCATAAAAAGACTGGCAATCCAGTCTCAAACATATATTATACAAATTCTCCGCTAAACACTTTCACGGATATTTAGGAGCATGGCAAAGGCAACTAGAAGAAATAGCAATAAAACAAAGCTAACTGCCAGAGTTCCAAAGCTAGTAGCAATGGTTACCAAAGCTATTGTAAATAAGCTAGGTAAAACAACCGTAATGGCGCCGATAGAGGATTGAACTGCTCCCATTGACTCCTCAGGTATTTGTTTAAAAACGAGTTCCTGTAATCGAGGAGAGAGAACACCTGCGAAAAAGGCATCTAAGGCACTAAAGATAAGAATCCAGTCAAAACGAACTGTGCCAAATCCTACTAGAAGAAACAACTGGATGACAAGCGAGGCATATAGAGCTGTTTTTATAGAAATCATATTTTTCAAATAGCCACTCACAAGACTTCCGACAATAAGGGCTGCTAATTCAAGAGTGGATAACAAGGCAAGAGATTGACCTGTTTGTAAATTCAAAAAGGGCTGATTCCTCAAAAACAGGGTAGAAACAGGAACTGTAACATTTATCACTGCTTGACTAATAGAAATAATAAACAAAACCAAGAGCACCTGATTCATATTCCATATCAATTTCGATGATTGGATCAAATGCTGGCAAAAGGATTTTACAGAGAGTCCTTCTTGATAGCTAATCGTTTTTTCTACTTTCAAGAGGTCATTTTTTATGAAGAGGATACCTAAAAATGCGATTAAAAAGGTAAGAGCGTTCAGTAAGGAAATAAACTGGATGGAAAGAATACCTAGTAAGACTCCTCCTAGAATATTACTGATTGTTTTCACTAAACTAACAGTTGACTGTTTAAATCCAATAGCTTCTGCCAGATGGTCTTGCCCAATAATTCTAATGAAAATTGGAGTGAGCATGGCGCCTGAAAAATAACTCAATGTGTCAGACAAGAGGTTAATCAGACAAATAAAGGTTACTAGCAACAAGGAGAAAGACTGCCCTGAAAGCGACAGGGACACTATAGAGTAAAGCAAAAATTTTGCAAAACTAATGACTGTGTATTTCAAGACACGATGATGTTGAAAATCCGCCAAAACTCCCAGAAAGATTTGTAGAACTTGGGGCAGGGTTTCTGAAATCGTGATGAGTAAAATCGCCAAAGGAGCAAAAGAAGCATCTGCCACATAATTCAAAAAGGCCAGATAAAAAATCGTATCCCCAAGCGTCGAAATCCACTGGTTGATGGTTAATTGCCTAAAATCTCTATTTTGAAGAAATACTTTCATCACAACTCCTTCATATCCATGTACTTAGATAACACATAAAGGTACTCTTGCTTATCTGCTTTAGAATACTTCACATAGCACTCTACTGTATTTAACAAAGACAATGCAACTTCTTTATATTTTCTTACTTTAAAATAACAATACAGTTCTAACAATGTATCAGCTATCCCTAGCATACCATTCCAGAAATCTGCATATTGAGCAAATTCTGTAATTAATCCTTCAGATAATTCTTTGATTAGATCTGTATACTTTTCAAAATCTATAAAAATCAAAGCACGAATAAATCCTGCTGTCCCGTTATTTAGATAAGGTGAAACTAAATTTGATTCTATCGGAACCATCCTACCATTATCTGCCACAATTAATTTTTCAATAATGATATTAATTCCATAATCAATAATATCGCAATCAAAGTCATATATTTTCATCAAAATAAGTAAGCCAGACAATCCATCTAGTCCTAAATTTTTTTCTCTATGCATCAGATGTTGCAGTAATCGCTGATTATTTTTAGCATTCTCATATCGTTGAAAATTGACTAGTTCTTTATTAATAATCTCAGTAATAGTAAAAGATCTTTCTGGTTGATCAGTTAGAACCTCATCTAAACTATGCAGGGATTCAATTTGATAAACATAAATTTCATTTAAATCTTTCAGGATATCAGATACTGTTGCATCCTTAGAAAATAGTTTTTCTATAATACTTGTAAAATTTGTTCTTAAACCAAATTCAGCCAATAAAGAATTTAAAATATGATATGATTGTGATAAATCGTCCATTGATTTTATATGCAATCTAGCCAACAAAAATAGTAGTAAATTCCCAACTTTATGGCAATCAGATACTTTGCCATCTATAGAGTTCCATTCCTTTAAGCTAATTACGCTATACAAACCAATAGCTGGTTTATTATCATACTCATAACTATTTTCTAAATCTACAAAGTAAAGTTTATTCTCTGATTTTATAAAATTTCCGGGATGTATATCATTTAAAATAATATTTCGACTATGAAAATATTCAACCAATTCTAATAGTTCCCTAGTAATCAATAAAAAACTTTTAAATTTCTTAGTGTTTAACTCCTTATTAGGCTTCTTATAGCTGACAATAGAGTATGCTTTTGTGTATTTTAATAAATCACTACCATCTATAAACTCATAAATATAATATTGGTTAATCCACTCTGTAACAGTTTCACGCACAACTGGAGTATGATCTAATAATTTTTTGAAATTTCATATTCATTTTTTCTAAGTGTTTGAGTCTCTACCCCTCCAAAAGAAATAACATGAGGCCGACATTCCTTCAAAATATACTTTTTACCTTCTATCACTGAATCTACTTGATAGACGTTTCCTCCACTTGACTGTGATAGCATGGCTTTCAATCTATAATTTCTTGATAAATATGAATCCTTTATAAACGTATTCTCTTGAATATCTTGAATCCATTCTGGTAAGTTAAAATATGGTTTTTGATAGTCTTGCCATTTTTCTCCATTTGGTCCCAGCAAAGTCGGAATGCCTTTTTCTAAATACTCCAAATCTTCTCTAAAGAAGCCATATCTATAAAAAATCGTATTGGAATCTTTATAGGCACGATCACTTAGAATATAAATTCCCTCCATATTTTTAGGAATAGTTTGGTAAAGAAGCTCTAATAGATCAAGAAAAACATGGTCATTTTCAGGATAAATCGTAAAATATTTCCCCGAATTAACAGGAGATTCTCTAACAGAAAAATTATAGGCTACATCTTCTTCTCTATATATATACTTATAAGATATCTTTCTAGCATCTAACAAAGGAGAAAGAAGATTATACATATCCTTATAATTATCAAACGTTGCTGATATATGAATTTTATAACCATAAATAGGCAAACTTTCTTCGTTTACAATTTTATATTTATACATTCTTTTCTCCTATTGTTATGATGATTTTTTCTTTAGCAATTACCTAAGTTGGTATTTCCTACATTAAAATTCCAAAACCATTATAAGTCTAAAAATAAACTTAATAATTGAGTATCTTTTACAATACTGTACAAATGATAGTTATTGTCACATCTGCAGACTGATTGAATCTATCTGATTCACGTGTTAATTCATGTACAAATGCTGTCATACGCTTCTCCTTTTCTATTTTATATTTCAATCCTGTAAGTAAAAAAGTTACTAAGGAATTTCATAAAACACCTATGTATTGAATGCCATAAAAATCAATTAGATTTTCAACAACAATCCTACACTCTTACTTAACAAGTTTGAAATTTTATTTGTAATCCACTTATGCGACCTAGGATTTGCTTCAAATGTCTTACAAGGACAGTATAACACGGAAATTAGCCTATTTTAGAAAATCGCATATTTGATATTTTTTCTTATAGAAATTTCACATTTGCGATTTTAGTAGATTTAATTATTTCACTGGTATAATAAAGTTATTACTAATGAGGAGTGGAGAAATATGAAGAAACAAATTTTAACATTATTGAAAATCGTTGCTGAGATTATTATCATTTTCCCGTTTCTAACTAATCGATAAGTTCTTTGTATTGCTGAAAACGCAATTCAAAAAGGGCTGTTAATTGTGGATTTTCTAATACTTGCAGAGATTGGATAAAGTGTTCAATCTCTTTTTGATTGCTTCCCTTAGTTTGAAGGAAAATGCTCATCTTCTTTAAAAACTGCCACAATAATTTCTCAAAAACATCGTATGGACGGAGCATACTCTCCAGCTCGGCTTCAAAGATTGGGATATAAGAAAAAAATTTGCGCTCCATGAGCTCTGAGATGATATTTAACAGCCCTTGTTTCATATACAGTCTATTATGTACCAACTCTTTAAATTCCTTGGATTTTTCGAGTAAGGAGGTTGATAAAAATATCAAATCTTGATTGCTTAGGAAAGGCATAGTATTGCAAAAAAGATAGAGTTCAAACCAGGTCCAAGATTCGATAGCATAGAGGTAGGTCGTCAAAAACTCCCTATCCTCCTCTTCTAGTGGGTAGCTTTTATCTAGTGAATGGATGGCATCTTTGATTACAATAGCATTCAAACGACGATAGGTCTGCGCCATCTGTTCTTGCTCGACTTCCTCCAACAGTTGCTCTAAACCAGCTATATCTTGGTGGGCAAAGCGATCCACAACCCTTCTACCAATTCGCATATGTGGAGATTCTTGATAGTTGTTGAGCTTATGCCCAAACTCATCAAAATTCATATTGATTCCTTGAATAGCTAGAATTAACTTGTCCGCAGATAACATAGACTGCCCTAGTTCAAACTTAGACAACTGAGAAGCTGTTAGTCCAGCACAAGCCACATCTGACTGCTTGAGCTTTCTAGCCAAGCGCAATTCCTTGTAAAATTCTCCCAATTCCATTCTCTCAATCATCTGACCACCTCCTATTTTTTATATAGTATATCATTATTTACAATTATTTGTCAAAATATTCTGACACTTTAGCGAGTGAAAAAGCCAGCCTTAAGCTGACTCTTTATTCCATCGTATCAAAAGCGAGGCTTGGTTTGGCATTGAGATCCAAGCTTGCAAAATTTTCTTTGTTCCACTCGCTGACGCTGGCATAGGCAATCATGCCTGCATTGTCTCCACAGAGACGAAGTGGGGGAATGATGACCTTGACATCTGTGATTTCAGTTGCTAGGCGTTCTCTGAGACCTTTATTGGCTGCCACACCACCTGCCACGACTAGAGTTTTAACAGGGTATTTCTCCAAGGCTTTCTTGGTTTTAGCAATGAGAATATCCAAGACAGCAGCTTGGAAGGAAGCACACAAATCCTCTGTTGACAAGCTTTCTCCCTTTTGCTCGGCATTGTGGTGAAGATTGATAAAGGCAGATTTCAAACCTGAGAATGAAAACTCTAGATTGTCCTCCTTAATCATGGCACGTGGGAAATCATAAATATCCTTTCCCTGATGAGCCAACTCGTCAATCTCACGACCTGCAGGATAGGTCAAACCCATGACGCGACCGACCTTATCATAGGCCTCACCAACCGCATCATCACGGGTTTCCCCAACAATCTTGTAATCACCAGCCTCAGAAACATATACCAACTCTGTGTGTCCACCACTTACTAAAAGTGCTAACAAGGGGAACTCCAAAGGCTCGACGCTCTGAGCTGCCATGAGGTGACCAGCCATGTGGTTAACGGGAATCAGCGGAAGCCCATGTGCCCAAGCAAAGGCCTTGGCAGCTGACAAACCAACGAGTAAGGCTCCAACCAAGCCAGGTCCATAGGTAACCGCCACAGCTGTCACGTCCTCTTCCGTAATCCCTGCTTCTGCCAGCGCCTCCTCGATACAGGCTGTAATGACCTCGACATGGTGGCGACTGGCTACTTCTGGAACCACGCCCCCAAAACGTTTATGACTCTCAATTTGACTAGCAATGACATTGGACAAGAGCTCATCGTCGTTTTTCAAGACGGCGACACTGGTCTCATCACAGGATGTCTCAAATGCTAAAATATATCTATCCTTCATCTATTTCTCTCTTCATGATGATGGCGTCCTCGACTGGGTCATGGTAGTAGGCCTTTCGCTCAGCGATGACTGCCATCTTTTCTTTCTTGTAAAATGCTTGCGCTCGTTGATTTGACTTTCTGACTTCGAGGAAAATCTCCTTATCTGTCGGCAATGTCGCAAACAAGGCTGACGCAATCCCCTGACCCTGATAGGCTCCTTTGACAGCGATTTGCAAGACTTCTGCCTCAAAGATGTTTTTCTGTACAGCTAGAAATCCAATCACTTCTGTCCCATCATAAGCTAGAGTGTACCAAGTCTGGTCTTGGGACAGGTCTGCTTGGATTTGTTCCAACGTCCAAGGACTGACTGGGTAAACAGCTACCATGACAGCGTAGATGGCTTGAGCCAAGTCAGGCTGCTGTTGGATTCGTTTGATTTCTATCATAGGCGTTTAATGTAAGACTCACCAGACTCTGTGTGGTTCTTAAGCCAGTTTTCCTCAGCCTCAACACGTTTGAGGTAATTGGGCACAAAATCATGCAAGGAGTCTGCTTTCTTGTCCCAAGCCAAAAGTGCTAGATTAGCTGCATTAGGCAGGGTTTCTTTGTAATTAGTCCTTGGCAAGTGTTCTTGAATCTGCTCAACAAAGGGGACAACTTCTCCGACAAAGGTTACCTGACTAGCACCCTTGATTAGCTCGATGACTCGCTCAAAGGGCAGGTGCGCTTCTGGCATGACAGGTTTAGCATTTTCATAAAATCCTGCATAAACATTATTGCGACGCGCATCCATCAAAGGGACGAACAAACCTTCTTGTTGGTAGGGCACCAGAGCCAAGAGGCTAGACATACCAACTAACTCAATGTTCAGAGTGTGAGCTAAGGTCTTAGCAGTTGCCACCGCAATTCGCAATCCTGTGTAGCTACCAGGCCCTTCCGCCACCACGATTCTATCCAAATCCTTGGGAGTCCAATCCAAACTTGCCATCAAAAAATCGATGGCAGGCATGAGGGTAATACTGTGATTTTTCTTGATATTAATCGTCGTCTCGGCAAGAACCTGCTTGTCCTCTAAAATAGCAAGAGAAAGAGCCTTGCTGGACGTATCAAAAGCTAATACTTTCATAACACATTCCTATCTTTTTGTCTGCTTACTATTATACTACAAAAGCTGGCACATGGGAATTTTCTTTATCCCCAAACAAAAAGGCCTATACTTAGCCCAAAAACAATTCGCAAATAAAATTCAAAAAAATGCTCACTTTTCCTTTTCTTTTCCGAATATAAAAGTGAACAAGAAAATTGAAAGGATCTCCGTAAAAAGTTTGGTAAATCATGCTAGATAAAAGACACATTTTTAGAAGGATAAGTTTTATTGTCTTCATCTCTTATAGTTTGCTCAGTATTCTCAATGATTTAAACATTACTACTATCTCTTTACCGATTGATTTATCTGTTTGTATTGTTTTATTTTTATGCTTCAACTCTATTTTTGAACAGAAGAATGACTAGCATAAAAATAATAAGCTCTGAAAATTCCATTGTCATGTCATTTTAGAAAAATGCAAAGACCACCTCATCTTGATAGATGGGGTGGAATTTTCGTGTCGTAAATCTACTATCTCTATATCCCCAAACAAAAATGCCCTAGCATGAGCAGGGCATCTAAGCATTTAATCCAAAGAAAAATACAAACCAAACGACATAGGTTACAAGGAAGAGAAAAAGCGAATAGAGAGTCACAAAGGTAATCTTCCACAAGAACTTGGTTTGTCGTCGTTCCAGTTTGGCAAATAGAAGATTCCCTCCATAAACACAAGCAATAAAAACGATAAAAGCTACCACGCGAACTCCGATAGCAAAAGCAAATAAGTCATACATAGGGAACCTCCTTGACTTAAAATCTATATGGAATTATGACAAGCAATAAATTTCACTTCCATTATCAATATAACACATTTTCCTTATTTTTGCAAACGCTTACTAAATAAATCGTCCTATGACTTTCTCGTTTCCGTCTTTTACTAATCTTTCATTTTATGTTATAATTGAAATAATTGTAACGAATCAAGGTCAATCTAGACACAAAATGGAATGAAATCAAGCAAATATCTGCTAAAAGTTTGGAATAAGCTGACCTGTAAATAGAAAGGAACTATATGATTTACAAAGTTTTTTATCAAGAAACAAAAGAACGTAGCCCACGCCGTGAAACTACACGCGCACTTTACCTAGACATTGATGCCAGCTCAGAACTTGAGGGCCGTATCGCTGCTCGCCAACTTGTCGAAGAAAATCGCCCAGAGTACAACATCGAGTATATCGAACTCTTGTCTGACAAATTGCTAGATTACGAAAAAGAAACTGGCGCCTTCGAAATCACGGAGTTCTAATATGGCCTATACTCTTAAACCTGAAGAAGTCGGCGTTTTTGCCATCGGTGGTCTGGGAGAAATCGGGAAAAACACTTACGGGATTGAATACCAAGACGAGATTATCATCGTCGATGCTGGGATTAAATTCCCAGAAGATGACTTGCTTGGTATCGACTATGTCATTCCTGATTACTCTTACATCGTGGACAATATCGACCGTGTCAAGGCTGTTTTGATTACACACGGACACGAGGACCACATCGGTGGGATTCCATTCCTGCTCAAGCAAGCAAATGTCCCTATCTATGCTGGACCACTTGCCTTGGCTTTGATTCGTGGGAAACTCGAAGAACACGGCCTCTTGCGTAACGCCAAACTTTACGAAATCAACCACAACACTGAGTTGACCTTTAAAAATCTTAAGGCAACTTTCTTTAGAACCACTCACTCTATTCCAGAGCCTTTGGGGATTGTCATTCATACTCCTCAAGGAAAAATCGTCTGTACGGGTGACTTCAAGTTCGACTTCACTCCAGTTGGAGAACCTGCGGACTTGCACCGTATGGCAGCCCTTGGGGAAGAAGGCGTGCTCTGTCTCCTATCTGACTCGACAAATGCAGAAGTGCCAACCTTTACCAACTCTGAAAAAGTCGTTGGTCAGTCCATCATGAAGATTATCCAAGGTATTGAAGGACGTATCATCTTTGCATCCTTTGCCTCAAATATCTTCCGTCTCCAACAAGCAACAGAAGCTGCTGTTAAGACTGGACGTAAGATTGCGGTCTTTGGTCGTTCGATGGAAAAGGCCATTGTTAACGGAATCGACCTTGGATACATTAAAGCTCCTAAGGGAACCTTTATCGAGCCAAATGAAATCAAAGACTATCCTGCAGGCGAAGTTCTCATCCTCTGTACAGGTAGTCAGGGTGAGCCGATGGCAGCCCTCTCTCGTATCGCCAACGGAACCCACCGTCAGGTGCAACTCCAACCAGGTGATACGGTTATCTTCTCTTCTAGCCCAATCCCTGGAAACACTACTAGCGTCAACAAGCTGATTAACATCATTTCTGAAGCTGGTGTCGAAGTTATCCACGGTAAAGTGAACAATATCCATACATCTGGACACGGTGGTCAGCAAGAGCAAAAACTCATGCTCCGCTTGATTAAGCCAAAATACTTCATGCCTGTCCACGGTGAATACCGCATGCAAAAAGTCCACGCTGGACTAGCAGTGGATACTGGTGTTGAGAAGGACAATATCTTTATCATGAGCAATGGCGATGTACTTGCCCTTACTGCTGACTCAGCTCGTATCGCAGGTCATTTCAACGCCCAAGACATCTATGTCGATGGAAATCGTATCGGCGAAATCGGTGCCGCTGTCCTCAAAGACCGTCGTGATTTATCTGAAGACGGTGTCGTTCTAGCAGTCGCAACTGTTGACTTCAAGTCACAGATGATTCTGTCTGGTCCAGATATCCTCAGCCGAGGCTTTGTCTACATGAGAGAATCTGGTGATTTGATTCGCCAAAGCCAACGCATCCTCTTCAATGCAATTCGTATCGCACTGAAAAATAAGGACGCCAGCGTGCAATCTGTCAATGGTGCCATTGTCAACGCCATTCGCCCCTTCCTCTATGAAAATACAGAACGTGAGCCGATTATCATCCCTATGATCCTCACACCAGATGAAGAATAAGTCAACAAAACAGCCCCGTCTTCGGAGCTGTTTTTCTCTATGTTTTATTTTGAGGTTGAAACTCAATAAAAATCGAAATCAGACTAGAAGGCTAGGCGAAAGCATAACTTAAGCTAGCTCCCATAGTTCGGGGAACTATGGGAGGCTGTAGATGAATCAAAGCCAAGCTTTGAACTCATTCGTAAGAAGCCGACGACGTATCATTTTGATTTTTGAAGAGTTTTAGAAATACTACGATTTTTACCTTCAAGATACACCATCAAAATAGAAATATCTGCTGGGTTTACTCCCGAAATACGGCTGGCTTGGCCGATGGTTTCTGGATTGATGAGTTTGAACTTCTGACGGGCTTCTGTTGCGATAGAATCAATATCATCCCAATCAATATTAGCTGGAATGCGTTTTTCTTCCATGCGTTTCATCTTGGCAACCTGATCCATGGCTTTGGAAATATAGCCTTCGTACTTGATTTCTGTTTCAATCAATTCGATAATCTTGTCATCCAAGTCCTCGGCAGCTGGTCCGATGAAAGCCACCACATCTTGGTAAGAAACTTCTGGACGGCGAAGAAATTCCTTGGCTGTCACCGCATCGGTCAACGGCTTAAAGCCCATCTCCTCAACCTTGGCATTGGTTTCCTTGACTGGCTTAAGTTTGATGCTATCGAGACGCTTCATCTCATTGTCAAATTGATTTTTCTTGATTTCAAAACGAGCCCAGCGTTCATCATCCACAAGGCCAATCTCGCGTCCCATCTCTGTCAAACGCATATCAGCATTGTCATGACGGAGAATGAGACGGTATTCAGCACGACTAGTCAATAGGCGGTAGGGTTCAATGGTTCCCTTGGTCACCAAGTCATCAATCATCACCCCGATATAACCGTCACTGCGCTTCAAAATCAACTCAGGCTTGCCTTGGACTTTCAGAGCCGCATTGATACCAGCGATAATCCCTTGGCCAGCAGCTTCTTCGTAACCTGACGTTCCATTTGTCTGGCCAGCAGTAAAAAGTCCTGAGATTTTCTTGGTTTCCAAAGTCGCACGCAACTGGTGAGGCAAGACCATGTCGTACTCGATAGCATAACCTGTTCGCATCATCTCTGCATTTTCCAAACCTTTGATAGAATGAACCAACTCACGCTGTACATCCTCTGGCAGACTGGTTGATAGGCCTTGAACATAGACTTCCTCTGTATTGCGACCTTCTGGCTCTAAGAAGAGTTGGTGGCGTTCCTTGTCCGCAAAGCGCACAATCTTGTCCTCAATTGACGGACAGTAACGAGGCCCTACTCCCTTGACCACACCTGTAAACATAGGCGCACGGTGGAGGTTGTTTTGGATAATCTCATGACTGGTACCATTGGTGTAGGTCAACCAGCATGGCACTTGGTCCTTGACATAATCCTCATCACGTGAAGTATAGGAGAAGTGATTTGGCGCTTCGTCCCCTGGCTGAATCTCTGTCACGTCGTAGTTGATCGAAGAAGCCTTGACACGTGGAGGTGTTCCTGTCTTGAAACGACCAATTTCGAGTCCCAGTTCCTTAAGGTTATCAGCAAGGTTAATCGAAGCTAGACTGTGATTTGGTCCTGACGAGTACTTGAGGTCTCCGATGATAATTTCCCCACGGAGGGCAGTCCCTGTCGTCACGATAACAGCCTTGGCAGCATACTCTTGATGGGTCGCTGTACGAACACCGACAACCTTGCCATCTTCCACCAAAATCTCATCAATCATGGTCTGACGAAGGGTCAGATTTTCTTGATTTTCAACCGTCTTGCGCATTTCCTTAGAGTAAAGTTCCTTGTCAGCCTGCGCACGAAGGGCACGGACAGCTGGCCCCTTCCCTGTGTTGAGCATCTTCATCTGGATGTAAGTCTTGTCAATGGTTTTGGCCATCTCGCCTCCGAGGGCATCGACTTCACGCACGACAATCCCTTTGGCAGAACCACCGATAGAGGGATTACAAGGCATGAAAGCCAGCATTTCAATGTTGATGGTCGCAAGCAAGACCTTGCAACCCATACGACTAGCAGCTAGGGAAGCCTCAACTCCCGCGTGTCCCGCACCAATTACAATAATATCGTATTCTTCTGTAAAATGATAAGTCATATTTCTCTCCTATTCCTCAAGATGAATGTGTCTTAGTTGGCCGTCCCAAGTTGGTAGGGCCGTTTTTAAAAAGGCTGGAACTAGTTGGAAATCCTGGAGCTGGTCCAAGTCAATCCACTCACAGGGTTGCCTTTTCTCATCTTCCTGCATGGTCAATCGGGCATCTTCAAGCAAGTCTACCAAATAATGAAACTCGATGTTGTGATAATAAACACCGTCTTGTTCAAAACGATTTTCAACCACAAAAGCTAGCTGTTCAGCTTGAGCTTTTACACCCAGTTCTTCCCTCACTTCACGGACTACTGCGTCTTCCGTGCTTTCATTGACTTGAATCGCACCGCCGATAGTGTAATACTTGCCCTTATCTCTGGTAACTAGAAGCTTGCGATTTTGGAGAATCAAGGCTGTCGCCCGAACTCCAAAAACTGTATTTCCTACTTTTGTCCGAAAGTCTTGTTGAGTCATTTTTATCCTTTCCCTTAAACGACACAAAAACAGTCAAAACTCCAAAGAAGTGCAGGACAAAAAAGCCTGCAACATCCATGAGCTTTGACCATCATTTCTATTGCTTTTATTATTGTAGCAAATTGAGAAAATTTGTCAATCTAAATGTACTGACAAACTTGTCCATCGCGATAAGCATTGTCAATCAAACCACCACCTAAACACTCATCGCCATCATAAAAGACAACTGCCTGCCCTGGTGTAATCGCACGTTGCGGTTCTGCAAAGATGACCTCTGCCTTGTCTCCTTTGACATGGACGGTCACCTTAGAGTCAGGCTGACGGTAGCGGAATTTAGCCGTACATTCTAGCGTGAATTCCTCTGGCATGTCACGAGTAAAGTGAACCTGACTAGCCTCAAGGCTAGTTGACATGAGCGAATCATGGTAGAAACCTTGTCCTACATAGAGAATATTCTTGCTTAGGTCTTTTCCGACAACGAACCAAGGGGCATTGTCACCGCCGTGTTGCCCACCGATACCGAGTCCGCCACGCTGACCGATTGTATAGTACATAAGGCCTGCATGCTCGCCCATATCGCGACCATCCACAGTCATCATGCGACCAGGCTGAGCTGGTAGGTAGTTGCTGAGAAAGTTTTTAAAGTTCTTTTCTCCGATAAAGCAAATCCCTGTCGAATCTTTCTTCTTAGCAGTCGCAAGTCCTGCTTCTTCTGCTAGTCTGCGAACTTCAGGCTTTTCCAAATGTCCCAGTGGGAACATGGTTTTTTGAAGTTGTTCTTGTGAAAGTTGACTGAGGAAATAGGTCTGGTCCTTGCCATTGTCCACGCCACGAAGCATGTGAACAGTGCCATCCTCATCACGCGCTACTCGAGCATAATGCCCCGTCGCTACATAGTCTGCCCCCAAGGTCATAGCATAATCCAAAAAGGCCTTGAACTTGATTTCCTTGTTGCACATAACATCTGGATTTGGCGTGCGTCCTGCACGGTATTCCGCTAGGAAATACTCGAAAACGCGGTCCCAGTACTCTTTTTCAAAATTGACAGAGTAGTAAGGAATGCCAATCTGGTCTGCTACCGCAGCCACATCCTTGTAATCTTCGGTCGCTGTACAGACGCCGTTTTCATCTGTGTCGTCCCAGTTCTTCATGAAGATACCGATTACATCGTAGCCCTGCTCCTTGAGAAGAAGAGCCGTCACCGACGAATCAACACCACCACTCATCCCCACGACAACACGTGTTTTAGAGTTATCACTCATGGTAAGTCTCCCATCTATTCGTTTATTTATACCCCTCAAAATTCTATTTACTATGACTTTCAATAGAATTTCTTCGAGTATAGTCTTTTCGTTCGCTTTTAGGACTAGGCAACGAGTCGCAGGCATAACTTGAGTTCGCTCAATCAGTCTGGGAGACTGATTGAGGTTATAAATAAGACAAGCTCTGCTTGTATCTCATTTCGACTTAACGACGTAATAAAAGATAAACGAAATGACTAGTTCACGATTGAAGGTCGTGTGTGCTTCACGATTGAAGGTCGCTTGAGCAGTATTCATTATAACATGCTTGGTTAGAGAAGACAAGAAAGAGGCTGATAATCTACCAACCTCTGGTTTTATTGATAAAAACTTTAGTAATCATCATCTCTATAAAAATATTTTCTATACACTCTTGATAATACCAAAATTAATACCAATATCATACCAAGAGCTATAATAATCGAATTTATTAGATTTATTTTAGTATATCCAATCACTAGTCCAATAATTGGACTAGTAGACATGCTTAGATATAATAAAAATGACAAAAAATGAATCTCACCAATTCCTGCAAAAAAATGTTTCATGTAATGATTCTCCATTTGCTCCATTAAATCCGTTTTATTTTAGAGTAGCATAAAATAAGCAATCCTTCAATAAAATTCATTGACGAAATACTATTCTAAAGCATTGATAACTCAGATTTCTCAGAATAGAGCTGTCCAAACTATCGAACAGATTAAATCCATACATATCCACGCAATTCTACGTTTAGAATTGCCATAAAATAAATGTTTTAGGGATATTCTAAGTCTTTGACTGCTTAAAATTTTACGTTCTGAAGGATTCTAAAGCTAGAATAGCATAAAAATCATGAAAATTGAACTATTCGAAGCTTCAGAGTCATACGATTTCCATAGGAAGTATCTTTTTAGTACGTGTGGTTAGGAGGTAATTTTAGTGAATCTCCCAAAAACAACCAATTTCCTATTTTTATCAATCAAAAAATGTTGATAAATGAGTGTTTTAAAATTAAATTTTAAAGGTATCCTTAAATCTAAAGATTTTTGATAAGATTTCTGTATTTTTCACAATTCAATGATTCGATGACATTGTTGGGCTACATAAGCATCGTGGGTCACAATAATGACTGTTTTCCCCTCGCGATTCATCCCTAAGAGAAACTTCAAGACCAAATCTCTATTTTCAGGATCCAGAGAACCTGTTGGTTCATCGGCTAAAATCAGCTGGCTGGGTTTTAAGATGGCTCTAGCAACTGCAATTCGTTGTTGTTCACCACCAGACAACTCGGAAACCTTTTGATGCAAAGTAGCTGACAAACCTACTCTCTCTAAAATCTCTTCCACCTTTTTGAGCTTGTCTTTCTTGGACAATTTCACATATTTCAGCGCCAGCATGAGATTGTACTCGACCGTTTCATCATCAATCAGGGCAAAATTTTGAAACAGATAAGAGATATGTTCACGGATTATTGTTTGTGATTTAGCAGAATTGACTGCTAGATTTGTCTGACCAAAAATCTCATACCGTCCGCTATAATCACCATCTATCAAACCTAATAAATTTAACAAGGTCGACTTACCACTACCACTCTTGCCAACAATGGCTACCAAATCCCCCTGATCAATCCTGAGAGACAAGTTATCCAAAATCACTTTTCCCCCAATGATTTTGGTAATATTTTTCAACTCAATCATAAGATACCCCCTTTCAATAACTCTACTAGACTTCTTTTCTCCATCCTAGAAGCCAAGACTAGCACAAATAGTATATCCAAACATGTAAAACCTGCAAACAGTAGAAGTGGCAAGAGCGCATGGGCAAAGAAAATCAAGACTAGAAGAGGCAGACTATAGCCCAGCAAGAGCAGAACTAAGAGAGGACGGTAGCGATCGACCAGTTTCCACCCCATAAACTTCTTGGTAATGATATCTGTTCGCTTCAATAAGAAAGTTGTTACTAGTAAGAAGTAGGAAATCATCATGCTAAGGAGACCAAACAAAGCAAAGAGTATATTAAGATTTCGAACTGCATCTCGATAAGAATCTACTTTCTCTTGTTGAATGGCTTGAATCGATGAAAATTTTAAATAATTCCCATCTGATAATTTCTCAACTAACTCCGTAATCACTTTTTGATTTTGTTCTGTATTTTCAACTTTCATCGGGTTGTTTAAACCTGTCGTTGACAAGCGAGTCTTTTCTTCCCACATCATGTCTTGATCATTTACCAGACTAATGATTGGATTGTGGAGGTTTTCCTTTCGCTCATTATTATAAGGGAAGAATGACCAATCTCCTTCATAGTAGGCAATTTCTACATCCATATCTTCTATTGTTTGCTTTTGCTGATCTTCATACCTCATAGAAAGATAGGCGATGGATTTTCCCAAGAACTGATTCTTGCCTTCTTGTCCTTTATCACTGGCTGGCATCAAAATAACTTTTTTAGTGCTGGTATCTGGTAACTTGAATCCCTTGCTCTTTAGAAAATTGCTATTAGCATAGTAAACATCTACCTTATCAGGCAGTTGGTACTGCTGCACTTGTTCTGCTTTGATGACTGGTTTGATAGGAAGACTCGCACTTCGCACATAATTTACTTGTATTTTTGCTATCAAATCTTGATAAAATTGGTAGAAATAATCTGTAGATTTCCCTGACCCTGCTAGCTCTTCTTGCCACAGGTTATCATTGAGTTGGAAGGTTTCTAAGGTCAAGTAATTCCCTTGGCTTACCCACTGTTGCTGATAAGCAAGTTCTTTGTTTTCTTGTTCTAGACTTCTGCCTACCCCAATCAGTAAGGCCGTCAGTAAAATAGTTGTCCCTATTTTCATCACATAATTGAAGATTAGACCAAGTTTGACAGATGAAAAACCTTTCAACATGGAACTAACTGTCATTTTCTGAATCATCAGGTAGGTCAGCCAACTGATGAACAAATACAACTGTAAAAGCAGAAATTGGGATAAGAGTAAACTTGGGAACAGAAGTTTTGGTCTGTAGTCCAGCACTAAAAATAGCCCCAAGTCAATGACAAGACTTCCACCCAAGAGAAGATAAAAATTAGTCTTTACAAAACCAGCCAAAATCGCTCCGCTTTGAAAACCAAGTAACTTTTGAACCCCCACTCGTTTCATCTCCATCATCGGCTGATAAACTGTTACTAACACAAGAAGTAAAATAGCCAAGACAAAAACAATGGCAGATAAAAGCAAATCTCGATTTATGACTTCCACTGCACTTTTATAGGTAGGCTCTAGCAAGGTAGCCTGGTCTATCTTGAAAAAATCGCTCCATTTCTGTACAATCCTATCCTTATCCATCTCTTGTGTAGAAGTTATCGTATAGCGACCATTTAAACTACGAGATGTATCCTTGATATAGGTTTGAAAAGTTATAAGCTGAATAGGCTTGGCTTTTAGAAAGGTCGGTATCGTACCAAGTTTATTAGAAATTTCTTTATTACTGTAGACTCCTTCACCATCTGTGGTAAAATCAAGAGAAGAAATCCCAAACTCTTGGTAGGGGAAGGTATCTTTATCAAAAACACCAGACTTGATTACCTCATCACCACTGTCTGTTTTGATGATGGAGACTTTGTACTCCTTTGATACATCCTCAAAAAATCGAAGAACAGACGCTGCAGGTTCGTTAATATCTTTCAAATACAAATCCAAAGAATCTACAGTCTTTCCCATTTCCCGAATCCGAACCGCTTCACGTGTGTAGTTTACATTAAAAACAAAAAAAGTGGTACACAGCAACAGCAGAAACATACAAAGATGACTGATTTTTTTCATAGAGATACCTCCCGTGAAGAGACTAAACTGGGAAAAACTAACTTTCCAATAAAGCCACACAGTGATTTTCTCAGCTTGATTATATTCAATGCTGAAAACACTGTGTGGTTTTTGAATGTTTAGAGGTTAGTTTTTTGAACAATTGTCTATCAGAATGTTCTTTTATCTGTCAATAATCCTAGAAAATCTTGTCGTTTCAAGTCTGAGAAATGTTTGGTAGAAAGACTTCCTTTTTGAAGTCCATCATCTCTAACCTGCAAATAATAGCTATGTTGGCTTGTTTTAATTGTCAAAAAATCGCCAAATATAAAAACTCTTTTCCAGTTGCGAATCTCAAATTCTTTCATCTCTGATTTTGGAATGCGGATAAGTCCTTGTCGCAAATCACGATGGTGCTCACTTGTGAAAGTCATCCCATTCCCAAGATTTCTTATCAGTAGTTCATCTGGAGTCACCATCACCAGCGCTATTTTAGTTAAGAAAATTTCAACTGTTGGTGGTAAAATCGCCAAATTAAACCAAGGATGTAGGTAGCGATACGCTAAGAAATACTGAGGCTCCTCACCCAATCCTAGTTGTTTATATAAGGCCTTGACCTCACTATCTAACCTCGCTTCAAAAGACACATCCGAATGCGCTTCTTCCTTCTTCTGATTAAAATAACGCATCCAGACTAGAAAACCTATAAAGACTATAATAAATATTCCTGATAAGAGATATTTTACATTGTAGTTCATCGCTTAACCTCCTGATTTATCGGTTTAATCTAATCAACATAGGGTAGGGACGACTTATATTATGGTATATTGAAGTTAGAACAACAACTACATTAAATTTAGCTAAATTAGATGAGGTAACTTTAGCTTATTAACTTTAGTAAGCAAGAGAGAGTCTTATTTTTTCTTTTTATCATTGAAAAAATAAAAATAAAATTTTCAGTCATCAGTGTTACAATAAAAAGTTCAATTAAATCAGTTAATTTTATCCTCATCCTAAACCAAATAATATAGGCTAAGATAGTGCAAACCGTTACTGTATATTTTATTGGTTTAAACATTTTAAACTATACCATGACAAAGTAGCTAAAATTGCCGCACCAGAAGTTTTTACGGTAGATTTTAATACCAATTTTGCAATCTTTGGCCACGCTTTCTTTTGAATAAGTCCTGATAGCCCTCCCAGACCTCCACCGAATATATCTGTTAATAAATTTATTCCTAAAAAGTCTATAGTTGAATCCATCATACAACTCATCCAACTCCTAGAATAAAAATCAGACTTCATATTCGACAGAACTATATCTGTTTCCTTTGGATCCGATAATATTCGAATTCCCTCCGCTATATAAGGAGCTTGTGCTTTACCATAAGTCTGTTGTAAAGCATCCATATCAATCACTCGATTACCATTTTCATCTAAGTAACTAGCAATTTCAAATAAATAACGAAATTCAGATGCTATTTCTCTTTCTTCGGAAGTCAATTGAATACTAGGTGATGAATTGTCATCCGCATAAGCCACAAAGCTAGGGATTGACACTGCGCTCAACATCGTGATAATCATTAACAAACTTAAACTTTTACTCAATCTATTAAACATCTTTCTACCTCCAGTCTATCGGTTATTCTATTCAATTGTCATAAAAGCAATTTAAAAATATCATTTTAGTTCCCCTATTATACATTATTTAAAAATTATCCATTGGATTCGCCTTCCTTCTATCTCGTTTCATTTTAAACAACGAACGTACTCTTAACTGGGAGAATAGTACGCTCCTGTATCAATACCTTGAGCAACTAGAGTAGTACTAATAAAACTCCGACTATTACTCAGTAGAATCAGCACAACAAGCAATATAGATAGCGCTTTCAAATATTCGAATTTTAATTTTCCCATCTTGCCACCTTCTTTCACCTATATTATAAATCAACATATATAACCTGTCAAGTAATTAAAGTATAAAATGATATATTTTTTTGAAAGAAGAATTATAATTCTATTTTACACATAAAAAAGATAGCTTCTGCTATCCTCATACATTCTCTGACTTCTTATCCATTAGATATTGTTCTACCTTGAGTGCCATGACTTCATTATTTTCAATTAGATAGAGCACCTTAGCTTTCATATAATAGTCCTTAGCAACAGAGATATCAAGATCCTCTGTTACATTTCCCAACAAACAATATAAATCTGCTAACCTAAAGCTACTATGATATTTGTTACAAAATTCAATCATCTCCAATAATAGCGCTCTTGACTTGTCCATCTCCTCCTGTTTCCAAAGGTGGTAACAATAATTGTATTTTATTTTGATATACAACTCAATTTGTTCACGCACACTGGTATCGATTTTTGAAAGGGCTACGGAAACCTGATCATATAGTTGCTCAAATTTCTCCTTATCCTCATCATAGTCTAAGAAAATCAGCAGGGTATTCAAAATATACAAATAGTCTACTTTATCAATACTAATCCTACTGAGGATGTCCTCTATTTTTGAAATAGCTAGTTTTAATTGATGTTCACATTGATAGGTTAGAATAGCATCTATCCAGTCTAGATAAACCTTTTCATCAAAAGATAAGGAAGTCTGTTGCTTTCTTTCTCCCTCAAAAGCATATTTCAAAGAGGCATAATCTTGATTTTCCAATAATGTTTCAGACAATCTCTTGAAAGCAGACAAGCCTAGAAACTCTTTCGAAATTTCTCCTGAAAAGAAATAGTCCATATTTAAGCCCATTTTTTCAGATAATTTATATAACAAATCTGCTCCTGGCATATATTTGCCTTGTTCCATACGACTTATCTGAGTTTGTTGACAAATTCCTTCTGCCAATTCTTTTTGCGACCAGCCCAGCTCTTTTCGCTTATTTTTTAATCTTGTTGCTAATAATGCATGCATGCTATCCACCACTATTTATCTTCTATAAAAACATTATACTACTTTTTGAGAAGATTATATCAAATTGGCTACACAGTGTGAACAGGCTTCTCAAAATACAAGAAAAAAGAGCCATTCAAAGCTCTTTTCCTAGTTCTTAATACCAGCCGTTGTTAAGCCAGAAGTTTTTCGCAGCTGACCATGAACCGTAACGTCCTGCAACGTAGGCATCTGCTACACGTTCTTGGTTTTCAGCTGAGTAGTCACCGTTCAAGTATGAATCTGTCAATTGGTAGCGTCCGATGTAACGTCCGTTTGTAGCTGTGTAGCTACCGCCTGATTCTTTTTGTGCAATCCATTCTTTAGCTTCTGCTTCAGATCCGCTTACAGTTGCAACTGGTGCTGAAGTTTCTGCTGCAGCAACCGTTTCTTCTGCTACAGGAGCGCTTGCAGCTGGTGCTGCGTCTTCTACTACTTCTGTAGTTTCTGCTGCTGGAGCTGAAACAGTTTCATCTTGAGCAGCTGGGGCTGCATAAGTAGTTGGCGCTGGTGTTGCAGCTGGTGCTACAGGGCCGTCGATAACCAACTCTTGACCAACATAAATCAAATGAATGTTGTCAATGTGATTGTTTTCTGCCAATTTCTCAACAGTTGTGTTGTGAGTTTCAGCGATTTCTGAAAGTGTATCACCTTCTTTAACAGTGTAAGTTGATGATTCTTGAGCAGATACAAATGATGGAGCAAATACTGCAAACAAGGCAGCTACTCCTGCAAGAGTTGTTTTAATCTTTTTAGTTGTTGATTTCATATTTGAAAATTCTCCTTCTTTCTATAGTTCTATCATACCCTTTAAATATTACTGTTTCTTGACACTTTTATGTAGAAATATTACAAAATTATTTTTTATTTCCCTAAACAAGCTATTTTTTGTTACAAAAGATACTGTTTTATTCTATTTGTAGTGTAAAAAGGTTTTCATCCACAATTAAAGCCAAGACCTCCATTCTTTGATATAATAGAGATAAGAATTTTTATAAGGGGAAACTGATGAAATCACTTCGTTTTCAATCTGTCTTTGATATCATCGGACCAGTTATGATTGGCCCATCTAGTAGCCATACCGCTGGTGCTGTTCGTATTGGGAAGATTGTATCTTCCATTTTTGATGATACTCCGACAGAAGTCGAATTCCAACTATTTAACTCATTTGCCAAGACTTATCGTGGTCACGGAACAGACTTAGCCCTTGTTGCAGGTATTTTAGGCATGGATACAGATGATCCTGAAATCCCAAATAGTCTGGAGATTGCCCACAAGCGTGGTATCAAGATTGTCTGGACCATTCAAAAAGACAGTAATGCTCCTCACCCAAACACCACTAAAATTACCGTCAAAAATGCCCACAAGACCATCAGCGTAACTGGTATTTCTATCGGCGGAGGAAATATTCAGGTCACCGAACTCAATGGCTTTGCCGTCTCTCTCAATATGAATACACCGACTATCATTATCGTTCATCAAGATATTCCAGGTATGATTGCCCTCGTAACGGAGGCTCTTTCACGCTATGGTATCAATATCGCCCAGATGAATGTTACTCGTGAAAAAGCTGGTGAAAAAGCCATTATGATTATCGAAGTCGACAGTCGCAACTGTGATGAGGCCATCGAGGAAATTCGAGAAATCCCTCATCTCCACAATGTCAATTTCTTTAAATAGGAGGAAGCATGTTTTATTCTATCAAAGAATTGGTTGAGCAGGCAGAACTGGACTTTCAAGGAAATGTCGCAGAACTCATGATTACAACGGAGTTTGAATTGACAGGTCGTGAACGTGAAGAGGTTCTCCTTCTCATGGAACGCAATCTGGAAGTCATGAAAGCCTCTGTCCAACTTGGCCTCAATGAAAATAAATCTCGTAGTGGCCTGACAGGTGGAGATGCTGCCAAGCTGGACCACTACATCAAAAACGGAAAAACTCTGTCGGATTACACGATTCTCTCTGCTGCCCGAAATGCCATCGCAGTCAATGAACACAATGCCAAAATGGGCTTGGTCTGTGCCACTCCGACTGCTGGAAGTGCTGGCTGTCTGCCCTCAGTTCTAACTGCTGCTATTGAAAAATTAGACCTCAGCCACGAGCAACAGATGGATTTCCTCTTTGCTGCTGGTGCCTTTGGACTAGTCATCGCAAACAATGCCTCTATCTCAGGTGCTGAGGGTGGCTGTCAGGCCGAGGTCGGCTCTGCCTCTGCTATGAGTGCCGCTGCCTTGACTCTTGCTGCGGGCGGAACACCTTATCAGGCCAGCCAAGCTATTGCCTTTGTCATTAAAAATATGCTAGGCCTCATCTGTGACCCTGTTGCTGGTTTGGTTGAAGTTCCCTGTGTCAAACGCAATGCCATGGGAGCTAGCTTTGCCTTTATCGCAGCAGACATGGCCCTGGCAGGTATCGAATCTAAAATCCCTGTGGATGAAGTGATCGATGCCATGTACCAAGTAGGAGCAAGCATGCCAACTGCCTTTCGTGAAACAGCTGAAGGTGGACTCGCTGCCACACCTACTGGTCGTCGCCTCCAAAAAGAAATTTTCGGAGAATAAGCTTATCAAATAGGAGAAACTATGACCTCTATCTCAGCTATCTTTTTTGATCTGGATGGAACCCTCGTTGACAGTTCTATCGGGATTCACAATGCCTTTACCCATACCTTTAAAGAGCTGGGGGTACCTAGCCCTGATGCCAAAACGATTCGTGGTTTTATGGGACCGCCCCTTGAAAGTAGTTTTGCGACTTGCCTTCCCAAAGAACAAATTTCTGAGGCTGTGCAGATATACCGTTCTTACTATAAGGAAAAAGGCATCTATGAAGCTCAGCTCTTCCCTCAGATTGTAGAATTGCTTCAAGAGCTATCCAAGAATTACCCTCTCTATATCACCACTACAAAGAATACACCAACCGCTCAAGACATGACTAAAAACTTGGGAATCCATCATTTCTTTGAGGACATTTATGGTTCCAGCCCTGAGGCACCCCATAAGGCCGATGTCATTCGCCAAGCCTTGCAGACACATCAACTATCTCCAGAACAAGCTATCATCATCGGTGATACCAAGTTTGATATGCTGGGAGCTCAAGAAACAGGCATTCAGAAATTGGCCGTCACTTGGGGATTTGGAGAGCAAGCAGATTTGCTCAACTATCAACCTGATTATATCGCCCACAAACCCTCAGAAGTTTTGGCCTATTTCCAATAACATAACGGAGACTGGGCAACAACTCCATTTCATACTCTTAGAAAATCTCTTCAAACCACGTCAGTTTCTATCTACAACCTCAACGCTGCGCTTTGAACAACTTACGGCTAGCTTCCTAGTTTGCTATTTGATTTTCATTGAGTATCAGAATAAAATGAAGCAAGTTTACACATAACAAAACGCATATTACCAAGGTTTCAAGTCCTGATAATATGCGTTTTCTGATTTTAAAGATTTTTTATTCAACGTGGGTTGTTTGATTAGCAAAGGCAATAATGGCCTGCTTCAACTCATCTCCACTGAGAGTGCGGAACTCTTCAATTTTTTGATCGATGGCTTCTAGAGGCATGACATTAACCTTACCAACGAAAATCTTATCCATAACCTGATTATCAACCAGTTCGGTTGATACCAATAGCTCTTCGTAGAGTTTTTCACCTGGACGGATTCCAACTTCAACGATTGGAATTTCGCTCTCAGTATGTCCACTTAGAAGGACCATTTTCTTGGCCAAATCATAAATCTTGACTGGTTTGCCCATATCAAGGATAAAGACTTCTCCATCTTTGGCATAAGCACCAGCATGGATGACCAGACGGCTAGCTTCTGGAATGGTCATGAAGTAACGGGTCATGCGGAAGTCTGTCACCGTTACAGGACCGCCTTCAGCAATCTGACGTTCAAAGACTGGAATGACACTACCACGGCTACCAAGAACATTCCCAAAACGAACCGCACAGTAGGTGGATTGGCTACATTGATTAAAGCCAGTAACAATCAACTCAGCCACGCGCTTGGTTGCTCCCATAACATTGGGTGGATTGACGGCCTTATCTGTCGAAATCATAACCATCTTAGGCACCTTAGCTTCATCAACGGCCCTAGCAACATTGTAAGTTCCACGAATATTGTTTTTAAAGGCTTCTTTTGGATTACGCTCCATCATAGGAACGTGCTTGTGGGCAGCCGCATGATAAACAATCGCTGGCTTGTACTGCTCAAAGACTTGCAACAAACGGTCATAGTCTTGAATGTCCGCAATCACAGGTACATAATCAATACCTTGGAACTTACGAATCAATTCATGATAAACAAGGTAGATTGAGTTTTCCCCGTGACCAAGCAAGACGATGCGTTCAGGATTGAAGCGGCTAACTTGGCGACAGATTTCAGAACCGATTGAACCACCAGCACCTGTGACTAAAATTGTCTTACCTGTCAGTTCTGCGCCCAGACGCGATTCGTCAAGACGAATTTCCTGACGGCCCAAAAGGTCTGTGATATCAATCTTCTGGAAGCCTCCACCTGCTTGGTGAAGTCCCTGAACAACGGTTTCAACCTTAGGCATCTTGTAACATTTGACACCCAGTTTATTACACATTTGCAGAATACGTTCATACTCTGACGGATCAAGCGATGGAATCGCAACGATGACACGCTCGATTTGATGGCGTTTGGCTAATTCAGGCAGATTGTCGTAAGAGCCCAAAACAGGGATACCACCGAGTTTTTGTCCCTTTTTCTTTTCATCATTATCCAAAATACCAACAAGTTCCAAATCACTGGTTGGGTGTTGGTAGCTGTTCATAAAGAGAGCTCCACCATCGCCTGCACCAATCAAAAAGGTACGACGATGTTCCCCATCACCACTGCCTTTTTTGCGTTTAGAGTAGATTAACTGCCAAGTAATCCGTGGCAATAAAATCAAGAAGGTACTCAACAAGATAAAGAGAATAATGAAACGGATGGAAAATAGTGGCAAGAAGGCATAACAGATACTATATGACAAGACACTGCTAGCAGTCACACCAAAAAAGATTTTCATGAAATCCGTAATCTTGCTGTAACGGCTGATACTAGCGTTCAACCCCCAAAGTCCAATCATCAATTGATAAAACAAGAAGGCCAAACTCGTATAGATGATGTAGTCAACAGGTGCTGGATTAATCAATCCGTAGAATAAGATATAAGATACAATGATGGAAACCACCATACTCAAAATATCAAATATGCCCCAGAAGACCTGTTTTTGTTGTTTATTTAAAATTTCCACCAGATCAATGACATAATCTGTGAGTTTTTTATTCATAGAAATTTACTCCTCCTTAAAAGAGCTCGATGGTTATATTGTTATTATAACACTTTTTATCCCGTTTACGATTTGCTACAATCTTTTACTTGCTTTTTCGTAACAGTTTCATAAAAATAAACTGTCTGACAAATCCTGGACAAAGAGCAACAACCATCTGAATCGCAACACTCTTGGCATACTCCATGTAAGAAATTTGCCCTCTCTTCAGCATCCGCTGACGAGCCTGACGATAGAGTTTGAGATAACGCAGCCCCCCACGACGTTCAAACATCCCTGCTCCAACACGAACCTTACACAAGATTTGATCCAGGTTTCCAGTCTTAGCTCCTGCAGCAATCATATTGAGCCAGAGGAGGTCATCCTCCATATAAAGCCCATCCTCATAGTTACCTGCCTTGAGAACCATGTCCTTCTTGAACATGACAGTCATGTGGTTAAAGGCACTTCTCATCCTTTGATAAGCCACAATCTCTGCATGTTGAGTCGGAACGCGACGATAAGAAACAATCTCATCAGGATTGTCAATAAATTCTGCAATGTGGCCACCTAATAGGTCTAGGCTGTCCTTCTCCATCAACTGAACCTGTTTCTCAAAACGGTCTGGAACAGCTATATCATCTGTATCCATACGAGCGATGATATCATACTGACACTGCAAAACACCCTGTCGAAGAGCCAGACCCAAACCTTGATTCTGCTCAAGAGGACAGCGTTTCACTGGAATTTCAGACTGAGCTTCTACTTGGTCTAATACCTGATAGAGCTCAGGTGTCAAAGGCCCATCCTCAACCAGAACTAACTCGCTCGGTTTCAAGGTCTGATTTTGAATACTATTAATGGCATCTCGCAAAAATGTCGGATTTTCCTTGATATAAACCGACATCAAGACGCTAATTTTTTGCTTTTCAGACACAGTTTTTCTCCAATGTATAGATTTCCTTCCACTATTTTATCATAATTTTCAAGACTTTCCCATTTTTATCTTGAAAGCCAGAAACCTTACTTGACATTATAGTGAAAAAGCCTTAAAATAAGCTGTTATTAAAATCAGCTAGAAGAGGTATTATATGAAAAAGCAATCACTCTTTTTTGTTCCAGGTATTATCCTGATTGGTGTGTCCTTGCGGACTCCTTTTACTGTTTTACCCATTATTTTGGGGGATATTTCGCAAGGTCTGGGAGTAGAAGTTAGTTCACTTGGTGTCTTGACCAGCCTTCCCCTCCTTATGTTTACCCTCTTCTCGCTCTTTTCTACCCGACTGGCTCAGAAAATCGGCTTGGAACATCTCTTTACCTACAGTCTCTTCTTCTTGACTATAGGCTCTCTGATTCGACTAATCAATCTGCCTCTCCTCTATCTAGGAACCTTGATGGTTGGGGCAAGTATCGCAGTCATTAATGTTCTGCTTCCTAGTCTTATCCAAGCCAATCAACCAAAGAAGATTGGTTTTCTGACCACCTTATATGTAACGTCTATGGGGATTGCGACGGCTCTGACTTCCTATCTAGCTGTGCCCATTACACAAGCCAGTTCTTGGAAAGGCCTCATCATCCTCCTCACCCTACTCTGTCTAGCAACTTTTTTGGTCTGGTTGCCAAATCACCGCTATAATCACAGACTGGCTCCACAAACCAAACAAAAAAATCAAGCAAAGGTCATGCGTAATAAACAGGTCTGGGCAGTTATTGTCTTTGCAGGTTTTCAATCCTTGCTCTTTTACACTGCTATGACTTGGTTACCGACCATGGCTATCCATGCAGGCCTATCCAGTCACGAAGCTGGCTTGCTGACTTCTATCTTCTCTCTGATTAGCATTCCTTTTTCAATGACTATCCCAAGCCTGACAACTAGTTTATCTACTCGCAACCGTCAGCTCATGCTCACTCTGGTTTCACTAGCTGGTGTGGTCGGCATTTCCATGCTCTTCTTCCCAATCAATCATTTCATTTACTGGCTTGCCATCCATCTCCTCATCGGAACCGCAACCAGCGCCCTCTTCCCTTATCTCATGGTCAACTTTTCACTCAAGACAAGCGCTCCTGAAAAGACAGCCCAATTGTCTGGTCTATCTCAAACAGGAGGCTATATCCTAGCAGCCTTTGGACCAACCCTCTTTGGTTACAGTTTTGATCTATTCCACTCTTGGGTACCAGCTGTAGCTGCTCTCTTACTCGTCGATATCCTGATGACTGTGGCCCTCTTTACAGTGGACAGAGCTGATAAAATCCTCTAATTTTTCTAAAATACTTCTCAGATATAAACTATGCAAAGCCAGACTCTGTCTGGTTTTTTGGTGCTTATATCAACAAAAAACGCCATCCATCTGTTAGTAGAAAGATAACATTTTTGATATAATAAAATGTATAGAAACTAATTATCATACGAAAAATAAATTAGTTTATAAGATAGCTACTATTTCAAGCGAGGTACATAGAATGGATGAACAGAAATACAATTTGAAAGAAAGTTTAACAGAGTTAGATAAGCTCTTTGACTTATCAACCAAGGAGACAGATAAGACTGCCTGTGAAGCTCTAGCAAAAAAAGCTAAAATAATTTATGAGCAATACCCTGAATCAGAAGACATTGCGTTGCGGTATGCTATGGCTCTTTTCAATTTGTCGATTGAACAAGTAAATGTTGAGGAGCTACTAAACACTGTTAATTCTGTCAAAGAAATTTTTGAACGCTTCAAACAGTCTGAAGATATTGCATTACAATATGCTAAGACTTTAGTCAATTTGTCAGTTGAACAAGTAAATGTTGAGGAGCTACTAAACACTGTTAATTCTGTCAAAGAAATTTTTGAACGCTTCAAACAGTCTGAAGATATTGCATTACAATATGCTAAGACTTTAGTCAATTTGTCAGTTGAACAAGTAAATGTAGAAGAGAGAAAGAATACCACTAATTTACTCAAAGAAATTTTTGAGCAGTTCAATCAATCTGAAGACATTGCGTTACACTATGCTATGGCTTTATACAATCTTTCAAATAGACAAAATGATATCAAAGAACGTAAGGAATCCATATCAGAAATAGAAGCTTTAACCTTAAAGTTCCAAAATTCTGAAGAGATTGCTTTACGATATGCTAGGGCTTTAGTCAATTTGTCAGCTGAACAAGTAAACGTAGAAGAACTGGGCAATACTATTCATTCAGTCAAACAAATTTTTGAACAGTTCAATCAGTCTGAAGACATTGCTTTACGATATGCTAGGGCTTTAGTCAATTTGTCAGTTGAACAAGTAAATGTAGAAGAGAGAGGGAATACCGCTAATTCAGTCAAACAAATTTTTGAACAGTTCAATCAGTCTGAAGACATTGCGTTACACTATGCTAGGGCTTTAGTCAATTTGTCAGTTGAACAAGTAAATGTAGAAGAGAGAGGGAATACCGCTAATTCAGTCAAACAAATTTTTGAGCAGTTTAAACAGTCTGAAGACATTGCGTTACACTATGCTATGGCTTTAGTCAATTTGTCAGCTAAACAAATAAATGTAGAAGAGAGAAAGAATACCACTAATTTACTCAAAGAAATTTTTGAGCAGTTCAATCAGTCTGAAGACATTGCGTTACAATATGCTATGGCTTTATTCAATTTATCACTGAAACAAACCAACTTAGATAAATTGAATGATACGGCTTCTAAACTAAAGAAATTAGCTTATAATTTTGAAAAAAATGAAGAGATCACTTTATGCTACTCTGAAGCTCTTGCCGAAATTATCACTAAACAACAAAATGAAGGGGAAAAACTTGAAATTATAGATAAACTAAAAAGACTACACGATAGATTCGTACAATCTGAAGAAATTACTGTTCAATATCTTACAGCTCGGATGGATTTGGTAAAAAATAATCAAATAGACCAATCAAATCTCGTAAACGATATCTGTCAGTCCTTAGAGTCTATTCAGAGTATTAAAATTTTAAATATGCTCATCGAAATACTCGAAAACGAAAAACAATTTAAGCAAGATCAAGTTCAGATTTCCACTACTAATATCGTAAAAGCTCTGGATAAACTTTGTTTTGATTCATCTATTGAAGAAGGGAAAGATGAAAAAGAGAAAAATTTGCTTATTCGCACCTTAAAAATTGGTATCATCTCCGATACAAAATATGATATTTTAAAATCCTGGATAGAGCATTACAAGGAAAACTCAGAAAGAATCAATCAGTTAATTAAAATTTATTCGCTTGTCCAACAAATCAAGTATGAACTTGGATTAAAGACTGAAGACAAAAATAGAAAACTAAAATTTGGTCACTATACCTCAGGAAAAGCGCTCCAAAGCATATTAGGAAAAGAGGATAAAGCTCCATTCTCCATCTCAGGAAAGACACGCCTAAATAACGCTAACTATATGAACGATCCTGAAGAAGGGGAAATTCTAGAAAACATTTTAAAATTAGAAAAACGTAATCCTTTGGATCCTAGTTCTTGGTTTTTAATGAGTTTCACTAGCAAAACAGATGATCTAGCCATGTGGTCGCAATACGGAAATAACGCAGAGGGAGTCTGTATTGTACTAAATGAGAATGATTTTGCTCATTATCATTCACTTAGTGACCTTCCTTGGTATCAAAAAAACTCAGATAAACAAATCAGTCACAAAATGAATTCAAGCGTTGAAATTTCAAACGATATCTCTTCAAATGAATCCAACAAAGAGATGACGACTAGAGACAATGATAATACTCAAAATTCTGAAGACAAATATTCTACACCGAATACTAATCAGGATTATTTATATCGCGTAGCTTACGTTCATTACTCCGATGATCAATTCGACATCGAAGAAACTGAACTATTCACTAGTGAAGAAGTAACGCGACTAAAAGGATTGTTGGTAGATTTAAAATCAGAATTAAGGGATTATAAAAATTCTGGGGACCCGTTCTATAAAAAAGCTATCGCTGACTGTATTGAAGAAATCCGCTACCTATTCAAATCGGTTGATTACAAGTATGAAGAAGAATTACGTATTTTACAATATGCTAACTTAAATTCTGATAACGATAAAATAAAAATTGATTATTCTCCTGAATTCGGTAAACTTTATCTTGAGCGAGAAGAAAATGTTCAAATCGGTGAAGTCATTTTTGGTCCCAAGTTTCCGAATCCTGAATACGTGACTCCTTTATTGAAACTTTTGGATAAGGATATTAAGTATAAAAGATCTACGATAAAATTTAGATAAAAATCTCCCCAAAATCCTTTAAACTTCTAGTTTTAGCTAGAAGTTTTTTATATATAAAAATTTTACACATTTCTCTTGACAGGGCTTTCTTTTAGATGTACAATGTATGTGTAGAAAAATTATATATAAAAATCTTACACATTAGAAAAGGAGGTTTCCCATGTACTTTCCAACATCCTCTGCCTTGATTGAATTTCTCATCTTGGCCGTACTGGAGCAGGATGATTCTTATGGTTATGAGATTAGCCAAACCATTAAGCTGATCGCTAATATCAAAGAATCTACGCTCTATCCCATTCTCAAAAAATTGGAGGGCAATAACTTTCTGACCACCTATTCTAGAGAGTTCCAAGGTCGCATGCGCAAATACTACTCCTTAACAAATGGTGGTATAGAGCAGCTCGTGACCCTAAAAGATGAATGGGCACTCTATACAGACACCATTAATGGCATCATAGAAGGGAGTATCCGCCATGACAAGAACTGAATACCTGACTCAGCTAGAACTCTATCTCAAGAAACTACCTGAAGCTGACCGCATCGAAGCCATGGACTATTTCAGGGAACTCTTTGACGATGCTGGAGTCGAGGGAGAAGAAGAACTCATCGCTAGCTTGGGAACTCCCAAAGAAGCGGCCCACGAAGTTCTCTCCAATCTTCTCGATAAAAAAATCAATGAAGCGCCCGCTCAAAAAAATAACCGACAAATTTTACATATCGCCTTGTTAGCCCTCCTTGCAGCACCCATCGGTATTCCTCTGGGAATCGCCATCCTCGTGGCCCTGTTCGGAATCCTTGTAGCCGCTTTGACTGTCATTCTGGCTTTCTTTGCGGTTTCCATACTTGGTATCATCGGCGGATTCCTATTTTTAGTTGAAAGTTTCACTGTCCTAGCCCAAGCCAAATCAGCCTTTATCTTGATTTTTGGTGCTGGTTTACTAGCCATCGGTGCTTCTTCTCTGGTTTTACTAGGTATTTCCTATGTAGCTCGCTTCTTCGGCCTACTCATTGTTCGCTTGGTGCAATTTGTTCTCAAAAAAGGAAAGAGAGGTGACCAGCATGCGTAAATGGACAAAAGGATTTCTCATCTTTGGTGTGGTGACTACCATTATCGGCTTTATCCTGCTTTTTGTAGGTATCCAATCTGACGGGATTAAGAGCCTACTTGCCATGTCCAAGGAGCCTGTCTATGATAGCCGTACGGAAGAGCTAACCTTTGGCAAGGAAGTCGAAAACCTAGAGATCACGCTCCACCAACACGCGCTGACCATCACAGACTCTTTCGATGATCAAATCCACATTTCTTATCATCCATCTATTTCTGCTAACCATGATCTTATCACAAGTCAGAACGATAAAACGCTGAGCCTCACTGATAAGAAACTGTCTGAAACTCCATTTCTCTCTTCTGGAATTGGCGGGATTCTTCATATCGCAAGTAGCTACTCTAGTCGTTTTGAAGAAGTTATTCTCCGACTGCCAAAAGGGAGAACTCTAAAAGGGATCAACGTGTCAGCCAATCGCAGACAAACCAGTATCACTAATGCTAGCCTTGAAAATGCGACCCTCAATACAAACAGCTATATCCTCCGAATTGAAGGAAGTCGTATCAAAAACAGTAAACTCACAACCCCTAATATCGTTAATATCTTTGACACAGACCTTACAGATAGTCAGCTAGAGTCAACAGAGAAGCACTTCCACGCTGAAAATATCCAAGTCCATGGTAAGGTTGAACTGACTGCCAAAAAGCATCTCAGAATCATCCTAGACCAGAAAGAGAACCAACGAATTAACTGGGACATCTCAAGCAACTATGGTTCTATCCACCAATTCACAAGAGAAGAGCCTAAATCAAGAGGTACGGAATTAAGCAACCCTTACAAAACTGAAAAAACCGAAGTCAAGGATCAACTCATTGCGAGAGCTGATAATGATATTGAGCTAATATCCATACCAAACAGACGTTGACAAAAGCGCTTACATCTGCTACTATGAAAGCATATTTATCTAACTAAAAAGGAGGTTCTACCATGAAACAAGAATGGTTTGAAAGTAATGATTTTGTAAAAACAACAAGCAAGAACAAGCCGGATGAACAAGCCCAAGATGTTGTAGACAAGGCTGAAGAAACGATAGCCGATCTCGATACACCAATTGAAAAAAATACTCAAGTAGAGGAGGAAGTCTCTCAAGCTGAAGTCAAACTTGAAAGCCAGCAAGAAGAGAAAATTGAAATACCTGAAGATAGTGAAGCGAGAACAGGAATAGAAGAAAAGAGAGCATTAGATTCTACTGAAGAAGAGCAAGACCTTTCTAAAGAAACAGAAAAAGTCACTATAGCTGAAGAGAGCCAAGAAGCTCTTCCTCAGCAAAAACCAACCACGAAAGAGCCCCTTCTTCTCAGTCAATCCTTAGAAAGTCCTTACATCCCCGACCAAGCTCCAAAATCTGCGGATAAATGGAAAGAGCAAGCGCTTGATTTTTGGTCTTGGCTAGTGGAAGCGATCAAATCTCCTACAAGCAAGCTTGAAACAAGTAGCACACACAGTTACACAGCCTTTCTCTTGCTCATTCTGTTTTCTGCATCTTCCTTTTTCTTTAGTATCTACCACATCAAACATGCTTACTATGGACGTATAGCAACTATGCATAATCACTTCCCTGAACAATTTGCTTCATTAAATCTCTTTTCGATTATCTCTATCCTAGTAGCAACAACACTCTTCTTCTTTTCATTCCTCTTGGGTAGTTTCGTCGTGAGACGATTTATCTACCAGGAAGAAGACTGGACGCTAGAAAAGGTTGTCCAACAATATAGTCAACTCTTGGCAATTCCAATCTTCCTCACTGCTATTGCTAGTTTCTTTGCCTTCTTTGATAGCCTACGATTTACAGCCCTCTTGTGTGTGATTAGCATTGGAATCATTCTGCTTGCTAGTCTCCATATCATTACAAGACCAAGCCAAGCAAGTGAAACCGACTCCTTCTATCAATTGTTCTTGTCTGTCCTTGTGAATGGAGTCATTATCCTCCTCTTCTTTGTAGCTGAAGTAGCACTGATTGGAGATTATCTTCGTATCTTAGCCTTTCTTTAAACTTTAATCCTGTCATCCATGGCAGGATTTTTTATATATCAAAAAGCAAGTCGATTGACCTGCTTCTGATTTACTCTTCTTGTGCTAATGCTTTAAAATCTTTTTCTAATATGGGTTGTATTTCTAGAGTTCAGTAGTATCATAATATTTCTATGAAGTTCGTTATTCAAAATATTATGGAAACTAGGAGTCTCAATTTGATAAGAATCCGCATCAATACCATATCTTTTTAGTATATCTTCTATATCAAACAAAGACAGTCCTTGGTGGTTATTATTATCAAATTTTAGACTATCTAAATGTTCTAATTTCGGGAAATAGTAAGAAATGATTGTCTTTACACAAGCCATTCCACAATCCAGCAAAGTTGCTTGTTTATAGTGACTAACCATTATTTTCTCCTTTTTCAACACTTATCTTACTATAACCATCAACTTCAATGACGCTATTCGAAGTTTGATTTGTCGTAGGAACCCTTAAAACTTCTCCTGTATTATTTGTATGCAAAGTATAGATTCCATCAAAATCTTTAGGAACTGTAATAGATACATCGCCAACAAGAGTATCTATAAATATTTTTTCGAAAGTTGCATTTTTCCCCAAAGAAATGGTTACATATAACTTATCTTTCCCTTGTGAACTTAGAGCTAAATTAAATCCATGTTGTGAAAATGGAATATATAGACTATCTGAACTCATTTTAACGTTTTTAGTTATGTTATTCACTGATTCTTCGGAAACTTTTCCTTCTATTTGAACACTTGTCTCATCTGATTCACTCTTGACAACTTTAACATCAATTGCTTGCTTTGAGCCATAAAACTCTAACGTTTTAATACTTTTAGAAGAAAGAGTCCATGATTGTTTCACACTGATTGTCGTCTCTCCTCGTTTTAAGGTTAATAAAATTCCAGCCACTACAAACAGTAACAACAGCCCAATTACAATTCCTATTTTTTTCATCATTAGTACTCCTACTTAAATTCTTTTTTACTGAATACAACAAACGCAAGTACAATCACTGCTATACTTACCACTATAGGATAGCATACGTTTGTAAGGGTAAATTGACTTACCTCAGGGGAAGTTTTCAAATTTAAAGTCATTAGTAAATAGTCTCTCACACTCTCACCAGAGTTTGGAAGGACATAAACCAATAGGTTATCAAACAGTAAAATATAGAGTATATAAATCATACATGATTCATAAACCTTATCAAATATTTGAAAAATCAATAACGAGATACTGATAATAACCAAATAGTATGGTAGCTGGTGTAAAAATGTCGAAATAATCAACACCAAGTCTCCCTCCAAATAGACAAGAGCTGTTAAACCATAAAAAATAGTTACATATAGGAAAGACAAACAAAAGGCTCCCAAAGTTTTATATAAAAATAACTTCCATCGTTGGTTTTCTTTTGTGAGGAGAATATTAATCGTACGAAAACTATAATCTTCCCCCCAGAAAAATAAATTAGTAGAGATGAAAAGCAAAGGAATAAAACCACTCACATTTGAAATCAATACTCGAAATGCTGGTTCATCTTCATTCGATGACTTAAAAAATAAGGAGAATAACAAAATCAATAATCCTATCAACAAACTAGGAAGTACTCCTCTTTTTTCCCAGTAAAATTTATACATATCTGCTTTAAGAGAACTCATGATTCTCCTCCTTTCTTAAATCATCAGATAATATTACTCAAATAGTAGTCCTCAAAGCGTTCCTTCTTAATATATATATCCTGTATCACTAGATTTGAAGCAACACTATATTCCAAGATAACCATTAATTTTTCCTTTTCTGGCACAATCAGATAGTCATCCTGCTCAAAATGAACAATGCCCTCTTCTTTTAAAAACGTTTTTAGAATCTGATTATTACTCGTCTTAAGAAAGAGCTTTTCCGACAAATCATTTGCTAGCTCTTTTGAACTCATCACATTTAGAATCTTTCCTTTTTTCATGATGATATACTTATCTGTTATAAACTCTAACTCTGATAGGATATGGCTTGAAATTAAAAAGGTAACTCCCAACTGATCTCTTAAATTCAAAATCATTTTTCTTAAATCTGAAATTCCTTGAGGATCTAAACCATTCACTGGTTCATCTAGGATAATAAGCTCTGGATTATCCAAAAGGGCAATTGCTATCGATAATCTTTGCTTCATTCCAAGAGAATAATTTTTTACTTTTCTGTCCCATGATGTTTGGGGTAGGCGAACCAATTCCAACATTTTTATGATATCTGTCTTTAAACCAAATCTTGTTTTATAATATTGCAAGTGTTGACGTCCAGTCAAGTTTGGATAAAGGGCAGGTGACTCGATAATACTGCCAATCTTATGCTGAGAAACACTCTTGATTTCTCCCTTATCAGATTGAATTAGTCCTAGGAGAATTCTCATTAATGTTGTCTTTCCCGCACCATTTTCGCCGATAAGACCACATATTTCTCCTTGCTCAATATCAAAGGAAGCATTATGAAGAACCTGTTCTTTCCCATATGTTTTATCGATATTTTTAAGACTTAAAATCACACGATTCATAGTTTCTCTCCGTTCATTATATCCTTTGCTTTCATGAATTATCCTCCACCTCTGAAATTCCAAAATTCTTCACATCCGTTACTTCCTCAGGCAGAATTAAAACTCGCTCTTCGCCTGCATCTAAAATAGCTAGGCGAAAGATTTCGTTATTTAATGCTATCTCTACCAACTTTTGCGAAGTCGTGTTATTTCGAACTATCAGACTGTGGCGAGTTTGTGTAAACGTCTCTAGTAAGATACTAAGATTCCCCATCTCTTCCCTCCTAACCCAAATAACTCTCTTGACTTTTCATTGCATCTCTAGTTTAACGCTTTCAAAAATAAAAAAGAGACTGGGACAATAGTCTCTTTTCTCCAAAAAAAGCAACGGATTTGCCGTTGCTTTTTTGCATGGTTGCGATAGTCTTGGTAAAATAGAATTGCTTAATAAACCATTTAGAAAGGCTATCCCATGCATATTCACTATAACACAAATCAAACAACTTTACCACTAGAAATCAGTTCCTTCTTGCCACAAGACCATCTTGTCTTTACTATTGAAAAAGTGGTAAATACCTTGAAGGATAGTCACTTCCACGCCTTCTATCATGCCTTTGGTCGCCCGTCTTATCACCCTAAAATGCTTATATCTACTCTTCTATTTGCCTATTCACAAGGGATTTTCTCTGGACGAAAAATTGAAAAAATGATGATTGAAAATCTGGCTATGCAGTACCTAACAGGACAGTTGGTTGTCAGCTACCGCACTATCAATCGTTTTCGTGTAGCTGAAGGGGTGGAAGAACTCATTCGTAATCTTTTCATCAACCTCAATCTTCGTTTAAAAATGGAAGAGTTAGTGACCTTAGATTGCTTGTTTATTGACGGGACTAAGATTGAAGCCAATGCCAACAAGTATAGTTTCGTGTGGAAGAAAGCGACAGAGAAATTCTCCGCCAAACTTCAAGAACAGATACAGGTCTATTTTCAAGAAGAAATCACTCCCCTTATCCATCAAGCTATTAAGCTGGATGAAGAAGAATCAATTTCTTCAGAGCAGTTGCTTGAATTCGCTCAAGTTCTTGAAGAAGAATTGGAAAAACTGAACCAGGACATTGAGGAGACACCCGTTAAAGGAAAGGATGAACGTAAAACCCAGCGTCGTAAACTCAAGAAAGTCTTGCGTAAAGTCAAGGATGATTTTTCAGTACGTGCTGAAAAATATGAGAGCTATCAGGAGACATTTGAAGGGCGTAACAGTTTTTCTAAAACCGATACAGATGCCACTTTTATGCGGATGAAAGAAGACCATATGAAAAATGGCCAACTCAAGGCTGCTTATAATCTTCAAATTGCTACTGAAAACCAATTTGTTCTTCACTATGATATCTTCTCAAATCCGACAGACACCAAGACTCTTCTGCCATTTCTTGAAACCTATCCACATGATGTACAGACAGTTGTTGCAGATGCTGGATATGGAAGTGAAGAGAACCTCCTTCGTTTAGATGAAAAGCAGGTAAACCATCTGATTAAATATGCCATGTTTGATAAGGAACAAAAGAGAGGGTATAAACAGTCAGCTAAAAACTTAGCGAATTGGCACTATAATGACAAGGAGGATAGCTACACACATCCTAATGGTTGGTGCTATCGTTTTCACCATATCAAACATCAGAAAACACAGACGGACTTTCAACAGGAAATCAAGGTTTACTACGCAGATGAACCTGAATCAGCTCCTCAAAAGGGACTGTATATAAACGAACGCTATCAAAACTTGAAAGATAAAGAATGTCAGGCGCTTTTATCTCCCCAAGGTAGACAGATTTTCGCTCAACGCAAGATTGATGTGGAACCTGTCTTTGGGCAGATAAAGGCTTGTTTGGGGTACAAGAGATGTAATCTGAGGGGCAAGCGTCAAGTGAGAATTGACATGGGATTGGTACTTATGGCCAATAACCTCCTAAAATACAATAAGAGAACGACTCAAAATTAAAAAGCTAGAGTTCCGCTATTGGAAATCTCTAGCTTTTTTGTGGCTGAGAACTATTTTGTCCCAGACTCTAGCTCTCCATTTCCTCAAAAGTTTTTAGATCTTTTTCTTTTTCTCCCAATATACGCGCTTCTAATACTTGGTCTCCAAATGCTTGAGCACAAATAATAGCTCTATCGTATAAGCGGATGGCTTTTTCCTTATCCCGTTTATGAAATAAGGTACACATTGCTTCAAGCATATCTACGATTGGTTTCTTTTGAAAATCCTGCGATAAAATCATCAGCCTATTCATCGCCTTAACATAAGGCTCAAAAGTGGAGTAAGATTTTTCCATCCATTGAACAGCTAGAGAATCGAGTACTGTTTGCTTTAACATATAAGCTGTCTCTAAATCTGATGCATTTGTTTCTCTTATAAGTTTTTTAGAAAGCATCCAAAATAGTTCATGATGATACTCAGTCGGTCTTGCCAAACATGAACCAAAGTATAATTTTATGAGAAGCAAATCATTCACCGAGTAATTTTTCCTTATCTTTACTTGCTCAAAATGCTCATCCAGCAAAGCATCGCCAAACCCTGCATCTTCACTTACAAAGACATCAAAATTGGCTTGTAAGGCACTAACTGCAATCTGCTCATCCTCAGGCAGACTGTCATAATAGTGTTCGTAAACTCTATCAAACAACTCTTCCTTAACTTGGATTCTATCATCATCTCCATAAGTTTGAAACTTAATGAGTTTATCCTTTAATATCAAGTACTCTGAGGGTAAAATCATATGATCCATATCTACTATATGTGAAATTGGACAGCCTAGTTTATAAGCTATATACTCTACCTTGGATAAACTCGGGGAAGACTGGCCTGATTCAATCCGTGCTAATTGGCGCACCGTTATCTCGGTTTCATCATCACAAAGAGTTTCACGAGTGATATGTTTCATCTCTCGCAACATTCGGATTCTTTTACCTACTTCTATTTTTATATCCATTTGTTTACTCTCCTGATAACTATTTCCATATAAAAAATAAATTTCCTGTATATATTTTACTATTTTCTATGGAGATAAGCAATATTTGAAATATATATAACTATCTTTGCGTTATATCATAAATTTCAGTTCAACTATTACTACACATAGGCAATTCCAATCTTCCTCACTGCTATTGCTAGTTTCTTTGCCTTCTTTGACAGCCTACGATTTACAGCCCTCTTGTGTGTGATTAGCATTGGAATCATTCTGCTTGCTAGTCTCCATATCATTACAAGGCCAAGTCAAGCAAGTGAAACCGACTCCTTCTATCAATTATTCTTATCTATCCTTGTGAACGGAGTCATTATCCTCCTCTTCTTTGTAGCTGAAGTCGCACTGATTGGAGATTATCTTCGTATCTTGGCCTTTCTTTAAAATTCAATCCTGTCATCCATGGCAGGATTTTTCTATGCTAAAAAGCAAGTCGATTGACCTGCTTCTGATTTACTCTTCTTGTGCTAATGTTTTAAAATCTTTTTCTAAGATGGGTTGTATTTCTAATTGATTGGCGTCTAGTTGGTGGTAAAATTCTGACGGTAGTGCCTCAAGGAATTTTGTATAGCCCAAGCGGGCAATGGCTTCATAGTCTTCTGGTTTAGATCCATCTCCTGTGATTTGAACCAAGTCAATTTCCCACTGGACTTCCTTATCCAGCAATTGCTCAATATAGGCTGCAGGAACAAATGGTTCTCTCGGCAACACCGTCTTGACTCCTTGAGCCAAATGGTAAACGCCATGCACTTGGTCTTCTCCATCTTGATAGAAGGAAACTCTTGCAAAGTAGGCATCTGTCTCTTGAACCGCACGTACACGCGCCTCAAACTGAGCCAAGCCATCTTCCTCTAAAAAGTTTTTCAAGTCTCCATGACCAAAGAAAACAGGATTAAAAATTCCTTGGCAAATCGTAAAACGGGCTACAGTGTCTACAAGATGGGCTTGAATACCTGCTTGGAAATAAGCTTCAAAGTCAAAACCATCTAGCCCCTCAATCTCAGTTCCTGTGTAAGCAAGCAGGGCATCTAAAAATGATTTGATAATCTCCCAGTCTGTCTTTGTGAGTAGGTCAGGAAGATCGATACGATAAGCCTTTTGACCATCAGCATAACTAACCTTAAAGAGAAATTGTGATTGCCCCACTATCGCACACTCGATATACTCGAGACGGTTAAGCGGCTGACGGAGATAGACGGCATCATAACTATGCGACTCCAAGCCATCTAGCAAGGCCAAGATGGACTTGGCAGTCAAAATTTCCTGTTCTCCTAAAATGCTCTGTTTATTTGGAATAAAAAATGTTTTCGTCATAACTGGACTCCTTTTGAAATCGTTTACATATAGTATACCCTATTTTTCTGAAAGATACAGAAACAAACTTTAGATTTTTGAGTAAAAAGCATAGAAAAACAGCCCCTAAGGACTGTTTGATCTTATACAGTAGCTGCTTGATCCAAGCTTTCACCGATAGCGGTTAGGCGCTCGATAACTTCTGCTTGTGTCAATTCATTTTCTGAAACATAGCGGTTACGTGGGTGAACACGGCACTCGTGTGAGCATCCACGAAGGTACTTGTCTTCATTTTCTTCTGATGTCAAGATACGACGGTTACAGAATGGATTTCCACAGTTGACATAACGTTCACATGGTGTTCCATCAAACCAGTCTTTCCCTACGATGGTTGGGTTGACATGGTTGACATCTACGGCGATACGCTCGTCAAAGACGTACATTTTTCCATCCCAAAGCTCGCCTTGAACTTCTGGATCTTTACCGTAAGTTGCAATTCCTCCGTGCAATTGGCCGACATCTTTGTAGCCTTCACGGACCATCCAGCCTGAGAATTTCTCACAGCGAACCCCACCTGTACAGTAAACCACGACGCGCTTGTCCATGAATTTTTCCTTGTTGTCACGAACCCATTGTGGCAACTCACGGAAGTTGCGAATATCTGGACGGATAGCTCCACGGAAATGTCCTAGGTCGTACTCATAGTCGTTACGTGTGTCAAGGACAACTGTATCTTCGTCAAGAAGAGCTTCTTTGAACTCTTTTGGAGACAAGTAAGCACCTGTTGTTTCAAGTGGGTTGATGTCGTTATCAAAGTCGTTGTCTTCCAAACCAAGGTGGACGATTTCTTTCTTGTAGCGAACAAACATCTTCTTGAAGGCTTGTTCATTTTCTTCGTCAATCTTGAACCAGAGGTCTTCCATGCCTGGGAGGCTGTGAACGTAGTCCATGTATTTTTGAGTTGTTTCGTAGTCACCTGAAACGGTTCCGTTAATTCCCTCGTCAGCGACTAGGATACGGCCTTTAAGGCCGATTGATTTACAGAAAGCCAAGTGGTCTGCAGCAAATTGCTCTGCATTTTCAATTGGAGTATAAAGGTAGTAAAGTAAGACACGAATATCTTTTGCCATAAGATTTGTTCTCTTTTCTATTCTTAAATTTTCAGAATTTTTCATCTAACTATACTAGTATACCTGCTTGAGAAAACGAATGCAATTTATTTGACTGGAAATTGGAGAAAGGGATTTATCCCTGCACTTCATCAGTAGCCATAGCAAATAGCAGATAATTCTCTCAATTTTTTGATCTGCTCAGCTTGACTTTCTGACAAAGTCAGCTTATTGTCAATCAACACACGTGAGATGTCAACGTTCATTTGGCTCAGAATAAATGGAGTAGAGGTTCCATCGTTCTTTAATCGTCTTTTATAACTCACTAACTGATTTTTCAAGGGAGTCAGTTGAGGAGTAGTCTTTATATCTTCCAATAGATGATTTATGATCGTCATGGCTTCACAACGCCTTTCACTTCCTCCAGCAAACCATTTTAATGGTGTCATACTCATTTACCTCCTGAAATTCGTTTGTAAATTGAAAAACTATCATTCCTAACGCTCGTGCCAGTATTTTACCACACCCTATGTAAAAAAGTCAGCAAAAATGGTAATGTTGCGAAAATATTATTGATCACATGCACTGCATAGGATGGATAAATGCTCTTGGTATAGCGGGTCAAACTAGCAAAGATGATGCCAGATGTTGCAAAGACGAAGATATCTAACAAACTAGGCAGGCTTGAAAAATGAGGAAGAGCAAATAAAATTGACGGAAGAAGCAAATCAAGGCCAAATCGCGAATGTTTAAAGAAGGCATGTTGCAGTAATCCCCTATAAATCAACTCTTCCATAAGTGGAGTCAGAAAGAACAAAGTTATATAGATACCTAGCTCAGCAAAGTTGGTCCCACTATAACCGATCAATACGGCCCAACCTTCAGCAGTTGACTGAACATGTTTAGCTGTCTGAACGTTAAAAGAGATCTGGAGCACTACCACTAATACTGTCAAAATCGAATACCAAATCCATTTTTTTCTCGGAATGCGAAAAAGATAGCCGTGCCCTGTCTTAACCAGAATCCAAATCATGACTCCGCTAAATAGCAAACTCAAGATATTTTGAATCCAGACGAAATTGCCAATCTGGGAAGAAAATTGCCAATAATTTTGAACAATAAGCGTCAGTTGAGAAAGACCAAATACGAAAAATAAGTAAGACAAGACTGCGCTTATTTTGAAGACAAGCTGATGCTTTTTCATGTGAACTATTCCTCATTTTTTATATTCTAGCCTATATTCCACATAAGTGAAAACCAACTCCCATATAACTAAGGTCACGATAACCACGCGGGCAATATTCACTTACTGAAAAAGAATCTGTATTTTTTAATAGAGAAGGGAAATTACCTAATGAACTTCCCTGACTAGCATATTTTTAATTTTTGTCTTGTTGCAACCTTTACACTGTTAGTATAGCACTGTTTTTTTATTCTTTCATCAAAATATTTAATTGGCATCAAAACGTCTTGAATTGTTAAAAAATTTAAAAAGCAAGCATGAAAAACATACTTGCCCTAGGGGAACTTACCAACGTAAAGATCCAAAATTGAAAGCTATGCACCCTTACTTCCGTCTGTTCTCATATATTCTCATGATCGCAACAAGGATAGCAGCTGTCCCACTTGCCAAAGCGATAAGGGTAATGATAATGTTGAGGATTTCAGGCGTACTCCCTATTCTATTAATAAGACGTAGTAGGGATATAACTGTCAACTGAATTAGGAGTATTGATTCTACTCTTACCATTGAAGTAAGTCTGTTTTCAACTGCATATAAAAAGGCTGGTAGCATAACACAGGCTATAGCAATCACAAACAGGTTGCCCCCTGTTTCTTCTCCCTTGTTCACCACGGAAATCATGAGAAGATTCGATGCTATGATCAACGTAGAGCAGATGATAAAAAAGGATTTCTTATTCATTTAATATACCTCGCATACTATGGTAAAAATCAAACTGGATAAAGACAAAACTTTAACTGGTGAGTCACCCATCCTCACCTATACTTCTATCTCTAAGACTTGTTTAAATATAAAATTAGAACTTGTGGTTTTTAGAATGATATTTGGATATTTTGTCAAAATACTATTAACATTAGACAAACCAACTCCTCTATTCTGCCCTTTAGATGACATTCCTCTCTCAAATATTTTTGTAACATCAATCTCTCCATCTCGAGTAGGATTTTGGATAATCAAAACTTGCTTATTACTTCTACTATCTTCAAAAAAACAAACACTTAGAGGTTCCTCGACAGTGGTGCTTACAGCAGCCTCTATCGCATTGTCTAGCAATATAGAAACAACTGTCAAAAAATCAATTTCCTCAATCTTTTTGATAGCAATTGGTTTTTCTATTTCTAAAGAAACTGGCACTAGTAAACTCTGAGCCTCGGATAATTTTGAGATTAATAGACTCTTTAACGATAAATCCTCTATATTTCTCAATCTCACTACATCAAATTTTGTATCTTGTAAACTTTTTCCCGATTCTTTCAGGACTCTATCATAAATTTGAGCAACCAAATTAATATCTTTTCGGTCTATTCCTATCTTCAAACTTGTTAAGATATTTGCATAATCATGCCTAAAACTTCTAACCTCTTGATAAAGCCCTTCTACTTGTTTACTATAGCTAGTAAGATTTTGAAGTTGAATCTCTTTTTGTAGTACTAAATCTTTTTGCAATTCCTCACGTACATTTCTGTCCAATATATTGACAAAATAGATAAATAAAAAGAAATAGATTGCAGTTATAGCTCCTTGATAGTGATTTATAGATAAATTCAGACTGTTTTTAATGTAACCAATAAAAGGAACCAAGATAAAATAACCCAACATTGCAGTATTAGCAATCCTCATTATTCTATCTAGATTTTTATCCAACACTTTACTTCTTAAATAGCTAAAATCATACTGAAAAACTTTTATTATAAGCAAAGATAGAAGACCTGCTAAAATTGAGAAAATTGTAGCATCGTAATAAGCATATATGTCTGTTAAACTAGCAAAATTAGGAATAATAAAATCAACAAAAAAATCATAGATAATCGACCAAAATGTGATAGGAAACAGAGCATAAAAAAGTGGCGATGTTATACTATATTTATGTTTATCCAAGAAAAATGTGTAGGTAATAAAAAAGATGGGATAATCTAATACTGTAATAACAACAGGAATATATAACATTTTAATCAAGATTATAAGTAAAAACTCTAATAAAAAATAGAAAAGCAGTAACCCTAAAAATCTCTTTATAGTCAATTGATAGCCATAAATTTTTGCATGAAGAAATAAAAGTATGTAAAAATTCAAAGATACTAATACAAAAGACATTTACTACTCCTTACTATCATGTAAATCTTTAACTATGGTCAGCAATGCCCTCATTTTTAACCTAGATACTAGGCAACTTGCACCATTCTTCAAATAGACTAGTTTTTCTTCCTTATCTATTGAAGAGATATTATAAGGATTCACAATAAAAGAACGATGACACTGAATCAATCTTGGTTCTTGCTTCAATATATCAGAAATTTTACCGTAAAACTCTATTCTTTCTCTCATAGAATAAAGAACCAGTTTATGAGGAATCATTGACGTTTCTATATAAAGCAAATCCGAAAACGGAACCTGAACGAGCGCCTTAGAATTTGTAAACAAAAAAGAATCTTCACTCATTAGTTGATGTTTATTCTTGTAAACATAAGTGATTGCCCTTTCCACACGTTCCTTAAAAGCACTTTCAGGTAATTCCTTATCAATAAAATCTAAAGCTGATACTTGATATTGAAAACTAACCGGCATAAACTCTGAATGAGTTGTTACAAAAACAATGACTGCATTCGGATCTCTATCTCTGATTTCTAAAGCAATATCTAGCCCTTTTCTAACATCGTTTTTAATTTCAATATCCAGAAAGAAAAGTTGATGACTTCCACGTTCAATCATATCTTCTAATAATTGATTCGGTTTGCCATAAACATCACAGTGCTTTACTTCCCAATTATTCTTCTCTAAAATATCATGCACCAGATTTTCCATCCTAGTTTGCTGTACAAAATCATCCTCTAATATAAAGATATTCATCTCTCGTCTCCTTTTGTATTTAACCATCTTTCTTTTAGAGTTTTAAAATATCTTCTAGAGCAGATAATATCTGATACTCTTTCATCCATAAATAAAATCGTTTTCGTTTCATACTTTAATCCCATTACTTTGGATAAGTTAACAAGAAACTTCCTATGACACCTAAACAATTTACCCAGACTTATTTCCTCAACTTTTGCTAGACTCATATACTTCTCAAATACTCCATCAGCTGTAATAAAAATAACAGCATGTGCCTTCGTCGGATGTGTTGTCACATAGTAAACCTTAGAATGAAGCACTTTAACAACTGCTCCATCTTGGTTTAAAATATATTCTTGCATATTTTTCCTCCTTACTCCCCTATATCATATCAAAACTAATATCCTATGATGGAAAAAATCTTAAAAGGTATCTAAGTTATCATCAATGGTTATTTTCAACATTCCATGCTAAAATTTATACAATCTAAGATTTCGGTATCTTCTATCGAATGTCTTTGATATAGCAAGAGGGGAAATATGGATACAATTCAAATTCTACATTTTTCATTATTAGAATACATCATCGCACATAATATCAATTCTTATATTAAAGAAAACATATCAACAAAAACTAGAATTATAGACTCTAGGCATATCATCTATTCCTATAACACTACTACCTATTTTATCATAAAATCAATGTTTTTATCTTCAAATACAATGTATTCTTATATAGAAGATATACGACTCCGTTCTGAATTTGCCAATATTATCATCATAGGAAGTTACATTGATTATGATAAACTTTTCCGTAGTCATTACAAAATATTCGGTGTCATTGATACAGCTAGAAATCATTCTTTACAATCTATACGACAAGAAATTCACTCATATTTAGATGGTATTTATAACAACCTAAAATAAATTAGGCTCGATAGTCTTTATACATTTCCTCAACATACATGGCTTCAAAAACTTCCAAAAAAATCACTACCTCCCCTAGAGAACTAAGGAAGGCAGTGATCACATTTTTAGGAATTAGGAATGAATACACGAAATCAATTGATCTTATGATTTTTTGTTTTTCAAGAATTCATCGTATTGTTTTTGCATTTCGTTCAATACTTTATCGTAGGCACCTTCAGATTTCAATTTTTCCATCAATTCTGGAATAGCTTTGTCTGGGTCTACAGTACCAGTGTTGATAGCTGTATCGAATTGTTGCATTGTGTTAGAGATTGCTGAGATTTCAGATTTCACATTGTCAGTGTTAAAGATGAATCCAAGCGCTGGAGATTCTTTAGCTTCAGCCAATTGTTTCTTAGAGTCTGCGATTTGTTGGTCTGTAACGTTTTCGTTGATGTAAAGGATCCAGTTGTTACCAGTGTTCCATCCACCCATGTGAGTGTTTCCTTTGTAGCCATCAAGGACTTTAACACGGTTTTCTTTACCTGCAAGTTTTTCCCAGTTCTTGCCTTCTGGACCGTAAACAAGACCGTTCAAGAGTTCTGCGTTAGTGTTCAAGAGATTCAACACTTCCATTGATTTTTCTTTGTTCTTAGAGTTGTTTGAGATGACAAAGTTAGCAACTTGTGTTGTTTGGTTTTTCTTGATGAAGTTAGTGATTGGTTTGATTTGGATATCTTTATTCGCAACACGTGAAAGCAAGCTGTTACCGTAGTCAGCTGGTCCTACTGTTTCTTCACGAACGAACCAAGTATCTTGTTGAAGGTCAAATGAAGTATCGCTTGTTGCTACGTCTTTTGGAATGTAGCCAGCTTCATAGAATTTGTGAAGAGTCTTCAAGTGTTCTTTAAAACGAGGTACTTCATAACGGTTTACGATCTTAGTAGTGTCTCCTTCAAGGTCGATAACGAATGGAAGTCCGTTTGGAACTGGATAGTCGAAGTTATCAGATGGAATGAAGTTCTTAGTAACTGCAAATGGCACTACATCTGGAGCTTTTTCTTTGATTTGTTTCAAGACTGGTTCAAGTGTTTCGTATGAAGTGACACCTGAAATATCGATACCGTATTTAGCAAGGAGAGTTCCGTTGAAGGCAAAGTTTTGAGATGATGCAACGTTGGCTGCAACTGGAACTGCGTAAATTTTACCGTTAATGCTGTTACCTTTGATGTAAGCTGGGTCAAGTGCTTTGTAAAGCTCTGCTCCTTCTTTCTTATACAAGTCAGTCAAGTCAGCATAAGCACCTTTTTGAGCATTTACGACATAGTTAGATGCAAAGGCGATATCATAGTTTTCACCAGATGATGTGATAACTGACATTTTCTTATCATAGTCACCCCATCCAAGATATTGGATATCCAATTTAGCACCAACTTTTTCTCCGATGATTTTGTTAGCATTTTCTAGCAATTCATCCAAGTTATCTGGTTTGTCCCCGATTTGGTACATTTTGATAACAGGTTTTTCACCTGAAGCTGAGTCAGCAGCTTTTTTGTTACCTGAAAGGTTTCCACAAGCAGCAAGACCAGCAGCCAAAGCGACTACGCTAGCAGATGCAAAAGCATATTTTTTCCAGTTTTTCATGACAAAAACTCCTTTTTTTATTTTTAAACTTATAAACAATGTAATGATCTTAACTTCACACAAGGGAAGTTGGGAACTGAGAAATGTTTTTTCTCAACAAGCACTATTCTTTCACACCACCGATAGTCAAACCTTTTACAAAGTAGCGTTGGAAGAATGGATATAGAATCGCGATTGGAAGGGTTGCGACCACAACCATGGCCATACGTCCTGTTTCTTTCGGTAGAGCAACGCCCAGTTGACCAGATAGACCGACTGCTTTGGCGATGTAGTCCATATTTTGCTGGATTTGCATGAGTAAATATTGCAATGGATACAAGTTGTCACTCTTGATATAAAGAAGGGCGTTGAACCAGTCATTCCAGAAACCAAGAGCTGTTAAGAGCGTGATGGTTGCGATACCTGGTAGTGACAATGGCAAACAGATTTGGAAGAAGATCCGGGCCTCACTAGCACCATCGATACGAGCGGATTCTAGAATAGCTTCTGGAATGGTCTTCTTGAAGAAGGAACGCATCAAGATGATGTTAAATGGTGAGAGAAGCATTGGAACAATCAAGGCCCAAACTGTATCACCAAGTTGAAGTAAACGAGTTACCACGATATAGCCTGGTACCAAACCAGCGTTGAACAACATACTAAGAAGGGCAAAAATCGTAAAGAATCTGCGATACTTAAAGGTTGTCCGTGAAATAGCGTAGGCATAAGTTGTTGTGATAAAAACGTTTGTGATAGTTCCCACCACTGTTACAAAGACTGAGATGAAGAGGGCTTGGAGGATTTTATCCTTAAACTGTGCCAAGAACTCAAAACCGTCTAATCCAAATTGGGATGGGAAGAAGCTATAGCCATTTTGGAGGATACTCTTTTCATCTGTCACCGAAATAACGATAACGAAGACAAATGGTAGGATACAAGATAGGGCGATCAAACCTGAAATGATACTGAAGAAGATATCTGCTTTCTTACTGAAGGAGTGAATGCCGACATTATCAATTTTTTCTTTTTAATTTTCTTTTCTGCCATATTCTCCTCCTTTCTAGAACAAGGCTGAGTTTGGATCAACTCGTCTTGCAAGTAAGTTTGATAGGATAACCAAAAGCAAACCGACTACTGATTGGTAGAGACCTGCCGCTGAAGCCATGCCGATATCCGCTGTCTGAGTCAAACCGTTATAAACATAAACGTCCAAGACGTTGGTTACGTTGTAAAGCTGACCAGCATTGTGGGGGATTTGGTAGAAGAGACCGAAGTCTGCACGGAAGATATTTCCGACTGCAAGGATGGTCAATACAGTTACCAATGGTGTCAACTGCGGAATGGTTACATTGCGGATTCGTTGCCATTTGCTGGCCCCGTCAACTGTTGCTGCTTCGTAATAGGTTGGATCAATTCCCATAATCGTCGCATAGTACATGACACTGCTATATCCAAAGCCTTTCCAGATACCTAGGAAAAGTAGGAGATATGGCCAGATACCCAAGTCAGCATAGAAATTGATTTCCTTCATTCCGATAGATTCTAGGAAATGGTTGAAGACCCCTTTATCGATGTTTAGGAAGGCATCTGTAAAGAAACTGATGATAACCCAAGACAAGAAGTAAGGAAACAACATAGAAGTTTGGAAAATCTTAACCATTCTCTTAGAACGGAGTTCACTGAGGATGATGGCAATCCCTACAGATACAATCAAACCGATAAAGATAAAGCCTAGATTGTAGAGGACAGTATTTCGTGTGATAATAAAGGCGTCTTTTGAACTAAACAAGAATCTGAAATTATCGAGTCCGACCCATTTACTATTCATGATACTATCTATGAAACCATTACTGGTCATGTGGTAGTCTTTGAAGGCAACCACGTTCCCAAATACTGGAATGTAGAAGAATAGAATCAACCAGAGTGCCCCTGGTAAAACCATCAAGAGAAAGATCCAGTTGTCTCTCAAGGTTTTTGAAAACTTATTCATAATTTCCTCCCTTTTTTATTTTGATATCCATCTAAAAATTCCTTTTTAGACTTTTGATAACGATTACATTATTAGTATACTCCTATTTACAGGTTAGGTTAAGCTACTAATCATAGAAAAAACTCCACAAATTATTTTATGTGGAGTACTTTTGACGAAAGGGATGTTTCACGAGAAACACTCTTCATAAGACACAATGTTCTTGTTTTTAAGTCGTATAAATCGTTGAAGCTGTCGCAATAGTATGCCACTGGTTGGCTGTTGTGGCTGCGAAGTCCTTGTCTGCGTAGAAGTCTGTAAATGGTAAGATTTCCACTTCTAGCTCGTCGATGCGGTCCAGCTGACCAGCCAGATAAGCCTCGATGCGACTTTCTGCTCGCTTGATGCGTTGCAAGAGTCCGCCCATACGGATATCAACTGTATCCAAGCCAAAGACCTTGTTTTCCTTCAACCATTGGTGGCTAAAGAGGGCATGGAAGTGTTCAATTTGGCTTCTGAGTTCTGGTAATTCTTGTCTAGCAATTTCTTGCAAGCTTTCTTTATTACCTTCTTGGTAGGACTGACGAATGCGTCGTCCTACATCGACTTTGCTACTTAAAATCTGGTTCAACTGGGCCTGAGTTGCAAAGAGATAAGCATAGTTTCCTGCTTTTTCTTTAATTTCAGCAAGAATCTCAGCTGCCTGAGCGAAGTGCGGTTTGTCCTGTTCAGGTGTCATGTGTCTGTCAAGAATTGGGCAGAGAACATCCTGATAAAAGACATAGCGATTGGGATTGATGCCACTGAGATTTCCTGGTAAATCTGGCAAGAGGTTAGCTAGGTCGATCTGCATAAAATCCTCAACGGATAGGCCTGTATTGGTCTTGAAGTGAGCAGACAAACGGTCTAGGTCATTGCGGTAACTGAGTTCTGCCCAGATTTGCAGGCTTGGTAGGATAGAGAATTGGGCAGTTTCCCCACCATTGTCCCCCCAACCCGTCACGATGACTTCTTTGATGTCATTAGCACGACAGGCTTTATTGGCTTCAAGAGCGATGAGACGGCTGAAATGGTTGTTGGGTGTGAAACCAATCCACTTCCAAGCTCCACCTGCAAAGGCAAGGTCATGGCTAATCTTGTGATGGTTGCGGAAGTTGCGATTGTATTTTTCCTCGCTATCCTGATAATAGTCCCAGTAAACCAAGGTCACACGATTTTTGAGACGGTCTAGGTAGACACGCGTTTCCTCTGGAATTTCCACATCACGGTCGTACTGGCCATCTGCTGACATAAGTTTAAAGAACATATCGCTCCACATCTGGCAGTGGAAACCATATTTGTCTGCAATATCCAGCACGCGCTCCAAGTGTTGGCACATGAGGAGACTACGATCCACAACACCGTTCAGAATCAAGTAGCGTCCCAAACCAACCAAGTGGGCTTCGTCCATCCCGATATTGACCTTGCGTGTTTGTAGCTTAGACAAAGTCACAAACATCCCGTCAATCAAATCATAAACCTTTTCTTCACCGATAAGGAGGATGTCCTCCACATCACGGAGCTCCTGCACTTCTTTGACACACCATTTAACGAAGGCTGACAAGTGGGCCAAGGTCTGGATGCAAGGCACAAAGGTCATATCAAACTGCTGGGCATAGGTTTCGATTTCCTGCAATTCCTCAGCTGAGTAGGCTCCACGGAAATAGCCAAAGTAAGGCTGCCCCTCGATTTGATAGGTGTCTTCCATGTAGAGCTCAAAGGTTGAATAACCCATCAGAACTAAGACTTCAATCATCTGCTTAGCAGAAGCCACATTCAGCACCGCATTTCGCGAACAGTCAGCCATGTAGGCTAAATCTTCGTAAGCCGCCTGCTCCTCAATCTCTACTTTGTCACCTTCTGCTAGAGCTGTTACCAACAAGGACAAGGCACGATAGAGTTGGTGAGGTTTGCTGTAGGTCAATTGATAGTGACCATCCTCACCCTTGATAGAGATAGAGGATCGGTCAGACTGAGCGACAACTACTTCCACATCTGGTAGAGAAATGTGCTTTTGAAGCAACTCTATAGCTTGATGTTGTTTGGAACTAAGTCCTGTAAATCTTACCATTGGTTTTCCTCCTGTAACCAGTTGACAAGGGCACCGTAGAGATTGGCATCTGCATGATAGGTGCAGGCTTGGATGACGGGTGTGACCGTGTATTCTTCGTAGGTATCAACAAAGTCATCAACAGCCTTCTTGACACCTTGGATGAAATCTGGATTTTGACTGATAGAGCCTCCCAGACTGATGACATCTGGGTCGATGAGATATTGGATATTGAGCAAGCCTTGCGCCAGATTGCGGTTCATGCGCTCAATGACTTCTTGGCAAAGGGTATTACCAGCTGCGGCTTCTTGGTAAATCTTGCGACCGTCCCAGTCAGTCTGACCAGATTTTTCAATCACGTATCGCACCATATTGCCAGTTGACGCTAGTTGCGACCAGTTGTTAAGCTTTTCAGCAGGGGCAAGGGTTGTCATGTAGCCAAATTCCCCACCCAGACCGTGGCGACCTCGATGAAGTCTACCATTGATAATCATGGCTCCGCCAATCCCTGTCCCAATCACGACACAGGCTGCATTTTCAAGCTCTGGATGAGCTAGTAGTTCACTGAGTCCAACGCAATTGGCATCATTTTCCAGATGGACAGGTAGCTGATGATGGGCAAGTGCTTCATACCAAGAAAAGCCGTGTATATAAGGGACGGCACTGAAGCCATCAATCACACCTGTCTCTTGATTGACTGCACCTGGAACACTCATAGCAATCCCGTTATAAGCCTGCTCTGACAAGCGTTGATCTAGCCAAGCTAGTAAAATCTCCAAGTTTTCTGGTGTTGGGATACTTGTCTTATCTAGTATTTTCCCATCAGGAGTCAGACTGGCAAACTTAATCCCAGTCCCTCCGATATCAATCGTTGCAATGGTCATTGTTTTTACCATAAAAAGGGGCGAATCAGTACTTAGTCCTCACTTTTTCGCCCCTCCTTTCTTTTTATGTTTACTTTTTGAAATTAAATTTCTTCTTTTTTGATGAATTCTGTACGAATCTCTTGTGGTGAAATGAGGCCTCTATGAACGGGATATGGTCGTTCCAGTAGGTCCAGGAAGAGATGTTGACTTTCCGGTACACGTACATTTTCACTACACATATTGTAGTAACGAAGGACATAGCCTTCTTCATTTTCAGCTACCTTAAAGGCTGTTGGACAGATTTGCGGTATGCTGAGAACAGAATGGCTCAAGAGGCTACCAGTCGCAGCCACGCTGCCTTCTTGTTTTGCAACTTGAAGGCTGGTAAATGGTGTCTGCAAGGATTTGGCACGACGATAGGCTGAGAAGCGTTCTTGGGCTTGGTAGCATTCAATTGCAAATTCGACTTCAAACTCCCGCAAGCATTGTGCCTCTGGTGTTGGGAAGTAGCCCCAGTCGCCTAGCTCACCTGATGCACGCAAAATAGTCACTGCAATGGTGTCGTCTCCAAGGATTTCGTATTCATTCAATCCCTTGTTGGATACAGTCACACCTTTTTCATCGTCATACAGACTAACAAAGGCTTGTTGGTGTTGAGGATTTTCAGGATTTTCCCATGAAGCTGCTGGTTTGTTTGGTCGTGTCACCACCTCATAGATGCTTTCAGAATCGTTGCTTGGACGCGTGTTATGAGTCTTGACCAAGAGACGGATACGGTGGTCTTTGGCAGTGTTGGTAAAGCGAGTCTTGCAACGGATTTGTGGATTATCAACGAAGACAGTCATCTCAGTTTCCAGAGGAAGGCTTGTCAACTCTTCTGAACGTCCAGCCTCACGCTTCATAAACTCGATGATGCCTTTTTGCTCTTCTTCTAGCTTTTCATCTGCACTGACAGGCACGGTCAATTCATGTTTGAGCAAAATCTTAGCATAGCGAGCTGTGTTTTCCAAGACCTCGTAGCCCTTAAACTCTGCATAGATAGGCTCTGTTCCTTTTGGTTGGAAATAGATATACTCATTTCCGATGTCCCCACGGTCCTCAAAACGAATAAAGTCTTCATAGGCTTCGTGAGTTGTCTTGTCATAAACTGTGATATTTTTACCCACACTCACCCTTACAAATGGCGTATCAATCACTCCGTTTTGGTAAATACCGTCGCGGTGTTCTTGTTCTCCTTCCAGCAATTGGAAAGTGGTCCAAGAAAGCGGTGCTAGGTGAACTGGAATGGTCACGCGCACTTGTCGAGCGATACGAGCTTGGCGGAACTTGTCTTTTGGTAAATCGTACTCAAAATTAGCCCCAAGGTCTTCGATTTTAGCCTCTACAGGACGACCATCCAAGTCCTCCACACGGTAGCTTGGCAAGGTTAAGACTGCCATCTTCTTGTAGCCTTCGGTTGGGTGCAATTCCTTGAAATCACAAGTCGCCACATCAACCACTGTGCTAACAGTATCGACCTTATCATGCAGTCCTGTATTAATGACAGTAAAGAGATAATCACTTTGAGCCTTAGCTGTAGCGATTTTACCCTTCCACTCGTTGAGAAGATTGGTCTTAACAAAGTTTCCGACTTGATTAACCTTGGCAAAACGGATTTCCATCTCACGATGAACCTCGTCCACGCTACAGCCACAGATACTATCATGTGGCGCATTTTGCAAAAGTGTTTTCCAAGCATAGGTCAACTGGTCCTTGTGGTTGTGGCCCCCAGTGATAATAGTCAAGGGTTCTACAACTTGCTCTAGGAGGTTGCTATTTTCTTGGAAGGCTTGTTTGAGGTAAATACGGGATGAAGATGTGTTGGCAAGTGTGTACCAGCCATCAGTTTCCTGACTGGTCAACTCGCCTGTAACCGTTGATAACTGTTCTGGTAGGGCACCTTCCACGGCTTGAACATATTCATCAAAAGAACTGTGTACAAAAGTCACATCTGGGAAGAGTTCATTTGCCACACAAATGGCTTCGCTCAGATTTTTCTGTACAGGTTGGTGGTCACATCCGTTCATCATCAACCATTGATTGGTCGAAGCATATGCACGCACATCTGACAATTTTTGTTTCCAGAAGGTCAAGGCCTCGTCTTTATCAACTGGAATTTCATTCCCGTTACTGTACCAGTTGGCAAAGAGAATACCAAGTACACGACTACCATCTGCACCTTGCCAGTACATTTCTGAAAACTGAGACGTAAACTGCTCATCTTCGAGGACTTGGTTGTCAAATCCAATCGGTTTCACACCACGACCAAAAGCTGCCACGTGAATGCCTGATTTTTGTAGGATTTGAGGCGCTTGTCCCATATTTCCAAAGGTATCTGGGAAGTAGCCAATCTGAGTAGATTTGCCCCATTTTGCAGCTTCTTGCTGACCGATAAGAGTATTGCGGACATTGGCTTCACTTGAAATCAAGTAGTCATCCTGCAAGATGTAAAAGGGACCAATTTTGAGTTTGCCTTGGTCAATGTAACGTTGGACTTTGTCGCGATTTTCAGGACGAATTTGTAAGTAGTCATCAAGGACAATTGTTTGTCCATCTAAGTGGAAGCTCTTGAACTCAGGGTCATTTTCAAAGAGATCAAAGAGATTGTCAAACAATTCCACCAACTGCATACGGTGGCTTTCAAAAGGCAAGTACCACTCACGATCCCAGTGACTATGTGAGATAATATGTACAACAACATTTTCCATGAAGTAAAACCTCATTCTAAATTTAAATTTTAACGTTTTAAATGTAAAAGTGTGATTCTGACAAGAATCAGTGAAACTAAAGCGAGCTCCTTATACTAAATGAAAATCAAAGAGCAAACTAGGAAGCTAGCCTCAGGCTGCTCAAAGCACTGCTTTGAGGTTGTGGATAAACTGACGAAGTCAGCTCAAAACACTGTTTTGAGGTTGCAGATAGAACTGACGAAGTCAGTAACATCTATACGGCAAAGCGAAGCTGACGTGATTTGAAGAGATTTTCGAAGAGTATTAGCGGATATCCAGGTAATCCAAGACCAACTCGCAGAACATCATATTGGCCCAAGAGAACCATTCACGAGAGTAGAGAGTTGGGTCGTCCACGTGGAAGCTTTCATGCATGACACCTGTCCCACCATCGCAAGCAACCAGCTGATCCAGCAAGAATTTCTTCTCTGCCTTATCACTTGTTGTTAAGCCTTGGATAGAAAGGGCAATAGGCCAGATATAGCGATAGAAGGTATGAGAACTTCCGAGACCACTAGCGTATTCTCCTTGGTAGAAATATGGATTTTCAGGGCTCAGAATGGTACGGCGAGTGGCTTGATAGACTTCGTTTTCAATGTCGCAATAGCCCAGATAAGGCGCAGCCAACAAACTTGGTACGTTTGGATCATCCATGATGCTGGCATTCCCCAAACCATCCACTTCAAAGGCATAAATCTTTTCGCCCTTGCTGTTGGTGGTGTAGGCGTAGTTTTCGATTCCTTCTTGAATCTCAGCCTGGAGACGCTTAGCGTCAGCAATAATCCTCTCGCTATCAGCTAGGTCTAGTTCTGCAAAGATTTCTTGAACATAACCCAAGACTACTACAGCAAACATATTTGACGGAATCAAATAGCTATACTGGCAGCAATCATCACTTGGACGGAAGGCTGACCAGGTCATACCTGTCACTGCGAAATCAGGTCCAAAGCCATCATTTACCAGAGTATCTTCCTTGCGGTCCGTATCACGGACAAAACGATAAGGAGAGTTCTTATGGTCTTGTTCCACTGTCCACAGATGGAGAATTTCCTTGGTCGCTGCGACAAAAGTTTCATCAAATTGACTAGTCTCGCCAGTCTCTTTCCAGAGAAGATAAGCCAACTGCAAAGGATAGCAAAGCGAGTCCACTTCATACTTTCGCTCCCAAATCCAACCATTAAGGTCGGTATGGTCGGTCTCGTGGTGCCCCTTCCAGTTTTCCTCAATGTTAAAGGAATTGGCATAAGGATCCTTGAGCACCAAGATCATCTGACGTTTAACCAAACCAGCAATGGTCTGGCGCAGGAGGGCATCTCTTTTAGCCACATGAAGATAGGGTCTGAGCTGGGCTGTCGAATCCCGAAGCCACATGGCAGGAATATCCCCAGTCAAGACAAAAGTTGAACCATCTTCTAGAATCTCAACCGTATTATCCAAGGTGTCTGTATAGCAACGCTCGAAAACATCCACCCACTCTGGATGGTCCTTAGCCCGCTCTGCTACTTCATCTAGCCACTCTCTAACAATTTCTTTCGAATAAATCATCGTGCAGTTTCCTCTTTCAAACAAGTTTCATTTTCAGTATATAGCTTTTGAGACAGAAAATACATACACAAATGATAGTCATTTTTCTACAAAATAGTTATCTTTGAAACTCCTTTTCTAAAGGCCCTCTTTTTCTGATATAATGTAGAAAAACAGCTAAAGGAAAGACTATGAAACCACTACTTGAAACCATCGATACCCGCTTTGGAGCTGCCAGCAAGCATGCCTTTTCTTGTGGAAATACCCTGCCTTACACAGGCGTCCCTTTCGGGATGAATTACTTTGTGCCCCAGACCAGTGACCAGGAGGGAGCTTGGTTTTTCGATCCGCATTTGCCCATCTTTCAGGGGATTCGATTAACTCACCAGCCCAGTCCTTGGATTGGAGACTATTCTTGGCTCCTTCTGACACCTGTCACAGGACAACTAGGTGGAGACAGCCTATTCCACCGCCAGTCTTCCTATGATAGAGATAAAGCTTCCTTTCAACCTCATTATCTGAAAATTTTCTCCCTGCGCTATCAGATTGAAAGCCAGCTTACTCCGACTTGCTACGGTGCTTCTATTCGTTTGGAGCAAAAGCAAGGCAAAACCCTCTCCCTCTATCTTCATGCAACAGATGAACTGACCGTAGAGCAAGTAGATAAGAGAACTCTTGCCCTAAGACAAGACGGAAAAACAGAAACCAACAAAAATCCGCTAACGATGTTCACTGCTCTACAATCGAATACGTATATTCTTGCTATCAGCCAAGAAGGGAGAGACTGGCGAATTGACTTAGCAAGTAGCCATGCTGAGATTCAGCTAGCAACTTCTTTCATCTCTCCTTCTCAAGCTCTAATCAATCTATCTCAAAAGAACTTTGATAGCTGTAAAGCAAGTGCCCAAGCGGAATGGGAAAATCTTCTCCATCGTTTTGACGTTATAGAAACAGGAGAGGCCAATCGAACCTTCTTTGACCACTGCCTTTACAGACTTTTCCTCTTCCCACAGACTTTTTATGAGATTGATGAATCAGGGCAAGCCATCCACATGGATCTGCCTACTGGTACTGTCAAGCACGGTGTTCTCTTTAGCAACAATGGTTTCTGGGATACTTTCCGCACCACCTTCCCCCTCTTTGCCCTTGTCATACCAGAGCATTATCGTCTTTTTTTAGAAGGCTTTCTCAATAGCTACCGCGAGACTGGATTCCTTCCAAAATGGCTAGCTCCAGATGAACGTGGCATGATGCCTGGTACCCTTTTAGATGGCATTATCGCAGATAGCGCCTGCAAGGACATGGCCCCCGACCTAGAAGAAGAATTTCTCCAAGCCATGCTTGAAACAGCCACCAAGTCCGATCCTCTCGGCATCAATGGTCGCCACGGACTAGCCCAATACCAAGAACTGGGCTACCTCTCTACCGACCACCACGAAAGCGTCAGCCATACCCTAGACTATGCCTATAGCGATTTTTGCATCGCTAGCTGTGCCGAAAAACTAGGAAAAACAAACATCGCAGAAACGTATAGAACTGCTTCACAAAATTACCGCTATCTATTTGACGCTGAGACAGGTTACATGCGAGCGCGAAACAAGCAAGGCAACTTCCGTCCCGACTTCTCTCCATACAGTTGGGGACGTGATTATGCCGAATGTTCTGCCATTCAAGCGACTTTAGGCGTCCTCCACGACATCCCAGGCTTAATCCAGCTTATGGGTGGAAAAGAAGCCTTCAGCAACTATCTATTGAAAGCCTGTCAAAATGCTCCCCTCTTTGAGACGACTGGCTATGGTTACGAAATTCATGAGATGAGCGAGATGGCAACTGCTCCTTTTGGACAAGTCGCCATTTCCAACCAACCGAGCTTCCACATTCCCTATCTCTTCCGTTACAGCAACTACCCTGACTACACTGCCCTTCTCATCAAGACCTTGCGTCAGAAAGCCTTTCACCCAAGCTGGCAAGCCTATCCTGGCGATGAAGACAATGGTAGTCTCTCGGCCTGGTACATCTGGTCGGCACTCGGATTCTATCCGACCTGTCCAGGCAAACCAAGCTACGACCTCGGAATTCCTCTCTTTGACCACCTCCGTATTTACCTAGCTAAAGAAGGTAAATGGCTGGATATCCATGCCGAGCAAAACCACAGCCACTTCAACTTTGTCAAAGAATGTCGACTGGATAAGGTGCCAGTATCTAGCATTCAACACCGAGACCTCTTGAAAGCTGATCAGCTAACCTTCACCCTCAGCTGGTTGCCAAGTCAGCCGTTCACTTCCTGAAATGCAAAAATCTCCTAGCAGACTTTCCTGCTAGGAGATTTTCTTATGAGAGGTACTTATTTAAGCTTTAAAAATCGGACTTATTATTCGACAATTATCAAACAATCTACCAATTAAGCTTCTTCGTCTTCTTTACGACGACGGCCTGCAAGACCAAGACCAAGTAATGCACTTGCGGCTGCTGCTACCATAGCTACAGTAGAATCTGCTGTACCTGTATTTGGCAATTCTTTAGCCACTGTACGTGTATTTGCTTGTGCTGATGCTGTTTGACTAGCATTTGCTGCTGCTTGAGTTGTAGTTGGTGTTTGAGCATCTTGGTCATTAGCTGGAGTTGCATGATTAATTGCTGAAGCAACTTTCGCCATGAAGTCTTCGATACGTTTCACCATTGCATCCACTTCTGCTTGACTTGCTTTTGCATTGGCAAATACATCTTTAGCTTCTGCAAGTAAAGTTTGAGCTTCTTTTGCTTGTGCAACATCTAATTTATCTAATTGAGAAGCGATTAAACTATCCAAGTTATGAATTTCTGATTCTAATTTAGATTTATCTACTTTAGCATCAGTATTTCCTGCATTACCATCATATTGTGGTACATAAGGACGTTGTTTGAATGCATCATCTCTTGAAATTGCTAATACTTTACCATCTTTTGTTACGATAGTTACATTTCCAGCTTTATCAATGTTAACTGCTAAATCAGTCTTACCATCTTTCGTAACTTTCATATTACCATCTTTGTCGATTATAATTTTCACTTTAGAATCTTTAGATGTGTAAACTGTATTTCCTTGTTCGTCTGTTTCTTTCGTGAACTCATCAAGATTGAATGCATCTTTAGAATTAATCGCACCTAACATCATGAATTGGAATTTCGCTTTTTCTTCTGGAGTAATATTAGCAAGATCTGTTACCTCTACTTTACTCAAGTCGATATCAAGATTATCTCCACCATGTTTAGATTTAGAAACAGCTTCTTTATCTTTCACTAGTTGTTCTTTAGAAATTGTTGCTGTAGAACCATCTGGCATTGTTACTGTTGCGTTTCCTTTGTTGTCCACTACTACAGTTGCGCCTGGATTTACTGCTTCAATGGCTTTCTTAACAGCTTCTTTTTCAGCGTCTGTTAAGTTTTCTTTATCTCCAACTAATGTACGGATAGCTGGTGTTTTCACTTTAGCGTTTGTAGCTTCATCAGCTAATTTTTCAGCTGGGATTACTAAGTCTAAAGCTGGAATGTTAAGAACTGTTCCATCAGCTTTCGTTACTGTTGCGTTTCCTTTGTCATCTACTACTACAGTTGAACCTGGGTTGACTGCTTGAACTTTAGCGATGATTTCATCTTGCTCATCTGTCGTTAATGAGTCTGGATTTGCTACTACAGTCTTCGCTGCTGGCGTGTTTGCATCGTTACCACCATTAGGTTTGTTAGCATCGTCTTCGACTTTAACTAAGTCTGTTGATGGGATAACTGAAACATTACCATCTTTCACTACAGTTGCATTTCCTTTATCATCTACTACTACAGTTGCGCCTGGATTTGCTGCTTTAACTTTGTCTTCGATTGCTTTCTTCTCAGCGTCAGTTAATTGTTCTGGATTTGCTACTTTTGTCTTAGAAGCTGGTGTAACTGCATTGTCTTTCGCTTTTCCATCGTTCACATCTTTTTCAGATTTTGTTAAATCTGATGCTGGGATGACTGCTGTCTTACCATTTTCTAATGTTACTGTTGCGTTTCCTTTTTCGTCTACTACTACAGTTGAACCTGGGTTGACTGCTTTAACTTTAGCTACGATTGCATCTTTCTCATCTTGTGTCAATGAGTCTGGATTTGCTACTTTTGTCTTAGAAGCTGGTTTAACAATTTCATTTCCTGCTTTTGGTGCATTTTCTGCATCTGCATTCTTAGTTAAGTCTGCCGCTGGAATTACCGCTGTCTTACCGTTTTCTAATGTAACTGTTGCATTTCCTTTGTCGTCTACTACTACAGTTGAACCTGGATTTACTGCTTTAACTTTAGCCGCAATTGCATCTTTCTCATCTTGTGTCAATGAGTCTGGATTTGCTACTACAGTCTTATCTGCTGGTTTAACGATGTCGTTTCCTGCTTTTGGTTCTTTAGCTTGTGCTTCTGTCTTCGTTAAGTCTGCTGCTGGAATCACAACTGGTTTTCCATCTTTAGGTGTTACTGTTGCATTTCCTTTATCATCTACTACAACTTTAGCTTCTGGATTTAAGGCTGTAAGTTTGTCTGTGATTGCTTGTTTCTCATCATCAGTAAGTTTTGTTGAATCTTTTACTAAAGTTTTATCCGCTGGTTTAACTACGTTGTTACCTGCATTTGGTTTAGCTGCATCTTCTGCTGACTTAGTTAAGTCTGCTGCTGGAATTACTGCTGTCTTACCATTTACTGTTACTGTTGCGTTTCCTTTATCATCCACTACAACTTCAGCACCTGGGTTGACTGCTTTAACTTTAGCCGCAATTGCATCTTTTTCATCTTGTGTTAATGAGTCTGGATTTGCCACTACAGTCTTATCTGCTGGTGTGTTTACATCATTTCCTGCGTTTGGTTTAGCTGCATCTTCTGCTGACTTAGTTAAGTCTGCCGCTGAAATTACCGCTGTCTTACCATTTACTGTTACTGTTGCGTTTCCTTTGTCGTCTACTACAACTTCAGCACCTGGGTTGACTGCTTCTACAGCTTTCTTAACAGCTTCTTTCTCTGCATCTGTAAGTTGTTCTGGATTTGCTACCACAGTCTTATCTGCTGGTTTAACTACGTCGTTTCCTGCGTTTGGCTCTTTAGCTTGCGCTTCTGTCTTAGTTAAGTCTGCCGCTGGAATTACCGCTGTCTTACCATCTTTCGTAGTTACTGTTGCATTTCCTTTATCGTCTACTACTACAGTTGAACCTGGATTTACTGCTTCTACAGCTTTCTTAACAGCTTCTTTCTCTGCATCTGTAAGTTGTTCTGGGTTCGCTACTACAGCCTTATCAGCTGGTTTGTTCACATTGTTTCCTGCTTCTGGTTTAGCTGCATCTGATTCTGTTTTCACTAAATCTTTCGCTGGAATTGTTGCTACTGCTCCATCTTTCGTAGTTACTGTTGCATTTCCGAATTTATCAAACACTACTTTAGCTTCTGGATTCACTTCTTGAATTTTCTTAGTGATAGCTTCTTGATCCGCATCTGTTAAAGTATCTGGATCTTTTACAACGACTTTATCAGCTGGTGTATTCACTTTATTTCCTGCATTTGGTTTAATTGCATCTTCTGGTGATTTCACTAAATCAGTTGCTGGAATTGTTGCTGATTTACCATCTTTCAATGTAACGGTTGCATTTCCTTTGTCATCCACAAATACTGCTTTAGCAGCTGGGTTAACTGCTTTCACTTTAGCTTCGATTGCTTTTTTCTCTTCTGAAGATAGAGCTTCTGGATTTGCTACTACAGTCTTATCAGCTGGTTTGTTAATATTGTTTCCAGCTTTTTCGTTAGCAGTTTCTGCTTCAGTTTTCACTAAATCATCTTTTGGAATAACTACAGTCTTACCATCTTTAGTTGTAACTGTTGCATTACCTTTATCATCTACGAATACAGTTGTTCCATCTGCTGGTGGGTTAACAGCTCTTACTTTAGCTTCGATTTCTTTCTTCTCTTCTAGAGTTAATGAATCTGGATTTTTCACTAAAGTTTTGTCCGCTGGTTTCTTAACTGCATCTTGTTTAGCTGGATCTAGTAAATCTGCTTTTGGTTTAACTAAGTCAGATACTGGAATTGTTGCAATATTACCTTCTTTAGTCTTAACTGTAGCATTTCCTTTGTCGTCAAATACTACTTCAGCATCTGGATTTACTTCTTTGATTTTCTTCTCGATTTCTTCAACTTCTTTAGCAGTTAATTTAGCTGGATCTTTCACTAATACTTTATCTGCTGGAGTGTTTACCTTGTTACCAGCATTTGCTGTATTCTTATCAGCTTCTGTCTTCACTAAATCATTTACTGGAATTGTTGCAGTTTGTCCATCTTTCGTTGTAACTGTTGCATTTCCTTTGTCATCTACGAATACTGTTGAGCCTGGGTTAACTGCTGCAACTCTGTCTTTGATAGCTTTGATGTCTTCAGGAGTTAAGTGTTCTTTATCTGCCACTAACTCTCTATCAGCTGGTTTGTTAATTACGTTACCTGCTTTTGGATCAGTTAACACTTCATCTGCAGTTTTCACTAAATCATCCGCTGGAATTACCGCTGTTTTTCCTTCTGGAGTTGTTACTGTTGCATTTCCTTTTTCATCAACTACTACAGTTGCGCCTGGGTTAACTTCTTGAACCTTAGCTTTAATTGCTTCTTTTTCAGGACCTGTTAAAGCATCTTTATCTGCAACTACTGTTTGATCGATAGGTTTCTTAATTGCATCTTGTTTAGCGGCATTTTCTAAGTCTTCTTTAGCATTTGATTTCACTAAATCTGAAGCTGGAATTGTTGCTGTAGTCTTAGTTCCATCTGGATTTGTTACAGTTACTGTCGCATTTCCTTTGTCGTCTACTACTACGGTTGCACCTGGATTTACTGATTCTACAGCTTTTTGAATAGCATCTTTAACATCTTTTGGTAATGTTGCAGTTGGATCATTCAATACTGCTGGATCCACAAGTGCTTTTTCAGCTGGAGTATTTACTTTGTTTCCTGCTAATGGAGTTTCTTTAGCTGCTGGATCTTTCAATAAGTCTTCAACTGGAATTGTTGCTGTCTTACCGTCTGGTGTTGTTACTGTTGCGTTTCCTTTTTCATCTACGAATACAGTTGCACCTGGATTTACTGATTCTACAGCTTTTTGAATTTTAGCTTTAACTTCGTCTTTCTTATCTCCAGTTAAATCTGCTGGTGTTGCTGAAACTTTATCCGCTGGTTTGTTGATGTTGTTTCCTGCGTTTGCGCCTTCAGCTTCTTTTGCAATTTTCACTAAGTCTGATGCTGGAATTACTTCAGTTTTACCGTCTGGTGTTGTGACTGTTGCATTTCCTTTTTCATCTACAACTACTGTTGTGTTTTCTGGATTTACTTTTGCTACAGCTGCTTTGATTGCATCTTTTTCAGTATCTGTTAATTTAGCTGGATTCTTAACAAGTGTTTTATCAGCTGGTTTCTTAACCGCATCTTGTTTAGCTGGATCTGTTAAGTCATTATTTGTTTTCACTAAGTCTGATGCTGGAATTGTTGCTACAGCTCCGTCTTTCGTTGTTACTGTTGCATTTCCTTTTTCGTCAAATACTACTTTTGCATCTGGATTTACTGCTTTAATTTTTTCAGCAATTTTTTCCTTATCTTCAGTTGTTAATTCAGCTGGATTTGCTACTACTACTTTATCTGCTGGTGTATTTACTTTATTTCCACCATTTACTTCATCTTTAGCAGTTGGAGTTTTTACTAAATCTTCAACAGGAATTGTCGCTGTTTTTCCATCTGGAGTAGATACTGTTGCATTTCCTTTGTCATCAACAAATACTTTTGTTCCTTCTGGATTTACTTTAAGAATTGCTTCTTTAATTTTATCTTTATCAGCTTGTTGTAAATTATCTTTATTAGCAGTTACTTTATCCGCTGGTTTATTTACATTATTACCTGCTTTAGTATTTTCTGCATCAGCTGCTGTTTTCACTAAATCAGCTACTGGAATTGTTGCTGTTTTACCATCTGGTGTTGTCACTGTTGCATTACCATTTGCATCAACTACTACTGTTGCATCTGGATTTACTGCTTTAACTTTTTCTTCAATAGCTTTTTTGGCAGCTTCATCAATATTCGTTGGATCTGTTACTAATACTCTATCCGCTGGTTTATTGATGTTATTTCCTGCTTTTGCAGTTTCTTTATCTGCTTCTTTTCTTACTAAGTCAGCTTTAGGAATAACTACAGTTTTACCTTCTGGTGTTGTGACTGTCGCATTTCCTTTATCGTCAACTACTACAGTTGAATCTGGATTTACTGCTTCAACTGCTGCTTTAATCGCATCTTTAGCCGTTTGAGGTAATGTTGCGTCTGCATTATCTACCAACTCTGGATCAACTACTACTTTATCTGCTGGTTTGTTGACAGCATCTTGTTTCGTTGGATCTGCTAATTCAGTTTTAGCTTTCACTAAATCTGTTGCTGGAATTGTCGCTACAACGCCATCTTTATTCGTCACGGTAGCATTTCCGTTAGTATCAAATACTACTTCAGCACCTGGGTTTACTTTAAGGATTTCAGCTTTAATCTTTTCTTTATCTGTATCGTTTAATGCAGTTGGGTTTTCTACTACTACTCTATCTGCTGGTGTATTTACTTGATTACCACCACTTACATTTTCTTTATCAGATGAAGTTTTCACTAAATCAGGTACTGGAATTGTCGCTGTTCTTCCTTCTGGTGTTGTTACAGTCGCATTTCCTTTATCGTCAACGACAACTGTTGCACCTGGGTTTACGGCTTCAACTGCTGCTTTAATTCTAGCAAGTTCAGGTTCTGTTAATTCAGCTTTATCTGCTACTTGTACTTTATCTGCTGGATTGTTGATATTGTTACCAGCTTTTGCAGTTGATGTCTCATTAGGTTTTTTAATTAAATCATCTGCATCGATTACTGCTGTTTTTCCTTCTGGTGTTGTTACAATTGCATTTCCTTTATCATCTACAACTACAACTGCACCTGGGTTTACGGCTTCAACTTTTGCCTTAATCGCGTCTTTTACTTTAGTACGTTCTTCTGGGCTTAATGTTGCCATATCAGCTACAACAGTTTGAGCATTCGGTTTATTGATATCATCTCCACCGTTTACTTTCTGAGTATCTTCTGGTGTCTTAAACAAGTCTGCTGCTGGAATTGTCGCAATTGTTCCATCTTTAAGAACTACTGTTGCATTACCTTCAGCATCATATTTAACTGTAGCATCTGCACCATTTAACTTTTTCAGTTTTTCAGTTGCTTTTGCTTGATCAGCTGGATCTGTTGCATTACCAACTACTTTGTCTGCTGGTTTAAGAATTCCTGCATTACCTGAACCATCTTTTGCTGCATCAGCTAATGTACGTACTAATTCTTTCGCTGGGAAACCTGCTGTATGTCCATCTGGTGTTGAAACTGTTACTGTTCCTGCATCATCAATTGATACTACAGCATTAGGGTTAACCTCACGAACTGCTTTTTTGATTTTTTCTTTATCTTCAGCAGTTAACTGATCAGGGTTATTAACAATTACTTTATCTGTTGGACGGTTAATATTATTTCCTCCACCAGTTGTTTCTAAAGCACTCGCATCTTTTGTTAAGTCAACTTGTTTTAATGTTTCTGTTTTACCATTTGGTAATCTAACACTAGCGCTTCCATCTTGATTTACAGTTACAGTTGCGCCTGGGTTTACGGCTTCAATAGCTTTTTTAAGTTTTTCTTGTTCGTCAGAATCTAAATTAGTTGGATTTTTCGCAACTAATTTATTTCCTGGTAAACGTGCAGAGTTAATAGCAGCAATTGCAGTTACAGCTGCTTTTTTAACTTGATCAACATTGGCATTTTTCTTAGCACCATTAATTGCTTCTTCTGATGCTTTTTTAATTTCATCTACTTCATCTTGAAGTTTTTTCTTAGCTTCTGGTGATAATGTAGTATCGTCTTGGATTGATTGCTTTTTAGCTTCTGCGGCATTTGTCACAGCTGTATTAGCTTCTGGTTTTTTCGCTGGATCTTTTATTAAAGCTGTAATTGCATCTGCTCCATCAGTACCTGCTGTATTGATTTCACCTTGAATTGTTCCAGCTTCTGCTTCTGTATCTGCATTATTTTTCTTAGCATTAATTTCAGCTTTTTTAGTATCCGCAATTTTCTTAGCTTTATCTTTAACTTCTTTTTTCTCTTCATCAGTTAAGTCAGTACGATCATCGATTTCTTTTTCTTTTGCTTTTAATGCTTCATCGATTTTATCTAATGCTGCTTGTTTACCGATTGGATTAATTTTAGCGATTGCATCCGTACCATCAGTTTTTCCAGTATCAACTGCTGTTTGTGCTGTTGTTGCTTCTGCTGGAGTTGGTGCAGTATCTGGTTGTTCATTGATTTTAGCAATTGCTTTATCCGCTTCTACTTTAGCAGCTGCTTTTGCATCTTCTTTTTCTTTTTGTGTTAAATCTTCACGCGCATCAAGTGCATCATTCTTAGCTTTTAATGCATCTGTAACAGCTTGTTTAGCTTTTTCTTTCGCTACTGGGTTTACCTTCGCTACAGCATCAGTACCGTCAGTTTTAGCGCCGTCTACTGCTGTTTTGTTTGTAGCTTCATCAATTTTACCTAATGCTGCTGTTTTATCTTCGTTTACTTTAGCAATAGCTTTATCTTTTTCAGCTTGTGATAAGTTAGCGTTGTCAGTAATAGCTTTGATTTTATTATCAGCTTCAGTCGTTACTGCATCAATAGCTGGTTGTTTGTCTAAAGTTACAAACTCTGATAATGGTCTTGTGTCCTTTGAATCATCTGTATATGTTACTACAAGATTTCCTCTATCATCTTTTGTTACTGAAGCAATTTTAGCATCTTTATCTGTAACTGGAGCATCTTTTGAGATGTTTGCATCATCATTATTCTGATTGTACTCAATTTGTAGTTTTTCTTTGATTTTAGCTAACTCATCTTCTGTTACGTTAGCTGGGTCTGTTACAGCTACTTTTTCAGTTGGAGCTTTAATATCGTACTTATCCGTTTGAGATTTAACGATGAATTCAACATACCCAAGTTTTCTTCGACGAAGTGCATAGTCATTCTCAACATTATAGGCTTCATTTGCTGGCATAGATTTAACACCGTCATTATCTTTAGCCTCGATAAAACTTGTCCACTTGTTTGGAGCTTTAAGGTTTGTAACACCTGTCATCTTGATTGTCGCTGTTCGCTTATCAGCAGATACCATTCCGTCACCAGATGCTACAGCACTATCAGTTACCTTTCCTATGGTAAAACCATAACCACTAGCGTTATCCCTTTCATCTAAACCTTTATTTCGTAGGTATAAATCTTTAACTGTTGCATCGTCTGAAGCTTTGAATGTTAAGTCAGTTTTTTCACCTGTATAAATGTAGATTTGACGTTTGTCTGGATTTGAATATGGAAGTTCAACTGTTGGAGCTAGGTTTTCACGAACGATTACTTTATGTATGTATTCATCAGATTCTTTCCCTTGGCTATCTACTGTTTTATAGACAACGGTGTGTTCGCCTGCTTCTGAAGTATCCACTTCTCTAGCACTTGTGTTTCCATCTACCGAGATTACTCTTGCATGCCCCTTATCGCCTAATGTGGCATCCTTATCATCTTCATGGTCAGTCACTTTTACTAAAGATAAAAGATTTAGTCGAGAGTTTGTAAGAACTGTTGTTGTGTCCTCTCCACTTACTGAAGCTACAACTGGTTTTTCATTCGTAACTGGTGTTGATACTTTACCTGCTTTACTACTATGTGTTCCGTCATTATTATGACTGATAATTTTTACTACACCTTCTTTGATGTTTTTCTTCATTTCAAGTGTAATAGTATTGTAGAATTCGCCTTTAGTAACTGATTTAATCGCTACTTTATCTACATCCTTGGCAGCTACTTTAATCCCAAGATTTTCTGCTACTTCTTTATCACGTTGAATATCAATTTGAACTTCTTTTCCAGTTTCTTTATCGTGATACCAGAAGTATGAAATCCCTGCATCATGCGGTACTTCTAATACTACTTCTTTACTTCCTGCTACCACACTTGCTTTATCTTTTGAAGCTTCTGATGGTAATACTTTTGATGCACCAATAGATACATAAGTGTTTGTTGAAGCTGTTTCAATGCCATCTTTAGTTTCGAAGACTTTTACTGGGTTTTTAGGTGCGAAGAAGTTTTGTGCTTTAGCATTTCCTCCAACTGGTACGTTACTGTTTAACCCATTTTCAAGTGTTGCAGTCCAATTCCCTGAAGCATCTACAGGAATATCAGTAATTTCTTTCAATAATTTACCATTTTCAGCATTTTCTACCTGAATCGTAATTTTTGAACCTGGTGTCCCTGTTCCTGTAATTGTTTTATCAGTTGATAATATAGATCTTTCACGTGGACCTCCTGAAGCTGGTTGTGGCATATTTACAGTCGGTGCATCTCCACTCTTAATTAACGTTCCTTTTGGAATTGTATCTGTTGAACCGTCTTTATAAGTTACAACAAGATCGCTACCAGAGTCAGTGACAGTGTCAACTACTGTATTAGTATCAGCTACTTCTGTACCTTTTAAGCTAGTAAGACGAGCATCTGTACTTGTTTTTGAATATTCAACTTTTAAAGCATTTTTAATTCCCGCTAAATCTGCTTCTGTCAATTGCTTTGGATTAGCAACAAGAACTTTGTCTGTATTCGTTAATTCTTTTGGTTGGTATTTATATGTTTGAGATTTAACAACCATTTTGAAATAACCGTAGGCTTCTGAACCGTTACCTTTTTCTATCTTTCCACCTGCTTCATCAACGATATTAAGATATCTTTCTCCTAATACTGCATTTTGATTTTCTTGTTTTGTATAAGAGCTAAGTTTCTTAAACGTATCATTTGGTTTCCCAGTAATTCTAAGTTTTATTGGACCTTCTGTCGGCTCTAAAGTCGAATAATACGTCCAACCAAATCCATCTAGTTCTTCTCGTTCGGGAGAAGTATATATACTTCTCCTATTTAAATATTGGCCACTCGCACCTCTAACCATTGCTAAAGTGATTTTACCCGCTGTTGAATTTACATCGATACTAATATCTGCATCTTCTTCGTTATATAGATAGATTTCTTTTTTAGCATCATCAGAAAACTCCATAGTATAACTAATGTTTCCTACTTTGTTTGTTGTTGCTTCATGCGTCGTAGCAGTTGCTTCTGTTCTAAACACATTATCTTTATCCAATGCTTTCCCATTACGTGAATCATGAGAACCTGTGTTTTCGATTGAGTTAGAGTCAGATTTTTTCTCTGTGTTTTCTGCTTTTTTACCGACAGTTTCTTTTCCGTTAGTAGTGTCTACTGCTGGAGTTTCTTTTTTCTCTGTTGGTTTATTTTTTAACCCTGAATTAACAGTCATTACAAGTTTGTTATAAGCCTTTGTCAATTCATCTTGAGTCGTTGCAGAAGCGAGTATAGACTCAGCAGAAGTCAATTCACCTGTCAAAAGAGCAAGACTCTCCTCAGTTTTATTAGCATACTTACCTGCAGCAAGTTTTGACTTAACTTCTGAAATGTAGTTTTCAAGTTGCTTTTTGTTCAAAGCGGGAGTTACTGCTTCTTCTGCTTTAGCAGTAGACTCTTCTGTAATTGGTTGTGCTACTGGAGTACTTTCTGCTGAAATTGGTTTGTCTTCAGAGGCTGGCGCTGGAGCTTCTACAGATGGTGTATCTTGTTTGCTTAGCTCATTAGCTGATACAGCTCCATTACCTAAGAACATGAAAAGAGCAGCGACTGCTACACTGGCCGCTCCAAAGCTATATTTACGAATCGAGTAACGCGTGACCTTTTCACGACGTAGACGCTCAGCACGACTCATAGAATTTTTGTTGTCCATTAATTTGGATCTCCTTTTTGAAATATATTTTGGATTTTCACATAAAACTAGCCGTTTCTTAAGCAACGGCTAGTTATTATAGTTAATGTGAATCCTTGCATTGACTATTTTACTTTATTTTTAATATATATGCAACTAATTTGATTTTAAATTTTCGCAAAAAAAAAAGCCTTTTGGGAAAGTAAACAATTTTCAGAAAATTGCTTTTTGTATTTTTTACACTTTTTTTAAATAAATATATGCAATATTATCCAGTTAATCATATGAAAAAGTTTGATGTCATTCGGAAAGATAGCGTATACATTTTTGGATTTTAGTAAAATAAATAAGTTTGATATATAAAAATAGATATTCTTTCTCACAAAAAAGAAATCATTCGGAAAAATTATTAAAACAAAACATGCTATCTAGTTCGATAACATGTTCATCTCTATTTTACAACAAGGCCTCAAACTCAGTGACAGTCATACTCAACTGCTGGCTAGCAACTTCAGAAGGCAAAAGACCTTGGCGAACGAGATTTACTAGACCTACTTTTAATCTCTCTTAGATACCCTCTGCTCGTCCTCGTTCAAGACCACGCTCTAAACCTTTTTCAAGACCCTCAGCTCGCCCACGTTCAAGGCCTCGTTCTAATCCTCTTTCTTCAGCTTGTTCCAAGGCATAGTCTTGTGCTAACAAGGCTTGTTCTTCACGCATACGTAGTTGGCTAAACATCTTCCTATCCTCCTCGGACCAGCTCTTGTAGTCTAGCAGTTGGTCTGCCTGGCTGATGGCTCGCTCAGGTTGTTGGGTAAAGGGTTTATTCCCGAAAAACTCCAACCATGGCTTGCGAACCTCGTCTTTGCTGGTTTCTCTGTATTTTTTGAGTTCTTATTTGTGATGTTCTTTCAATAGTTCTTCAAACTCAGAGACAGTCATACCTAACTGCTGGCTGGCAACCTCGGAAGTCAGAAGACCTTGACGGACTAGATTTAGTAGCATAGACAAACTTCCTTCAACTTTCCCACGCTCCAGTCCCTGTTCAATGCCCTCTGCACGACCACGTTCTAATCCTTGTTCAATCCCTTGTTCG
>NZ_JPFW01000010.1 GCF_000722705.1 Streptococcus mitis
CATCTTCCTATCCTCCTCGGACCAGCTCTTGTAGTCTAGCAGTTGGTCTGCCTGGCTGATGGCTCGCTCAGGTTGTTGGGTAAAGGGTTTATTCCCGAAAAACTCCAACCATGGCTTGCGAACCTCGTCTTTGCTGGTTTCTCTGTATTTTTTGAGTTCTTATTTGTGATGTTCTTTCAATAGTTCTTCAAACTCAGAGACAGTCATACCTAACTGCTGGCTGGCAACCTCGGAAGTCAGAAGACCTTGACGGACTAGATTTAGTAGCATAGACAAACTTCCTTCAACTTTCCCACGCTCCAGTCCCTGTTCAATGCCCTCTGCACGACCACGTTCTAATCCTTTTTCTTCAGCTTGTTCCAAGGCATAATCATGAGCCAATAACGCTTGTTCTTCACGTCTGCGTTGTTCACTAAACATTTTCCTATCCTCCTCGGACCAGCTCTTGTAGTCTAGCAGTTGGTCTGCTTGGCTGATGGCTCGCTCGGGTTCTTGAGTAAAAGGTTTGTTACCGAAAAACTCCAACCACGGCTTACGAACCTCGTCTTTGCTGGTTTCTCTGTATTTTTTTAGTTCCAAGAACGCCATCTTGACCAGATGGTTTTCTTGTCCATTGTTTGTGATAGTTAAAACCTCACCTGTCGTGTCCTCGCGCATGCTAAAGCTATGAAAGGCCAAATCATCTTGGAAATAATTACTATCCACAATAGCGATTGCGTATACTGGTGCGATGTGTTTGTAACTCTGATGAGTATCACCTTCACGTTGACGAATTTTTTCTAGGTTTTGATTGACCTGACTGCACAAGTAAGCCCACAGGCGATTGATGAAAAAATTCTGATGATGAACTTGGATTTCGATAATAACCTGCGTGCCATTGTCCAACTCCGCCAAGACATCTATGCTAGTGTAGAAATCCTGCGCCGAGTACGGCATGGAAGGCAAGACGTGAATATTGCTCCCCTCCAAAATGGTTACATTTTTTGCTGGTAAGTCCAACATATCGCGGATAAATTGACAAGTGATTTCTGGATTGCTAAAAATCTTCTTAGCAACCAAGTCATTAGTCGGGCTGATGCCTGGATGTCTTAGAATCATCCTTTTCCTCCTTTTATTATACCACAGTTTTAAATCTAATTTTGCTAGATTCGATGGTTCCATCTATTTATTCGAAAAGGAAATGAATTGTGAAGATATTTTATCTCGTTTCAACTAAAATATGAGCTTGATCAACCAGTTGTCCATCAACAGTCATATTCAGATAGAAATCCAAGGTCTTATCAGCAGCAAAATACAGGGTTGGTATGGTCAAGTCTTTTTTGCTTTCCCCAGTTTGGAATTGAAGAACTTGTATCTCATCCTGATAGGCAACACCATGCACACCTGTCCCAGGTTGAATCGAAATCTTAGCCTCCAAAGGAGTATTACTTTCGCTACGTTCAATTCTAAAATGAAGAGTCTCTCCCTTTGCCACAGCTAGACTTTTTTCTGCAAATACTAGCCCCTGAACAACTACTTTTTGTAATAACCTCGGAGTTTTATAAAGTGAAATCTTGGTCAATACAGGCATAGATTGTGCCTCTGTAATCATCACGCGCACCTTCTGTGCCTTTACTAGTGAACCTCGCAAGAGGCGCTTATGACCAACTGTGAATTCCGTACCAAATTCTTGCCAGACGCCACCCATCTCTACTTGCACCTGAAAAGCAGCAATTCGTTGTCCTATCTTCAAATCTTCTCTTAACTCAATTACATCAAAAGTTTTAGGAGATCCTAGGTCGAGTTCTAACTGGATGGGCAAGCCTACATCGCTTGCCCAAGAGCTGGTCTCAAGGCCATCTGTCAGATGATGACAGCCAAAGTCTGCGGAAAGAGCGGGACCAGATACCTTGGCTCCCAGAGCCAAATCTTCCCTATAGAGCTCGTCACGATAAGCCGCAAATTCGTAGAGACGCTTGATATCTTTATCGTCAAATAGACCATCTTGATTCGGCGGAATATTAAGCAAGAGAGGTGTTCCCCTCCCTACCGAGTGAAAATAAATCTCTACCAACTCCTCAAGTGACTTAGGATCCTGATCCTCATGGTAAAACCAACCTGGTCTAATGGAAACATCTGCCTCACCGATTGAGAAAATCCTGCCTGAAGAATCCCCATGCTGAAGATAGTCCAGCTCTGCTGCTGTTCCTAGTTGATCTGGATTCACCTTTTGCCACAGGGGATCACCTGCATACCCTCGTTCATTGCCAATCCAGCGGATACTGGTACCTTCTGTTGAAAAAATCAAGCAGTCTCCCTGCAGGTCACGAATGGTCTCAAACCATTTCTCAAATTCATAATTGACCTTTTGAGCACCCTCTCCTCTGGCACCATCCATCCAGACCTCAGCAAATTTTCCTGCATTGCCATAGGCAGGATTTGATAAAATCTCCTTCAACTGAGACAAATAATAGGCATTATAGTCCGCTTCTCGATCCACATGATAGAGAGGACTGTGGGCATCCCACGGCGATAGGTAGACCCCCATATCCATATCAAACTCTGTGGCGGCTTGGGACACTTCAAGGAGCAAGTCCCCCTCTCCATTCCTCCAAGGACTGGCCTTGACCGAATAATCTGTATGAGCTGTCGGATAGAGGACAAAGCCGTCGTGGTGCTTGATCACCAAAATCAACTTTTTAAAGCCCGTTTCCTTGAGCACGCGAACCCACTCACGCGCATCTAACCCTGTCGGATTAAAGCGTTCAGGATCCTCCTGACCTGTCCCCCATTCCTGGTCATAAAAGGTATTAGGCCCAAAATGGATAAAGGCCGCTAGTTCATCCTCTAAATAAGCTAGTTGAGCCTGACTAGGCAAGGGGCCATGCGGTTTTATTTCTCTTACCATACTACTTCCTATCTACACTTTTCTTTACTTTTTTGGCATATACTTGCAATTCGGTTAAGGCTATGGGACTAGTCAAACCTTCAAATCGAAGACGAAGGGCATAGGTCTCCACCTTATCAAATTCAAAACGAAGCTCTTCATCCTTGTCGCTTGACACTTTTCGGATAGCTGATACAGGGCGCCAATTCTCCTCTTGCTTGAGCAGAGAATCCTTGTCCAAATGGTTGGGAGTTCGAGGTAAGGCAGGCTCATTCCCTACATAATAATCAATAAAGGTCGGCTCTACCACCACGTAATCTTGATTTTCAACATAATACAAGGTCAGGTTATCTACAAATCGCGGTTTTAAAATCCCTGCATCTCCAAACAGAATGCCCACGCTGGCTTGCTCTGACTTGGCAATCCAAGTATTGGCTGTCGATTTCTTCCTAGCAATAACCTTGTCATTGAGATATGAAGCTGGATGATTAGGCTCTGAGTGGGAAGCAAAGACCAGAGGCAGATTAGACCCTGTCCACTGATTGGAAATAACTTCCCCATCTACACTAGCAGCTGTCACATGAATAGTGACTGTTGCTGGCAACTCACAACTCGCTACTTGCCCTGTGAGAACATATTCTCCTACCTGAGCATAGATTTGAGGATCGAGTTCATCCCAAGTCACCTTGGCAGTATCTCGTCTGCCATCTGATAAGACTAGCTTGACTCGCTCTGGTAAGTGTGGAGCTTCCTTGACAAGCGTCCAGACCCTTTCAGGCTCAATAGCGTAAATCCCTTGGACACAAACCTGAGCCAAAGCCTTTAGATCCAGCCCTTCTAGCTGACCAGATACCGTAAATTCATGAAAGCTTTCCAAAGCTTCTTTAGGAATTTCCTCCCACACAACCTTGACTCGTTTTGCACCGCCTGACTCATAGTCCACCAAGACCGAGGACGGAAACTGTGGATAAATCCCCTTATCTGTATACAAGCGAAGCAGTCTTACAGAAACTGCCTTCCCTAGTGAGGTATTTTCTGCGACCTGCAAGTGAGTTTGATAGGTCTTCCCTTGATAAATAGCACGGATAAGCAAGTCACCTGCAGACAAGCAATGAAGCACTCCCTGCTTGATAATAGCATGGGCACTGCCACTCGTCTCCCAAATCACTTCACTATTCCCCACCTTATTCACAGGGTTATCCACAATTTGTGGATAAAGCCCAATGGCTGGGGAATCTCCTTCTTGTAAACCTGTCTGCTTGTCCACTCGAATCTCAAACAAGCGCTTATTTTTCACTGGCTGGTAAGGCAAAGCTTCTCCCACTAGAAAATCAAAACTTGCTGGCTCTAGTCCTCTAGCACTGGCTTTTACTCTCACTTGACCTGACTGATCTAAGCTCTGAACTAAAACAACACCCCTGCCATGAAAGCCTCTCCTCTTAAACCGACCATTTTTCTGAGCCTGATAACGTTCACGACTGGCCTGTCTGCCGTTATCCACACCCACAATGCGAGCAGGACCTTGAATTTCAAAATGAAGTTGATTGGAAGCAGTCGACACCCAATTTCCATCCTTGTCCAATACATCAAAATAGAGATAAAGGAGGTCTTGTCCATCTGGTTCCAGTTGTGTTTTCTCGGCATGTAGCCCGATTTGAACTGGCTTACCTGCAGTCACCACCCTATCTTCTGCCACAATCTGACCTTGACGGTCATAGGCCACAGCACGCAATTCTCCTGGTTGATAAGGCAAACGCCATTCGAGATAGAGTTGATCTGAACCTTGTCCCTCTTGGTATTTTCTACCATCTGAAGTCCATTTTTCCTGAAAAGTCTTTCTCCCCTGAGATTTTCCATTGAGAAATAGCTCTACTGAACCAGCATTTGAATACACTCGAACAGGGATATCCCCATACTTATCCACAACTTGTTGATAACTCTGGTGGATTTCCCAATTCCAATGGGGCAGGATATGAACCATAGGATGCTGATCTAGTTCCAACCACTGACTTTGATAGAAATAATAGTCATTTTTAGGAATCCCTGCCGTGTCCACAAGCCCAAAATAAGAACTCTTGACAGGCGTATCATTTTGATTGTGCCAAGGAGTCGGCTCACCGATATAGTCCACCCCTGTCCAGATAAACTGACCTGCATAGTCTAGCCGATTTCGATCTGCTATCCAAGAAGCCGTCGCCGTCTTCCCCCAAGGAACCCGATCATTGCCATAGTCCGACTGTTCAAAATTCCTCACGCGACGATTATCCCCAACCCATTCCTTATCTGGTCGAAAATAGCTGTCACGAGTCCGTGTAGCCGATGAGGTTTCAGACCCATAAAGTCGCCACTTGGGATGTCTTTTGCGAATCGCGTCAATATTGTCTTCCGAGTAATTCAAGCCCACCACATCCAGCAAATCAGCAATCTTTTCATGACCTCCAGAACCATCTCCAAAACGGAACTGATCCATTCCCATGGTTACAAAACGGCTATCATCAACCTCCTTAACCCTTTCCAGCAAGCGTTTGATCGTCTTCAATGAATGAGCATCTCCATTTGCTTCGCTGACTTCATTTCCCAAGGACCACATAAAGATAGCTGGATTGCTCTTGCCACGCTCAATCATAGTGCGCAAATCGTAGTCTGACCAAAAATCGCCTTCCCTCGCTTCTGGATGAGTTGCTTCTTCCTCAAAAAAGCGACCATAATCATATTCTTTCTTGCCTCCATACCAGGTATCAAAGGCTTCTTCTTGGATGAGTAGGCCCATTTTGGCAGCCAGATCCAGCAAGATACTACTAGCTGGATTATGGGTAATTCGAATAGCATTGACCCCCATTTCCTTCATCTGGAGCAAGCGTCTCTCAGCAGCTGACCTGTTTTCCGCAGCTCCCAGCGCTCCGTAGTCATGGTGCAGACAAACCCCATGAATCTTCAACCAGCGACCATTTAGAAAGAAGCCATTATCCGCTTGCCAATCCATATAGCGGTAACCAAAAGTCTCCTCTTCTTCATCAACTAAGACGCCATTTTTATAAAGACGAGTCTTCAATTGGTAAAGGTGAGGGGAATCAATATCCCAAAGCAAAGGTTGAAAAATTGATATTGCTTGTTTGAAATGATATTTGTCCCCAGCTTCAATCACTACAGAGTCTGTCGCCTGCCAGTCTGACAGTTGTTGTCCATCATACCAGATACTCTGTTCCAAATACACCGACACGGACTGAAGCCCATCATTTGAAACCTTGCTTTCAAGCTGGGTTTCCACCCAAGATCGCCTTTGCCCCTTAAGCTTGGAACTTGCTATCTTAATCCCATACAAATCCAGATGAACTGCATCTGTAATCAACAATTTTACTTCTCGATAAATACCGCTACCCGAATACCAACGACTGCTAGGTTGCTGATTTTCCACAAAAACCGCAAGCTGGTTGGCCGTCCCATCGTTTCTTAGATAAGGTGTGATATCATGAGAAAAGGGCATATAGCCATTGGGATAATAGCCCAGCACTTGTCCGTTGACATAGACTTGGGCATTCATGTAAACCCCATCAAAGAGCAAACGCACCGAAACAAGACTGGCATCTTCTTCCAAGTAAAACTGCGTCCGATACCAGGCCTGACCCCCATTTAACTGACCACCCTCATTTTGCGCTGGCGAATAATGATCAAAATCATTGTAAATACTCCAGTCATGGGGCACTTGAATGACCTGCCAATTTTCCCTCTGAAAATCCGATGCCAAGGCCTCTTCTTTCCCCACCTCCTGGCTAAAAAACCAGTGATTTCGTAAAACTTCTTCTCTTCTCATACAAGCATTCCTCGTTAAACAAGTCTATTGACTTGACTATAGCACAAAACAAAAGCGCTTTCAAGTTTTCATCCATCACTCCCTAAATACTCAGAAAAGATTCTATAATTTGTGGAGAAGTCTGAAAATCACTCCATGTTCCTATAAACTATCATTTTCAAGAAATAAGATCAAAGCTTACAAGAACCAAAAAAACACCTCTCTGAATGTTCATTCCAGAGAGATGTTCCTTTTGTCTTAGCTATTGTAAATCGATTGTCTAAAGTCATCTGAATCTTTGAGATAAGCTTTATAAATCGCTTTTTTCAGTTTTTGAACGGGGGTTTCGATAAAGGTATAGGTGCGAGCAGTTGTTTTGCCTGCCTTAATCTGTTTCAACTCCTCTTGGACAGCTTTCTGCATCAATTCACTTAACTTCTGACTTGTCAGACTTACTTCCTGACCTTCATATTGGATTGTCAAAGGTTTCAATTGATTGAGCCTATCCACTCTTTCCTTGATTTGTGCTTTTTTGAACTCAGCATAGCTCTTACCACTTAAAACTTTATTGAAAATGTAAGTATCAGACAAAGGCTTGTTTTCAGCCTCTGCTGCTTCTTTAAACTGATTTGACACATAGGGAACAAATCCTTCATAATAGCCCAAAGCAGCCATCAATTCAAAGGCTTGTTTTCTAAAAGTGATATCCCCACTCATACCAGAGTCATTTTGACTAACACCATAAATGGTATCAAACATATCAACGGTATAATAACCATTTGCTGCAATTTTACCTTTATCTGAAAAACCAGCAATGATATAACGATTGACCAGGATATGATTGTCAATCAAACTATCAATATTTGTCAATTTCTTGGCATCTTCTAAGGTCAGTTCTTGAATCTCCTCACTCTTATGAGTCGGTTTAACCGCTGTATTACGGTAATCTACCCAAGTTCTAGGACCTGTTGAAGTAATCGGCATTATTTTTTTGAAATAACTCATCTTGTCTTCTGCAGATAAGCCTCTACTTGCCTCTGCTTCTAGGTAATCTAGAGTATAAAGGACATCAAAACTTCCCTTCATGTAAGATTGCAAATCTTCTACCGTTTTAAATCGTTCAGCTGTTTTATTGTAAAATCCATTCTTATCACTCTCATCATATACAAAGTTAAGATTGAAATAAGTATCCTTTTCTGGATTATAGGAGTTTTCAAAAATACCACGCGCATAAAACTCTGCTCCTGTACCATCTCGACGACCATGATTATTAAACAAGACCGTTCTATCTAGTAAGTGCGTCATTTCATGAGAATAAGTCGCTGAACCTCTATCATCCAGAACCCTATCTATAAAGTAACGGACACCTAATCCATTAGCCTCAGCTCCCACCTTACTTACTGGAGAATAGTAATTCATAGGGGTCATAAATTGGTCGACTCCCTTATCAGCTCCACTACCAGCAGCTGATGACCAAGTGCTATCAATCTGAGCATTCGGATTACTTGTATATTTCTTCATCGTATCAATAATCAAGCGATTTGTCAGCAACTTATCACGATTTTCTGGTTTTGTTATACGATAAAGAGTATCAACATAGTTGGCTTGTTGTACAGCCGCTTTTTCAATTAAAGACTTGACTCTAGCAAGCTCAGCCTGATACTTAGTTGGATTAGACTGGGCAAGAGAAGTATCTATATAGGAACCAATATTACCGTAAGTAATCGTCGCCATATTACTAATCACGTAAACATGTGGTTCTTTCACATTCAAAAGGCCCAAAATAGCAGCCATATTAGCTTCTTGTTTACGAGGATCCTTTTCCCCAGCGGTCAACTTGCTATATAGCCCGACATGCACTGAAGGATTTTCCTTAGATGGTTTTTCAACAATCATAGCTTGGCTAGATTTTTTAAGCCAAGTATCCGCATCATCTGACGTAAAGAGTTGGCGATTGCTGTCTAAAAATTCCTTCAAGCTAGCCTTACCTGTAATGGTAGATAAGTATTTTGTAAATGTTTGAGGACTATTGGTCAATTTCATCTCTTCATAAGACATGGATCCTAATTTTTTCAAACTATCCAAGGCTGTCATTGTCTTATTGCCAAATGAACTTGGATTAAAGGCCAGAATATCACGAATATTCGTGTCCCCAAATTGAATATTATAAAAACGATTGATATAAGACAGTCCCAACAAAATCTGCTCTTTGTATTGCTCCAGCTCTTGTTTGACCTTGTTGCGATTTTCAGGGGTATCTCCTATAATCCCCAAAGTATGAGAGGCAATCTTTTTGAAACTTGACTCAGCTTGCGTCTTCGTCTGATCAAAGCTTTCTTGAATTGACAGTTTTTGAAGATACTCTGTGCGCAACATATCTTTGACCTCTTGATCAGTGATATTTGGATGTGTTTTTCTGAGCAAGATTTTACGCATGGTAATATCTCGAGGATCATAGACAGGCTCCAACTGTGCTTTTAATTTACTATCATTTAAGAAATCTACTGACCTCGCGCTTGTGGTAAGAGCAGACACATCCACAGCATCTTCTCTCTCACTATTAGCTGGAAGTAAGTGTGGTTTATCCTCCTGACTACCAACTAAAATAACTCTCGGTTTCATTGATTTTGTTATTTGACTCACTTCCTGAGGATTAATCAATTCACCAGTTTGTTCATTGATAGCGTAAGTTCTGGTAAGTGTATTCTCACCAACTTCTCCTTCAGATGCTACCTTTTCTATGTTTTTAGCAAGTGAAGAATCCTCTCTTCGCTCCTCAGTAACAGCAATCGGTTGTATTACTTTTTCCACATTACCAACTTGAATCACTTTATCGACTGCTGGATTTACTTGTCTAGTAGTGTCAGATACCGTCACCTGACCTGTTGCCTTGTCTAGTTGATAAGTCGTCCTAGTTTCCACCGAACCATCACGCCCTACAACCGCTACTTCCTGTCGTCTGAACTCCAAAGTAGGATTCACTTGGTAAATCGTTTTATGAGATAGGACAGTAGTTTCAACACTCGGTTTAGTTCCAACTTCTACAACTTGATCAACTTTGTTAGCTACTATGTTGACAGTTTTATTCTCAGAAATATTTCCACTTGCTTGATCTTTAGTATAGGTAGTAGTAACTTGTTCTTGTCCCTCAACACCCGGAATTTTTACTCTTGTAATACCGTGGTCTAGTGCCTCATTCTTTTCATAAATTGTTCCATAAGGAACAGCTTTGGTCTCTACTTTGGTCTGAGGAAGTTGAGTGTCTTCTTTATACTCTGGGAGAGCCTCCTGTATCTCCGGCTCATCGGAAACGCTACCTTTATAAGAGGGAAGAGGTGGTTCGACCAAGGACTCGCCAGAAACACCGCCTCCATAAGATGGGAGAGACAGCTCTACCAAGGACTCGCTAGAGACACCACCTTCATAAGATGGAAGAGCTGGTTGGACTTCCGGGGCTAGACTTAGGCCATTTTCTTGAGGTTCCTTCTCTTTTGTCCCGACCAGAATCTCCTGAGTAACTGGTTCACGAAGCACTTCTCTCCCTACTTCATTTCGCCTTACAACACCATCGATAACCCTTACTTCTGTTAAGATTCGTTCTTGTCCCTTGGCACCTTCTATAGAAATTCTTTTTTCTCCCTTAGTCAGAGTTGGGTCAGACTGCAATTGAGTTTCAAATTCTATCTCCCCTACCCTAACTTCCAGTTCTGGCTTGTCTTCAATAACAGTTTTCATTCCTTCATCTGGTACTTTTTTAGACTCAATACGCATACTTTTTTCAGGAGTTGGATTTAAAACAGGCTCAACTGCGTAAGATGGTTGAGGAGATTGCACAAGATCTTTAGTCGAGCTAAAATGAGATGTAGTCTGTGGTACAATCTTCTTAGATTGAGGTTCTGAACTTTCCTCCTTTTGAGATAATACTGGCGATTCTACCTTATCAACAGAAAGTTCCTTGCTAGCACTATCTCTTACCAAATAATATCCCGTAAATTCATATCCTTGGACTGTTTCAGGACTTGGTAGAAACTGACCTTCTACTCTCTTAACAAGGGCTGGTTGCAATTCTACCAGATTTTCAAAAGCAGAGATGGATGCTCCCCAGCCACCAACAGCAAAGACTGTCACAAGGAAGTAAGACGCTCCCTTTTTTCTCTTGATTAAAGTAAAGGAAAGCAATAATAATCCTGCTCCCAAGATAAACATCCCATCATTAGAAAACAGACCTGTTTCTGGTAATCTTGTAGCCAATTTTCGATAGACAAAGTAGTATTCTTTTCCCTCTTTTACCTCAATCTTATTTTCTTCAAACCATTGCAACTCAGATTTCAGCTTTTCAGATAAATCCTGCTCATCCAAATAATGACTTGAAATTAGTGTTGAACTCGTTTCTGTAGCCTGTACAGGTTCAGCTCCCATACCAGCAAAAAATAAACTCGTTCCTAGCAAGACCGAACAAGCTCCTATTGTATATTTCCTCAAAGAAAAACGCTGCTTTCTCTCAAATTGAAATTCTTTCATCCCATATCCTATCATTCATTATTATTGTATATTTAGTATATCAGAAATAGTTTGTATTCACAAATCTTTCTAGTTATTCCCTTATCATTCCAAGTTAAGGGGGACAACATACAATAATTTTTATTTAAATGTATATCAATGTTCTTTGTTTTTCTTAACAAAAGTAATGTAAAAAGAGCCTGTCGCCAAGCTCTTTGTACTCAATGAAAATCAAAGAACAAACTAAGAAACTAGCCACAGGTTGCTCAAAGCACCGTTTTGAGGTAGTAGATAAGACTGACGAAGTCAGTTACATATATCTACGGCAAGACGACGCTGACGTGGTTTGAAGAGATTTTCGAAGAGTATTAGTCTATTATTTCTTCTCAGCACGAAGGGCTGACAAGATTTGTGTACGGATATCATCCACACCATTTGGCGTATTTGGTAAAAAGATAGTTTGATTTCCTTTAGAAGCAAAGGTATTCAAGGTATCCAAATACTGGTTGGTCAAGAGGATGGACATGATTTGCTCTTCTGTCATGCCAACATTGGCTTCCTTGAGTTCGGTGATAGACTCTGCCAACCCATCCACAATCGCCTTACGTTGTTGGGCAATCCCCACACCATGAAGGCGGTCTTTTTCTGCTTCGGCTTCAGCTGCAGTGACGATTTTAATCTTGTCAGCTTCTGCCAATTCTTGCGCTGCGACCCGCTTACGTTGCGCCGCATTGATTTCATTCATGGATTGCTTAACTTCTGCATCTGGTTCGACCTTGGTAATCAAGGTTTTCACGATAATGTAGCCGTAAGTTGTCATTTCTTCCGCAACTTGGTGTTGAACCTCAAGGGCAATCTCATCTTTTTTCTCAAACAATTCATCCAAGGTTAATTTGGGAACAGAAGAGCGAAGAGCATCTTCGATATAAGATTTAATCTGAGATTCTGGACGCATGAGTTTATAGTAGGCATCTGTCACGCTCTGCTCATTAACACGGTACTGAGTCGCTACATTCATCATAACGAACACATTGTCCTTGGTCTTGGTCTCAACCACAATGTCGCTTTGCAACAAGCGTAACTGGATTCGTGCCGCAATCGAGTCAATCCCAAAAGGCAAGCGAATATGAATACCGCTATTGGCAACCTTTTGGTATTTCCCAAAGCGTTCAATAATCGCCACCGACTGCTGACGAACCACATAAACTGTACTCAGTGTGACTATCACCAATAGGAGCACACAAACCACCACAAAAATCATCAAAAATGTTGCCATTATCGTGACCTCCATCATTATTTTTCCTGTATTATAGCACATTTAAAGAAGGCTGTGCAGTTTTTACTGCGATTTTTCCTGAAATGTCAATAATTAGAGGTGAATTGTCACATTGTCGTCTAATTCCTGGCTAAAACAACTCTTTATAAAAAGCAATCGTTTCTTCTAAGGTTGGCATGAATGGATTTCCTGGTGCGCAGGCATCAACCAAGGCATTCTTAGAAAGATATTCAAAGTCAAAGTCTTTTTCTTCAATACCAAGCTCAGTCAGTTTCTTAGGAATACCTACTGTTTCAGACAGTTTCTCAATCTCAGCAATTGCATAATCGGCACACTCTTCATCTGATTTACCTTCCACATGAAGTCCCAATGCCTTGGCAACATTGCGGAAAGCTTTCGGAACACGTTTAGCATTTTCACGTTCGATAACTGGTAGCAACATGGCACAGCAAACACCGTGTGGCAAATTATATACTGCACCGAGTTGGTGAGCCATTGAGTGAACATAGCCCAGACCTGCATTGTTAAAGCTCATACCACCAAGGAAGATGGCATTGACCATACCTTCACGCGCTTCAATGTCGTGTCCGTTTGCTACTGCACGAGGAAGGTATTCCTTGATAAGCTCAATAGCTCCGATAGACAGTTTCTTAGTCACATCATAAGCACCAGGTGTTACCAAAGCTTCAACAGCGTGCGTCAGAGCATCCATACCAGTCGCTGCAGTTAAGCCTTTAGGCTTAGAGAGCATCAATTCAGGGTCATTGACAGAGATCAAGGCAAGGCTATTCTTATCAACCATGACCATCTTAACCTTGCGTTCTTCGTCAGTAATGACATAGTTAATAGTGATTTCTGCAGAAGTTCCTGCTGTTGTATTGATAGCCACAACTGGCAAGCCTTTTTTAGCAGACTTATGAAGCCCCTCATAATCCTGTGGTTTTCCACCATTTGTAGCTATGATAGAGATACAACTAGCTGCATCCTGTGGAGACCCACCACCAAGACTGATGATAAAGTCGCATCCATGTTCTTCCAAAGCAGCAACCCCATCTGTAACATTCTTACAAGTAGGGTTTGGCTCTACATCACTAAAGATGACATATTCGATTCCTTCTGTATCTAACGGTTTTAAAACCTTAGGCAAAATGTCACTTCCTTCGATGAACTTATCTGTTACCAAAAGTGCCTTTTTATAGCCAAGTTCCTTGATATAAGGACCTACTTCATTTACAACACCTTTACCAATAAGGTTGACTGCTGGAACGTAAAATGTCGCCATATAATTTTCCTCCTGCGCCTCCGCGCTATTTACTTAACATCATTATATTACTTTTTGTATTCGTTTTCAAATATTTGTGAAATGTTTAACAAATATTTTTTAAAGGAGTGATATTTGATTATTCTTTATGAGATTCTTTTCCATCAGCAAACAAAGCAATTAGAACAGATTTTGAAATCATAGCATACGAGGGCTTGCAAGAACACTCTAATTTCCCCTCCTCAATTTAATTAAAAAAAGAATGGTTACATATGTTAGAAACCTTATTCACAATATTTCTCACTCCGTTGTTTATCCAAGTACTACCTGAGCTTTTCAAGCTGTGATTCAATACACAGAACAAGTAACGGTTAACCTTTTAATAGGATAGAAAAAATCATTGGATGCACTGATATCCAATATTTCAAGAATTAATCAATGTTGATGATCTAAATTTGTTGTGGTATACTATTTTTGTCATCGGTTACCGATTACGTTCCTTACGGTTCGTGAAAGGAGGTGAAACTAATGAGCCTTATCCCAGAGCTCGCTCTTACTATTATAGCAGACGTCATCGCTGGAATCATCTTGTATTTCGTCTGCAAATGGCTAGATGGTAAGAAGTAGACCGAATGACTAGCCTGTAAGCACCCGTTAAATCGCTAAGATACGTCAAAAAAGCCCTTAACTACTGGCATAGTTAAGGGCTTTGGTGTTCTAATGAACCTTATCCGATAAAATTATTCTAACATACAGGTCCAGATATTTCAAGAGTTTTATTTATTGTTTAAAGTTCCTTAGGTATCTGAAAGGTCTATAATGAAGTTGACCATCTAGTACCCAAAAACCGACTAGCTCTCATGAACTAGTCGATTTTCTCATCAATGCGCCAACATTTCTTGGGCAATTTCTTGGCCAGATAGGTTATCTGGGTAGTAGGTTGGCCAGTTATCCATTTCTTCAAAGAGGGCTTCTTGGCTTGTGCCTCCAAAGAAGATATGGAAGTGTTCTGCCTTGACTGGGGCGATATTGTGGTCACTAAACTGAACATACTTGAATTGTCCAGCATCCGCATCTGTGGCTTCAAAGAGGAAGCGCACGCCACGATTGCCTTTCTTATAAGTCAAGATTTTCTTTCCGACATACTTGTAGGTGTATTTCTTACTTTGTCCACCTTGAATAAATTCCATAGTGTTATCAGTGATATTGATCTTAGTGACATCTGTCTGATAGCCTTTTGTATAGTAGGCCTTGTACTCAGCCTGGGTCATCTTACCAGTCAACTTAGCCTTGTAGTCAAATACTTGATCAAACGTACCATCTTCAAGGAAAAGATAAACTGATTGCCAGTTACCTGCATAGTCACTCAAGGTGCGGTCCTTGACATCTGCATCTTCAAAGTAACCATTTTGAGCTGTCTTGGTATCCTCTGCCTTTTCAGGCTCAATTGCTGGACCTTCTTGGTCTGTTGTTTGTTTTAGAGCCTTGAGGTTTTTCTCCATGATAGAGATGTAATTTTCTCCAGCCTTGGTGTCCTCTTCTGTCAGACTTTCTAAAGGATTGAGGACATCTGTTTTGACACCTGCTTCTTTTGAAAGTGTGTTAGCAAGGGCTTGTGAAGCATTTTCCTCAAAGTAGATATAGGCGATTTTATTTTTCTTGACGTACTCTGTCAATTCTGCCAAACGAGCAGCTGATGGCTCTGCATCTGGAGAGAGACCTGAGATTGCGACTTGTTTAAGTCCATAGTCCAAGGCAAGGTAGTTAAAGGCTGCGTGCTGAGTCACAAAGCTCTTTTGTTTGGCTTGAGACAAGCCTTCTGCATAAGCCTTATCCAAGGCCTGCAATTTTTCGATATAGGCAGCAGCATTCTTCTCAAAGGTCTCTTTTTTATCAGGATAATCTGCCGACAAGCTATCACGGATGTGCTCTACAAGTTTGATGGCACGGACTGGTGACAACCAAACATGGGGGTCAAACTCATGGTGATGGCCTTCTTCGCCATGGTCATGTTCTCCCTCTTCTTCCTCGCCACCTGGCAAGAGCAACATATCACCTGTCGCCTTGATAGTTTTCACCTTTTTCTTATCCAAAGTATCTAGCAATTTAGGGACCCATGTTTCCATGTTTTCATTTTCATAAACGAAGGTATCTGCATCTTGGATTTTGGCAACCGCCTTGGCAGAAGGTTCGTATTCATGGGGTTCTGTACCAGCACCGATAAGGAGTTCTACATTAGCAGTATCTCCTGCGACTTGCTTGGTAAATTCATAGACAGGGTAAAAGGTTGTCACGATATTTAGTTTGCCATCTGCCTGCTTTTGATTGGAACAAGCCACTAAAAATAAGGCACATAGACTGGCTAGTAATAAGCTAATTTTTTTCATGTTCTTCTCCTATTTGATAAAACGTCTTACTAAACTAATGAGTAAAAAGACAGTTACAAAAATAATGGTAATACTTGCACTTGCAGGTGTTTCTGCATAGTAGGAAATGTAAAGTCCTGCCACCATTCCCAAAAATCCAATAGCACTGGCTAGCAGCATAACCGATTTAAAATTTTTCCCCAGACGCAGGGCAATACTAGCTGGCAAGACCATAATGGTCGACACCAAAAGAGCTCCTGCTGCAGGAATCATAAGGGCAATAGCCACCCCTGTCACCATGTTAAAAAGAATAGACATGGTGCGAACTGGCAAGCCATCCACAAAGGCCGTATCCTCATCAAAGGTCAAGATATACATTGGACGAAGGAAGAGGAAGGTCAACAGCAAAACAACCGCCGCAATGACAAAGAGGGAAATGACCTGCTCTTCGCTGATAGTCACAATCGAACCAAAAAGATACTGGTCCAAACTCATAGAACTCGAGCTTTTGCCCTTGCTCATGACAATCAGAGAAACAGCCAAACCTGTCGACATGAGGATAGCTGTCCCGATTTCCATAAAGCTCTTGTAAACCGTACGGAGATACTCTAGGAAGACCGCCGCAATCAAGACAATGGCAATCGTAGAAACAGTCGGAGAAATCCCTAGTACCAGACCAAAGGCTACACCCGAAAGCGAGACGTGGCTGAGGGTATCACTCATCAAACTCTGACGACGCAAGATAAGGAAGGTTCCAAGAACTGGCGAGAAAAGACTCATCGCAATAACCGCCAGAAAGGCACGCTGCATAAAGTCATAAGATAATAAACTAAGCATGACCCACCTCCTGATCATTCTCATGAACGTTGAAACAACGCCATGGCGAGTCTTGGTTACGGACTAGATGAATATTGCGATCCGCATAATCCTTAACTTCTTCAGGGTCATGGGTAATCATCAACACAGCCTTGCCATGATGATGGGCGCTATGGTGCATGAGTTCGTAAAATTCATTTTTACTTCCTGTATCCATCCCCGTTGTCGGCTCGTCTAGGATAAATACATCAGGGTCAGAAGCAAACATACGTGCAATCACCGCTCGCTGCTTTTGTCCTCCAGAAAGAGACCCCAAGCGTTTGTCTCGGTGTTCCCACATGCCAACTGAGTCCAGACTAGCCTTGATATGCTCCTCATCATGAGCATTCAAGCGACGGAACCAACCTTTTCGTGGGTAGCGTCCCGACTTGACAAATTCATAAACCGTACTTGGAAAACCAGCATTAAAACTGGCAATCTGCTGGGGAAGGTAGGCTATTCTCAATTTCTTACCCTGAGCATTTGTCTTTGAAATAGTCACCTTACCAATGCGTGGTTGAAGAATACCTAGACTGGCCTTGATTAGTGTCGTCTTAGCTGCCCCATTTTCCCCCGTCAAGGTCACAAATTCCCCACTATCAACACTATAATTGATATGCTCCAGAACAGGCTCCTTATCATAATAGAAGGACAAATCCTCTACCGTAATGTATCTCATTATTTGATTTCTCCTACTAAAGCAGTCAAAAACCGCTGAATCACTTTTTGTTCATTTGGAGTAAACTGAGTCGCCACTTGTTCATAGGTTAAAAGTGTGTGCTCATGGTGATGATGGTGCTCCTCAGCGATTGGACGAGCCAGATCAGTCAACTGATAAAAAATCACACGCGCATCCTTAGGATCTTTAGATGTTTCCAACATTCCTTCCTTGACCAAAGACTTAATGGCCTTGGTAACTGCTGCCTGACTGACATTGAGGCGACGAGCCAATTCTGAATTTGTTAAAGATTCCTCTGACAAAAGCATGAGGATATGCTCCTGGGTATTGGTCAGGGCCACGTCGCTAGTACAATTCCCTATTAAAATCTCGTGCTGGTTTTCTGCTTGCAAAATCACTTCATTCAAAAAGGCATCTATATCCTTTGCTAGCTGTCTCATATCTGACTCCTTTCCTTATATGCTTCTCTATTTTCAAGAGAAAATACTATTCTGTGGAATTTTGTTTACCAGTTAATTATATCACAAGCAAAAAAAGAGTCAAGAAAAAACGTGAAAACCAGTTTCATTCTTGAACTCTTCCATATTATTATCTATTGAAATTCCTTAACATCTCCATCGTAGAGCGACCATTCTTTACTGAAAAAGCGCTCATTTAGATGGTAGGTAGGAGCTGGTGTAGGATTGGATAGGAAAGGATCAACTGCCTTGTCAAAAGCTAACCAACCCAACCAACCAAGGTGAATGGTATCCTTCATAAAGAATGGTTCTCCACCATCTTTAGAAAAATCTGCTATATTGGTAAAGCCTTGACTTTCTAACTGGTAGCGAATCTTTTGCACCGTTTGTTGGTACATATCCTCTCGTAGACCAGCGTAGTCCATCCATTTTTTGTTAACAGGTGGAATGATAAAAATCGGATTTACCTTGGATTTAGAAAACTGTGTCAACACTAACTGCAAGTCATTATATTCTGGCGACTTGAGATAGGTATAAGTTTTCTGAGAATCCTTTAATTTATTAAAATCCTTCTTAATCTGCGTAGTATAGAAATAATTTTCCATTCCTAAATCATTATTAGAAGTATTCTTTTCAGCATCTGCTTTAACAACATCTTCTATGGCTTGATAAGAAAACTGATCTGGTAAGGTTTTTAAATACTTAACTACATGTTTATCATAGTTGACATAACCTCTGAAAGAAAATTGACCAAAGAATATCGACTGTCTCTCATTAAAACGAGACATTAAAGCAACTAAATCATAATCTGTTTCTGAAAGAGATTCCCCTTTAGCCAATTTCATAATCATGTCTTTATTAGCTACATGAGGATACTGTTGAAGGAGGCGACTTGCTGCATATTGACTTGCTTGATCTCCCGACTGATTTTCTAAAAAACTAGTTAACTGATCACCATTGAAATACTGTTGAAAAGCTGCTGGTTCGTATCCATTTTTACTAAACCACTGAGGTGAAATAACAAAGACAGCTGGCTTATTTTCCAATTGCGGTAACATCTGTTGCATCCCAAAATACTGATTAAGAGAGGCGGCTCCTCTCTGACCTAACAAATAAGGTCTATAGGAACGATTGTATTTTTCCGCCAATACTGAAGGATGGGCACTATCAAAACGTAACCACTCACTCGAGCCAAAAAAAGGAACAAATCTTAAATCAGGATCTGACAAAGCCCTAACTTTTTGAAATCTTTCTTTAAAACTATCAATTGTAGTTGCTGCTGCCGATCGCTTTTCCCGTATGATATCATGAGCACTCCCAGTAGGGAAGAAGAAAATCAAGAGGTAAACCAACAAACCAGCTGTTATGATCGGTCCGAAGATCATCCATAAGCGTTTAAGCATTTTGTAGCTCCACAATACCAGCTATAATTTTATTAGCTGTATTCCAGTCATCACGACCAAACTCTGTTACAGGGACACGAATGTCAAAACGGTTTTCAATCTCCACAATCAACTCAACCGTGCCCATGCTATCCAAGACACCTGCATCAAAAAGATCTTCATCCATCATGTCAGAAACATCTTCCATAAACAACTCATCAATAATTTCGATAACTTCTGATTTGATATCCATATTTTATTTCCTTTATTTTTTAAACCATAAATCATTCAAAAATCCAGAAAAGATTAAGAATGACAGCATGACGACATGGAAAGTCACAACCATGCCAAGCAACTGAATCCAGCGATTCTCAGGTAGAGCAGGCTTCCCTGCTTTTTTCCGTTCCTTATTGAGCGTTTTTTTCTTACGAATCCAAGCGTCATTGATAACCAAGCCTAATCCATGAAAGAGTCCATAGGCGATATAATACCAGGTCACACCGTGCCAAAATCCCATAATCAGCATATTTACAATGTAGGCCACACTTGAGGTTACATTGCGATTTTTAAAGACCTTCTTTCTGGTCAACACCATGACCATTCGCATAAAGACAAAGTCACGGAACCAGAAAGAGAGACTCATGTGCCAACGATTCCAAAATTCCTTTAAATCTCTTGATAAGAAAGGTTTGTTAAAGTTGATAGGGCTACGAATTCCCATCAAATTTGAAATGGCTAAGGCAAACATAGAGTAACCTGCAAAATCAAAGAAAAGTTCCAGACCAAAGGTATACATAACCGCCAAGGCATAGAGGTTAAAGAAGCCACCTGACTGCAGGGCTAGATTCTTCAGAGGAGGTAGTAAAGTTTCTCCTAAAACATGAGCTAGGATAAACTTATACAAAAATCCCCACATGATATAGCGAACAGATTCATCCAGCATATCCATCAACTCATCCCGCTCAGGAATGGTCTGATAATTTTCATTAAAACGCTTAAAGCGATCAATTGGGCCACTTGAAAAAGTCGGCATGAAGAGAAGGAAACGTAGGAATTCCCAGAGGGTAAAATCCTTAATCACTCCATCTCTCAGCTCGATAATAATCCCAACCGAACGAAAAGTTAGGTAAGAAATTCCCAAAAATCCAAGCAAAGACTGCGTTCCATTGATAGCAGGCTGGACCTTGACAAAGATAATCGGAAGGAGAGACAGAAAACTAACTAGGTAGAAAACCCACTTGCCATCCTTACTTTTTCGATAATGCTTGTAGAAGAGTACGAGCAATATTTCCCAACAAAGATAAATACCTAAAGCAGCCAATTGATTGGTCTTCCCACCCACCAACATGGTGACGATAAAGAAAAGACTAACCAGCACTTCATACCAGGCGAAGCGTTTCTTGAAAAAGAGACCGATAAAGATGGGCAAAGTTGCAGCAATCACATAGACAAAATACTGAGGATTACCATACGGCTCTAAATGAGGAAGCTGTTGAAAGAACTCCATCATCTCTTGTTCACCTCGTTAATCAATCCTTTAATGTCAATCTTTCCATTTGGAGTCAGTGGCAAACTGTCTCGATAAAGGAATTTGGACGGCATCATATAAGACATCATAATATCTGTCAAGTCTTCCTTAATGGCCTTGGTAATATCGATATCACGTTCAAACTGCTCACGGACACCATCTTTTAAGATGACATAGGCCAACAGATTTTGTACCTTGTGGTCCTTGTTATAGCGCGGAACAGCGACAGCAGACTCAATAAAACGAGACTTGTTAAGGTTTTGAGAGACATCTTCTAACTCAATGCGGTAACCGTTAAACTTAATCTGGAAGTCCATGCGTCCACCGTAGAGAAGCAAACCCTCATCTGTCATAGATCCCACATCGCCTGTGTGATAGGCTGGCAGTCCTTCAAATTCAAAGAAGGCTTCCGCTGTTTTTTCAGGATTGTTCATATAACCTTTTGAAACAGCTGGTCCAGAAACAATGATTTCTCCCTGTTTACCATTTGGCAATTTATTACCTTCTTCATCAATGATAAAGGTTGGAGAATCAGCCTTGGTATAGCCGATTGGTAGGCGTTTGAGAGTCGCTAACATCTCATCTGTCACGGCAACTGCTGACAGGGCCACTGTCGCTTCTGTTGGACCATAGGCATTGATAATACGGGCATTAGGGAAACGCTCGCGCAGTTTTTGAGCCGTTTTGACCGTCAATTCTTCACCGTCAAAGTAGAAATGCGTGATTCCAGGCATTTTCTCACTGTTGAAGTCTTCAGACAACATGGCCATATCTGCAAAAGACGGGGTTGAAGTCCAGATAGCGATTGGCAATGAAAAGATGGTCGCAAAAAGTTGTTTAAAGTCCTGTGTAATGGCAGATGGAAGAGCGAAAAGTGTACCACCAAGTGCCAAGGTCGGTGCCCAGTACATGACAGACAGGTCAAAAGAATAAGGCGGTTGCGCCAGCATTTGAGGACGACTTGGTGTCGCAAATTCCTTGTCCGTAATCATCCAGTTGGTAAAGCTGAGGAGATTATCATGGGAGATCTGCACTCCCTTAGGCTTACCAGTCGTACCAGAAGTAAAGATAATGTAGTAGTTATCATCTCCCTTGACTGGATGCGTGATCTCATAGCTAGCCCCTTGAGCAAAGGCTTCATGAACCTGAGCTAGATTCAACATCGGTGTAGAAACCTGCTCCAATGGAAAGTCTGAAATGGCAATAATCAAGCTTGGCTCCGCTACTTCTAAAATAGCTGAAACTCGTTCCAAGGCCGAATGGCTATCAATTGGAATGTAGGCATGACCTGACTTAGTCAGCGCTACAAAAGTTGCCAACATTTCATATTCTTGGCCACCAAAAACGACTACAGGAGACTTCTCTGGCAAGTCTAGTTGGTCAATAGCTGCGGTCAAACTATCCGAATCAGCCTTTAAATCTCCATAAGTGTGTTCCTGCCCCAAAACATTATAGACAGGATAGCTAGGCTGGGTCTGAGCAAAATGCTCAATGGTTTCAATCATATCTGCTATTGGTTTATTTGACACAATAGGGATTCTCCTTCAAGTTAAAATTCATTATAGATAAAGCTTCCTTGACCCTGTCCAAGATAGCTAAAGAAGTAAAGCAGCCCTAGAAAGATAAGAAAATACAAGGCTGTCCGACCAAGAAAGAGGTACAATTCTTTTCTCTGTTTCATCAAGAAAAACCATTCATTTCTGTAATTTTTCGCTAAAATAAGAGTGATTCTTACTAGCTTATTTTTCTACCATTGTACCATTTTATAGGGTAATTTTTCAATTGTTTGCCGTACATTTTCACTGCATTTAAGCTAATTTTAAAGATTATGCAGTTTTTCTATGTATATTTTAAGTAGAGAAGTCTAGGTAAAAACTCCATTTCAGTAGAAAATGAAGTAATTATCCCCATAATAAAACGCATAATATCAAGTTTTTTCAACACCTGATACTATGCGCTTTTCTGATTTTTAAAGACTTTTTAACCAGTCTCTCATTTAAAATAATCTCGTCTGATATAAATTAAAATAGCTTCTATCATCAGACAAATGGCCGATAGCCAAAAACTGATGCTAATACCAAAATTTTCAGTAATATAGCTCATTAGCAAAACAAATACTGAAAATGATAGTGTTGAAATCACTTCCAGAACGGAATAGACATTAACCAAGTTATTTTCCTCTACTGTTTCCTGAAGAAATACACTTTCAGGAACTTCTTTTAGTTGCGATAACATACCAACTAAAGCTGAAAATAATAAAAACATCTGTGCGTTTGGAAAATATAGAATAGTCAGTGTCACTATTACCATGCCTACAAGAGAAAAAAGAATACTTTCCCATTTAGCAGCAAGAAACTTTTCAGATAGCCTAAAAGCAATTAAGCCACTAATTATAATCCCGATAGAGTATGCTGTATTAGAATATCCCCAGTAACTTTCCGTTTCATTTAATAGCTCAGTTACAAAGACAAGTATGATAGAAGAAACCCAAATCGTATTTGAGAAAATTTCCAATAAATTTGCTGATACAAAAAGTCTTAATCTAGGATCTCTAGCAACTAACTTCCAACCTTTGAGCAAAATTTCAAGATTAGTTTCTGACTCTAACACCTCCACTTCAGCCTTAGGAAGCAATAACATCAGAAAGCTAGAAATGATATACAAGATTAAAATGATAAACGTGGTAGGTAAGAGACCAATTGTTGCAAACAAGAGTCCACCTAATCCCCAACCCACCAATTGAACAGCTTCACCACTCATTGATAAGGCTGAATTAGCCTTACCCAAATCAGTCGCATAGCGTGGCACAATAGCATAGGAAACAGGTGCAGCAAAACCATCTAATATGGAAATTGCCACAACAAATAGATAGGTTACCAAAGGCGCTACTGATTGCATTACGGTAAACATTCCTACCAGTATCGTTAATAATATAGTCTTTCCAAATTGGGATAAAGATAAAACCCTATTTAGTGCTAACCTTTTAGTAACTAAAGGAACTAAAAGACTCGCAACAAAAGAGGATATTCCTATTAAAATAGGAACTAGTGATGTGGCAATTACTGATTTTGAAATAATGTATATGTTAGCAATGATGGTTACTCTAAAGAAAATATCTGCTAAATTTGCAAACAATTGAGAGACTAACAACTTGATAAATGAATTAGACATATACTTTTTAAAATCTTTCCCCTCTGTTTAAAAATAAATAAAGTCCTAAGCAAAAAAGAGCCTGAATTCCAAATATTAAATAATTACTTTTTATACTAAAGTTATCTGCAAAAATACCGGCCAGAAAATCTGCTACCATAAAACTTATTGAAATAAATAAATTATATGCCGACCACAATACTGCTCTATTTTTCTCTATCGACATATTAAATTCAGAATAAAAATGGTTATTATAACTGGAATTGAGAATACGCATTAATAGAAAAGTTATAATTTGGATGAATAAATTGGTTTGAAAAAACATAAAAATAGCTAGTATTGGTAGCATTAAACTTATTTTAAACTTAATTTTTAGATAACTCCCCAAAGCCATAGATATATTAAACATAAATAGTACGATACCCAACATATCTAATGAGAGTCCCTGTTCATTTAAAAATATACCTGCATAAGAGTTGCTAATCATAATTAGAGTTGAGAATGCTACTCCTAACAATATTAAGTTCCACGGAATATCTTTAATATTATCGATGCTGAATATTTTTTGATTATTATTCCGTGTATTTCTGATTTCAGGTAATTCTATTAAATTTAATTGACTTAAAACCACAAATACAATGGAAATAATAATCGGATAACTATAATTCCTATTCAATAAATATGGAGATATAATTGTAATAATAGCAATAAAAACATATTTTACTGTATTGAGATATTTCAAAAATGATTTATATACTACCTCATCATCAATTATTTCAAAATTATAAGCATTAAGAACTCCTGAAGATAATGATTCCGACAATCCAAAAGATACTGTTGAAATATATATTATATTTGATTTTCCAAACAGTAAACAAGATAGCGCTAAAATTAATAGGAAAATTTGATATAACCAAATTTTCTTGTAACCAAACTTACTTGAAATAACACTTAATGGAATGTCAAAAACTGCGCCACATAACTCGGTAATGACTGATAAACTAGCTATTTCTGTGAAAGAGAAACCCAGACACTTTAAAAGTAACATTGTTACAAAGTAATACGGTAATCCAGACAGAAATATATTCATCACATATAAATTAAAAATCCTTTTACTCATAATTTGCAAACTGAGTCTCTAAAATATTCTGGACTCTTCTCCTTAATCAAGTTAACATAACAGCCACCTTCGCAAATTTTTACTAAGCCACAAGATAAACATTTAGAATTCTTCGTTCTAAAAGAACGAATTTCTCTATACAACAAGTCATCATACCAAATATCTAACAAATTTTTTTCAAAAGCATTTTGCTTAGTTCGATTAATTCCTAAAAAGGCAATACAAGGCATGATATCTCCATTAGACATTATTTCCATCTTAGTATACTTCGCACGACATCCATAATACATTTCATCAAACTCTGAAAATTCAATCGAATTATTTATTAATTCTGGATAGGCGGTGTAAAGATGACACCCCTCAGTAGCAAAATTTAACTTAGCTTCTCGTTGAGCTATATAATCTGTAACATACTCATTCAGTCTTCTCAAATCAGCTAAATCGTATTTTTCTTTATTTTAGTATATCCTGTTACCTCAGAATAATTAGCTACTGAAAACCTATCTATTTTATTCTCTATACAAAAATCAACTAATTCTATAATTTGTTCATAGCTTTGCTTTGTATACACTGCATTAATTCTACATTTTTTCCTAACAGCTTTAAAATATTTCGCTAATTTTATCTGTCTATCAGGTCTTACCCCATCAATTCAAAATTTAATTCAGGATTTAAAGTCTGCAAAGATAAGACTGGTGTAATATAGTTAGAATTAGTCAGAATATCTACTGTGCTTTTCTTTATTAACTGGGCATTGGTCGTTATAGTAGTCTTCAACTTTAGTTTTTCACAAGCTATCAATAAATTATCAATATCAAAATATCTAGTCGGCTCTCCACCTAAAATTGAAATACTAAGCACTCCGTTATCTTTTGCCTGACGCAAAATTCGCTCCCAATCTTTAGCAGGTTTGGAATTTCTATCTTCTCGATTTGCTAAAAAACAAAAACCACATTTTAAATCACAGTACATACTAGGGTATATTACTAATTCGAGTGGAAAACTCAGTATATTATACTTCTTTAATTTTGCTACATGTTTCCTCGCATTTTTAAAGTTTCGGCAGGATCTTTCAATGCCCCCTCAATATTTTTATCAGAATAGATATCTAATGATAATGCTCACTTTAATTTTCCTGCTTCTATATCTTTCTTAAAAAAAGAAACAGCAATTTCGAAACCATGAGTTTGAACTAGATATAGAAAAAAAGCCTCAGTCTCATCTAATTCAACTCGATCAAAATTTGTTTTATTTATTAAAATTCCACCAAACTTCTCTAGTCTAAATAAAATATCTTCTGAAATTCTTCTCATCTTGAATACCTTCCTAAAAAAGCAGAGGGAAATGTAACCTCTGCTTATCCTATGAGATAAATTACTTTATCACTTCCAACCGTCGCCTTTTGCCATAGAACTAGACTCAAGGACTTTTTCAAGTTTTTTAGACATAATTGTAACTCCTTTCAAATAGGATACTGTAATTATATTCTTTTTCATCACTTACAATAAAACATTCCCATATCTGCGTATTACCTTTTACTTACTAAAATTTTTTCTAAATGCCTTTCATAAGTCTTTGCCAAATGGTTACTTCCCGCTAATTTCATTGCTCCAATACACTTCCTCATTTCAATAATTGCTTTACAATCCATCTCTTTTTTGTATCGATACAGATGTTGTGCATACTGAAACACCAACCGTTCATAAATTTCTATCTCGGTGAAAAAGCATTGATTCAGTTGCTTTTCAAAATATAAAGCATCAAGAAATTTTCCTCTTTCAATACATGTGATATATCCGTTTAATAGCATAGATGAAATCAGTCGTCTATTGTTTGGAATTTCTTTGTAGAAATCAGAACGTCTAGACATCTCTCTAGCCAAAACCATGAAAACATCATGTTTTAGGACATCTAACGTATTTGAAAAAATCAATAATTCATAGTGTCCCCAGTATTCAACACTAAAGAGATAGTCAGTTAGATAAAATAGATCATCACCAGAATAATAAGCTTCTCCCGATAAATCTTGTAAACGAATTTTTAATAAAATAATGTTAAGCTTATGAAATTTCTCCTGTTTAGAATCTGACTCCATCTGAGAATAAAGTAATTTTTCAACCCATCAACATCATGATTTGATACAAAACGCATAACCTTTGATAAGAGTTCGTTCAGTTCATCACGATGAAAATCATGAACAGCATACATAAATTCATCAATGGGCATGTTAATTTCATCCAAAATAGCCATAAATTTTGAAATGGTTAAATCAGTCTCTCCCTTTTCAAAACGTGAGAGCTGTGATGTTGATATACCAGCTTTTTCGACATCTTTCAAGCGAAAACCTCTAGATTCTCGAAACTTTTTAAAAATTTCTCCAAATTTTTTCATAATATCTCTCCAACAAGCATATATGGGAACAGTTTTTGATTGTTAATATTTTAGCATAAAATAGAAGAAAATAAAAGTGAGGTATTTCACATGAAAAAACAAAAATTATTGCCTTTATTATTCCTAATTTTAGGAGGAATTATGATTATCGTTGTTGGCTAGTACTAAGAAGTTAGTTAGTAGAATAATTACATCTTCAATCGAAAAAGAGACTGGGAAAAAGTCTTAAAAATCAGAAAAACGCTCAAATCCTTTGGCGCTCTAAGCTTTTCTAATGATAGATAGGTCAAAAAATTATCTGAAAAGTTCCCAGGATCGTCGTCTCAGCATCAAAAATACGTGAAATTTGCATAATTAAAATAAATTTCAGGGGGAGTTATACAAAAAAACGACGATTTAAATCGTCGTTTCACCAAGATAAATATACAATCTTTTTTTGAAAATACGTCTATTTATTTTTATGGTTTTTTATTGTAAAGTAGACCCAACCGAATGAACATAGGTTGTCGAAAGCAAATGTAAAAACTGCAAGGATGATAGCTCCTGTATCTAAATAACCTCTTTCAAGACCGTTTTTCAACAACAACAAGCCTGTAGTTTCGACAAAGATCAAAAATAAAAATATATATAAAATTTTCACATTAAGCATATTGTTACCGCTTTCTTTTTATTTGGTTTTATTGTATAATAAAAGTTGAAAAAAATCAAAAATACAAAGGAGTTTCCGTTATGTCTAAGATGTTTAAATGCATGTGTTTGCTAGTTATGTCTATTTTCTGTATGTCTAGCATTTCCCCGTCGCTTGTTGTTTTTGCTGATGATAGCTTATCGGCAAACTCTAAAGTTGTATCTGGTGAGGCTCAGTTTGAGAATGGCTCATCAGTGCGGTTCGGAGATACGCAAGTAAATATTTTAAGTGATGAAGTTCTTGAGGTGGTCAATCCAGATGGAAGTGTAGACACTATTGAACAACGTGCTGATGGTGTCTATGTCAATGGGTCATTCTATATGGCTTATCAAAAGAATGAAATCGACCTAAATATATCTTTTAGATCATACGATCCTAATGTTTGGAATTACGTCAACACAATACATGGGAATAAACTAGCCAACACATTCGCTAACTTCATGATTCAATCTGGAATATCCGCGTTTTTTGCTATTATAGGTTCTATGGTGGGTGGCCCATGGAGTGGCATAATTAGTGGAGCATATATTGGTACGCAAGCTTATGAGAGTTACTTGGAGTCACAAAGCCCATATCCATACTACATAACAAATACTTATATCCATGTTGCTCAAAGAAAATGGAAGTTTATCACTGGATACTATAGAAACTCAGATTATACTGGGTATGAAAAAACCGAAACAACCTACGTGAATTTCTAAAATATAAACCCTGCCTAGATATAAAGGTAGGGTTTATATTTTAGTTAATTGCTCAAGTAATTTGTAAGCATAATACTTGCGAAACTCTATTTGTTCAAGCGGTTCAAAAGCTCTTGTTTTTTATCCTCAAGCTCAGCTCTCCTTTGCTCGATTTCTGCACGTCTTTGGGCAATTTCTGCTTGTGCTTCAGGGGTCTCAAGAGTACCTTGTGACCTATGAAATTCTATTAGCATATCAATGATTTTTGGGTCTAATTCGTTGATATAATCAGGATTTGACCATTTCGGCACGTTGCTTGCAGGTGCTTGCTTTTTGCCGCCTTTTTTGGGCGTTTTGGCTTGTTGTTCAGCTTTCTGACTGTAGTTGACCTCGTGGAATTTTCGTGCTTGATATGATGCGTTTTATTATGAGAAGATTTACTTCATTTTTTCCTGAAATTGAGTTTTTGCCCAAACTCTATCAAAATAATTGTTTTTTCTAGATTAGAAAAGTGAGAATACAAGTACGGCTAAGGCTGCACCGATAACAGGTCCTACAACTGGAATCCAGGCATAAGACCAGTCTCCGTCTCCCTTGTTTGAAATTGGCAAGATACTGTGCATGATACGAGGGCCAAGGTCACGCGCAGGGTTCAAGGCATAACCTGTTGTCCCACCTAGTGATAGACCGATACCGACAATCAAAGTTCCCACTGCGAAGGTTCCGATACCTGCCTGAAAATCATAAAGCCCCAAAGCAAAGATTGTCAACACCAAAACAAAGGTTCCAAGGATTTCACTGATCAAGTTAGAAACTGTATCCTTGATGGCTGGACCAGTACTGAAGGTTGCCAGGATATTGCCTGCATTTTCTTCTTCCTCATAATGCGGTTTGAATTGCAACCAAACCAAAATCTGACCCAGCATAGCCCCTGCGAACTGGGCTAGGATGTAAGGGAAAACGGAAGCCCAAGGCAAACCACCTTTTAAGGCAACACCGATGGTCACAGCTGGGTTTAAATGAGCTGGACTGAGCTTGCCAGATACAAATACTGCAACCGCAACTGCAATCCCCCAACCCATAGTAATCACAATCCAACCTGAGCTGTTGCTCTTAGTTTTAGGAAGAACCACACCTGCAACAACACCATTTCCTAGAAGAATCAGGATTAAAGTCCCCAAAAATTCTCCAAATAATTCATTCATCATCTTTCTGTCTCCATTAAAAAGAAGGGACGGGCGACAAGGAATGCTACCCTCCACCTCTTTTCCTTTTTCTTAATTTTTTAATTCTGCTAAATCGTTGTTAGCGAGAGCTGCTTCGACATCCGCACGGTAACCTGCTTTTTCATCTTCTGACCAGTCATAGAATCGTCCCATTTCATCCAAAACTGGCTCAACGATACTATCCAAACTATCACGCATAAAGAGCATGTGGTTGGTACGACGAAGGAGGAAGTCAACTGGGCTAAGAGCCAACTCATTGCGCATTGCATAGTGAAGTGACAAGGTATCTGCCAAGCTGAGTCCTGGCGCTTGTTCCAAGCTGTGAGCAAGGGCAAAGACTTTCGGTGCATTTGAACCATAGAGATTTGCTAGGTAATGAGCTTCCTTGCTATCCAAACCACGTGACACTCCAAGTTGCGCAAAGGCTTCGATTTCTGAATCCACATTTGCTGGATTCAATTCTCCACCTGAAACAGGGTAAGTCTTAGAGTTGATGAGTTTAAAGCTTCGGTCAAATTCTGCTTTGAGGATATCGACCACGCGCTCCATAGCTCCTTCAGCCATCTTACGGTAGTCTGTGATTTTACCACCAGCAAGAGTCAAAAGTCCATTATCATCACGGTCCAAGCTAGAGCCACGAGAAACTGCAGATGGATCCAAATGTTTCTCAGATGTGCTGCTTTCAAGCTTGCTAACAGCAGATTCAACATCTTCACGCGTTTTTTCTTTCGATAGATAAGCTTCGACAGTCGCAATCAAGGTGTTAAAGCTTTCGTCGCTAATGGTTCCGTTATTTCCGCCATTGTAGTCAGAAGCGCTATTGCCTGCGATCAATGGACGAAGACCTGCCCAGCTACTTTCGATATCATCAATGGTAATGTTAGCTTCTGGGAAGCGGTTGTTGACAATACCAAGTAGGTAATCTACATCTTCCTGCGTCACTTTTGGATGTTCCAAATCGCCTGTGTAGTCTGTATCCGTTGTACCAAAGTAAGTCTTGTTTTCACGTGGAAGTACAAAGACCATACGACCATCTCCCAAGCCTGTATCAAAGTAAACTGGCTGTGAAACCTTGATCTTGCTTGAATCCACTACCAAATGAACTCCCTTAGTTGGGCGCATTTGTGAGAATTGTGTTCCCTTATTAGACAAATTGCGTACTTTATCACTCCAAGGACCTGTTGTATTAATAACAAGGCGTGCCTTAATTTCAAATACTTGGTCTGTCAAGAGATCACGAGCTACTACGCCTGTAATCTTGCCACTTTCGTCAAATAGGAATCCTTCTGCCTTCACGTGGTTGGCAATAAGGGCACCGTCTTGGTTGGCACGTTTGATATTTTCAATCACGAGACGCGCATCGTTGTTACGGAAGTCAAGGTAAACCCCACCTCCTACCAAACCTTCTTTCTTCAAGTTTGGCTGGCGTTCCAAGACTTCTTCCTTGCTCAAAACCTTGTTGGCAGCTGGCGTGTTATTAACCCCTGCCAAGAGGTCGTAAAGGTCCATAGCTACTTTAAGACGGAAGAGACTAAAGGTCGCTCCATCCTCATCATATACTGGCAAGAGCATTGGGTCTGGTTTTGGAATATGAGGTGCAATTTGTTGGACCACTGCACGTTCTGAAACCGTATCTGATACAACTTCTACGTCAAATTGCTTAAGGTAACGCAGACCTCCGTGAACCAATTTAGTTGAACGGCTAGATGTTCCTTCTGCGAAGTCTTGCATTTCAATCAAACCAGTATCTAGACCACTAGCTGCAGCCTGCAAGGCTACACCAGCCCCTGTGATTCCTCCACCGATAATCAAGAGATCCAAGGTGCGTTCCTGCATTTTTTTAATTGATAATTCACGTGTTTTCTTTGAAAATTCCATAGTTACACACTTTCTAATTAAATCCTGTCATTGTTAAACTGATGTCATCAGTATTAGTCTTCTTCTGCAAAAACTTGAGTTGCTTTTACAGCTTTCTTCCAACCCTTGTAAAGTTGTTCCTTACGAGATTCATTCATAGATGGCTCAAAGAGTTCTCCAGTCTCATTCAAGAGTTTCAACTCATCTAAGTCTTTCCAATAACCAACTGCCAAACCAGCTAGGAAGGCTGCACCTAAAGCTGTAGTTTCCAAGTTTTTAGCACGAGCAATGTCAATTCCTAAAATATCAGCTTGGAACTGCATGAGGAAGTTGTTCATGGCTGCGCCACCATCCACTTTCAATACTTGAATAGCTGTTTGAGAATCTACCTGCATGGTATCGATGATGTCACGCACTTGATAAGCAATTGATTGAAGAGTTGCCTTAATAAAGTCTTCCTTGCTTGTTCCACGAGTCAAACCAAAGACTGAACCGCGAGCATTTTGATTCCAGTATGGTGCACCAAGTCCTGTAAAGGCTGGAACTACATAAACTTCATCATCATTGTGTGAATCACGAGCATATTTTTCAGATTCTGGTGAGTTCTCTACCATTCGAAGACCGTCACGAAGCCATTGAATCGCACTTCCTGCGATGAAGATTGAACCTTCCAAGGCATAGTAAACCTTACCATTAATACCGTAACCGATAGTTGTCAAGAGGTTGTTTTCAGACAACTGCATTTCTTCACCAGTATTCATGATGATGAAAGAACCTGTTCCATAGGTATTTTTAACCATACCAGGTTCAAAGGCTAACTGTCCAAAGAGGGCTGCCTGTTGATCCCCTGCCATACCTGAGATTGGAACTTCTCCGCCATAGAAGTGGAATGGAGCTGTCTTACCGTAGATTTCAGAGTTAGAGCGGACTTCTGGCAACATAGCCTTAGGAATATTGAGGATTTCCAAAATCTCATCATCCCACTTAAGTTCTTTAATGTTATAAAGCATGGTACGGGCGGCATTTGAGTAATCCGTCACGTGAGAAGCACCGTCTGTCAATTTCCAAACCAACCAAGTGTCAATAGTACCAAAGAGCAATTCACCCTTTTCAGCTCTCTCTTGCGCTCCCTCTACATGATCCAAAATCCAACGAACTTTAGTAGCAGAGAAGTAAGCATCGATAATCAAACCAGTCTTTTCATGGAATTTTTCCACATAGCCTTTACTTTTTAGTTGCTCAGCTAAAGGAGCTGTCTGACGAGATTGCCAAACGATGGCATTGTAGATTGGAAGTCCTGTTTTCTTATCCCAAACGACCGTTGTTTCACGTTGGTTAGTAATCCCGATTGCTTCGATTTGACTTGGTTTCACACCACTATCAATGAAAGCACCAGCAATAACAGACTGTACAGAGTTCCAAATTTCATTGGCATTGTGCTCCACCCAACCTGCGTGAGGGAAAATTTGAGTGAACTCTTTTTGGCTAGAGCTAACTTTTTCACCTTTTTTGTTAAAGATAATGGCACGAGAACTTGTAGTCCCCTGGTCAATGGCCATAATGTATTTTTCTTGTGACATGTGATGTCCTCCTCATAAAAATCTTGAGGATGTCTCCTCTTTACACTAACTAGTATACAAAATAAAGCGCTTTCTTGTTTATCAACTTTTTTAATTTTTAAAAAAATGTGAGGAGATTGTGTGAATTTCACAAAAAAGACCTGGAAGCACCAAGTCTTTTAAGTGAATAATAACTGACGAATCCCTGCCAAATCTTCCATATCCAAGTCATTTTTTAAATAATAGACTGGTGTCTGCTCCTTCTTATGAATAGGGTTATTTGTAACCAGCAAATCATAATGTCGAGTTCGGTCATAGGCTTCAATGGTAATGAAACGATTGTATTCCAAATACCGTTTCAAAATGGCTGCCATCCTTGAAAAGACAAGAAAACCAGATGTCAAATCCAGACCAATCCGCATATGCTGGCCACCATTTTCAGCCATATATTCGATCAACTGCAGCCATTCCCAGAGAATTTTCTTATCCAAATCCGTCCCCTGCTGAAAGGCAGGTAGAGCATGAAAAATCTCTTCTGCTGTCTCTTTAAAATCATGTTCCATCAGCGAATAAGGATGACGATTCTCTAACTGGTACTTATAGCGGTCCTGTAAGATATAACCCTTATATAGATAGACTTGAGCACAAAGCTGACTGAGTTCATAGGTGACATGATCCTCTGTGTAGTCCCCTAGTAATTCCTCTTTCTTCATCTCTTGAATCAATTGCGTCAGCAAATCTGCCAACTGCCCTCCAAAACCAAGGATATACTCCATAGTATGAAGAGGAAGAATGCGATGAGATAGGAGGAAAGAGAAGAAAATCATCATCTCACCATCCTCAGTTCCGAGAGGGAGGTGTTGCCCAGCAAAAAAAGACGGAGTCTTTCTCAGCAAACGCAGGTAGAAAATATTGTCAAAATACCCTCGCATTTTCTCTTCTATCACTTGAAACTGACAGGCCTTGACCCGTAGACGTTGTTGACTGATGTGAGACCAGAGAACCAAGTCCAATTTCTGGCCCGAAGACAAGCTTGCACCGCAGATTTCTTCTAAACAAGCAATCTCCTGCTTTCTCTCTGGCTTCTGCATGTGACCTTCCCACTCCTGACTCGACCAAACCTTGCGGAAAAGACAGAAATAGAAATAGCGAATCTGATGTTCTGGACCTCGCCACCGTCCATTTTGAATAGATAAATCAAATTCTAACAAAATCTGATTTAAACTAGCCAAATGGCGACCAAGCGTAGCCTCACTAATCATCAATTCTTGAGCCAGCTGATGGGCTAAAAACTGTTGGTGGTAAAGAAGATAGACTAAAATCTGGTATTTAACCGCATTCTCCAAAAACAAGCTCCGAATATCTCTTCCCTTGGTAGCTGCACCGATTGATAGACGCAGACTCTCATCTTCTAAGTGGATTGTCAGCTCTAAACCACTGTCCAAAGCCTTGTCATTGAACAGGGTGACATATTTGGTTAGAGTCGCTTTTGAAAATCCTGTTTCCTCCATTACGGCCTTGACGGTTGTCTCAGACTCTTGTAAGAGAAAGGAAAGGATTGAAAATTGGCCAGATTCAGCCTTTTCCATCAAATCTCCTAAATACATTTGTTACCCCTTTCATTTTCTACCTTAAGCATAGCATAAATCTTACAAATGCTGAAATAATCTGTTTCTCTTTTTATTTTCATGCTGATTTCCTAGTCTATTATACTGAAAATCAGCAAACACACGGCTCCCCCTTTGGGCATTTTTATGCTAAAATAGTAGCTATGGATAAAATTATTAAAACTATATCAGAAAGCGGAGCCTTTCGTGCTTTTGTCCTTGACAGCACAGAAACAGTCCGCACTGCTCAAGAAAAACACCAAACCCAAGCTAGCTCAACTGTAGCACTTGGTCGAACTCTTATCGCTAGCCAGATTCTCGCAGCCAATGAAAAAGGAAATACCAAACTAACAGTTAAGGTACTGGGATCTAGCTCTCTAGGTGCTATTATCACCGTCGCTGATACCAAAGGTAACGTCAAAGGCTACGTTCAAAATCCTGGTGTTGACATCAAAAAGACTGCAACTGGTGAAGTACTAGTCGGACCTTTTGTTGGAAATGGTCAATTCCTCGTTATCACAGACTACGGTACTGGAAATCCTTACAACTCTATGACTCCTCTCATCTCTGGAGAAATCGGTGAAGACCTTGCCTTTTACCTTACTGAAAGTCAACAGACCCCTTCTGCAGTCGGCCTCAATGTCCTTTTGGACGAAGAAGACAAGGTCAAGGTTGCAGGTGGTTTCCTAGTTCAAGTCTTGCCAGGAGCCAAGGAAGAGGAGATTGCTCGCTTTGAAAAACGCATCCAAGCAATGCCAGCTATCTCAACCCTTCTGGAAAGTGAAGACCATATCGAAGCCCTTCTCAAGGCAATCTACGGTGACGAGGCCTACAAGCGTCTTTCCGAAGAAGAAATCCGTTTCCAATGTGACTGTAGTCATGAACGCTTTATGAACGCTCTTGCCAGCCTTCCAAGTTCAGACTTACAGGAAATGAAAGAGGAAGACCACGGGGCAGAAATCACTTGTCAATTCTGCCAAACTACTTACAACTTTGATGAAAACGACCTGGAGGAACTCATTCGTGACAAATCTTAATACACCTTTTATGATTGGCAATGTTGAGATTCCCAATCGTACCGTTTTAGCACCCATGGCCGGCGTGACCAACTCTGCCTTTCGTACCATCGCAAAAGAGCTCGGAGCTGGACTTGTTGTCATGGAAATGGTGTCTGACAAAGGGATTCAATACAACAATGAAAAAACTCTTCACATGCTCCACATTGATGAGGGAGAAAACCCAGTTTCTATTCAACTTTTTGGTAGTGATGAAGATAGCCTCGCGCGCGCAGCAGAATTCATTCAGAAAAATACCAAGACAGATATCGTCGATATCAATATGGGATGCCCTGTAAACAAAATTGTGAAAAACGAAGCGGGAGCTATGTGGCTCAAGGACCCAGACAAAATCTACTCTATCATCAACAAGGTCCAATCTGTCCTTGATATCCCCCTTACTGTCAAAATGCGTACAGGCTGGGCTGACCCGTCTCTTGCAGTAGAAAATGCCCTCGCTGCTGAAGCAGCAGGTGTCTCCGCCCTTGCCATGCATGGCCGTACCCGTGAACAAATGTACACAGGCCACGCAGACCTTGAAACCCTTCACAAGGTCGCTCAAGCTCTGACCAAGATTCCGTTCATCGCTAATGGTGATATCCGCACTGTTCAAGAAGCTAAACAACGTATCGAAGAAGTAGGTGCTGACGCTGTCATGATTGGACGAGCTGCTATGGGCAATCCTTACCTCTTCAACCAAATCAACCATTACTTTGAAACAGGGGAAATTCTACCTGATTTGACCTTTGAAGACAAGATGAAAATCGCCTACGAACACTTGAAACGCTTGATTAACCTCAAAGGGGAAAACGTCGCAGTTCGTGAGTTTCGTGGACTCGCTCCTCACTACCTCCGTGGAACATCTGGCGCAGCCAAACTCCGTGGAGCCATTTCACAAGCTAGCACCCTAGCAGAGATTGAAGCACTCTTGCAGTTGGATAAGGTTTAACATGGTTCATACTGCTCTACTGATTATCGATATGCAAAAAGCATTTGATAGACCTATTTGGGGAGAACGAAACAACCCTCAAGCTGAACATCAAGCATTGAAGGTACTGGCATACTTTCGTAAACACGGTCTTCCAGTCTTACATGTTCAACACATATCTGACAATCCCCAGTCGCAATTTCATAACAAACAAAATCAGGAGTTTAAAAGTGGATTTGAACCATTTGCTTCAGAACCTGTCTTCCAAAAAACAGTTAATAGCGCCTTTATTGGAACAAATCTTGAAACATATTTACGAAAAAATCAGATTGGTCATTTAGTCCTTGTTGGTTTGACCCTGCCTCATTGTGTATCTACTACGACACGAATGGCAGCAAATCTTGGTTTTGAAGTCACTTTACTAGCAGATGCTACTGCCAGTTTTACCCTATCTAACAAAAACGGTCAGTCCATCTCTCCTGAGACTATCCATGAGATTAATCTCCTTTCTCTACAAGATGAGTTTGCTCAAATTCTTACTACAGAAGAATTTTTAACCCAAGTATAAGTATAAAATAATCCGTCAACTCTTATTTGAGCTGACGGATTTTCTTTGATTGTAAAAATTCAAATACTGATTGTTATTATTGGCTCAAAGCAACACTGGAAACCTTACCATCCGCTCCTGTTGTAATTTGGATGATTTTTCCTCCACCGATTTTGGCATTATACTTACCATCATCAAGAGTATAAGAATAGCCTCTGATAGAGTAGTTTTCTTTCTTTCCATCAGCAGATTCTACTGTGAATTGACCTCCTGATGAAACTGTAATAGTTTCGCCATTAGCTCCCTTCCAGTTGCCCGCTGCAGCTGAGAAATCACCATCTACCATGGTTAAAACGCCCTTGTAGCGTTTATTTTGCTCTGCTTGCTTGTCTTGAAGTTTGCGGTCAGTTGTAGAATCATAGCTTGATTGATTAGACTGATCTTGAGGAGCCTGTTGAGTTGAAGAAGCCTGAACAGGAGTTTGTTGACTAGCTGCTTGTTGATTAGACACCTCTTGACCTTGTCTTTGCTCTGGTGCAGGTGTCGCAGTTGCTGAAGATTGATCAGTAGACGCCTTAGTCTTTTCAGATGAAGCTGAACTTGAGGACTTCTGAGTCTTGCTTTCTTGGCTAGAAGAAGCTGCTTTAGAGCTTGATGATTGACTTGTCTTAACAGAACTGCTTGCTTGAGTTGTTTCTTTTTTATTTCCACAAGCTCCTAGTAGCAAGGTAGAAGCCAATACAGTTGCTGCCATCAATTTGATATAGGTTTTCTTTTTCATTTTTCTACTCCTTTGTAATATTTTAGAAATATAAAGAAATCTTTTTGTAATATAATTGTAACATTAGAATTTAAATATGTCAACAATTTATCTAAACTATTTTAAAAATCTTAAATACTTTAGATACATTTATTCCTCCTACTCTTCTATTCGTAATCTAATAGAAAAAACAGAAAAAAATTCCTATTTTGAGTAATATTTTTAAATCACTCTTGTGTAATCGCTTGCATCTTTAACTGCAAAGGAATATAATAACATTGAAATAGAATATAGGAGGTGCATTCTTATGCTAAATAAGTATTTCAAGTATCTTCCTTGGTTGATTTTGGGAGCTATTGGCTCTTATCAATCAGCCACTTACTATGCGCAAACTTCATTTGATGTCTTCTATCTGACTACAATCTTTTTGATTGTCTATATCGCTTTGTTATTTTTACATGAGAACTATCTCAAGTATAGATACAAAAACTTCTTTACTCACATGTTGAGCAATCATAAGAAAGATAGCCATCCCTAAAAGCAGTCGCAATAGAAAAGCCAGCTCATGATGGTAGATAAAGAGGTCGGGAACTTTGTCCCGACCTCGTTTTTTATTTCAATCGATAGGTTTTTCTTGGTTTCTTTTTAGGCACTCGTTTGAGTCCAACTTCTTCTACATATTCTCCGTATTTTACAAGAAAGTTATTACTGACGATTGGACGACCTGGGTTGATGAGATTAACCAGTTCGGTTCCCTCGTAGACAGTGAACTCCTCCTCTAGCAGATAGAGGAAGGTCGGGTTCCAGTCGAGACGCCCTTGAATTCGTTTGATGGATTCTTGGATAATAGCATAATGATCAAAAGCGAAGGCTTGCTCCCCCAACTCTACTCCCTCTAGGTAGCATTTGCCTGTCTGAAAATCGACATCTACGAAAACGACATCCTTGGCATCGTCTCCTGCTTGAACCAGCTCTAATGCACGACTAGGCAGATAAACCAAGTGGGCAATGGTCACCGTCCAGCCCCGTGGGTCACGGCCGGGGGTCGATACGGTCATCAATTGCTCAATTTTTTCCAAAGGAAGATCGAGATTAACTTCTTCTCTCACCTCACGCTGACAGGCATGCGCAGCATCTTCGCCCTTGTCCATAAAGCCTCCAACTAGCGCTAAACAATTTTGATATGGATGAGCCTTGCGACGAATTAATAAAAGCTTTATCTTTCCTTCAACAAAGCAGTAGGCTACCATATCCACCGTCACACTTGGTTTTTCGTATTGAGGGAGTTCCTGCTTGTAGTACCAATCCAAAAACTCCTCCTGACTGGCATGGATTTCAAAATATTCTCTTTCCGTCATCCCTGCTGGAATCATCGTGTCCGTCATTTTATGCCTCCTTACGAACTGCCTTGGTCCATTGGTACCAACCTACTAGACTATTGAGAGTGTAAACCCAGTACATCCCTTGAATATGGATATTTTCACCCCACCAGAGGTAAATACTAAAGAGATTGGTTGCAATCCAGAAAATCCATTGCTCACGGTAGAGACGTGTCATCAAGAGCTGACCAACACCATTGGTCGCATCGGTAACACTATCACGGAAAGGGCGAGCACTATGGATACTTTGGTAAGCCAAGCCCATACCAATCCAGATGATAGCAGTCAAGGCCAAGTACTTGAACCAGTCAAGCACAGATAATTTCTTAGCTTCAAAGTGAGATTCTTCTACTTTTCCTTGATCATTGATACGATTGGACAGCCAAGCATAGAGACCAATCGGCTGCATGACAAAGAAGTAAACGGTCGTCAAAACTTCACCATAAAAAGTTGCATTCATGACCAAAATCAAATAGATAGCAGAGTTAATGGCCCCAAAGAGATAATTACTTGCACGCCCTTCTGCTACCAAGATGACACAGACAATCCCAGTCCAAGATGCAAACAAGCTCATCCAGTCATGACTTTCTGTATTTTGCGTGAATTCTAAGATCAAAGGAACACTTGACAAGGCGATGAGATACAACCACTGGAAGAGACTACGGCCTACAAAGAGATCTTTCCAGAGCAGATGCATAATTCCTCCAAAACCGATCTTGCGGGCTTCTGCATGGACATTTTTAAAGTTTTCGATAAATTGTGTGATTTTTTCAGTTAGTTTTTTCATAATTTTCTCCTAATCTGCTTGGTAAATGGCATCAATAGCCACTTTTGCTGCTTCATAATTTCCTAGGTAATCCTCAGCTAGATAAACTAGTGGAATGGTGGTTAAATATCGCTCTCTCATCTGATCCAAATGCTGGGAAAAACTATGACGAATATGGTCTTCTGCCATGGTCATATCTCTAAATCCGTCATTGACATAGGAGCCGACAGGCTGCACAAAGAGAATCAAGTCCCATTTCTCCTTAGCCAAGATCGAGACAAAAAGGTTATCGAAGGTCTCCCCTGATAAGTCCTCTTGATCCTCAGTCTCCATATAATAATCATAGTAGCCCTTGGTTACTATGGAGTTAGTATCGGCTATCACTAGACCTCGATTGGCATTGCTATCGATTAACTTTGAGGTCTGGTCGTACTGCCCCAAGAGCAGATAATAGTAATCCTTTGGAGTCAATTCATCATCACGGACGTTATTTTTAATCTGGTACTCACGCGCGTATTCCAGACTAACGGGCGCATCATAATATCTGGCCAAATCTTTGGCTAGAGTGGTCTTCCCATTACTGGCACTTCCCATAATCAACACTTTCTTGGTAAACTGACGACGGAAGGGTTGAGCAATATATTTCCAATATTTGCTTGGATTTTCTCGAATCATAGTCGCTGAGATACCAAACTTTCTTTCTTGCAGAACAGTCTCAAAGCCACGATTAGATAATTCTTGCTGGTAGTTTGCTTCTCCCACAAAGAAAATTAGTTCTTGATGGTTTTCATCATAGGAAATCTCTGCTAACATTTGGTTCAACCACTCCTGCCAGCCCATAGGGTAACGGGGAAGATTGGTTTCATCTAACTTACAGACAGAGATTAACTCATCATCCCGAAAAGCCTCTCGAATATAGCGAAACCTTTTTTGCAATGTTAAACCTACCTGCTCCCCTCGGTCTTCCTCATAACCTGAAACGACTACCCAGACCTGATCACACTGACGCTTCGCTCGCTGGATCAGATCAATATGACCTTGATGAAGCGGAGCAAAGGTTCCAAATACCACTGCTGTTTTCTTTTTCATAAACGTGTAACCTTTTTATTGTTTTTAATATTTTTGTTATCTATGTTTTTATTATAAACTATATTTTATTTTGTCAAGAGTTTTTTATTGTTTTTTATAAAAAAGTAGCAAAAAAGAGAATCAAGATTGCTCCTGATTCTCCATTTTTATGCAATATCAAATTTTAACTGGCCTGCTTTGACACCAATCTTAAGTGTACTACCTGCCACTAATTCTCCCTTGAGAAGAAGTTCTGCTAACTTATCTTCCACTTCTGTTTGCAGGGTTCTGCGAAGTGGACGAGCTCCCATCTCTGGGTCATATCCTTGATTTGCCAACAATTTCAGAGCTGAAGCTTGTAATTTCAAGTCAATGCCTTTTTCAGCCAAACTTGCCACTAAAGGTTTAACCATAATCTTCACCACTTCCTGCATATGGTCGCTAGACAGGCTATGGAAGACCACCTTTTCATCAATACGGTTAATGAATTCCGGTCTATAAGCCTTTTTCAGCTCTTCAAACATGCGTTTTTCCATATTCTCTTGGTCAAAACGAATATCCTTAGCTCCAAAGCCGACGGTTTTATCATCACGAAGGGCTGTCGCACCAAGGTTTGACGTCATGATAATAATGGTGTTTGAGAAGTCAACCTTGCGCCCCTTGCTATCTGTCAAGACACCATCATCCAAGACCTGCAAGAGAACATTAAAGATATCTGGGTGGGCCTTCTCTACCTCGTCAAAAAGGAGAACGGAATATGGTTTGTTGCGAACCTTCTCGGTCAACTCCCCACCTTCTTCATAACCCACATAGCCTGGAGGAGCTCCGTTGAGACGGCTAGCTGCAAATTTCTCCATATACTCACTCATATCAAAGCGGATAAGGGCTGATTCGTCATCAAAGAGAACTTCTGCCAGAGCCTTGGCCAATTCGGTCTTACCGACACCTGTCGGCCCTAGGAACATAAAGGAACCAATCGGACGTTTGTGACTGCGAATTCCTGACTGGTTGCGGCGAATGGCACGACTAATGCTTGATACAGCTTGATCTTGACCGATGACACGTTTGTGCAATTCAGCTTCCAAATTCAAGTATTTCTTGGCATCCGTTTGGGTCAGTTTTTGAACTGGAATACCTGACAAGCGACTCAAGGTAGTCAAAATATCAGACTCTGTCACCAAGTCTTTATATACTGGGACTTCCTCTTCTTTAGCGATTAGCTGGGCTGCCTGTTTCCACTTACCATCCATCAGGGCCTTGTCAGCTGAACTCAAGCCAGAATCGTCTGCTTTTACATGCTTTGACTTATTTTGCACTGTTGCTGCTGCTTCATCCAAGAGATCAATAGCAGAGTCTGGCAAGTGACGACTAGTCAAGTAACGATGGGCCATCTTAACCGCTGTTTCAACCGCTTCATCTGTGATTTGTACACGGTGATGTTTCTCATAAGTAGCTTTCAAACCTTGCAAGATGGTCATGCTGTCTGCCACACTTGGTTCTTCAATCGTCACTTTGGCGAAACGACGAGAAAGGGCTGCATCTTTTTCGATATGTTTTTGGTATTCTTCCTGAGTGGTGGCACCAACCGTTCTCAAAGTTCCACGCGCCAAGGCTGGCTTCAAGATATTGGCCGCATCCAGAGTTGAGTCAATTCCACTACCAGAACCCATGATGGTATGAAGTTCATCGATAAAGAGGATGACTTGGCCATCTTCTTCAATATCCTTGATGATATTATTCATGCGTTCTTCAAAGTCACCACGGAAGCGTGTCCCTGCCACGACATTCATCAAATCAAGCTCTAACACGCGCATCTTAGCCATTTCCGCAGGTACATCACCACTAGCAATACGCTGAGCGAGCCCAAGCGCCAAGGCTGTTTTCCCGACACCAGCATCCCCAACCAAGACAGGATTATTCTTGGTTTTACGGCTCAAGATTTGAATCATACGCGAGATTTCCTTATCCCGACCGATGACTGGTTCTAACTTGCCAGAACGCGCTTGCTCTGTCAAATCATGCGTATAGTCCTCGAGACCACCACTCGGAGTCTGGGGCATGCCCATCATGTTAGCCATAGAATTTTGCTTATCAGCTACTGTACGATGGCGTTGGCGTAAAGCCTTGAGATCTTCACGAGTCCAGCCTGCATGTTCTTCCAGATTTCGACGAAGGGCAGCAATCTTGACCTGATCTTTCTTGTCTTCATAAGAAAAACCAGCTCTCTCCAAGATACGAGTCGCCAAGGCATTGCCATCATGCAAAATCGCATAAAGGACATGCTCTGTCCCTAGCACCTTAGCATGGACCACTGACGCTACATATTCTGCTTCATCAAAAAGAACCTGCAAACGATGGGAGAACGGCAATTCTGTAAAGGTTTCATCCTGTCTATAGTCCGTTTCAGTCAGTTCCAAAGCGACCTCTTCTAAACGATCCATCTCATATGGATAATCATTTAAAGTCGCCCCTGCCACACTATAACTGTGATTGGACATGGCAATCAACAAGTGCCAAGACTCTAGATAACGAGCTCCAAAATGGCCAGCAACCATGTAGGCACTTTCGATACATTCATTCAATGCTTTTGAATAGTTCATCTTACTTCCCTTTTCTATCTACCTCTTGTATGACCTGTCGTAGCATATTAGCACGAACAACTGGAGCTTCTTCTCCTAGAACCCGATCCAAAGCTACTACCACCAGCAAATTCATCTCCTGCTTGGTCATCAATTCCTGCTCAACCAAAAGCTGTAGAATATCTTCATAAATTTCTTGACTGACCCGCTCACCAATTGAGTAAAGCAAATCGCGGAGCATTTCATGATGACTAGAAAACTCAATCCGTCCTATACGAATGTAGCCTCCGCCACCACGCTTACTTTCAACCAAGTAGCCTCTACTTTCAGTAAAGCGTGTCTTGATCACATAGTTAATCTGACTAGGAACAACCTGAAAGGTATCTGCCAACTGACTCCGTTGCAACTCCACAATACCAGATTGATCTAAAATCGCCTTGATGTAGGCTTCAATATGATCCGATGTATTTTTAAATCTCATTACAAACCCACCTCTCTCTTTGAACCTTGACTATCTTTGACTATTATACCGAAATTTTCTCATTTTTAAAAGAAAAAGGGCGCTGGTAAAGGATAATCTTCACCAACTCCCTATTTTTCTACTTATCTAAGCCTAATTCTGCCAAGATTTGACGTTTATAGGCAATCTTTTGGACTTCCTTGTCCTCATCTCCAGACCAATCTAGTTTAATTTCTGAAACAATCTGCCCAGGGCGGTTTTTCAGAATATAGATGCGGTCGCTGAGATTAAGGGCCTCTTCGATACTATGCGTGATGATCAGGGTCGTTAGTTGCAACTGCCTGTGAATCTCAAGGTACCAAGCATGGAGTTCCATCTTGGTCATCTCATCCAAGGCGCTAAAGGCCTCATCCAAGAGAAAGAGCTTGTGACCGAAAAGGTAGGTCCTGAGCAAGGCCACACGCTGACGCATCCCTCCACTGAGTTCGTGAGGATATTTGTCCCGTACAGCTGTCAACTGGAAGGTCGCAAGGATTTCATCCGCTCGGGCAATAGCTTCCGCCTTATCCACTTTTTGAATCAAGAGGGGCAGAATAATATTGCCTAGCACAGTCTTGTGCTCCAAGAGTAGATCCTTTTGCAACATATAACTCACGCGCCCCTTAGGATTTTCTTCACCATCCAGAACAATTCGCCCTGACTGGACTTCTAAAATCCCAGCGATTAGATTAAAGAGAGTGGTTTTTCCAACACCACTTGGGCCCAGAATAGAAACTACTTCACCTGAAGTGACTTTCAGATTGATGTCCTCTAAAATCCTCTCCTGACCATAGGCATAACTGACGTGTTCTAGTCTTATTTCTGTCATTATTTCACAAATTCATTGGTGAAGCCTTTGTCTGTCAAGTCTTCTTTAAGGATACCATTTTCTTTATCCCATTTGTAGAAGGCATTCCAGCGAGCTGCATCAAATTGACCCCATTTTTCCTTGTCGCTTGCGTATTCTTTTGACAAGTATTTTTGAGATTCGATGACAAAGTCACGTTTTTCCTGAAGTTCAGGTGCGTTCTTGATGAGGATATCAGCTGCTTCTTCTGGATGCTCCATAGCATATTGGTAACCTTTTTTGATAGCTTGGATGACTTTGCGAGCTTCTTCTTTGTTGTCTTTAAGGTAGTCGTTGTTTGCGATGATAACTGGCGAGTAGTAATCAAATTCCTTGACGTAGTCTTTCAAGTACATGAAGTTAGCCTCTACGCCTTGAGATTTTGCAAGAATACCATCCCAACCGTAGTAGATCCATGCAGTATCAAATACTCCATTAGCAATCGGTGTGATAGAGTTTGAGTCGTTATTTGGTACTTTTTCAACTTTTTCAAAATCCCCACCTTGAGATTCTACTAAAGTTTTCAACATAGCTAATTCAGTTGGGTCATTCCATGTCCCGTATTTCTTACCAACCAAGTCTTTTGGACTAGCTACATTGTCAGATTTACGAGAGATGATTCCTGATGTATTGTGTTCAACAATAGCTGCAACAGCAGTGATTCCTGCTCCTTTTTCCAATTTCTTAGCCATGTAGTCTTGGAAATACACTGCAAATGGTGCCTTACCATTAATAACCAAGTCAGAAGAACTTTCTTCTGGTGGAAGTTTCAAGTCCACATCCACTCCAGCTTCCTTGAAGTATCCTTTTTCCTTAGCCACATAAAGCCCTGTGTGGTTGGTATTTGGTGTCCAGTCTAGGATAAAGTCAATTTTCTTGAGTTCTGCTTCTTTGTTGTCCTTAGAAGCAGTTCCTTGGCCACAAGCCACAAGTACGACAGCTACAAAAGCCGTTACAAGCATTAAAAACACTTTCCATGTTTTTTTCATTTTGATTTCCTCTTTTCTTTTTTGAAACATCCTACTTCTACGAACGTTTCCATTTAATAACATATTTTTCACTAATATCGACCAATTTCATACCAAGAAGGCTGATAATCGATACCAGAATAATAATGGCAAACATGGTATCATACTGAAACAGTTTCTTGGACTGAATCATGTAGACACCTAGACCCTCAAAGCCTCCCAACCACTCAGATACCACTGTTGTGATAAAGGCGTAGGAAACACTAACTCTCAGACCTGCATAAAAGTAAGGCAGGCTGACAGGGACTTTAAAATGCCACAGGATTTGCCAAGATTTGGCCCGCATTAGACTAAATAAGGTCAACATATCCTTGTCACAATGCCTAAAGCCGTCTAAAATACTGACAATGATAGGAAAGGTTGTCGTCAAGATAATCAAGACAATCTTGGGTAAAATCCCATAACCTAGCCACAAGACCAGAATAGGAGCTATGGCAATGGTCGGAATGGTCTGAACAACCACCATCATAGGGTAAATCAGGTCATTGAGCCAAGTCAAACTATCCATAAGCACAGCCATGAGACAGGCAATCAAGACTCCCAAAACCAGCCCCAGTAAAGCCACTCTCAAGGTCGCCCAGCTATGGTGCCAGAGAAATTCTCTGTCACGAACAAAGGCCTGGAGAATTTCAAGAGGGGTAGGCAGTATAAACTTAGGAAGAAGTTTAAGCAATCCTGCTAACTGCCAGATTGACAAGACTCCGAGAAAACCCAATAGACTAATGTGTCGTCTCAGTATACTTTTCAAGTTTCTCATCAATACTTAAAATCTCTCCTATATTTATTTTGACATTGGCAAAGACATTATCTGCCTCATTCCCTGCCACTTCCAGTGCTTCTTTGAGAATGCGCATAAGCTCATCAAACTCCCCTTCCAAGACCGTTTCAAATGGTGTCACCACCATGGTCACTTCTTGAGCTTGCAGATAAGCAATGACCTGATCGATAACAGCTATCCGATCAATCCCCTGTGCTAGGGGAAAAACTTGCAAGGCAATGCTTGCTTTCATAACAACCTCCTCTTCTCGTTTTCCTTTAACAAAAAGAAAAACCTTTACCATACATGGAAAAGGTGCAGAATTAGACTAAGTATCGTTCCCTACGCTGGCATTACCCAGATCAAGTGCGGTCGAAGCTTAACACTTCCTCTCAGACTGTACACAGACTCCCATATATTATATGGACATATGATAGCGCAAAACAAAAAGAATGTCAAGGAAACTGCTTACAGAAAAGAGCAGGAAATTTTTCCTACTCCCATTTTCTATACTCGTTCTCCATTACTATTTACTCTGTAACCATCCACCGTCGTATTAACAGCTAAGGCGCCTGAAGAGTAAGAATAATACCACTTACCAGAGACTTGATACCATCCTGTTTTCATTGCCCCTGAACTATCTAGATAATACCACACTCCATTTTCCTTTAACCATCCTGTCTGCATTTCACCAGATGATTTCAAATAATACCAGCTAGAACCATCTTTCATCCATCCCGTTGATTTAGACCCATTTGATTTGAAATGATACCAACTACCATTTATTTTCTTCCAACCAACAGTTGAACTACTATTGGATCCATAGCTAGAGCTATTTCCTGATTGATTCTGATAATTCTGTGAAGAAGTCACCCCCTCTAGCTGGATATAACGACGGCTACCATTATAAGCCGTATAACTCAACCACTTGTATCCATCTTTTTCGAGAATTTGATCATAATAAACATTCTCCCCAGGATAATAGTAATCAATCACAGTTGCGCTAGCTAGTGGCTGATTTTTGATAGCAGCCTTAGCCTTAAAATAATGTGTTCCCCCTGTTGAAATTGAGGATTGACTATTTCCAACACTGCCACCAGCCAAATCTTTAAAATGGATAAAACCAGTCATGGTATTGGCCTTCACGACACGCTTATTGTAAGATTCCCTTATTCCATAGTTGTATTCTTCAATCTCAATCTGATCTCCCATTACATTTGATACCCAGGCAACATGACCATAAGTTCCTGCAGTAGACCAAGCAATAGAGCCAATAGCTGGTCTATTATCTACACGATAGCCTTCACGACGAGCACGATAGCCCCATTCATTCGCATTTCCATAAGCTGCCGGAATCTCAAAACCATTGACATTACTCAAACGAAAGGCTGCAAAAGAAGTACACTGACGAGAATACATCCGCCACTTGTCAATCTCCTGACTCCCATTTTTATAATGAGCAGGATAATCATCCCCACGCGCAATTGATCCATTCCCTCCAGAATAGGCATAGACACTATCACCCGCTGCTAGCATCAATCCTACTACTAAAAAAGGAACAACCTTTTTAACTGATTTTCTAAAAGAAAACCCTGTCTCTGTTACTTTGAATGGTAAAACTTTCATTCTTCCTCCTTGAAAATAATATAGTACTCAATGAAAATTAAAGATCAAACTAGGAAGCTAGACGCAGGCTATACTTGAGTATGGCAAGGCGAAGCTGACGTGGTTTGAATTTGATTTTCGAAGAGTATAAATCGAAGATTGCCTTCACTTAAATTATTCGGAGAAAAAAGAAAAAGTGAGAAAATTTCTCACTTTAGTCAAGATAATGAATCAGATTCTTTTCTGTAAGAATGTCTGAGTAAGTAAAGGACTCAACGTAAACATTAGCTTGTTTATCTCCTTCAACATTCCCAAATTCCACGATAAATAGGGATGGATAAACTTCAATTAGCTTACCCAATCTATTTTTTTGGCGCTTACGACCATTCTCCAAAGTCATTTCTACGACTTGTCCCTCATGTGCCTTGATTTCTTCTTTGATTTTTTTCATCTTGGCTACATCTGTAAATGCATCTGACATCTTATGCCTCCCTCTTTGAGATACTTGAAAATTTATTGTATTCTTTTTGGAAAATTAATTCCACCGTTCCACGAGCTCCACTACGGTTTTTCTCGATAATAACTTCTACCTTATTATTTGGTATGCCTTCCTCTTCTTCACCACCACGCTCATAGTAGTCGTCGCGATAAAGAAAGGCTACGATATCAGCGTCCTGCTCAATAGACCCAGATTCACGAATATCAGACAAGACTGGCCTCTTATCCTGACGTTGTTCTACACCACGAGATAGCTGACTTAGAGCGATTACTGGAACTTTCAGTTCCTTAGCTAAAATTTTCAACTGACGTGAAATTTCTGAAACCTCTTGTTGACGATTTTCTCGCCCAGTTCCCGTGATAAGCTGCAAGTAGTCTATCAAAATCAAACCTAGATTACCCGTTTCTTGAGCCAGTTTGCGTGATCGAGAACGAATTTCCGTGATTCGAATCCCTGGTGTATCATCGATATAGATACTTGCATTGGCTAGATTCCCTTGAGCAATGGTATACTTTTGCCACTCCTCATCTGTCAATTGCCCCGTACGAATAGAATGCGATTCCACCAAACCTTCTGCCGCCAACATACGATCCACTAGACTTTCCGCACCCATTTCAAGTGAGAAAATAGCTACCGTCTTGTCCAACTTAGTCCCAATGTTCTGAGCAATATTCAAGGCAAAGGCTGTCTTACCAACCGCAGGACGAGCCGCCAAAATAATCAACTCCTCCTCATGCAAACCAGTCGTCATATGATCCAAATCACGATAACCTGTCGCAATACCTGTAATATCAGTCGTTTGTTGGGAGCGAGCCTCCAGATTTCCAAAGTTGACATTCAACACATCTCTAATGTTCTTAAATCCACTTCGATTAGCATTTTCACTAACATCAATCAGCCCTTTTTCGGCCTGAGCAATAATTTCATCAACTGGTTGTGAAGCCTCGTAAGCTTGATTGACAGACTCTGTCAACTTGCCGATTAATCGCCGTAGCATGGCTTTTTCAGCAACAATCTTAGCATAATACTCCGCATTAGCAGAAGTTGGCACAGAATTGACAATCTCAACCAAGTAAGACAAGCCACCAATATTCTGTAAGTCACCTTGATTATCAAGAATAGTACGAACCGTTGTTGCATCTATAGCATCGCCACGATCTGATAAGTCAACCATGGCTTGGAAAATCAAACGATGGGCATACTTAAAAAAGTCCCGAGACTCAATGTATTCTCGCACAAAAACAAGCTTACTCTCGTCAATAAAGATAGCCCCTAAAACGGATTGCTCAGCTAAGATATCTTGAGGTTGTACTCGTAACTCTTCTACTTCTGCCATCAGATTTCCCTTCCTTTTACAATCTTGTCAAGAAAGTGTAAATTTACCCTTCTTTCACACGAAGATTGATCACACTTGTGACATCTTGATAGATTTTCACTGGTACATCAATCAAACCAACTGCTCGAATCGGAGCTTGCACTTGGATATGACGTTTATCAATCTTAATTCCAAATTGCTTTTGCAATTCTTCTGCGATTTTCTTATTGGTAATTGAACCAAAAGTACGGCCATCTGGACCAACTTTTTCAACAAATTCTACAACAGTTTCTTCTGCTTCAAGTTGGGCTTTAATTGCTTTTGCTTCTGCAATCATCTCAGCGTGAGCTTTCTCTTCAGATTTTTGTTTACCACGAAGTTCGCCCACCGCTTGAGCAGTCGCTTCTTTAGCTAGGTTCTTTTTGATAAGAAAGTTTTGTGCATATCCTGTTGGTACTTCCTTAATTTCGCCTTTTTTACCTTTTCCTTTAACATCTGCTAAAAAGATTACTTTCATTCTTCTTTCTCCTTTTCCTTTATTTCGTTTAATACAATTTCTGTCAGTTTTTCACCTGCTTTTGACAAGGTTAAATCCTTAATTTGAGCTGCTGCTAAATTAAAGTGGCCTCCACCTCCCAGCTCTTCCATAATCCGTTGTACATTCAGCTTACTACGACTGCGAGCTGAGATAGAGATAAATCCTTGTGTATTCTTCGCAAGAACAAAACTCGCTTCAATACCTGACATGGCTAACATGGCATCTGCAGCCTTACTAATGACAACTGTATCATAGCATTTCGATTCCTTAGCCTCTGCTATTAGTACATCTGAACCTAATTTACGCCCCTGTAAAATCAGTTCATTGACCTCACGATATTCTTCAAAATCTGTCGCAGCAATTTCCTGGATAGCAATACTATCACTTCCGCGCGTTCTGAGATAGCTAGCAACATCAAATGTCCGACTGGTAACTCGTGAGGTGAAATTTTTAGTATCCAACATCATACCAGCCATCAAGACGCTTGCTTGCATACGACTCAGACGATTTTTCTTAGAATTCTGGAACTGTAGCAATTCCGTTACCAACTCACTGGCACTACTTGCACCACTTTCAATATAAGTAATAACTGCATTATCTGGGAAATCCTGATCCCTTCTATGGTGGTCAATGACGATGGTTTGGGTAAATAAATCATAAAAATCTTTTGATAAAGTTAAAGCTGTCTTTGAATGGTCTACAAGAATCAACAAAGAACGATTGGTCACCATCCCCATTGCATCCTTAACAGACAACAACTTCATAACTCCTTCTTTTTCTAAGAATGAAACAGCTCGTTCAATATCTGGTGACATTTGTTCTTCGTCATAAATAGCATAGCTATTTTCAGTCACATTGCTGGCAAATAACTGCATACCTACAGCAGAGCCCAAAGCATCCATATCCAGATTTTTATGACCAACTACAAAAACCTGATCCACACTACGAATCTTATCTGAAATAGCCGTCATCATAGCGCGCGTACGAGTCCGTGTACGTTTGATTGAGGCAGCAGACCCACCACCAAAATAAACTGGATTTTTCGTTTCGTCATTCTCCTTGACAACAACTTGGTCGCCACCACGCACTTCAGCCAAGTTCAAGTTGAGTAATGCAACTTTCCCTATCTCATCATGATTTCCATCACCATAAGAAAATCCCATACTTAAGGTCAAAGGCAGCTGTCTCTGTTTCGCCTCTTCTCTGAAAGCATCGATAACCGAAAATTTATCATTCATCAATCCCTCAAGTACCGTGTAGTCCGTAAATAGATAAAAACGGTCCATACTCACTCGACGGGAGAACATGGCATGCTTCACAGCAAATTCTGAAACAAAATTGGCTACAAAACTGTTAATATGACTAATATCAGACTCTGATGTTTCATCTTCTAAATCATCATAGTTGTCAACGGAGACGATCCCAATCACAGGTCGACTCGTTACTAACTCAACAGTCGCTTCGTATTCTCCAGACACATCAAAGAAGTAAAGAACTCCAGACACCTTGTCCATATGAACCGAATAGCGAGTCTCACCCAAGGTGGCATAAGAACCTGGATTCCCCACAGAAGCCTTGATAATTGTTTGAATTAATGCCACATCAATCTCGCCCACTTCATTAGTCAAAATCAATTCAGCATAAGGATTAAACCATTCAACTTCACCTGACGACAAGTCTAATTTAATAACTCCGACAGGCATCTGTTCTAACAAGGTTGTCAAACTATCTTCAGCTTGGTGGTTTACATACTGAATTTGTTCTACTTCACTCCTTGAGTAGTACTCTCTTTGATGAATGAATAATAAACTATATGAACCCAAAATAAGTAGCAAAAGAAATAGCGTTACCAGTGTATTCGTTACAAAAACAAGTTGCACAGATAGCACTCCGAACGCCACTATTCCTAATATTAAGGGGAAAATAGGACTTATATAAAATTTTTTCATTCCAAACCTCTTGGCACCCATTATACCATAATAACCACCAAAAAGCGACTTTTTAAAAGTGTAATCAACAATTATATCCATTGTAAGAAAAAGTAGGTTTACAACTCAGTAAACCTACCTTTACATATATTAAAATTAAGATTCTTTAACTTCTAACAGACCAATTTCGCCATCTTCACGACGATAAATCACATTGGTTGTTTGATCTTCAACATCCACATAAATAAAGAAATCATGTCCCAACAAATCCATCTGTAGAATAGCTTCTTCCAAATCCATTGGTTTTAAATCAATTTGTTTTGAACGAACAACTCTAGATTGGACAACATTTGTATCTTCCACCAAAGCATCTGTAAATAATTGACTAGTTGCTACCTTATTTTTATTTTTACGCTCGATTTTTGTTTTGTTTTTACGAATCTGACGTTCAATTTTATCGGTTACAAGGTCAATTGAACCATACATATCTTGAGACACATCTTCTGCACGAAGAGTAATAGAGCCAAGCGGAATCGTCACTTCCACTTTAGCAGTTTTTTCACGATACACCTTCAAGTTAACTCGAGCATCCAACTCTTGTTCAGCTTGAAAATACTTTTCGATCTTTTCGAGTTTAGAAACTACATAATCACGAATTGCTTCTGTTACTTCTAGGTTTTCACCACGGATACTATATTTAATCATATGAGTACCTTCTTTCTAAACATTTTTGTTTTTCTGATTTCATTATAACGCTTTCATTTTATTTTTGCAAATTTTTTCCTCATCTTACAAGGGAAAATGTTTTTACATCCTCTGCACCTGCCTCTTCCAGCAGTTTCTTCACACGATTTATAGTTGTTCCCGTAGTGTAAATATCATCTATAAGTAGGATTTTTTTAGGAATAGTAACTCCACTTTTAATAAAGAAAGGAAGTTCTGTTGCCAAGCGTTCTGAACGACTTTTAGAAGAACTAGCTCTCTCTTCTCTTTTATCTAATAAATCCAGATACTTAAAACCTGCTGCTTCAACTAAACCTTCAACCTGATTAAATCCTCTGTCAGCATATCTCTCCTTACTTAATGGAATGACTACAAATTGATATTCTTTGTACTTTTTCAACTCCTCACTTAAAAATGAAGAAAAAACTTTTCTTAAAAGGAAGTCCCCATCAAACTTATATCGACTGAAAAAATCTTTCATAGCATGATTGTAAGTAAAAATCGCGCTATGACTAACCTCAATTCCTTCTTTACACCAAAGTTGACAATCTTGACAATTTGTTGACAATCCTATTTTCATACAGTTTGGACAGTGCTCTTCTCCAATTCTCTCAAAAGTAGAATCACAGTCTGAACAAAGACAAGAATCATCATTCCTCAAAAGCAAGATACTACTAAAAGTTAAAACAGTCTTCATTGTCTGCCAACATAACAAACACTTCATAGACCCGCCTCCTTGTTCATCTGCTGAATTTCCTTAATCGCCTTCTTGATCGAAGCATTTAATCCGTCATGAAAGAAAAGCAAATCTCCTGTCGGTCTATCCATACTTCGTCCAACTCGTCCACCAATTTGAATCAAACTAGACTTGGTAAACAGACGATGATTGGCCTCTACTACAAAAACGTCCACATAAGGGAAGGTAACTCCACGCTCCAAGATTGTCGTACTGATAAGTATTGTCAGTTCTCCATCTCGAAAAGCTTGCACCTGCTCTAACCGATTTTCTGTTACAGAAGAGACAAAACCAATTTTCTCATTTGGAAATTGCTCCTGTAAGATTTCTTTTAGCTGCTCCCCTTTTTTAATTTCTGATGCAAAAATAAGCAACGGATAAGCTGTCTTTCTCTGTTTCTCAATATAAGACTTTAACTTTGGTGACAAACGATTCTTATCCAAACAGCGATTAAAATCCGATAACCAAACTGGCTTAGGAATAATCAATGGATTCCCATGAAATCGTCTAGGCAAGCTCAATCTTTTTAGTTCTCCTAAACGGACTTTCCTATCTAACTCATCGGTCGAAGTCGCTGTTAAAAAGATTCTCAGCCCATTCTCCTTTACACTATTCTTGACAGCATGGTAAAGCGTTGGATTATCAACATAAGGAAAGGCATCTACTTCATCCACTATCAGCAAATCAAAAGCTTGATAAAATTTCAATAACTGATGGGTCGTCGCAACAACTAATGGGGTTCGGAAATACGGTTCTGATTCTCCGTGTAGAAGAGCTATCTCGCAAGCAAAATCATCTTGCAGGCGCTTATACAATTCCAAGCATACATCTATTCGAGGACTGGCCAAACATACTGCACCACCCCTATTAATCACCTTAGCCACAACTTGATAAATCATTTCTGTCTTTCCAGCCCCTGTCACCGCATGAACTAAAGTTGGCTCTTGCTTGTCTACTGCTTGAATCAGTCCCTCTGATACCTTCTCTTGAAAAGGAGTTAATTGACCACGCCATTTAAGAACATCTTGTTTAGGAAAATCCTCCTGCGGAAAATAGTATAAAGCTTTATCACTTCTAACTCGCTTCATCAGCAAGCACTCTCGACAATAGTAAGCACCAATGGGTAAATACCATTCCTCTAGAATAATACTATTACAACGTTGACAGAAAAGTTTCCCCTTCTCCTTTCTCATTGCTGGAAGTTTCTCCGCCAACTGACGCTCCTCTTCTGTTAATTCATTCTCAGTAAACACACGACCGAGATAGTTTGGATTTACTTTCATACTTCTTTATTCGTAAAAACCTAGCGCTTTAGATGATTTTTTAGTACAATTAAATCATGGAATTTAGAACAATTAAAGAGGACGGACAAGTCCAAGAAGAAATCAAAAAATCCCGCTTTATCTGTCATGCCAAGCGTGTTTATAGCGAAGAAGAGGCTCGTGACTTCATCACCACCATCAAAAAAGAACACTACAAAGCGACGCATAACTGCTCTGCTTTTATTATTGGAGAACGAAGTGAAATTAAACGTACAAGTGATGATGGTGAGCCCAGTGGTACTGCTGGAGTTCCCATGCTTGGGGTACTAGAAAATCACAATCTCACCAATGTCTGTGTGGTAGTGACACGCTACTTTGGTGGCATTAAACTAGGCGCTGGAGGATTGATTCGTGCTTACGCCGGCAGTGTGGCCTTAGCTGTCAAAAAAATTGGCATCATTGAAATAAAAGAACAGGCTGGCATTGCTATTCAAATGTCCTACGCTCAGTACCAAGAGTACAGTAACTTCCTTAAAGAACATACTCTCATGGAGCTGGATACAAATTTTACAGATCAAGTCGATACGATGATTTATGTTGATAAAGAAGAAAAAGAAACTATTAAAGCTGCACTTGTAGAGTTTTTTAATGGAAAGGTCACTTTAACTGATCAAGGTTTACGAGAAGTTGAAATTCCTGTAAACCTAGTGTAAATAATAGATAATACAGTGTTTCACTGACATTCTCACCGCTACTTTAATTAGCAAAATAAAAAGATGCTTGCAAAGACCTACTATAAAATGAGACTATTCAAAAAGAAAACGGATTGCGTTCTCCTTTACACCTATTTACTAGAATTAGCCTATCATAATCGCTTAAAAATTAATGGCTTAGACCTATGATATAAAAAAATCCTATCGCTTCGATAGGATTTCTATATTTTACAAATGGTATAGATAGCGTTATACTAGAGATATCTTATACAAAGAGGTATTCATATGTCTATTTATAACAACATTACTGAACTAATCGGTCAAACTCCGATTGTTAAACTCAACAACATCGTACCAGATGGTACTGCGGACGTCTATGTAAAGCTTGAAGCATTTAATCCTGGTTCATCTGTAAAAGACCGTATTGCTCTTAGCATGATTGAAAAGGCTGAACAAGACGGTATTCTAAAACCGGGTGCTACTATTGTTGAAGCAACAAGTGGAAACACTGGTATTGGACTTTCATGGGTAGGTGCTGCTAAAGGATATAAAGTTGTCATTGTTATGCCTGAAACCATGAGTGTAGAACGCCGTAAGATTATCCAAGCCTATGGCGCTGAACTCGTCCTCACTCCTGGTAGCGAAGGAATGAAAGGTGCTATTGCTAAGGCTCAAGAAATTGCTGCTGAACGTGATGGTTTCCTTCCTCTTCAATTTGACAATCCAGCTAATCCAGAAGTACACGAAAAAACAACAGGGGCTGAAATACTAGCTGCTTTCGGTAAAGATGGATTAGATGCCTTTGTTGCTGGAGTTGGTACTGGTGGAACAATTTCTGGTGTTTCTCATGCACTCAAAGCAGCAAATTCAAACATTCAAGTTTTTGCAGTAGAAGCAGACGAATCTGCTATTCTATCTGGTGAAAAACCTGGTCCTCACAAAATTCAAGGTATCTCAGCTGGATTTATTCCTGATACACTAGATACAAAAGCTTATGATGGTATCGTTCGTGTAACATCAGACGATGCTCTAGCACTCGGCCGTGAAATTGGTGGAAAAGAAGGTTTCCTTGTAGGGATTTCTTCAGCTGCAGCTATCTATGGAGCAATTGAAGTTGCTAAGAAATTAGGTACAGGTAAGAAAGTCCTTGCTCTAGCACCAGATAACGGCGAACGTTATCTCTCTACAGCACTCTATGAATTTGAAGTGTAGCCTCCTAAATGCACTTAGCCCTTATTATAGGGCTTTTTATTTATACCTTGAAAAATCGACTGCATAGAAAAGTCTTTGGGCAGATAAAGGCTTGTTTGGGTTACAAGAGATGTAAACTGAGAGGTAAGCGTCAAGTGAGAATTGACATGGGATTGGTACTTATGGCCAACAACCTCCTAAAATACAATAAGAGAACGACTAAATTAAAAAGCTAGAGTCCCACAATTAGAAATCTCTAGCTTTTTTGTGTTTGAGAACTTTTTTATCTCAGACTCTTATATGATTAATTATTCAAGGCTGCTGCCATTGTAGCTGCAACTTCCGCTTCAAAGTCGTTTGCAGCTTTCTCGATACCTTCACCAACTTCAAAGCGAGCGAACTCAACTACAGAAGCGTTAACTGATTCAAGGTATGCTTCAACTGTCTTGCTGTCATCCATGATGTAAACTTGTGCAAGAAGTGTGTAAGCTTGGTCAACTTTAGTGTTGTCAAGCATGAAGCGGTCCATTTTACCTGGGATGATTTTGTCCCAGATTTTTTCTGGTTTACCTTCTGCAGCCAATTCAGCTTTAATATCAGCTTCAGCTTGCGCAATCACTTCATCAGTCAATTGAGCTTTTGATCCATACTTCAAGTGTGGAAGAGCTGGTTTGTTAACCATTGCACGACTTTCGTTGTCTTGGTCGATTACGTGGTTCAATTGTGCCAACTCATCTTTAACGAATTGCTCATCCAATTCTTTGTAAGAAAGAACTGTTGGTTTCATCGCTGCGATGTGCATTGACAATTGTTTAGCAAGAGCTTCGTCTCCGCCTTCAACAACTGAAATAACACCGATACGTCCACCATTATGTTGGTATGCTCCAAAGTGTTGTGCATCTGTTTTTTCAATCAATGCAAAGCGACGGAATGAGATTTTTTCTCCGATAGTTGCTGTTGCAGATACGTATGCAGCTTCAAGAGTTTCACCTGAAGGCATTGTCAAAGCAAGAGCTTCTTCATTGTTAGCAGGTTTTCCTTCGGCAATAACTTTAGCTGTAGTATTTACCAATTCAACGAATTGAGCGTTTTTCGCAACGAAGTCAGTTTCAGCGTTTACTTCGATAACTGCTGCAACATTACCGTTAACATAAACACCAGTCAAGCCTTCTGCAGCAACACGGTCAGCTTTCTTAGCTGCCTTAGCCATACCTTTTTCACGAAGCAATTCAATCGCTTTTTCGATGTCACCGTCTGTTTCTACAAGCGCTTTTTTAGCGTCCATAACACCGGCACCAGATTTTTCACGCAACTCTTTTACAAGTTTAGCTGTAATTTCTGCCATTTTGATTCTCCTATATTTTTTAAAAATAGGAGAGCCGGGCTAAGCCCCGCCCTCCTAGGTAATTACTATTTATATGAATTAAGCGTTGTCGCCTTCTACAACTTCAACGATTTCTTCAATTGAATCTGCTTGAGCTTCAGAAGCTGCAAATTCTGCTTCAACTGCTGCTGCATCTTCACCTTGACGTCCTTCGATGATAGCGTCAGCCAATTTAGCTGTAATCAATTTAACAGCGCGGATAGCGTCATCGTTAGCTGGGATGATTACATCGATATCATCTGGATCAGTGTTTGTGTCAACCATCGCTACAACTGGGATTCCCAATTTTTTAGCTTCTTTAACAGCGATTTGCTCTTTATGTGGGTCAACTACGTACATAACATCTGGAATACGAGGCATATCTTCGATACCGCCCAAGAATTTTTCAAGACGTGCACGTTGTTTGTTAAGAAGTGCAACTTCTTTCTTAGGAAGAACTTCGAAAGTTCCATCTTCTTCCATACGTTTGATTTCTTTCAAACGAGCGATACGTTTTTGGATTGTTCCCCAGTTTGTAAGAGTTCCACCCAACCAACGGTGGTTGATGAAGTATTGACCTGAACGTACTGCTTCTTCAGCAACTGCATCAGCTGCTTGTTTTTTAGTACCAACGAACAATACAACTGCATCGTTAGCTGCCGCATCACGCATGAAGTCGTATGCTTGGTCAGCGTATTTTACAGTTTGTTGCAAGTCGATAACGTGGATTCCGTTACGCTCAGTGAAGATGTACTTAGCCATCTTAGGGTTCCAGCGACGAGTTTGGTGACCAAAGTGTACACCAGCCTCAAGAAGTTGTTTCATTGAAATTACTGCCATGAGTATTTCTCCTTTTTGTTTTTTTCCTCTTCTTGACTTCAACTCGCAAAACGACCCAAGGGCAACTGCTTCACAATTCATCAAGAATGAGTATTATCGTTCACACGACAAGTTTCATTTTACCATACTTTTTCAATATTTTCAAGCGATTTTAGTAGATTTTTAAAGTAAGTTAACTATATAAATCATAAAAGAGACTCAAGTCGAGCCTCTTCGTTTTATGGCTCTATAATATTTGTAGTGGGTAAATCCCCTATAGATATTATGGAGCCTATTTTTGTGTAGAAAAAAAGTCCCATATGACCTATAATGAAAAGCGACCAAACAACTCATTAGAAAGATTCATATGGAACAATTACATTTTATCACAAAACTACTCGATATCAAAGACCCAAATATCCAATTTATGGATATCATCAATAGGGATACACACAAAGAAATCATCGCTAAACTGGATTATGAGGCCCCATCTTGCCCTGATTGTAGAAGTCAAATGAAGAAATATGACTTCCAAAAACCATCGAAAATTCCTTACCTTGAAACAACTGGTATGCCTACCAGAA
>NZ_JPFW01000011.1 GCF_000722705.1 Streptococcus mitis
CACTACAATGTCTATCAACTCTTGCTTTTTCACTTTCAGAACAAGGAACACGACAAATTTTTTCGGACTCATTGAGAACAATCTTAAGCAGGTTCATCCTCTTTTTCAGACTGTCTTTAAAACCTTCCTCAAGGATAAAGAGAAGATTGTCAACGCTCTTCAATTACACTATTCCAACGCCAAATTAGAAGCGACAAATAATCTCATTAAACTCATCAAACGAAATGCATTTGGATTTCGGAACTTTGAAAACTTCAAAAAACGGATTTTTATCGCTCTGAATATCAAAAAAGAAAGGACAAATTCCGTCCTTTCTCGATCTTAGCTTTTCTTCAACCCACTACAGTTGACAAAGAGCCCGTTTTATTCATTAGTTTGGATAGATGTATGTTACAAAACCTTCTGAAGTTGTAGTAGGATTAAACCAACCACGTTTATTTCCGATTGTACGGTTTCCACCATAGTTTGATTCAGATACTTGGATACTTGTTGATGATGAAACAGCTGTAACTACAGCTACGTGTCCATATCCACCATCATTCCAACATGCAATCGCACCAACTTGAGGTGTAGATCCTGTACGGAAGCCTGCGGCAGCTGCACTTGTAGCCCACTGTGCGCCATTACCCCAGTAGTCTCCAGCCCAAGGTGCCAACGTTTTAGCTCCCCATGTACACTCACCAACTGGATAACTTGACGCATTTGTGCTATATGTTGGATGATGTTTCACTGCTACAGGACTGTAGCTTGAAGATGATTCAGATACTGCTTGAACTTCTGCTGTAAAAGTTGTATTCCCAGAAGCAACAACTGTTTGTTGTTGACTTGCTTGTTTAGCTTTATAAGCAGCTTCTGCTTCTGCAGCTGCTTTAGCTTCTGCTTCCGCTGCAGCTTTTTTCTCAAGTAAACTTGCTTTTTCATCCTCTGCAGTAGCCTTTTCAGCAGCAAGATTCAATTCTGCAGCTTTCAACTCAGCTTGTTTTGTAGTTAATGTTTGAGCATCATCAGCTAGTTTTTGCTGATTTGCAATAACTGTATTGATTGCGTCATTGTTTGCTACTTGTTTCTCAGAAATAGCTTTTTTATCTGCTTTTTGTTGTTCCAACATTTTGTTGTTTGCAGATACGATTTCACTCATTGCAGCTACACGTGAAATAGCTTCTGTAATTGATTTTGAGTTTACAATTGTATTAATGTAGCTAGTTGCAGCTCCATTTGTTTGAGCACTACGGGCTTGTTTTTGCAAAGAATCATTACGAGATACAATATTCTTAGAAAGTTCTGTAATTTCACCCTCAAGCTTTTTAGATTCTGCTTGTAATCTATCATTTTCAGATTGCAAGTTTGATTGCTCTGTTTGAATAGCAGATACTTGCTCCTGAATTTGATCAACTTGTTTTTGAGCTTCTTGTTGTTGTGCTGTTAAATTACTAATTTTATTATCTTGAGCAGCAATTTTGTCATCAGTAGTTTCTGCATGCGCGGTTGTTAAAACAGCAACTTGAGAAACCATTACTGTACTTAGTAAAAGTGACGCTAAGATTTTTTTCTTCATATTACGTAGATACTCCTTCTATTTAAGACAATACTAGTATACCAAAAAAAGACATAATAAATATTACGCCTTTATTACATTTGTATTTCTTTCTCATAGATAAAATTTTTCAAAAATAAACTGAAAAACAATCATCCATATAAGGTTCAAAATCATTGATGGCACTAAACTATAAACTATGAATAAAGACATACTATCCACAGTTAAACCTATCGCTATCGCAAGTATGTAAGCTCCCATTTCAAATAGAAAAGTCATGACAATAATTGCTAACATTCTCGTCCAACGATTCAATAAAATAACACTATTAAATTTATGGAGAAATACCCCCAACAAGACGAACAACAGAGTCGCAATTCCAATCAAGTGGAAAAAGTAAATATCATAAACTAAACCAACTACAAAACAATAAGCTAAATAGAGATATTCTGATACTTCAATCGTCTCAAATAAGAGAAATAAAAACAGAAAATGACTAGCCAACTGTACGTGGGGAAAAAATGAACCCAGAATCTGGCTAATATGGGCGTCAATTAGAACAAAGAAAGGAAGCAATAAAAACACTCCAACCCGTTTCAACTGTCTCATTATGAATTCCCCACTAATTCTATCACATCTACATTATGAGTATCTGCACTCAATTTAACAGTTACTTCTCGTGTCAAATAGTCTGTACTATGCGTTGTGGCAACCACTTCACCAACAGGAATATCAGCAACGTTAAAGTTTCCTAATCCACCAGTGGTCACCTTATCTCCTGCACTAATCTCACTATTACTATTTAATTGGCTAATTTTAAGAACATCATTTTCCTTATCGTAGCCAACAATAATCCCATAAATTGTGGCAGTACCATGTTGAATTTTAACAGAAATCTTATCAGAATTTTCCGTATTTGTCAGAAGGTTGACCATAGTAGAGTTGTCCTCTACTTTTGAAACACTCCCAATCAAGCCACCGTTTGCAATAGCTAACATGTTCTCAGAAGCCCCTTTTGATTTACCTGCATCCAGGGTCAATTCCTGCTTCCAAGATACTGGAGAACGCATAATAACATCTGCTGCTAAAGTCTTTGTAGCTTGCAACTTGGACTTCATATCAAGCAATTGGCGCAATTGTTCATTTTCTGTCTTTAAACTTTCCGCCTCATTTGATTTAACTTCTAATTGGTAAATCTGTTTCTTCAAACTTTCATTTTCATTATATGTTCGTGTCAAATGTGCCAAATCTGATTTGACAGAATCAAACCACTGAAAAGGTTTTTGTACAACTCTATCAACCAATGAGATTCCATCTCCTAATTTTGTCACAATTGTACTTGAATAAGTCGTCGCTAAGAGAGCCGACACAAGCAGAACAATGACAAAAACAATAATGACATATTTTGATTTTTTAAAACGGTTCATATCCCTACCTTTATATCAAAAACTGTTACAGTAACTTTTATCAATTCCTGAAAGCTACTAAGATTTTAAGAAAAATAAGCAACAACCAAGTACGAGAATAACAAGAAGGGTTAGCGTATCCTTTCGAGTCCATTTCAGTTGTCTGTATTGACTTCTACCTTTCCCACCCTGATAACCACGCGCTTCCATGGCGATAGCCAAGGAATCCGCACGTTTTAAACTTGTCGCAAAAAGAGGAATCAAAATAGGAATCATCGCCTTTACTTTTTGAACAATACTTCCTTCTCCAAAATCCACTCCGCGCGCTTTCTGTGCATTCATAATCCGCGTCGTATCATCCATCAAGGTTGGGACAAAACGTAGACTCATGGACAACATCAATCCAATTTCATGAACTGGAACTTTCACACGCTTTAAAGGCGCTAACAAAGCTTCGACAGCTGAGGCCAAACTTAAGGGCATTGTTGTTAAGGTTAACAAAGTTGAAAAGAAAATAATTAATACAAAGCGACAAAAAATAATTCCAGCTTGTTGCAAAGCATAATCTGTGATTCTCACAAACGAAAACTCAAATAAAACATTCCCATTAGAAATGAAAAATAGTTGAAAAATAGTTGTGAAGGCAATCAAGAAAAACATAGACTTCAAGCCCTGAATAAAAAATGAAAGAGATACTCCTGACAAGGCAATAAATATCCCTGTCGCTATAAAAAGAATCAGATTCGTCAAGGAATTATTAGCCCAAAAAACGATCAAAATCAGTAGCATCATAGCCAGTAATTTGCTACGTGGATCCAATCGGTGAACAATCGAATCCCCTGGGATATAACGTCCCAAAATCATACTATCCATTTAGCGACTCCTTGAACTCCTCTATCTTAATCGGTAATCGTTTAAATGACACGCCTCTATCAGCCAATCGTTTACAAAAGGCCGTAATTTTAGGTACTCCCAACTGTACTTCTTCCATAAAGACAACATCTTGAAAGACATCACTCGGTTTACCAAACTTAACTAAACATCCCTTTTCCATCACATAGACTTGGTTCGCATATTCAGCTACATCATCCATCAAATGAGTTACCAAGACAATGGTCATCCCTGACTGGTGGAGTTTTTTGAACAAATTCATCAGCTCTTTTCTTCCCAGGGGATCTAGGCCTGCTGTGGGCTCATCTAAGACTAATATGGCTGGTTCCATGGCAAGTATGCCTGCAATCGCAACACGTCTCATTTGTCCGCCTGATAGCTCAAACGGGCTACGATTAAAAAGTGATTCATCAATTCCAACCAGAGCCAGTTTCTCACGCGCAATCTGCTCCGCATCTTCTTCAGAAACTCCAAAATTTTGCGGTCCAAAAGCAACGTCTTTCAAAACCGTTTCTTCAAAAATCTGATTTTCAGCAAACTGAAATACCAAGCCAACCTGTTTTCTAATTTGACGAATGTCTTTGTTTTTAGAAGTCGAGGTGATTAAGGTATCAAAAACCCGCACACTCCCTTGACTTGGCACCAATAAACCATTTAATAGTTGTAAAATAGTTGATTTGCCACTACCTGTATGCCCAATTAAAGCCGTATAAGAACCATCTTCAATCGTCAAAGAAACATCCGACAAAGCTGTTGAAGCTAAGGGAGTCCCTTCTTGATACGTAAAACTCACATTTTCTAGAGCAATTCCCATAGCTTATCCTCTAGCTCACTTTCTGTCAAATAATTTTCAGGTAAATCATAGCCATTCTGACTCAGAGAATATTTTAATTGATTGGCAAAAGGATCGTCTAATCCAATTTGATCTAAATCATTTCGAGAGAAAAGCTCCCTTGGACTACTGGTTGATTCAATTTCCCCTCTTTTCATGACCAATACGCGATCACTCATGGCAACTTCTTCCAAATCATGTGTAATGGAAATGACCGTCATATCATAGTCTTTTCGAATTCCTTTTACTGTCTCAATCAGTTCTCTACGACCCTCAGGATCTAACATACTCGTTGCTTCATCTAGGATTAAAATAGCTGGTCTTAGAGCTACAACACCTGCAATGGCCACACGTTGCTTTTGTCCACCTGATAGACGCGCTGGCTCTCTCTTTTTAAAGTCCAACATGCCAACCAAATCCAGAGCTTCTTCCACTCTCTTTTTCATTTCTTGACGAGAAAGACCCTGATTTTCCAAACCAAAGGCTACATCATCTTCAACAGTCGCTCCAACAAATTGATTGTCTGGATTTTGAAAAACCATACCGATTTGACGACGTATATTCCAAATATTTTCCTCAGTCAGCCGTTGGCCATCGATTACAATCTCTCCAGATTCTGCTTCCAGTAAACCATCAATTAACCGTACAGTCGTTGATTTACCACTACCATTATGCCCTACAATAGAGAGCCATTCTCCACGTTTCACGTGAAACGTAATATCCTTCACATCATAGTATTCCTGACTTTCCTTATAGCGAAAAGAAAGATTTTTTACATCAATTATTGATTTCATTTCGAACCAAATGTCCCTTTAAATACATAGGCACTACCCTTGAAATAATCATAGCCAGAGTAGATAGTGAAAAACAAAGCTACATAAAGTAGGACTTGTCCAATCAAAGTCCAATGTAATAGCAAGAAAATAATCGCAAACATCTGACTGAAAGTTTTAATTTTTCCAGGCATTGCTGCTGCTAAAACTGTTCCACCAGTTTCAACCAATAAAAGCCTCAAACCTGTCACAGCCAACTCACGACAGATAATCACTGCAACAATCCAAGCTGGAGCCATACCTAACTCAATCAGCATAATAAAAGCCGACATAACTAGTAACTTATCCGCCATAGGATCTGCAAATTTACCAAAATTACTAACCACATTCCATTTGCGAGCTAAATATCCATCTAAGTAGTCTGTAATACTAGCAATAGCAAAGATAATAGCTGCCACTATATGACTCTCTATCGAATTTCCTACTGTTAAAATAAAGATAAAAATAGGTATAAAGAGAATTCGACCTATTGTTAAGAGATTTGGAATTTGTTCTTTTTTCATTCGTTTTTCCTTAATTTTTAGTAAAGGTTACAGCAATTTTTCCAGTCTGAGCTGTTAATTTCGATAAATCAACAGTCTGATTATCTACTGTTAAAGAGACACCTTTGACAACACCTAATGTAATGGTCACAGAATTTTTTGTTGAAACTGTTGTTTCCGCACTTTTCTTCTCTGGAGATAAGGTCACACCACCCTCAAGCTCACTTTCTGAAACACTAACCCAACTTCTAGCATCTGAGACTGATAATTGTAATTTTGCAGTTTCCTTGCTCGTTTTATAAGCAACTTCTACTCGATTTCCTTCACCCGATACCATTATAGCTGGTTCAATATTCGAAGAACTACTTGAGGATTGAGTTACAGAACTAGTCGAGCTTGTTTCTTGGACTACACTATAACTAGACGCAGATGAACGCTCCGGTTGAGTCTGGACATAATTCCAAACATAATAAGTCACAAAAATTACAATCGATAGTGCAAAGAGTATAAAATAAAATAAAGGTAAAAATGATGTCTTATTTTTCTTACTTGAACGTCTCCTGCCTGTTAAATCGTCTTCGTCAACATCTACTTCCTCATAAGTAATCATGCTCCCAGAATCATAGGCATCCAAGACAATTCTCTCATCTAGCTCAACTGCCCACGCATATTTTCGCAAAAAAGAACGAGTATAAAATGGACTAGGAAGTTGATCAAAATCATCAGCTTCCATCGCTTCCAACATATCCAACTGAATTTCTGTTTTTTTATGTAATTCTTCTAAAGTCAACCCTTGGTTGGTTCTAGCTAAACGTAAAACCTCACCAATTGTTTTTTTCCTCATACTTGTCATTCCTTCTTTCTAGTATCAATTATGATAGGTTGCTATGATGGAAATATTGTAAAATCAACTATATCACCATCATCTATTAAATGATGTCCAGCATCAATAACATCCTCTAAAGTGATTTCCTGTAAAATTTTTGGTAAATCAAAAATTGTCTCACCATGTTCAAAAGCATCATATTGCGTTGCAATAAATTCAAGAGAGTTCATGCTACTGAAAAATTCTCCAAACATCTCTCTTTTGATAATATCTAAATGATCCTCTGTAATATCTAAATCCTTTGTAAAATTACGAATAGCCTTCCTAAACTGATGAGATAAAGCAACTGGCTCTTTTGTGTCCATTGTCAACATAACAAAATGAAAACGACTTGTTACTTCAATTTCAAGAGATAAGGAAGCATCTATCTTACCTGATTCATATAATTTTTGAAAACGATCCGAAGTCCAACCAAACATCATTGCAAACAATAATTTTAATAAAATATGATGTCGATAGCAATCTGCCCCAGCAACTTCTCGCTTACCTCTAATCCCAATCGCTAGTTTGGGAGAAGATACTTCCATTCTCATACTGTCTGTTTGTTTTACATCTTGTAAAAGCAACTTTTCTCTTACTACTTCCTTAATATCTGAATCTTTCAATTCTTTGCTTTCAAAATAGTCCTGTACTTGCTCCACATCAAAATTACCAACTAAAAACAGAGACATATTTACAGGCTTGTAAAACCTTGTGAAATTTTCTTGCAAATTAGTTAGATTGATTTGGGAAATGGACTCCTCACTTCCAACTATATCAGTTGCTAAAGGTGTACCAGGATACAAATTCGCTAAAGTTAAAAAGAATAAACACGAATCTGGATCATCTTGATACATTTCTCGTTCTTGCTGGATAATATCCTGCTCTCTCAGAATGGAATCTTCAGTAAAATGTGCCGATGTTACCAATTCATCAAGTAAATCTAAATTCTCTAATAGATAATCCGTCGATGAAAAAAGATAGTTTGTCTTTGTAAAGCTTGTAAAAGCATTACTATCTGCACCTAGACTCGTAAAAGCCGACATCAAATCGCTAGAATCTTCTCTCTCAAATAATTTATGCTCAAGAAAATGAGCAATTCCCGCAGGATATTGTTTTACATCTCCGTCAACTTCTGTGACAAGCGTATCTACCGAGCCAAACTGTACAGTTACACTCCCGTAAACCTCTTTAAATTCCTTTTTAGGTAGAAGAGCTACTGTCAATCCATTTGACAAACGAGTTCGATAAACCATTTCTTTTACAGCTGGATAGTATTTTTCTTCAAAAACAACCTTTGTCATTCTATTCCTTCCATAAAGTAAATCGCCTGTAGTTTCACATTATTAGCTGCTCTACAAATAGCATCTTTGTCAATTTGTTCAAGTTTTTCAATCCAACTTTTAAAATCTGCTGAAGATTTTCCAAGTAAGGCATTTTGATAAGCACGTTCAATCAATGAACTTTGATTATCTTGAGAAAGTAACAAAGACCGACGAATCATTTCCTTGGTCTGCTCTAACTCAAGCTCTGTAAAATAACCTTTTTTTAAATCAAGCAGTTGATTATTCATCATTTTACGAGCCTGGTTCCGATTTTCTCGATCGATACCAGCATACATCCTCAAGAATCCACTAAATAAATCGAGCTGACTTGAAATAGTATAAGCTAATCCAGCATTTTCACGGACATTTGTAAATAGTTTAGAATGAGCAAATCCACCAAGTAAACCATTCATTACAATCATGGGTAAATGTTGCTCATCTCCATATTCAGAAGGGCAATGATAACCCAACTCTAAAATAGATTGTCCCACATTTTTCCGAACCATGCCTTCCTGAAGGATATTGGAATAAGGTTGACAATACTGAACCTTCACATTACCTTCTCGACCTATAAAACCAAATGATTCTAATACATTTAGAATTTCAACCTCATTAAAATCACCCAGGAAAAAGAAATCTATTCGATTATTGGCCAAAAATTCTTGGAAACAAGAATAAGAACTTTGTGGAGTTTCAGCTAAAATACGATTTCGTAAATCACTGTATTCCAATTGGAGACGTTCATCATGAAAAAATAATTTATCTAATTCTTTATGTGCGAAATAAAAAGAATCATCCATATCAGCTGCTAAACTTGCTAGCAATTGTTTTTTCTCAATTTCAAATAAGGCCGAATCAAAGCCATTATCAACTACTACGGGTGAAAAAAGAGTTTCTTTTACAAGTTCCAAAACCTGAGAAGTTAGCACATTTTTCCTACTTAAAAACTCATCACGAACATAAGTAAATGTCAATTCTACAATGTGACTTTGCCCTCTTCTGAAACAATTGGTTGACATATCTGTACCGTATAGACTGGCCAAGTGTCTTCTCAAAGCTTGAGAAGTAGGATACATCTGGTTAGCAGTCTCTAGCATACTCGCACTCAACATGCGACCTGCAATCGTATCAAGAGATAATGGAGCGGTAAAACGCACGGTGATTTTGTTTGTTTTAAACTTCTTTGATTGGATAAAATGTGTTGAAATTCCATGCACTAACTCCATGATTTACCTCCTTATATACAGACTTCTATTATATCACGAAAACCTGAAATTTTCTTGTTCCCTGTAACAGTTTTGAAATAAAAATCGCTTACATTTCTCCCTGTTTCTCTCACTATTTTTAAGAAAATATGGTATAATACCAAAGATTGAGGTGAATTATGGAATACAAATTATTTGAAGAATTTATTACCCTCCAAGCACTACTCAAAGAACTTGGAATTACACATAGCGGAGGAGCTATCAAATCATTTCTCTCTGAACATTCTGTTTACTTTAATGGGGAATTAGAGAGTCGTCGTGGTAAAAAACTTCGCATTGGTGATAAAATTGACATACCTGACATGAACATTGACATCTTATTGACACAACCTACTTCTGAAGAACAAGAGGAATACAAAGCTGATAAAGTTGAAAAAGAACGAATCGCTAAACTTGTAAAAGAGATGAATAAGGAAGTTAAAAAAGACAAATCGAAACCTACTTCAGCACCTAAAAACAAACAAGCTCCGCGATTCCCTGGTAGATAATCATGTGGCTACAAAACATATCTCTCAAAACTTTTCGTAATTATAAAGAAACAAAAATAGACTTCAATCCTAAATTAAACGTCTTTTTAGGACGCAATGCACAAGGTAAAACAAATATGTTAGAGGCCATCTATTTTTTAGCCTTAACGCGTAGTCATCGAACTCGAACAGATAAAAATCTCATTCATTTTGATGAGGAACAACTTCATCTTTCAGGTCTCGTTCAGAAAAAAACTGGATCCATTCCCCTAGAAATCGAACTAACACAAAAAGGCCGTGTTACAAAAGTTAATCATTTAAAACAGGCACGACTTTCAGATTATGTCGGACACATGAATGTTGTCTTATTTGCTCCTGAAGATTTACAACTAATTAAAGGAGCACCTTCAGTTAGACGAAAATTCATTGATATGGAGCTTGGACAAATGAAGCCCATCTATCTATCAGACTTAACCAATTATAACCACATCCTAAAACAAAGAAACACTTATCTAAAATCAGCTCAAAAAATAGATGAAACCTTCCTTTCAGTCTTAGATGATCAGCTAATTGATTATGGATGTCGTGTAATGAATCACCGCTTAGATTTCATAAAAAAACTAGAATCATTTGGTCGTAAGAAACATTTTGAACTCTCTAATCAGATTGAAGAGTTATCAATATCCTATCAATCCTCTGTCAAGATAACTGACAAAGAAGACTTATCAGAATCTTTCAAAATTGCTTTAGAAAAAAGTAGGTCCAGAGATTTATTTAAAAAGAACACTGGCGTCGGTCCTCATCGAGATGATATTTCTTTTTATATAAATGGGATGGACGCTAGTTTTGGAAGTCAAGGCCAACATCGTAGTCTCGTCCTCTCTATAAAATTAGCAGAAATCGAGTTAATGGAAAGTATTACTACAGAATCTCCGATATTATTGCTTGACGATGTTATGAGTGAACTTGACAACACTAGACAATTAAAATTATTAGAAACGATTTCTCATTCAATCCAAACTTTTATTACAACAACAAGCTTAGATCATCTTCAAAATCTACCAGAAAATCTAAGTATTTTCACTATTCAAGATGGTCAAGTTATTGTAAATGAAACTTGACAACTTTGTAAAAGAACTCCTGTTTTTCAGGAGTTCTTTTTATTTCTTTTACATAGAATAATTTGGTGCTTCATTAGTAATTTGTACATCATGAGGATGACTTTCTTTCAAACCAGCACCAGACATTTCGATAAATTGAGCATTATCATGCAACTCTTTAAGGTTAGCTGCACCACAATAACCCATACCAGAGCGAATCCCACCAATCATTTGGAAGACAATATCAGCTGCCGCTCCTTTATAAGCAACACGACCTTCAATTCCTTCTGGAACGAGTTTGTTTGCTTCATTGACAGAACCTTGGAAGTAACGATCGCTTGAACCTTTCTTCATTGCTGCGATTGATCCCATACCACGGTAAGTCTTGAACTTACGTCCTTGGAAGATTTCAGTTTCTCCTGGAGCTTCATCAGTTCCAGCAAACATTGATCCAAGCATAACTGCATTTCCACCAGCAGCAAGAGCTTTTACAATATCTCCAGAATACTTTATTCCACCATCAGCAATGATTGTTTTTCCATATTCACGCGCAACAGCTGCAGCATCATAGATAGCTGTTACTTGTGGAACACCAACACCAGCAATCACACGAGTAGTACAGATAGAACCTGGTCCAATCCCAACCTTGACAACGTCCACGCCTGCTTCGTAAAGTGCGCGCGCTCCCTCAGCAGTAGCAATATTTCCAGCAATCAAAGTACGATCTGGGAAGTGAGCGCGAATCTCAGCAATTTTACGCAAGACACCTGCAGAATGACCATGTGCAGTATCAATAACAATCGCATCCGCTCCTGCCTCAAAAAGTGCCTCTGCACGTTCAAATGTATCTGAAGTAACACCTACTGCACCTGCAACTAGAAGACGACCAAACTCATCTTTAGCAGCATTTGGAAATTCAATAACTTTTTCAATATCTTTTATAGTAATCAAACCAGAAAGACGACCTTCTTCATCTACCAAAGGAAGTTTTTCAATACGGTGTTCTTGAAGAATACTCTCAGCAGTTGCAAGATCTGTACCCACAGGAGCAGTAACAAGATTTTCACTAGTCATATGATTTGAGATTGGTTGGTTATAGTCTGAAATAAAACGAAGATCTCGGTTTGTCAAAATACCAACCAATTTACGATTTTCAAGTGTTTCAACAACTGGAACACCACTGATGCGGTAACGACCCATAAGCTCATCTGCTTCAGCAATTGTGTGTTCAGGCGTCAAGAAGAAGGGATCAATAATAACTCCATTTTCAGAACGTTTTACCTTACGAACCTCTTCTGCTTGTTGAGCAATTGGCATGTTTTTATGGATAACTCCGAGACCGCCTGCACGAGCAATAGCAATGGCCATTTGACTCTCTGTTACTGTGTCCATAGCAGCGGTAATAATTGGGATATTTAAAGTCAAATTATCTGCCAATTTAGTTGTTAAATCTGCATCGTTAGGCAACACATGACTTTCAGCTGGAATAAGCAATACATCATCAAAGGTAAAACCTTTTTTCAAAAATTTAGTGTCCCAATTAGACATTCGAAGTTTCCTCTTTTCTTTATTTTTGAGCTTGACTCTTTTTATATTGTATCTATCATACCATTCTATAAAAATTTGTCAAATGTTACAGGGGTAAATAAAAAACTATCTTTTCTTTGAGATAGAAATGATAGTTTCTTGTAAAAATAAACTTAGTTAAAGTAATGAAGTCCCATTGCTCCTTTAACCTCAGATAGGGTTTGACCTGCAACTTCACGCGCTCTTTCACTACCTTTTTGAAGCATATTATAAACTTCTCCCATATCCTTAGCGAATTCGATACGGCGCTCACGAATAGGACCCAGTTCACGTTCTAATATTTCAAGTAGATAACGTTTGGTTTTCACATCACCAAGACCACCTCGTTGATAATGTTCTTTCATGTCAGCAATTTCTTGAGCATCTTCTGGACGACCAAAAACATCTAGGTAATGGAAAACCATATTTCCTTCAATCTTACCTGGATCCTCAACGCGGATATGATCTGGATCTGTATACATACTCATTACTTTTTTACGCAAAGTATCCGCATCATCAGCTAAATAAATACCGTTATTAAGTGATTTAGACATTTTAGCATTTCCATCTAAACCAGGCAAACGCCCTGCTCTCTCATTTTCTGGATAAATACCTTCTGGTTCCACCAAAACATCACAGTTATATGCATTGTTAAAAGAACGAACAATTTCACGGGTTTGTTCAATCATTGGTTTCTGATCTGTCCCAACAGGAACATAATTGGCCTTAAAGGCTGTGATGTCAGCTGCTTGTGCAATTGGATAAACCAAAAATCCTGTTGGAATGCTTTCTCCAAATCCTTTTTGAGCAATCTCTGTCTTGACAGTTGGATTTCGCTCCAGACGTGCTAATGAAACTAGATTCATATAGTACATAGATAGTTCAGCCAGCTCTGGAATCTGGCTTTGAATAAAGATAGTCGATTTACTTGGGTCCAATCCAACTGCAAGGTAATCCAAAGCCACATTTCCAATAGACTCTACAATGGTTTGAGGATCTTTGGCGTGATCTGTCAAGGCTTGTTGGTCAGCCAAGAACACAAACATGTCATACTTATCCTCTTCCTGTAATAATACTCGATTTTTGAGACTTCCAACATAATGTCCAATATGCAACTTCCCTGTTGGACGGTCTCCTGTTAAAATAATGGGTTTAGTCATTTTGTTCTCCTTCGATATAGTCCCTTCAATTATAGCATTTTTTTAATGAAATAACCGCAATTTATCAAAATAAATCGACCTTGCTATTTATGTTTTTGTGTAAAGGGAATTGTAAATATAATTTACACAAAATTGACAGATAAAAATTTGAATATTTCCGTATTTTCTAGTAGAATAAATATATTACACATATAGGAGAAAAACATTGCTTACAGTATCTGATGTTTCACTACGTTTTAGTGATCGCAAACTTTTTGATGATGTCAATATCAAATTTACAGAAGGAAATACCTATGGATTAATCGGTGCTAATGGTGCCGGAAAATCAACCTTTTTAAAAATTTTAGCTGGAGATATCGAACCTACTACTGGTCACATCTCTCTTGGTCCAGATGAACGTCTCTCTGTTCTTCGTCAAAATCACTTTGACTATGAAGATGAACGTGCTATTGATGTCGTTATCATGGGAAATGAAAAACTTTATAGCATCATGAAGGAAAAAGATGCTATCTACATGAAGGAAGATTTCTCAGATGAGGATGGAGTGCGTGCTGCCGAACTTGAAGGTGAGTTTGCCGAGCTTGGAGGCTGGGAAGCAGAAAGTGAAGCCTCTCAACTACTTCAAAACCTAAACATTCCAGAAGAATTCCACTACCAAAATATGAGCGAATTGGCTAATGGTGAGAAAGTAAAGGTTCTCCTCGCCAAAGCACTTTTTGGTAAACCAGATGTTCTTCTTTTGGACGAGCCGACCAATGGTTTGGATATCCAATCTATTACTTGGCTAGAAGACTTCTTGATTGATTTTGATAACACCGTTATCGTAGTATCCCACGACCGTCACTTCTTGAATAAAGTATGTACCCACATGGCCGACCTTGACTTCGGAAAAATCAAACTCTATGTCGGAAACTATGACTTCTGGAAGGAATCTTCTGAACTCGCTGCTAAATTGCTAGCAGACCGTAATGCCAAAGCAGAAGAAAAAATTAAACAATTACAAGAGTTCGTTGCTCGTTTCTCTGCTAATGCTTCTAAGTCAAGACAAGCAACATCACGTAAAAAAATGCTTGATAAGATTGAACTAGAAGAGATTGTACCATCTAGTCGTAAATATCCATTTATCAACTTTAAAGCTGAGCGTGAAATTGGTAATGATCTCTTGACAGTAGAAAATCTAACTGTAAAGATTGATGGTGAAACTATTTTAGATAATATCAGTTTCATCTTGCGTCCAGGTGATAAGACAGCTCTTATTGGACAAAATGACATCCAAACGACTGCATTAATTCGTGCAATCATGGGAGATATTGACTATGAAGGAACTGTCAAGTGGGGAGTTACAACTAGTCAATCTTACCTTCCAAAAGATAACTCAGCTGATTTCGCAGGGGGAGAATCAATTCTTGACTGGTTGCGTCAATTCGCAAGTAAAGAAGAAGATGATAATACTTTCCTACGCGGTTTCCTTGGCCGTATGCTCTTCTCTGGAGATGAGGTTAACAAACCTGTCAACGTCTTGTCAGGGGGAGAAAAAGTCCGTGTCATGCTTTCAAAACTCATGCTCTTGAAATCAAATGTCCTTGTCCTCGATGATCCAACCAATCACTTAGACTTGGAATCTATCTCAAGCTTGAATGATGGATTGAAAAACTTTAAAGAATCAATCATCTTTGCCAGCCATGACCACGAGTTTATTCAAACTCTAGCCAACCATATCATTGTCTTGTCAAAAAATGGCGTCATTGACCGTATCGATGAAACCTATGATGAATTCCTAGAAAATGCAGAAGTACAAGCAAAAGTTAAAGAACTTTGGAAAGACTAAATAAAACTTCAAAACTCAGTTGGGTTAACCAGCTGAGTTTTCTAACATTTTATGAGGTAACATGAAATTATTTTTTAAAACATATTGGACCTATTTTGTTTCTTTCATCATTCCTGTATTGATTATGACAGGAGTATACCTATCTCAAGGTATCTACTGGAATAGTGACAACTCTCCTCTATTAGGAGATGGCTTTCATCAATACGTTATTTTTGATATAACTTTACGAAATATCCTACATGGAAATGGTAGTTTGTTTTACACCTTTACAAGTGGCCTCGGATTGAATTTCTATGCCCTATCTAGTTATTACTTGGGTAGTTTCCTTTCACCTCTGGTTTACTTTTTTAATCTATCGAGTATGCCTGATGCTGTTTATCTGACAACTCTCTTAAAATTTGGATTGATTGGTCTGTCAACTTACTTTAGTTTAAATAAATTATTTCAATCGATTCCTAAGCCTTTAAAACTAGCCTTATCCACTTCTTACGCTCTGATGAGTTTCACTGTCAGTCAATTAGAGATAAAAACCTGGCTAGACGTTTTTATCTTGATTCCTTTAATTATAACTGGTTTACACCTACTTATAACTGAAAAGAAATTCTCATTATACTTTACAAGCCTGTCAATATTATTTATCCAAAACTATTATTTTGGCTATATGACAGCATTGTTTCTTATTTTCTGGTATATCTGTCAAATTTCTTGGGACTTTAAAACTCGAAAATCATCTTTTCTTGATTTCATAATCACCTCCTTTTTAGCTGGTATAGCTAGCTTGATTGTGACTCTTCCCACTCTGTTTGATTTACAGACACATGGGGAAAAATTAACTGAAGTTACAAAGTTTCAAACTGAAAGTAGCTGGTATCTTGATCTCTTTGCTAAGCAATTCATTGGTTCCTTTGACACAACAAAGTATGGGGCTATCCCAATGATTTTTGTTGGACTACTTCCCTTTATTTTGACCATTTTATTTTTTACGCTGAAATCTATTAAGTTTCACGTGAAACTGATCTATGCAATCTTCTTTATATTTCTAATTGCAAGCTTTTATATAGAAGCGCTTGATTTATTTTGGCAAGGCATGCATACTCCAAACATGTTTTTACATCGCTATGCTTGGATTTTCTCTACCTTGTTAATTTACACAGCAGCTGAAGTCTTAAATCGTCTGAAAGAAATTAAAATCTGGAATTTTTTAGTTTCGCTTCTTCTTATAGTAACAGGATTTTTAGCTACCATCTATCTAAAATCACATTATTCTTTTTTAACAGATTTGAATATTCTACTGACTCTTGAATTTTTGATTGTCTATTCTCTTTTACTCCTTGCAGTTATCAAAAAGTTTATCTCTGTAAATCTATTTGCCATTCTAATCTCTTTATTTATAATGGTTGAAATAAGTTTAAATGCTTCATCTCAAATAGACGGAATTGCTAAGGAATGGGGATTTGCTTCTCGAAGTGCATATAGTAGAGATATCCCAGCTATGGAATCTTTCTCAACATATATTGAGGATCCATTTACTCGTACTGAGAAACTACAAACTCAGACAGGAAATGACAGTATGAAATTTAACTACAATGGAATCTCTCAATTTTCATCTGTTCGAAATCGTTCAGCAAGCTCTACTTTGGATAAACTTGGATTTAAATCCTCTGGGACTAATCTCAATCTCCGCTATGCAAATAATAGTATTTTGGCTGATAGTTTATTTGGTATCCAGTACAATATCTCAGACAGTCCTATTGATAAGTATGGATTCCAAGATGTATATCAAAAAGATAATCTCACCCTATATGAAAATCAATACTCTCTTCCGATTGCCTTTGCTAGTCAATCTGTTTACAATGATGTCAAGTTCACTGAACACACTCTAGATAATCAGGCCTCGTTTTTAAATCAACTTGCTGACGTCAATTTTGATTATTTTTCTCCAATCCCCTATGAAAAAACAGAGAATACTGATGATTTAACTAGTGTTACAAGTTCTTCAAATGAGGATGCAGCAATCCAATATCAAATTGAAGTGCCAGAAAACAGCCAAGTTTATCTTTCTTTCACAAACCTTCACTTTTCTAATGATAAACAAAAGAAAGTTGACATCCTTGTCAATGGGGAAAAGAAAACTTTTACAACTGATAATGTCTTCTCCTTCTTTAATCTAGGCTATACAAAAGAGAAAAAAACTTTCAATATTAATGTTAGTTTCCCTGGAAATTCACAAGTATCATTTGAATCTCCTACCTTCTATCGTTTAGATACCAAAACTTTCACCGAGGCAATTCAAAAAATTAAAGAGCAACCTGTCACAGTATCAACTTCTAAAAATAAGGTCTTTGCTACATATGATATCAAACAAGATACATCCATTTTCTTCACCATTCCTTATGACAAAGGCTGGTCTGCCTACCAAGATGGTAAAAAAATAGAAATTAAACAAGCTCAAACTGGTTTTATAAAAGTTGACGTTCCTAAGGGAAAAGGAACTATTACACTTTCCTTTATTCCTAATGGGTTTGTTGTTGGAGCAATCTGTTCCTTTACTTCTCTTTTACTATTTGGGATCTATAATCACAAACGAAAGTCATCTAAGACATAAAAAGAGCCTGGGACAAAATAGTTCTCAGCCACAAAAAAGCTAGAGATTTCCAATAGCAGAACTCTAGCTTTTTAATTTTGAGTCGTTCTCTTATTGTATTTTAGGAGGTTATTGGCCATAAGTACCAATCCCATGTCAATTCTCACTTGACGCTTCCCTCTCAGATTACATCTCTTGTACCCCAAACAAGCCTTTATCTGCCCAAAGACAGGTTCCACATCAATCTTGCGTTGAGCGAAAATCTGTCTACCCTCGGGAGATAAAAGCGCCTGGCATTCTTTCGTTTTTAAGTGCTGATAGCGTTCGTTCATATACAGTCCCTTTTGAGGGGCTGATTCAGGTTCATCTGCGTAGTAAACCTTGATTTCCTGTTGAAAGTCCGTCTGTGTTTTCTGATGTTTGATATGGTGAAAACGATAGCACCAACCATTAGGATGTGTGTAGCTATCCTCCTTGTCATTATAGTGCCAATTCGCTAAGTTTTTAGCTGATTGTTTATACCCTCTCTTTTGTTCCTTATCAAACATGGCATATTTAATCAGATGGTTTACCTGCTTTTCATCTAAACGAAGGAGGTTCTCTTCACTTCCATATCCAGCATCTGCGACAACTGTCTTCAAGTCATGCGGATAGGTTTCAAGGAATGGCAGAAGAGTCTTGGTATCTGTCGGATTTGCAAAGACATCATAGTGAAGAACAAATTGGTTTTCAGTAGCGATCTGAAGATTATATGCAGCCTTGAGTTGGCCATTTTTCATATGGTCTTCTTTCATTCTCATAAAAGTGGCATCTGGATCGGTTTTGGAAAAGCTGTTGCGACCTTCAAATGTCTCCTGATAACTCTCATATTTTTCAGCACGTACTGAAAAATCCTCCTTGACTTTACGCAAGACTTTCTTGAGTTTACGACGTTGGGTTTTACGTTTATCCTTTCCTTTAACGGGTGTCTCCTCAATGTCCTAGTTCAGTTTTTCCAATTCTTCTTCAAGGACTTGAGCGAATTCAAGCAACTGCTCTGAGGAGATAGGCTCTTGTGTATCCAGTTCGATAGCTTGATGGATAAGGGGAGTGATTTCTTCTTGAAAATAGACCTGTATCTGTTCTTGAAGTTTGACAGAAAACTTGTCCGTTGCTTTCTTCCACACGAAACTATACTTGTTGGCATTGGCTTCAATCTTAGTCCCATCAATAAACAAGCAATCTAAGGTCACTAACTCTTCCATTTTTAAACGAAGATTGAGGTCGATGAAAAGATTGCGAATGAGTTCTTCCATCTCTTCAGCGACACGAAAACGATTGATGGTGCGGTAGCTGACAACCAACTGTCCTGTTAGGTACTGCATAGCCAGATTTTCAACCATCATTTTTTCAATTTTTCGACCAGAGAAAATCCCTTGTGAATAGGCAAATAGAAGAGCAGATACAAGCATTTTAGGGTGATAAGACGGGCGACCAAAGGCATGATAGAAGGCGTGGAAATGACAATCCTCCAAGGTATTCACCACTTTTTCAATAGTAAAGACGAGATGGTCTTGTGGCAAGAAAGAACTGATTTCTAGTGGTAAAGTTGTTTGATTTGTGTTATAGTGAATATGTATGAGATAGCCTTTCTAAATGGTTTATTAAGCAATTCTATTTTACCAAGACTATCGTAACCATGCAAAAAAGCAACGGCAAATCCGTTGCTTTTTTTTGGAGATAAGGGACTATTGTCCCAGACTCTTTTAATCTTCTTCCATTTTCTTAGGTTGATAGGCTAGCATACCTAAACCAGTAAATAGGGCTAATATCACAGCTAGGAAAATGACTTGATGATGAATATTTCCTGTCATAGAGATTGTTTGTCGTAATCCAGAAACTGAATAACTCATTGGCAACCAAGGATTAATAGCTCTAAAGAAATCATTTGTCAAGGCAAGTGGATAAGTACCAGCACTTGATGCTAACTGTAATAAAAGCAAAATAAGAGAGAAGAAAGCTCCTATACGGCTATTCCATGTTGTTAAAGCGGTCACCATGGACATGAATGCTAAACTTGTTAGGATAATGAGAATAAATGTTCTCATTTCATGATTAGCAGTTAAACCAATAAGATGAACTCCTCCATATACCAAAATTCCTGCTAAAACAGCTATAATACCATTTATTTCAGCTCGAGACTTCAACCAAGCCCAACGGCTCTCTGGATGACGTCCTGAAGGCAATTTCGCAAAGATCATATTCGTTGATATTGCTGCAACAAAAAGAGCAACTGATATCATATACGGAGCCATTGCGATTCCATTTACAGAAACTTGGTCATTGTCTGTTTTGGAAAGATTGAGTGGATTTGACAAAATCTCTGCATTTTTAGATTCCGTTGATGCTGATTTAAGTTGATCACTAGCATTACTTAATCCTTGTCCCAAAGAAACAACTCCTATCTGTAAACCTTCCAATCCAGAAGTTAACTTTGTTCCACCTTCTGCTAGTTTCCCAGCTCCATCTGCCAATTTATTAGCTCCGCTTTCTAATTGAGAAGCACCTGAAATTAACTGACTGGATTTGTCTGCTAATTGACCAGATCCTGATTGTAATTTATCAACTCCTGCCATTAATTCTTGACTCTTTTGATTCAATTGGTTAGAGCCAGTTGATAATTTTTCAATACCAGATACTAATTCTGGAGTTCTTTCAACTAATTGACCAACTCCTGCTGTCAAGCTAGAAGATTTTTGTGTCAAGGTATTTGAGCCTGAAACTAGTTGATCCAAACTACCTGTCAAGGTGGAATTCTTTTCACTTAGTTGACTTGCGCCCTGAGAAACTTTATCAACACCTGCAGTATATGCATTTACACCTGATGCAATCGACTGACTAGCAGGAACTAATTTACTCGTCACTGCTCCCTGTATTTCTGTTAATCCACTTGACAATTCTGTCAAAGAAGTAGAAGCAATAGGTAATACTTGATTAGCTTGATTTTTTAACGTCGAAAGATTTGAAGATTGATTTTGTAAGTTTTCTAAACTTCCCTGTAAACCTTGTACTAAAGCTATAATTGACTGAGCCGATTGAATACTATCAGTCGAATTTTGAGATACAGAAGCGCTTATCTCAGCTTGTTGCTCACTTGTCAATGATTGATAAACTGCTGTTGATTGAATATTGGCTAATGTAGTTGCTTTTTCAGACTGAGCACTTGCTAACATTTGATTAGAAAGAGAAACTATACTTGATAAAACAGAAGACAATTGTTTTGTATCTCCAACATCAATATTTTGAATAGCTTGATTTAACTGATTTAGACCAGAAGATAATTGATTAATTTGATCTTTTTGCCCAGATGAAGCATCTAACTTACTAGAAAGTTGTTGAATCCCTTCACTTAATTGCTCCACACCCATTCGAAGTGTAGCTGATTGACTAGATAACTGATTCGCACCTGTTGCAAGATTTCCCACTCCATTTGTATAGGCACTAACACCAGATGAAAATTGGTTAAGACCAGTATTAAGCTGAGAAACACCTCCAGTATAGGCCTCTACACCAGTATATAACTGATTGATTCCCCCTACTAATTCAGGACTTTTAGAAGCTAATTGACCTAATCCGCTATCTAATTTACTCACTGCACCAGTATATGTAACCAAACCACTATTAAAAGTCCCTAAGCCAAGATGAAGTTGTTCAACACCAGAAACATAAGCAGATAATCCTTTAGTAAACTGCTCCGTTCCATTTGAAAATGTTAAACTTGAATCTGCTAAAGAGTGCAGGTTGGTAGTTAATGTTTGACTTCCTGTCACTAATTGATTCGCTCCATCAGTTAATTTTTTACTACCAGAAGCTGCTTGACTCATACCATCTTTTAATTCGACCATCTTGTTAAATAAAGCTTTAGTATAGGTCTCAGTTACATTTGTAGACACATTCTGCTTTAATTGTGTCATCGCAGAATCGCTCATCTTGCTAGCAATAAAACTATGACCACTTGAAGTCTGATAATCGATTTGCATTTGCTCTGGATGATTCGTTAAAATAGAAGCTGCTTTTTCAGATAAATCACTTGGTAAAGTCACTACCATATAGTAATCGCCATCTTCCAATCCCTTATTTCCTTCCTCTTCATCTACAAAATGAAAATCCAAGGTTTTATTTTCTTTTAAATTGGACACCATGTCTTTTCCTATAGCCATGGTATTACCGTTATAGGAAGCTTCTTTATCATGATTGACAACTGCCACAGGTAAATCAGATAACTGACCATATGGATCCCACATTGATGACAAAAATATGATATTGTACAGAGCTGGAATAAGAGAAATCCCTATCATAACAATAATAAAGGTTGGTTTTTTAAAAATTGCTTTCCATTCTTTAAACATATCTTCTCCTTTTTTAAACATATTGTCTAAAATTTTGATATAATAGATTATACATTAAAAAATCTAAATTACAAGATAAAAAATCCATTTTTAGACAGATAGTCTAATTTGTTTACAAGGAGGAAATATGCAAGAAAGTAACAAACGCTTAAAAACAAAGCGAACTATTGAAAATGCTATGGTACAACTACTGATGGAACAACCATTTGATCAAATTTCTACTGTCAAGTTAGCAGACAAAGCCGGAATTAGTCGTTCCAGCTTCTATACTCACTATAAGGATAAGTATGATATGATTGAGCACTATCAAAGCAAGCTATTCCATACATTTGAATATATTTTTCAAAAACATGCTCATCACAAAAGAGACGCTATTTTAGAAGTATTTGAATATCTAGAATCAGAACCACTTCTGGCTGCCCTTCTTTCTGAAAATGGGACTAAAGAAATCCAAAATTTCTTACGAAATAAACTTCATATCATGCTTAGTACGGATTTACAAAAACGCTTTATGCAACTAAATCTCAATACCACTGAATTAGAATATAGTAGCATCTATCTAACTCATGCACTTTTTGGTGTCTGTCAAACTTGGATTGCACATGGAAAAAAAGAAAGTCCTCAAGAAATAACAGACTTCCTTATGAAGATGCTTGGTGATGCAAATTGATATAAAAAGAGGAACACAGTTGTGTTCCTCTTTTATCTATACTCCGCCAGTAGGACTCGAACCTACGACATCATGATTAACAGTCATGCGCTACTACCAACTGAGCTATGGCGGATAAAATAGTCCGTACGGGATTCGAACCCGTGTTACCGCCGTGAAAAGGCGGTGTCTTAACCCCTTGACCAACGGACCTTCTATCTGTAGCAGATATAACCATTATATCAATTTCTTACTAATTGTCAATCACTTTTTAGATTTTTTCTCTAGAATATCTTTCAATTTTCTAATTTTTAACCTTGAAATAGGACAGCGATGGTCTTCATAGAAAACGACTTCTAGATTCTTTCGGTCAATTTCTCTGATATTGCCTATATTTACCAAAAATGACTTATGAGGAGAATAAAATCGTTGGGTATGTTTGTCCTTTTCCTGAATATCTGTCATGGTACCATAAAACTCTTTGGCAAAATTCTTACCAATAATGCGTAATTTATGAGAGACACCTGTCGTTTCAATATACAAAATATCATGGTAAGGAATTTTTAAATCATTTCCCTTGTAATTGTAATCAAAATAATCTACAACATCTTCATTTTCAAGTAACATACTCTTCGTGTAGAAGATATTTTGCTCAATTCTCTTCTTAAACATCTCATCATTGATATCCTTATCAACAAAATCTAGGGCTGATACCTGGTATTTATAGGTCAGAGTCGCAAACTCTGATCGACTGGTGATAAAGACGATAATAGCGTAAGGATTGTAATGACGAATGAGTTGAGCCACTTCAAATCCCTTTTTCTCAATTCCATGAATATCGATATCTAGAAAATAAAGCTGATTTACTTCATCGTTTTCAATGTATTCTTCAAATTCACGGACTTTTCCCGTTGTCTTGTATGATATTGGAATATTCGATTCTTTCGAAATTTCATCCAATATTCTCTCTAGTCTCACTTGATGTTCAATAACATCCTCTAAAATTAAAACTTTCATTCAAATTCCCTCTTAAATCTAATGATTTGTCTAAATGTACTGCCTTCCATCTCTGTTTCTAAAATAATATTGTTGTACTTATCTAGTAGTTCTTTCACATTATTTAATCCTACTCCGCGATTTCTTCCCTTAGTGGAGAATCCTAAAGCAAATAGATCTCCTGAAGGAGCCATCGTCATTTTACATGAATTCTGAATCACAATAACTGTTTCAGTTTCCATCTTAATAACTGCTACTTCCATTTGCTTTTTATAGCTATCAGCCGATCCTTCGACAGCATTGTTCAATAAAACGCTCATGATACGAACCAAATCCAATAGTTCAATTGGGAGCTTAGTAATAGTATCTTTTACTTCCAATGTAAACTCTACACCATTATTTCGAGCATAGACAATGGACTGAGCAATCAAACTTCGTAAAGCTGAATCTTCTATGTTGTTCAAATCAAAGTAAGTGTACTTATCTGAACGCAGTTTATGATTAGCTTTAACCAAAACTTCATTGTAAACTCTGTCAATTTCCTGTAAATCACCACTGTCAATTGCCATCTGCATGCTGACAAGCATTCCAGCATAGTCATGTCGAAAACCACGAATTTCATTATACAGTCCGACAATTTCATCTGTGTAATTTTGTAAATGTTTCTGTTCAAATTTCTTCTGCTTCAAAGCAATCTCTTTCTCCTTTTGTTCTTTATAAGAATTCATTGCAAATAATGTCAAAAATAGAGAGATAAAGACGATAGATGACAAAATACTTCCAAAACTATTCAAATGTTTAATCGTACTTACCATATCTGAAACAAAAGATGCAATATGTAGCAGTAGTAAGGCAAAAAATACTTTTTTCAAGAAAGGATAGAGATAGTCCTTGTCAAAATAGGTTAGTTCTAAATGGAAATAACGAATGATTGTTACGATAACGACATAAGTCAACACCGTTACAACTAAAAAGAATAGGTCATAATATTGTAAAACAAAATTGTCTCCTGTTATAGAGGAAAAAGTTACAGACAGAAAGGTATGAGTGCTCTCATATAAAAGAGATAGTAGTAAACTTAGGAATAGTCCTCTATCCCTCTCATACTGTTTAATCCATTTAAAATAGGAATATAGCATCAAAGGAAATAAAAATGTTACAATCCCTAATTCATCTAAATGTAGAAGATAAAAGGGAAGGCTAAGTACTATTTCTACTAGTAATGTATAAGCACCAAAAACGTATAGTTCCTTTGTTTTTATTTTACCTTTGCAAATTAAACTGTAACTGTGACTAATAATAAAAAAATATAATATAAAATCTACTACTAAGAAAAAATTCATTCTAACACTCCCTTATCTTCTTTTAAGAAAATTAATGAACATTTTATCTATTCTCCTCATCTCCCCACCTTGAATTTTTTGCAAGTCTTTTTCCTTCAAGGCTACAAACTGTTCCAATTTAACTGTGTTTTTCATAATAAAATCTCCTCAATGTTTTTTTCTTGTAAGCTAACTTACAAAAACCATTATACAAAATGGAATTTCGTTTTAGATAAAATTCTCTCAACTGTCATTTTTTTCTCCCCAAGTGTACTTTTTTAAGAAAAAAGCCGGGAAAATTCCCAGCTTTGCTACTATATTGATCCCAGCAGGATTCGAACCTGCGACCGTTCGCTTAGAAGGCGAATGCTCTATCCAGCTGAGCTATGAGACCTAACACAATCATTCTACCAAAAATTCAATTAAAAGTCAATTTTCTATTTATGATAGGGGGAGCCCTGCTGAATCGTAAAAGCGCGATAGATTTGTTCAACAAGGACTAGTCTCATTAACTGATGTGGTAAAGTTAGACGGCCAAAACTAACAGAAAGATTAGCTCTCTTTTTTACATCCTGTGCTAATCCTAAACTCCCCCCAATAATAAAGGTAAGAGTAGAAAATCCTTTTATAGAAGCTTCTTCTAACTGCTTACTAAATTCTTCCGAGGAGAAAGTTTTCCCTTCTATAGCCAACACAATAACAAAATCACGATCACCAACTTTTGATAAAATTCTCTGACCTTCTATTTCTAAAATCTTTTGATTTTCTGACTCACTAGCCCTATCTGGTGTTTTTTCATCTGCCAGCTCAATCATTTCAAGCTTAGCAAATCGAGAAATTCGTTTTGAATACTCTGCGATACCATCTTTTAAATACTTTTCTTTCAGTTTCCCAACTGTTACAACTTTAATTTTCATGACTCTATTCTAACATATTCTCGATTTTTTTCACATCTTATTCACAAAACAAAAAGTTAATTTTCACCTAGAAAACCACAGATTTTCAAAAGTTATCCACAATCTGTGAAAAACTTTTGTGTTTAAGTTATAATTAAGTTAGTCAGTTTATACTTTCAGTAATTTCAAACATATGGAGGCAAATATGAAACATTTAAAAACATTTTATAAAAAATGGTTTCAATTATTAATCGTTATCGTCATTAGCTTTTTTAGTGGGGCTTTGGGTAGTTTTTCAATAACTCAACTAACTCAAAAAAGTGGTGTAAGTAACTCCAACAACAATAGCACTATCACACAGACAGCCTATAAAAACGAAAATTCAACAACTCAGGCTGTTAACAAAGTAAAAGATGCTGTTGTTTCTGTTATTACTTATTCAGCAAATAGACAAAATAGCGTATTTGGTAATGATGATACTAATACAGATTCTCAGCAAATTTCTAGTGAAGGATCTGGAGTCATTTATAAAAAAAATGACAAAGAAGCTTACATTGTCACCAACAATCACGTTATAAATGGCGCCAGCAAAGTAGATATTCGTTTGTCAGATGGAACTAAAGTACCTGGAGAAATCGTCGGAGCTGATACTTTCTCTGATATTGCTGTCGTCAAAATCTCTTCAGAAAAAGTGACAACAGTAGCTGAGTTTGGTGATTCTAGTAAGTTAAATGTAGGAGAAACTGCTATTGCTATTGGTAGCCCGCTAGGTTCTGAATATGCAAATACTGTCACTCAAGGTATTGTATCTAGTCTCAATCGAAATGTATCCTTAAAATCTGAAGATGGACAAGCCATTTCTACAAAAGCCATCCAAACTGATACTGCTATTAACCCAGGTAACTCTGGCGGCCCACTGATCAATATCCAAGGACAGGTTATAGGAATTACATCAAGCAAAATTGCCACAAATGGAGGAACCTCTGTAGAAGGTCTTGGTTTCGCAATTCCTGCAAATGACGCTATCAATATTATTGAACAGTTGGAAAAGAACGGAAAAGTGACGCGTCCAGCTTTGGGCATTCAAATGGTCAATCTCTCAAATATTAATACAAGTGATATTAGAAGACTCAATATTCCAAGCAGTGTAACATCTGGTGTAGTTGTTCGTTCTGTACAAAGTAATATGCCTGCCAATGGTCACCTTGAAAAATACGATGTTATTACAAAAGTAGATGACAAAGAGATTGCTTCATCAACAGACTTACAAAGTGCTCTTTACAATCATTCTATCGGAGACACCATTAAGATAACTTACTATCGTAACGGTAAAGAAGAAACTACATCTATTAAACTTGACAAGAGTTCAGGTGATTTAGAATCTTAATTGACATCTATGTAAAGAAAACTTTACATAAGAGAAAAGATGTGTTAGTGTAGAATCATGGAAAAATTTGAAATAATTTCTATCACAGATATACAAAAAAATCCCTATCAACCTCGAAAAGAATTTGATAGAGAAAAACTACATGAACTAGCACAGTCTATCAAAGAAAATGGAGTCATTCAACCGATTATTGTTCGTCAATCTCCTGTGATTGGTTATGAAATCCTTGCAGGAGAGAGACGCTATCGTGCTTCACTTTTAGCTGGTCTGACGTCTATCCCAGCTGTTGTTAAACAACTTTCAGACCAGGAGATGATGGTCCAGTCCATCATTGAAAATTTACAGAGAGAAAATTTAAATCCAATAGAAGAAGCACGCGCCTATGAATCTCTTGTAGAGAAAGGATTTACCCATACTGAAATTGCAGATAAAATGGGCAAGTCTCGTCCTTATATCAGCAACTCGATTCGTTTGCTTTCCTTACCAGAACAGATTATCTCAGAAGTAGAAAATGGCAAACTATCACAAGCCCATGCGCGTTCGCTAGTTGGGTTGAATAAGGAACAACAAGACTATTTCTTTCAACGAATTATGGAGGAAGATATTTCTGTAAGGAAGTTAGAAGCTCTTCTGACAGAGAAAAAACAAAAGAAACTGCAAAAAAATGATCATTTCATACAAAATGAAGAAGAACAGTTAAAAAAACTACTCGGATTAGATGTAGAAATCAAACTGTCTAAAAAAGACAGTGGAAAAATCATTATTTCTTTTTCAAATCAAGAAGAATACAGTAGAATTATCAACAGCCTGAAATAAGGCTGTTCTTTTATTTTTTTATCTCACAAAGTTATCCACTATTTTTTTCAATAAAAAGCCTAATAAATCAATAGTTTTTAATCTTATCCCCAACTTGTGGATAAAACTTGATAACATTGTGGATTATTTTTCACAGCTTGTGGAAAATTCTTGCTATCTATGGTAAAATAAGTCTAGTATTAAACTTTTAAACAAGTAGTAAAGGAGGAGAACGGATTGAGAGAAAGACAATTTTGGAATCGTATCTTAGAATTTGCACAAGAAAGACTGACTCGATCCATGTATGATTTCTATGCTATTCAAGCTGAACTCATCAAGGTAGAAGAAAATGTTGCTACTATATTTTTACCCCGATCTGAAATGGAAATGGTCTGGGAAAAACAACTAAAAGATATTATTGTAGTAGCTGGTTTTGAAATTTATGATGCTGAAATAACTCCCCACTATATTTTCACTAAACCTCAAGATACGACTATCTCACAAGTTGAAGAAGCTACAAATTCAACTCTTTATGACTATAGTCCAAAGTTAGCATCTATTCCTTATTCGGAGACTGGATTAAAAGAGAAGTATACCTTTGATAATTTTATCCAAGGAGATGGAAATGTTTGGGCAAAATCTGCTGCTTTAGCTGTTTCAGAGGATCTTGCTTTGACCTATAACCCTCTTTTTATCTATGGAGGACCAGGCCTTGGTAAGACTCACCTATTAAATGCTATTGGTAATGAAATTCTAAAAAACATTCCTGATGCGCGTGTTAAATATATCCCTGCTGAAAGCTTTATTAACGACTTCCTAGATCACTTAAGACTAGGAGAAATGGAAAAGTTTAAAAAAACTTACCGTAGCCTTGATCTTTTACTGATTGATGATATTCAATCTTTAAGTGGTAAAAAAGTCGCAACACAAGAAGAATTTTTTAATACCTTTAATGCCCTTCACGACAAGCAAAAACAAATTGTTCTAACCAGTGACAGAAGTCCAAAACATCTGGAAGGCCTTGAAGAAAGACTTGTCACGCGCTTTAGTTGGGGATTAACCCAGCATATTACACCTCCTGAATTTGAAACTCGTATTGCCATTTTACAAAGTAAGACAGAACATTTAGGCTATAATTTCCAAAACGATACTTTAGAATACTTAGCAGGTCAATTTGATTCAAATGTTCGAGACCTTGAGGGAGCAATTAATGACATCACCTTAGTTGCTAGAGTAAAGAAAATCAAAGATATTACGATTGATGTTGCTGCAGAAGCTATTAGAGCTCGAAAACAAGATGTTAGCCAAATCCTCGTCATTCCAATTGATAAAATTCAAGCTGAAGTAGGTAACTTCTATGGAGTTAGTGTCAAAGAAATGAAGGGAAGCAGGCGCCTTCAAAATATTGTTTTAGCCCGTCAAGTAGCTATGTATTTATCTAGAGAACTAACAGATAATAGTCTTCCAAAAATTGGGAAAGAATTTGGTGGAAAAGATCATACAACAGTCATTCATGCCCATGCAAAAATTAAATCTTTGATTGATGAAGACGATAATTTACGTTTAGAAATTGAATCAATCAGAAAGAAAATCAAATAACTTGTGGATAACTTTCGCTTTTCTATCTTTTTTATCCACATTTTTTAAACAAGCCAAAAAACTTGCTATAACTTACTTTTAGTCTGTTTTCCACAGATTTCACAGACTCTATTATTACTATTATCCTTCTAATACTAAAAATAAATAAAGGAGAATCCATGATTCATTTTTCAATTAATAAAAATTTATTTCTACAAGCCTTAAATACTACTAAGAGAGCTATTAGTTCTAAAAATGCTATTCCTATTTTATCAACTGTTAAAATTGACGTGACCAATGAAGGTGTTACTTTAATTGGATCAAATGGTCAAATTTCAATTGAAAATTTTATTTCTCAAAAAAATGAAGATGCTGGTTTGTTAATTACTTCTTTAGGTTCGATCCTTCTTGAAGCTTCTTTCTTTATCAATGTTGTATCTAGTCTTCCAGATGTGACTCTTGATTTTAAAGAAATTGAACAAAATCAAATTGTTTTAACTAGCGGCAAATCAGAAATTACCCTAAAAGGAAAAGATAGCGAACAATATCCACGAATCCAAGAAATTTCAGCAAGCACTCCTTTGATTCTTGAAACAAAATTACTCAAGAAAATTATCAATGAAACAGCTTTTGCTGCAAGTACACAAGAGAGTCGTCCAATTTTGACAGGTGTTCATTTTGTATTGAGCCAACACAAAGAGTTAAAAACAGTTGCAACAGACTCTCATCGTCTAAGTCAGAAGAAATTAACGCTTGAGAAAAATAGTGATGATTTTGATGTAGTGATTCCTAGTCGTTCTCTACGCGAATTTTCAGCGGTATTTACAGATGATATTGAAACTGTAGAGATTTTCTTTGCCAACAATCAAATCCTCTTTAGAAGTGAAAATATTAGCTTCTATACTCGTTTGTTAGAAGGTAACTATCCTGATACAGATCGCTTGATTCCAACAGACTTTAATACTACAATCACTTTTGATGTGGTAAACTTGCGTCAGTCAATGGAACGTGCTCGTCTTTTATCAAGTGCGACTCAAAATGGTACTGTGAAACTTGAAATTAAAGGTGGGGTTGTTAGTGCTCATGTTCACTCTCCAGAAGTTGGTAAAGTAAACGAAGAAATCGATACTGATCAGGTGACTGGTGAAGATTTGACTATTAGTTTCAACCCAACTTATTTGATTGATTCTCTTAAGGCTTTAAATAGCGAAAAGGTGACCATTAGTTTTATCTCAGCTGTTCGTCCATTTACTCTTGTGCCAGCAGATACTGATGAGGACTTCATGCAACTTATCACCCCAGTTCGTACAAATTAAGTGAAAGAGGTTGAGCCTAGCTCGCCTCTTTTATGATATAATCGAAAAAGAAAAGGAGAGTAGCTATGTATCAAGTTGGAAATTTTGTTGAAATGAAAAAACCACACGCTTGTACCATCAAGTCAACAGGTAAAAAGGCTAATCGTTGGGAAATTACACGTGTAGGAGCAGATATCAAAATCAAATGTAGTAATTGTGACCATGTTGTCATGATGGGGCGCTATGATTTTGATCGAAAAATGAATAAAATTATTGACTAAGAAGCCTTAGTTAGAGGGTTAGCAAGTTTTCCCTTTTTGTGTTATAATATTAGGGATTGAAATGAAAATGGAGAATAAGAAAATATGGCTTTAACAGCAGGTATCGTTGGTTTGCCAAACGTTGGTAAATCAACACTATTTAATGCAATTACAAAAGCAGGAGCAGAGGCAGCAAACTACCCATTTGCGACTATTGATCCAAATGTTGGAATGGTGGAAGTTCCAGATGAACGTCTACAAAAACTAACGGAAATGATCACACCTAAAAAGACAGTGCCAACAACATTTGAATTTACAGATATTGCAGGGATTGTAAAAGGAGCTTCAAAAGGAGAAGGGCTAGGGAATAAATTCTTGGCCAATATTCGTGAAGTAGATGCGATCGTTCACGTAGTTCGTGCTTTTGATGATGAAAATGTGATGCGCGAGCAAGGACGTGAAGATGCCTTTGTGGATCCACTTGCAGATATTGATACAATTAATCTGGAATTGATTCTTGCTGACTTAGAATCAGTCAATAAGCGTTACGCGCGTGTAGAAAAGATGGCACGTACGCAAAAAGATAAAGAATCAGTAGCAGAATTTAATGTTCTTCAAAAGATTAAACCTGTTCTTGAAGATGGGAAATCAGCTCGTACAATCGAGTTTACAGATGAAGAACAAAAAGTTGTCAAAGGTCTCTTCCTTTTGACAACTAAACCAGTTCTTTATGTTGCCAATGTAGATGAGGATGTAGTTTCAGATCCAGATTCTATCGACTATGTCAAACAAATTCGAGAATTTGCAGCGACAGAAAATGCTGAAGTGGTAGTTATTTCTGCGCGTGCTGAGGAAGAAATTTCTGAGTTAGACGATGAAGATAAGCAAGAGTTTCTTGAAGCACTTGGGTTGACAGAATCAGGCGTTGACAAATTAACTCGCGCAGCTTATCACTTACTTGGACTTGGAACTTACTTCACAGCTGGTGAAAAAGAAGTTCGTGCTTGGACCTTTAAACGTGGTATAAAAGCTCCTCAAGCAGCTGGTATTATCCACTCAGACTTTGAAAAAGGATTTATTCGTGCAGTAACTATGTCATATGAGGATCTAGTGAAATACGGATCTGAAAAGGCTGTAAAAGAAGCTGGGCGCTTGCGTGAAGAAGGAAAAGAATATATCGTTCAAGATGGCGATATCATGGAATTCCGCTTTAATGTTTAAAGAATTTAATGAATAGCATCAATTAGGTTGGAAAAAAATTCCAGCCCTTTTGGCTTTTGAAAGGAAAAATAAATGACCAAATTACTTGTAGGCTTGGGAAATCCAGGTGATAAATATTTTGAAACAAAACACAATGTTGGTTTTATGTTGATTGACCAACTAGCGAAAAAACAGAATGTCACTTTTACAAATGATAAGATATTTCAAGCTGATCTAGCATCTTTTTTCTTCAATGGAGAAAAAATTTATCTAGTCAAACCAACGACCTTTATGAATGAAAGTGGAAAAGCAGTTCATGCTTTATTGGCTTACTATGGTTTGGATATTAAAGATTTACTCGTCATTTACGACGACCTTGACATGGAAGTTGGGAAAATTCGTTTAAGAGCAAAGGGCTCAGCAGGTGGTCATAATGGTATCAAGTCTATTATTCAACATATAGGGACTCAGACCTTTAATCGTGTTAAGATTGGAATCGGAAGACCTAAAAATGGCATGTTAGTTGTTAACCATGTTTTGAGTACCTTTGACAAGGATGATTATATTGGTATTTTACAGTCTATTGACAAAGTTGACGATTCTGTAAACTACTATTTACAAGAGAAAAATTTTGAAAAAACTATGCAGAGGTATAACGGATAAATGGTGACCTTATTAGATTTATTCTCAGAAAATGATCAAATAAAAAAATGGCATCAAAATCTGACAGATAAAAGAAGACAATTAATGTTAGGCTTGTCAACTTCTACAAAAGCTTTAGCAATCGCCAGTAGTTTGAAGAAAGAAGATAAGATTGTTTTATTGACATCAACTTATGGAGAAGCAGAAGGGCTTATTAGTGATCTTATTTCTATCTTAGGTGAGGAACTTGTCTATCCATTTTTGGTAGATGATTCTCCTATGGTAGAGTTTTTGATGTCTTCACAAGAAAAAATTATCTCACGGGTTGAAGCCTTACGTTTTTTGAATGATCCATCTAAAAAAGGGATTTTAGTTTGTAATATTGCAGCAAGTCGATTGTTTTTACCTTCTCCCAATGTATTTAAAGATAGTATTGTAAAAATATCAGTGGGTGAAGAATATGACCAAAACGCACTTATCCATCAGTTAAAAGAAATCGGTTATCGAAAGGTTACACAAGTACAAACTCAAGGAGAATTTAGTCTTCGAGGAGATATTTTAGATATTTTTGAAATATTCCAGTTAGAACCTTGCCGAATTGAGTTTTTTGGTGATGAAGTAGATGGAATTCGTACTTTTGAAGTCGAAACACAATTATCAAAAGAAAATCAGTCAGAATTTACCATCTTTCCAGCTAGTGATATGTTTTTGAGAGAAAAGGATTATCAACGAGGACAGTCAGTTTTAGAAAAGCAAATTTCAAAGACTCTATCACCGATTTTAAAATCCTATCTAGAAGAAATTTTGTCAAGTTTTCATCAAAAACAAGTGCATTTAGATTCTAGGAAGTTTTTATCTTTATGCTATGACAAGACATGGACTGTCTTTGATTATATTAAAAAAGATACTCCAATATTCTTTGATGATTATCAAAAATTGATGAATCAGTATGAAGTCTTTGAAAGAGAATTAGCGCAATACTTTACAGAAGAGTTACAGAATAGTAAAGCATTTTCTGAAATGCACTATTTTGCAGATACTGAGCAAATCTATAAAAAACAAAGTCCAGTGACCTTTTTCTCTAATCTGCAAAAGGGGTTAGGAAATCTCAAGTTTGATCACATTTATCAATTTAATCAATATTCCATGCAAGAGTTTTTCAATCAATTTTCTTTTCTAAAAGAAGAAATTGAACGATATAAAAAAATGGACTACACTATTATCTTGCAGTCTAGTAATTCAATGGGAAGTAAAACATTGGAGGATGTTTTAGAGGACTACCAGATTAAATTGGATTCCAGAGATAAGTCAAGTATCTGTAAAGAATCTGTAAACTTAATAGAGGGCAATCTCAGACATGGTTTTCATTTTGTAGATGAAAAGATTTTATTTATAACTGAACATGAGATTTTTCAAAAGAAATTAAAACGTCGTTTTCGAAGACAACATGTTTCAAATGCGGAGCGCTTAAAAGATTATAATGAACTTGAAAAAGGCGATTACGTTGTTCACCATATCCATGGAATTGGTCAATATCTAGGGATTGAAACAATTGAAATCAAGGGACTTCACCGCGATTATGTCAGTGTTCAATATCAAAATGGTGATCAAATCTCTATCCCAGTAGAACAGATTCATCTACTGTCTAAATATGTTTCAAGTGATGGTAAAGCGCCAAAACTTAATAAATTAAATGATGGTCATTTTAAGAAGGCTAAGCAAAAAGTTAAGAATCAGGTAGAGGATATAGCAGACGATTTAATCAAACTCTATTCTGAGCGTAGTCAGTTGAAAGGTTATGCTTTTTCAGCTGATGATGAAGAGCAAGATGCTTTTGATGATGCTTTTCCTTATGTTGAAACAGATGATCAACTTCGTAGTATCGAGGAAATCAAGAGAGATATGCAGAATTCTCAACCAATGGATCGACTTTTAGTTGGGGATGTTGGTTTTGGAAAGACTGAAGTTGCAATGCGTGCAGCCTTTAAGGCTGTCAATGATCACAAACAGGTGGTCGTTCTAGTTCCTACGACAGTTTTAGCGCAACAGCACTACACGAATTTTAAGGAACGGTTCCAAAATTTTGCTGTTAATATTGATGTGTTGAGTCGCTTTAGAAGTAAAAAAGAGCAGACTGAAACACTTGAAAAATTGAAAAACGGTCAAGTTGATATTTTGATTGGAACCCATCGGGTTTTGTCAAAAGATGTTGTGTTTGCTGATTTGGGCTTGATGATTATTGATGAGGAACAACGATTTGGTGTCAAGCATAAGGAAACCTTGAAAGAATTGAAAAAACAAGTGGATGTCCTAACCTTGACAGCAACGCCAATTCCTCGTACGCTTCATATGTCTATGCTGGGAATAAGAGATTTATCTGTTATTGAAACTCCTCCAACCAATCGCTATCCTGTTCAAACCTATGTTTTAGAAAAGAATGGTAGTGTTATTCGTGATGCGGTCTTGCGTGAAATGGAGCGTGGAGGTCAAGTTTACTATCTTTACAACAAAGTTGACACAATTGATCAGAAGGTTTCAGAATTACAGGAGTTAATTCCAGAGGCTTCGATTGGTTATGTTCATGGTCGCATGAGTGAAATCCAGTTGGAAAATACTCTATTAGACTTTATTGAGGGACAGTATGATATCTTGGTGACGACTACCATTATTGAGACAGGGGTGGACATTCCAAATGCCAATACCTTATTTATTGAAAATGCGGACCATATGGGCTTGTCAACCTTGTATCAATTAAGAGGAAGAGTAGGTCGTAGTAATCGTATTGCTTATGCCTATCTCATGTATCGTCCAGAAAAATCAATTAGTGAAGTCTCTGAAAAGAGATTAGAAGCAATCAAAGGATTTACAGAATTGGGCTCAGGATTTAAGATTGCTATGCGAGATCTTTCTATTCGTGGAGCAGGAAATCTCCTAGGAAAATCCCAGTCTGGTTTCATTGATTCTGTTGGTTTTGAATTGTATTCGCAGTTACTAGAGGAAGCTATTGCTAAACGAAACGGGAATGCTAACACAAGAACCAAAGGAAATGCTGAGTTGATTTTACAAATTGATGCTTATCTTCCTGATACTTATATTTCAGACCAACGACATAAGATTGAAATTTATAAAAAAATTCGTCAAATTGACAACTGTGTCAATTATGAAGAGTTACAAGAAGAGTTGATGGACCGCTTTGGAGAATACCCAGATGTTGTTGCCTATCTTTTAGAGATTGGTTTGGTTAAGTCTTATCTTGATAAGGTATTTGTTCAACGTGTGGAAAGAAAAGAGAACAAGATTACAGTTCAATTTGAAAAAGTCACTCAGCGACTGTTCTTGGCTCAAGATTATTTTAAAGCTTTATCGGCAACAAACTTAAAAGCAGCTATGGCTGAGAATGAAGGATTAATGGAGCTTGTATTTTATGTCCGAAATAAGAAAGACTATGAAATTTTAGAAGGTCTGCTGATTTTTGGAGAAAGTTTATTAGAGATAAAAGAGTTGAAAGACGGTAATTCCCTATAACATTTTTTTCTATAAAATAGATAAAAATGGTACAATAATAATTTGAGGTAATAAAGATGAGATTAGACAAATATTTAAAAGTATCACGAATTATCAAGCGTCGTACAGTCGCAAAGGAAGTAGCAGATAAAGGCAGAATCAAGGTAAATGGGATCTTGGCCAAAAGTTCAACGGATTTGAAAGTTAATGACCAAGTTGAAATTCGTTTTGGTAATAAGTTGCTACTTGTAAAAGTACTGGAGATGAAAGATAGCACAAAAAAAGAAGATGCAGCGGGCATGTATGAAATTATCAGCGAAACACGGGTAGAAGAAAATGTCTAAAAATATCGTACAATTGAATAATTCTTTTATTCAAAATGAACACCAACGTCGTCGCTATCTGATGAAGGAAAGGCAAAAACGTAATCGTTTCATGGGTTGGGTTCTCATTTTGATGATTTTGTTGTTCATTTTACCAACTTATAATCTTGCTCAAAGCTATCAGCAATTACTCCAAAGACGTCAACAATTATCAGACTTGCAAACTCAGTATCAAACCTTGAGTGATGAAAAGGATAAGGAGACAGCTTTTGCAACAAAGCTGAAAGATGAAGATTACGCTGCTAAATACATGCGTGCAAAATATTATTATTCTAAGAATCGGGAAGCTGTTTATACGATTCCTGACTTGCTCCCAAGGTGATAAAATGGAAAATTTATTAGATGTAATAGAGCAATTTTTGAGTTTATCTGATGAAAAGCTGGAAGAGCTAGCTGATAAAAATCAATTATTGCGTTTACAAGAAGAAAAGGAAAGGAAGAATGCGTAAATTCTTAATTATTTTGTTGCTACCGAGTTTTTTGACCATTTCAAAAGTTGTTAGCACAGAAAAAGAAGTCGTCTATACTTCGAAAGAAATTTATTACCTTTCACAATCTGACTTTGGTATTTATTTTAGAGAAAAGCTAAATTCTCCTATGGTTTATGGAGAAGTTCCTGTTTATGCGAATGAAGATTTAGTTGTAGAATCTGGAAAATTAACTCCAAAAACAAGTTTCCAAATAACTGAGTGGCGCTTAAATAAACAAGGAATTCCAGTATTTAAGTTATCCAACCATCAATTTATTGCTGCGGACAAACGATTTTTATACGATCAGTCAGAGGTAACTCCTACAATAAAAAAAGTATGGTTAGAATCTGATTTTAAACTGTATAATAGTCCTTATGATTTAAAAGAAGTGAAATCATCCTTATCAGCTTATTCTCAGGTGTCAATTGATAAGACCATGTTTGTAGAAGGAAGAGAATTTCTACATATTAATCAGGCTGGATGGGTAGCTAAAGAATCAACTTCTGAAGAAGATAATCGGATGAGTAAAGTCCAAGAAATGTTATCGGAAAAATATCAGAAAGATTCTTTCTCTATTTATGTTAAGCAACTGACTACTGGAAAAGAAGCTGGTATCAATCAAGATGAAAAGATGTATGCGGCCAGTGTTTTAAAACTCCCTTATCTTTATTATACGCAAGAAAAAATAAATGAGGGTCTTTATCAGTTAGATACGACTGTAAAATACGTATCAGCAGTTAATGATTTTTCAGGTTCTTATAAACCAGAGGGAAGTGGGAGTCTTCCTAAAAAAGAGGATAATAAAGAATATTCTCTAAAAGATTTAATTACGAAAGTATCAAAAGAATCTGATAATGTAGCTCATAACATATTGGGATATTACCTTTCAAACCAATCTGATGAAACATTTAAATCCAAAATGTCTGCTATTATGGGAGATAATTGGGATCTAAAAGAAAAATTGATTTCTTCTAAAATGGCTGGGAAAGTCATGGAGGCTATTTATAACCAAAATGGATTTGTATTGGAATCTTTGACTAAAACAGATTTTGATAATCAGCGAATTGCCAAAGGTGTCTCTGTGAAGGTAGCTCATAAAATTGGGGATGCGGACGAATTTGAGCATGATACGGGTGTTGTCTATGCAGATTCTCCATTTGTTCTTTCTATTTTCACTAAAAATTCTGATTATGATACGATTTCTCAGATAGCTAAAGATGTTTATGAGGTTCTAAAATGAGGGAACAGGATTTTTTAAATCATTTTCTCAAGAAGAGATATTTCAAAAAACATGCAAAGGTATTACTAGCTCTTTCTGGTGGATTAGATTCTATGTTTCTATTTAAGGTATTGTCTACTTATCAAAAAGAGTTAGAAATTGAATTGATTCTGGCTCATGTGAATCATAAGCAGAGAATTGAATCAGATTGGGAAGAAAAAGAATTAAGGAAGTTGGCTGCTGAAGCAGAGCTTCCTATTTATGTCAGCAATTTTTCAGGAGAATTTTCAGAAGCGCGTGCTCGACATTTTCGTTATGATTTTTTTCAAGAGGTCATGAAAAAGACAGGTGCGTCAGCTTTAGTCACTGCTCACCATGCGGATGACCAGGTGGAAACGATTTTGATGCGCTTGATTCGAGGTACTCGCTTGCGCTATCTATCAGGAATTAAGGAGAAGCAAGTAGTTGGGGATATAGAAATGATTCGACCCTTCTTGCATTTTCAGAAAAAAGATTTTCCACCAATTTTCCACTTTGAAGATACATCAAATAAGGAAAATCATTATTTTCGTAATCGTATTCGAAATTCTTATTTACCAGAATTAGAAAAAGAAAATCCTAGATTTAGAGATGCAATCTTAAGTATCGGAAATGAAATTTTAGATTATGACTTAGCTATAGCTGAATTATCTAACAATATTGATGTAGAAAATTTACAGCAGCTATTGTCTTATTCTGAGTCGACACAAAGAGTTTTACTTCAAACTTATCTGAATCATTTTCCAGATTTGAATCTTACAAAAGCTCAGTTTGATGAAGTTCGGCAGATTTTAAAATCTAAAAGCCAGTATCGTCATCCGCTTAAAAATGGCTATAAATTGATAAAAGAGTACCAACAGTTTCAGATTTGTAAAATCGGTCCGCAGGCTGATGAAAAGGAAGATGAACTTGTGTTACACTATCAAAATCAGGTAGCTTATCAAGGATACACATTTTCCTTTGGAATTCCATTAGAAGGTGAATCAATTCAACAAATACCTGTTTCACGCGAAACATCTATATACATTCGTCATCGAAAAACAGGAGATGTTTTGATTCAAAATGGGCATAGAAAAAAACTCAGACGTCTATTTATTGATTTGAAAATCCCTATGGAAAAGAGAAAATCTGCTCTGATTATTGAGCAATTTGGTGAAATTGTCTCAATTTTGGGAATTGCGACCAGTAATTTGAGTAAAAACACGAAAAATGATATAATGAACACTGTACTTTATATAGAAAAAATAGATAGGTAAAAAAATGTTAGAAAACGATATCAAAAAAATCCTCGTTTCACACGATGAAATTACAGAAGCTGCTAAAAAATTAGGTGCTCAACTCACTAAAGACTATGCAGGAAAAAATCTAATTTTAGTTGGGATTTTAAAAGGATCTATTCCTTTTATGGCTGAATTGATTAAACATATCGACACACATATTGAAATGGACTTCATGATGGTTTCTAGCTATCATGGTGGAACAGCAAGTAGCGGTGTCATTAATATTAAACAAGATGTGACTCAAGACATTAAAGGAAGACATATTCTATTTGTAGAAGATATTATTGATACAGGCCAAACTTTGAAGAATTTGCGAGATATGTTTATTGAAAGAGAAGCTGCTTCTGTTAAAATTGCCACCTTGTTGGATAAACCAGAGGGACGTATTGTAGAAATTGAGGCAGACTATACCTGCTTTACTATTCCAAATGAGTTTGTAGTAGGTTATGGTTTAGATTACAAAGAAAATTATCGTAACCTTCCTTATGTTGGAGTATTGAAAGAAGAAGTGTATTCAAATTAGAAAGAACAATTTTTAATGAAAAAACAAAATAATGGTTTAATTAAAAATCCTTTTCTATGGTTATTACTTATTTTTCTCCTAGTTACAGGTTATCAGTATTTTAGTACAGGTAGTGTTGCAGGGAAAAGTGAGCAAATTAATTATACAGAATTGGTAAAAGAAATTACTGATGACAATGTAAAAAAATTAACTTACCAACCAAATGGCAGTGTTATCGAAGTTTCAGGTGTTTATAAAAATCCTAAAACAAGTAAAGAAGAAACAGGTATCCAGTTCTTTTCTCCTTCTGCCACAACAGTAGAGAAATTTTCAAGTATTATTCTTCCTTCAGATACTACAGTATCCGAATTGCAAAAACTTGCTTCTGACCATAAAGCGGAAGTAACTGTTAAGCATGAAAGTTCAAGTGGTATGTGGATTAATATTCTTGTATCCATTGTGCCATTCGGTATTCTTTTCTTCTTCCTATTCTCTATGATGGGAAATATGGGAGGAAATAATAGCCGTAACCCAATGAGTTTTGGACGTAGTAAGGCTAAAGCCGCAAATAAAGAAGATATTAAAGTAAGATTTTCAGATGTTGCTGGAGCTGAGGAAGAAAAACAAGAACTAGTTGAAGTTGTTGAATTCTTAAAAGATCCAAAACGATTTACAAAACTTGGAGCCCGTATTCCAGCAGGTGTTCTTTTGGAGGGACCTCCAGGAACAGGTAAAACTTTGCTTGCTAAGGCAGTAGCCGGAGAAGCAGGTGTTCCATTCTTTAGTATCTCAGGTTCTGACTTTGTAGAAATGTTTGTCGGAGTTGGAGCTAGTCGTGTTCGTTCTCTTTTTGAGGATGCCAAAAAAGCAGCACCAGCTATCATCTTTATCGATGAAATTGATGCTGTTGGACGTCAACGTGGAGTCGGTCTTGGCGGAGGTAATGACGAACGTGAACAAACCTTGAACCAACTCTTGATTGAGATGGATGGTTTTGAGGGAAATGAAGGAATTATTGTCATTGCTGCAACGAACCGTTCAGATGTACTAGACCCTGCCCTTCTGCGTCCAGGACGTTTTGATAGAAAAGTATTGGTTGGCCGCCCTGATGTTAAGGGTCGCGAAGCAATCTTGAAAGTTCATGCTAAGAATAAGCCTTTAGCAGAAGATGTTGATTTGAAATTAGTTGCTCAACAAACTCCAGGTTTTGTTGGTGCTGATTTAGAGAATGTATTGAATGAAGCGGCTCTAGTTGCTGCTCGTCGCAATAAATCAATCATTGATGCCTCAGATATTGATGAAGCAGAAGATAGAGTTATTGCTGGACCTTCTAAGAAAGATAAGACAGTTTCACAAAAAGAACGTGAATTGGTTGCCTACCATGAGGCAGGTCATACTATTGTTGGTCTAGTCTTGTCGAATGCCCGTGTTGTCCATAAGGTCACAATTGTACCACGTGGTCGTGCAGGTGGTTATATGATTGCACTTCCTAAAGAGGATCAAATGCTTCTATCTAAAGAAGATATGAAAGAGCAATTGGCTGGCTTGATGGGGGGACGTGTAGCTGAAGAAATTATCTTTAATGTCCAGACTACAGGAGCTTCAAACGACTTTGAACAAGCGACTCAAATGGCGCGTGCAATGGTTACAGAGTACGGTATGAGTGAAAAACTTGGCCCAGTACAATATGAAGGAAATCATGCTATGTTTGGTGCACAAAGCCCTCAAAAATCAATTTCAGAACAAACAGCTTATGAAATTGACGAAGAGGTTCGTTCATTATTGAATGAGGCACGAAATAAAGCCGCTGAAATTATTCAGTCAAATCGTGAAACTCACAAGTTGATTGCAGAATCATTATTGAAATACGAAACATTGGATAGTACACAAATTAAATCTCTTTACGAAACAGGAAAGATGCCTGAAACAGTCGAGGAGGAATCTCATGCATTATCCTATGATGAAGTAAAGTCAAAAATGAATGATGAGAAATAACCCAAAGAGAGGCAAGCCCTCTCTTTTTTGTGCAGTTGAGGAGCTAAAGGGTGCAGAATGGATGAAATGTGCCAAAAGTGTTTCTGAATCTGTTAGACTGTACACAGAAAGGGGAAGATTATGCTTAAAGAATTGTATGAAGAAGTCCAGGGAATTGTGTATAAGTGTAGAAATGAATATTACCTTCATTTGTGGGAGCTATCGGATTGGGATCAAGAGGGAATGATATGTCTACATGAATTGATTAGTAAAGAAGAAGGATTAATAGAAGATATTCCACGCTTACGTAAATATTTCAAAACCAAGTTTCGAAATCGAATTCTAGACTATCTCCGTAAACAAGAAAGTCAGAAGCGTAGATATGATAAAGAACCCTATGAAGAAGTGGGCGAGATTAGTCATCGTATAAGCGAGGGAGGTCTCTGGCTAGACGATTATTATCTCTTTCATGAAACGCTAAGAGATTATAGAAACAAACAAACTAAAGAGCACCAAGAAGAGTTAGATCGCGTTT